>NZ_AP025017.1:634192-1268385 GCF_019974135.1 Actinomyces capricornis
GAGTGGGGTGGGGGCGGAGGTGTTCTACAACGCGATCACTCCGCCGGTGGCGGGCGTGGTGCACGGCGACCGGCCCGCCCATCTGGTCTTCGTGGGGCGGGTCGTTGACGGCAAGGGCTGGGACACCTTCCTGGAGGCGGTGGCCGCGCTGCGCAGGGGTGGGCTGGAGGTGGACGGGGAGCTGCTGGGCGACGGCGCCGATCTGGCCCTGGCGCGCCGGCGGGCGAAGGACCTGGGGCTGGAGGGCGTTGTCGATATCCCCGGGAGGGTGCCCGCCGCCCAGGTGCGCGAGCGCCTGGACGGGGCGACCCTGGTCAACCCGACGGTCCTGTCCGAGGGCTTCCAGACCACGCTGCTGGAGGCGATCGCCGAGGGCGGCCGGGTGGTGACCTTCGAGGTGCCCGGTGCGCAGCTGCTGCGCGAGTCGGGGGCGCCGGTGGCGATCTGCCCCGAGCGCACGACGACCTCACTGGTGGCCACCCTGCGCGAGTTCCTGGCCGCCCCGCCCCCTTCCGCCGTCCCCGATCTCATCACCCCCTGGACCTGGCCGGTACGGGCCCAGCAGTACAGCCGGATCGCCCAGGAGGTCCTCGACGGCGCCCGCTGAGCCCGGATGAGCCCCGCCGGGCCCGGACCCGACGCTTCATCCTGACCCCTGCCTCGCGGATTCGCCCTTCAAGACGCGGATTCGCCCCTCCAGAGCCGGTCAATCCGCGTCTGGAGGGGCGACATCGCGTCGCTCGGGGATATCGGGACGATTCGGCGCGCGGCCTACCCGGCGGCGCCGGCCGCGCAGGCCGCCGAGCTGACGGAGGCGGGCCCCGAGTCGGCGGTCGTGGGGTCGATGACCATCGGGTCCCATTGCGGCTCGATATCCGCCCACTCCCCCGGCTCCACCGGGCGGGCCTCGTCCTCCGCCAGGCGGCCGCCCTGGGGCGGCGAGTCCTGCCCCGGTGCGCCCTCGGAGAACTCAACCGGCTCGGATGAGGCTGCCGGAGCGGCCCCGGTACCAGGATCAGGACTGCCCTCGGCACCTTCAGACGAGGTGATCGGACCAGACACGCTGCCACCGGCACCGGCCTCCTCCGCCCCCTCCTCACGGGAGCCGGGGTCCTGGGTTCCAGCGGCAACCGCAGCCGCGGCACCGCCGCCCACCACCGGGTCGCCCGCAGCCGAGGCGTCCACTGCCCGCGCCCCGGCCTGCCGGCCCTCACCGCCGCCACCGCGCGGGTCGGCGGGCTCCACCGGCTCCTCCTGGCCATGGGCGTCGAGGCCGCGGGCGAGCAGGAGGGCGCAGATGAGCGCCACCGCGTACATGAGGGAGCCGATCGCCCAGACTCCCATGGGCGAGATCGGGATGTCCCACCACCACTGGGGCTGGAAGTCCAGGTTGATGGGCAGCCATCCGGCGGCATCCTTGCCCAGGTTCACCAGGCCGTGGGTGTAGCGCAGCAGGATGCGGTGCAGGGCGTAGGCGTGAGCCAGGCAGGACAGGCCCACGATGAGCACCGCCTGCGGGGTGGACAGGATCCGCTCCCCGCTGCGCTGGCGCAGCCACACAAGGAGGAAGGGGGCCAGCAGCGGCAGGAGGTAGCGGGGCTGGAGCTCGTAGTTCGACTCGAAGCCCTGCGTGTAGGACAGCGCGGCGGGCAGGCAGACCAGCGCGCCGGCCAGGACCCCAGCCGACAGCAGCTTCCTCCAGCCCACGGTGCGGGCACCGATGAACAGGGCGATGCCCGCCAGGCCCAGGGCCATGACGGCGATCGGCCCGTCGAAGGGCACGTCGAACCAGCCCGCGCCCCAGCGGTCGCCCCCGTAGAAGCCCCCGAAGTACTCGGGGATGGTCAGGATGATGAGCTTCAGGCGCGTGCCGTTCGACAGCGCACTGGTGGGCTCGGAGGAGACCACCGCCTGGGACTGCCCCGAGCCGAGCATCATCCAGGCGCCGATAGCGCTGACCACGGCCGCCACCGCGGCCTGCAGGAGCACCCGGCGGCGCCACCTCAGGCCGATGAACAGCGCCAGGGAGACCACGAGCAGGTAGAAGGCGGAATCACCACGGCAGGCGCAGGCCAGGAGGGCGCCCACCAGGGCCAGGCCCAGCAGCACCCAGCGCCGTCGGCCCCGGCTGCGCAGCGAGCCGTACATGCCCGCGGCGTAGCCCAGCACGCCGGTCAGCGCCCAGGAACTGGGGTTGTTCGAGGCCACGAGGTAGAGGCCCATGGGCATCCAGGCCAGGATGATCGCCAGGCTGTACTGCTCGCGCAGCCGCGCGGGCATGGCGCCACCGATGGCGCCCAGCAGGCCCACGGCGATGAGCAGGTTGACCGCCCGCATCGTCAGCGCCGAGGTATCGACGTCGTCGCCGATGAGCAGGTGGTGGAAGCGGTAGTAGCCCTTGGGGTAGTTGCCGTCGTCGTAGCGGCGCGAGTAGATCTCGCTGTCCTCGGGCACCGCGCCCTGGCAGGAGGCGGGAACGTCGTCGTGGAAGGCGTAGCAGCGGGCGGTCTCCGAGACGCGCGAGGGCACCAGTACCTGGACCTCCCCGTTGTGCTCGCGCGTGGCGCAGCCCGAGGAGGACACCGGCCGCGGGCACCAGATGCTCCCCAGGTGGAAGTCGTCGTCGGGGGACCCGCCCACCGGGGAGGCCACCACCCAGCTCAGGCCCGTGGCCAGGACCGCGGCGGCCAGCACCAGTCCCAGGGCCCACCGGGAGCCCGCCCGACGGCGGTCGGAGCGCCGGCCGGAGCGGTGCTGAGGGCCGTGCGTGGCGGCGAGCCGGCGCAGCGCGGTGCGGGCGGGCCCGGGGGAATCGGCCGTGGAGGACGGCTCTGCGGTGGCGGTGGCGGAATCGTGCACAGTGCTCTCAGGACTCTCGGTGGTCTCGGGGTTCTCAGGGCTCTCAGTCACGGTCCCCGGCCTTCTGGACGAGGGAGGAGACGTAGTCCTCCAGTCGGCGCATGGAGTCGGCGGGGGTGAAGCCGGTGGCCTTGATCTTGGACAGGTCCAGGGTGGAGCACAGGGGGCGGGGGGCCACCTCCTGGCCGGCGAAGTACTCCTCGGTGGTGATCGGGGTGACCGACTCGGGGCTGTGCCCGGTCAGCTCGTAGACGCGCTTGGCCACATCGGCCCAGGAGACCACCTCGCCCTCGCCGGAGAGGTTGTAGGTGCCCCAGGGGGCGCCGGTGCTCAGCAGGTGGACGATGCCCTCGGCGAGGTCCGCGGTGAAGGTCAGGCGCCCGACCTGGTCGGCCACGACCTTGGGCTCCACCCCACGCTCGGCCAGGGAGGCCATGGTGCGCACGAAGTTCTTGCCCTCGCCCACCACCCAGGAGGTGCGCACGAGGTAGTGGCGGGGGGCCGAGGCCACGGCGGCGTCGCCCCCGGCCTTGGACTGGCCGTAGACGCCCAGCGGGCTGGGGTCCTCGTCCTCGGTGTGGATCTCGGCGGTGCCGTCGAAGGTGTACTCGCTGGAGATGTGCACCAGGGTCAGGCTGTGGCGGGCGGCGGCGCGGGCGAGGTTGGCCGGGCCGGTGGCGTTGGCCCGCCAGGACAGGCGCCGCCCCTCGGGGGTCTCGGCGCCGTCGACATTGGTCCAGGCGGCGGCGTTGATGATGATGTCGTAGGCGCCCCAGTCGGTGGCCTCCATGGCGGCGGCATCCGAGATGTCCACCTCGGGCAGGTCCACACCGGTGGCCGTGAAGCCCGCCTGGGGCAGGCGGGTCATGAGCTCGCGGCCCAGCTGGCCGTTGGCTCCGGTGACCAGCACCCTGCGGCCCGCGGGCGCCGTCGGGGCATCAGGGGCAGCAGACGACGTCGGGGCCGCGGGGAAGGGGGTGACCGCCTCCAGACGCGGGTGGGCGCGGTCCTTGTCGGACAGGATCGCCTCGCTCAACGGGATGGGCCAGGGCACGGCCACGGTCTCGTCGGCCAGGTTGAGGAAGGTGTACTGGGCCTCGGGGGACCAGTGGTCATTGACCAGGTAGGTGTAGGCGGTGCCCGGCTCCAGGGTCTGGTAGGCGTTGCCCACGCCCTTGGGCACGTAGACGGCCACGGAGGGGTCGATCTCACAGGTGTAGACCGCCCCGAAGGTCTCCCCCTCGCGCAGGTCCACCCAGGCCCCGAAAACCCGGCCGGTGGCCACCGAGACGTACTTGTCCCAGGGCTCGGCGTGGATACCGCGGGTCACGCCCGTCTCATCGTTGAAGGAGATGTTGTTCTGCACCGGGCCGAAGTCGGGCAGGCCCAGGGCGAGCATCTTCTCGCGCTGCCAGTTCTCCTTGAACCAGCCCCGGTTGTCCCCATGGACGGTCAGGTCGATCCGCAGGAACCCCGGGATCGGTGTGGTCTCGATGCCCAGGGGCTTGGCGGTCTGGACGGTCATGGGCGCTCCTATCGAGGATCTTCAGGATTTCCCGACATGTTTGTCACGGGGGTCGTGGCGGGAACTGACGCGGCCCGGCGATCATAGCGCCTGTCCGGGACACGATCGCCACCCCGCGCGGCCACCACCGGGCCCCGCTCACCCCCAGTACTCGATGTGGGGGTCGGTGGCCATGAAATCCACCCAGGGGGCCAGCGCGGCGGCCTCGGAGTCCAGGGTCCGGGCCTGGCGGGTGGAGGACTCCCGGTGCACCAGGCGCACGCTGTTGACGCAGACGATGGCCGTCCCCCGGCCGGCCAGGCGCAGGCAGAAGTCGGTGTCGTTGAAGTTCAGCGGGAGGTCCTCGTTCCACCCGTCCACGGCCTCGTGGTCGGCGCGACGGTACATGAGGCAGGCGCCCGTGACCGCCAGGTACTCCACATCGGCCTGCGCCAGGGGGTCGGTGGGGTCGTCGGGCTCGTGGAGCCGGGGGTGGGTGGGCAGGATCGTGGGCGGGCAGACCACGCCCAGGTGCTGGATGCCCCCGTCGTCGAAGAGCAGGCGGGCCCCCACGGCCCCCACGCCCGGCAGGTCGAGGGCGGCGAGCATGTCCTGGATCCAGCCGGGGCGCACGGGCTCGATATCGTCGTTGAGCAGCAGGACGACGTCGCCGCGGGCCTCGGCCACGCCGGCGTTGATGGCCCGGGAGAAGTTGAACCCCCCACGGGTGCGCGCCACGCGCAGGGGCCCGTGCCACAGGGCCCGGCAGGCCTCGATGGCCGCCTCGGGGGCGGCCTCATCGACGACGAGGACGATCTCGCAGTCCACGCCCCCGGTGGTCTGGTCCAGGGCGGCCACCAGGGCCTCGACCAGGACGCGAGGTCCGGCGTCGGCCAGGTCCCTGCGGGTGAAGGCGGTGGGCACGACCACCGAGACCCGGTGCTCGCGCGGCCGGCGGGGAAGGACCCGGGGCAGGCCCGTGGGCCCGGGGCGCACGGTCTCGCCGCTGCGGCCCTGGCGCTCCAAGTGGCGGCGGACTGCGGCCAGGCGGTCGGCCAGGGTGCCGGCCCGCACCGGGCTCGCCTGGTTGACGGCCACCACCGGGCAGTGCTCGACGACGCCGGCGGCATCGACCAGCCGCAACTGGAGGTCCCACTCGGTGGCACCGCCCAGTGCCTCGGGCGCGCCGCCCTCACTCGGGGCGGAGGAGGGCTCCTGCCCCGAGCCGGTGACCTCGCGCAGCAGCTCGGTGCTCACCAGCAGGGCGCGCCCCGCATAGGGCAGCTGCTCCAGCAGGCGCAGGGAGAAGCGCGGGCAGCGGCGGATACTGCCCTGCTCGATGCGGTCGGCGGTGAGGACCTGGGCCGAGCGCGCCCGGGCGAAGCCCTCCAGGGCGCGCAGGCTGCCGGGCTCCAGGCGGTCCCCGGCCCGCAGCAGCAGGGCGTAGGGGGCCTCGGTGCGCCGGGCGCCCTGCCCCCAGGTGGTGCACACATGCAGCTCGTCGGCGGGCGAGGACACCACGCGGGTACTGGCGGTGGTCGCCTCGACCTCCTGGGGGGCCCCGTCCAGGACGAGGACCGCGACGCCGCGGGGGGCCTCCTGCCCGGTGGGCGCCTGCGGGCCCGGGGCGCCGGCATTCTCGAGCACTCCAGCGGTCTCGGGGGCTCCCACATCCTCGGGGGTTGCCGCGGTCACCGGCGTGGCGGGGGTGACCGGTGTGGTGGTCTCCTCGCTGCCGGCGCGGCCCGGGCCGGTGCTGGCGGCGGGACTGGCGGCGCTCATCGCAGGAGCCTCCGTACCGCTCCGCCCGCGCGGCGCCGCAGGCCCCAGTAGGCCCGGCTACGCAGGCTTGCGGCCGAGGGCCCCACCGGGCCGGCGCCCTGGCCCAGCTGGCGCTGGAGCTCGGCGACCAGGGCGTCCACGGCCTTAAGGTGGCGCTCCAGATCACCGATGTGGGCGATCTGCTCCTCGATGATGTCGGCCCGGATCGCCGCCGCCGAGGACAGGGAGGTCACCTGGGCCTGGAGCTCATCGCAGCGCAGGGACAGCGCCCTCATCGAGATGGCGGCCAGCTCGGAGTCGGCCTGCCCGGGCTGCTCCGACGGCGGGGAGGCGGCACGGCCGGGCTGCGCCTCACCGTCGGCGAGGCCGGTCTGCGGGGCGCGCTCCCCATCGGCCTGGGGCCCGCCGGCCTCACCGGCGTCGGGGGCCGCCTGCGCCCGGGACTGGGTGTGGGAGGACTCCTGGCTGCTCATGTGCCCAGCATAGGGCCCTGCCTGGGGGCCGGAGGAACATCGGTACCATGAGGCCCATGAGGATTGCCCAGGTCTCTGCCCACTACCCGCCGAACTTCGTCTCGGGAGGGACCCTGGTGCCCCAGCGCATCGCGCGCCTCGTGGCGGCCGCCGGGCACGAGTCCCACGTCTACGCCGGATACCTGGACGACTCGCGCACCCCCCTGGAGACCTGGACGCAGGCCGACGGCCACGGGGTGGAGGTCACCTGGCTGGTGACCACGCCGTGGACGGCCTGGAGCGACCCGCTCAACTTCGACAACCCCGGGGCCGCCCAGGCCTTCGCCGCCTGGCTGGAGCAGGTGCGCCCCGACGTCGTGCACATCCACTCCCTGCAGACCCTGGGGGTGGGCCTGGTGGAGGCCGCACACCGCTTCGGGGCGAGGGTGGTCCTCACGATGCACGACTTCTGGTGGTTCGGCTCCCGCCAGTTCCTGGTGGACCACGACATGCGGCCCTGCTCCCTGGTCAGCGAGTGCGGCTCCTGCGACTGCGACTCCGCCCCCCAGCTGCGCGGGCGCGGCGCCCGGCTGCGCCGGGCCCTGCACAGCGCCGACCTGGTCCTGGCGCCCTCGGCCTCCGCCGCCCGGGTCTTCGCGGCCAACGGGGTGGACCCCGATCGCCTGCGCGTCAACGAGAACGGCCTTCCCGATGACCAGCTCGCCCGGCTGGGAACCACCCCCCGGGCGCGCACCGGACAGGGCCCCCTGCGGCTCATGTACGCCGGGGGGGAGCAGGAGATGAAGGGCTTCCACATCCTGACTCAGGCGGCACGCAGCATCGGGCAGCGCGAGGGGCTGAGCCTGGATGCCTACGGGGTGGGGGCGGCGGCCGCCAAGGGCATGCCCTCGTGGTTCCACGCCCGCGAGGCCTTCAAGCCCGAGGAGCTCCTGAGCGTCCTGGAGGACCATGACGTGCTGGTGCTGCCCTCGGTGATGCGCGAGTCCCACTCGATCCTCACCCGCGAGGCCCTGGCCGCGGGCCTGGCCGTGGTGTGCACCGACACCCTGGGGCCTGAGGAGGCCGTGGCCGAGGGCGTCAACGGGCATGTGGTGCCCGCCGGGGAGCCCGGCGCCCTGGCCGAGGTCCTCCAGTGCCTGGCCGACGACCCCGCCGCCGCCCGGACCCTGACCGGCCAGGGCTCGGCCTCCCCGATCCGCTCCCTGTCCCAGCAGGGCGCCGAGCTGCTGGGGATCTATGACGGGCTCGCCCAGGACCGGGGCACCGATCCCTCCAGCCCCATGCTGCTGGAGCCCGCCGGCGAGCAGCCCGACATCCTGGCAGCGCAGGCCCAGCTGCTCCACCGCATCCTGTTCATCGTGGGCATCGACGGCGCCCCCCTGCGCTACCGCTGCTACCTGCCCGCCGAGGCCCTGGCCCTGCACGGCCACGAGGTCACGGTGCGCCACTACTCCGACCCGCGCCTGTCCCAGGACATCCACGAGGCCGACGCCGTGGTCCTCTACCGCGTGCCGGCCACCGACCGCATCCTGGGGATCATCGAGGAGCTCAAGGCCCGCCCCGAGCCGGTCCCCGTCCTGTTCGACGTCGACGACCTCATCTTCGACTCCACCCTGCGCGGCCGCCTCGATGGCCTGGCCTCCCTGTCCGCGGCCGAGCAGGACCTGTGGTGGCACGGCGTGGACCGCTACCGCACCACCATGGAGGCCTGCGACGGCTTCGTGGGCTCGACCCAGACGCTGTGCCAGGAGGCCACCCGGCTGACCGGCATGCCCTCCTACCGCTTCTCCAACGGGGTGGGCATCCCCCTGGCGCGGGCCTCGGACACGGCGGTGCGCACCGAGCCCACTGCGCCGTCAGGCACCAGTGCCCCGGGCGAGGGCTCGGCGCAGGGTGCCGACGGCGCCCAGCAGGCCGCCGGCCCGTCGGCCACGGCGGCGAGCGAGGAGAGGGGCAGCGTCACCATCGGCTACTTCTCGGGCACGACGACCCATGACGCCGACTGGGCCGCCGTTGAGCCGGCCGTCATCGCCGTCATGCGCCGCCACCCCCGAGTGCGCCTGACCCTGGGCGGGCACCTCAAGCCCACCCGGGCCCTGGCCGAGTTCGGGGACCGGGTCTCGCGCATGCCCTTCACCTCCTGGCTGGAGCTGCCCACCCTGCTGCGCCGCACCGACATCTGCCTGGCGCCCCTGACCGGGGACTCGATCTTCAATGAGGCCAAGTCGGCGATCAAGTGGCTGGAGGCGGCCCTGGTCTCGCGCCCCACCATCGCCAGCCCCACCCAGCCCTTCCGGGAGGTCATCGAGCCGGGCCGCACCGGCATGCTGGCCTCCACGACGGCCGAGTGGGAGGAGGCGCTGGAGGCGCTGGTGACCTCGGTGTCCCTGCGCACCCGCATGGGCGCGATGGCCAGGCGCGAGGCGCTGCTGCGCTTCTCGCCCTTCCTCCAGGGCCGCGTCTACCGCGAGCTGCTGGCCCGGGCGGCCATCAGGGTGCGCCTGGAGGGCCACCGCGGCGACTCTGCCTGGGAGCCTGTCTCCGACCCCGAGCCCGCCTCGCCCATCCCTGTGGAGCTCGACCCCTACGGCCCCGACGTGGCCCCTCGCCACCTGGTGGCCCCCACCTCCACGGACCGGGCCAAGCGCCTGGCGCGCCGAGCCGTGGCCATGGCGCGCACGGAGGGTGCGGGACCGGTGCTGCGCCGCGCCCGCCAGAAAGTGGCCCGGCGCCTGCGCGGGTAGCCGCGGCCCGCGGCGATATGAGGGCCCGCTCCTCCACAATGCGAGTTCGGGGTGCAGAATGCGACTGCAGGGCCATCGCATTCTGCACCCCGAACTCGCATTCCGGGCGCCCTTAAGAGGGCCGGGGGCCCAGGCGGCCGCGCAGGCCGTGGGCGATGCCCTGGGCCAGGGCCCGGGCGCGCTGACGGCGCGGTGGGGCCAGCAGGGCGTTGAAGGCCGCGTACTTGGCCATCCACACCAGGTAGCCCACCCGCCAGGCCATGGGCAGCAGGCCCGAGCCGATGAGCGCGATGGTGTTGCGCGCCAGGTAGTAGTTGCGCACCGGAGCGTGCACGTGGATGGGCTGGGCGCGCCCGGGCAGGCGCACCACGGAGTCGCCCAAAGAGTGGGCCATGGTGGTGCGCGTGGCCACGTAGAGCTCGTAGCCCTCGCGGCGCGCCCGCAGCCCCCACTCCAGGTCCACGTGGTCGATGAAGAGGTCCTCGTTCATGCCCCCCACGCGGTCCAGGGCCTCCATGGAGATGAGGCAGCCCGAGGCCACCAGGAAGGCGACGCTCAGCAGGGGCTGGTCCAGCTCCTGGGGGGTGGCGCGGCGCGGCCCCCAGCGGCGGGGGACGTAGACGAGCTGGTCGCGGCCCTCGCGCTCCTCCCCCACCAGGGGCCCCACGGCGGCGGTGGGCCGGGGCTTGGGGGTCCCTGAGGGGCTGGAGTGAGAGCCGGCGGCGAAGGCCTCCAGGAGGGAGACGACCATCCCGGGGCGGGGCTCGGAGTCGTCGTCGGAGAGCAGGACCCAGCGTGCGCCCAGGTCGCGCGCCCGGGCGATCCCGATGTTCTGGGCGGCGGCGATGCCCAGGTTCTCGCCGTTGGCGACCAGCTGGGCGCCGGTGCGCTCACAGGCGCGCCCGATGGGCTCCGTCTCGGCGCCGGTGGAGCCGTTGTCGACGACGACCACCCACTGGCACTGGCGGGCCAGCTCCTCGATGAGGGCGGGGGCGGCGGCGTCGGGGTGGTAGGTGATCACGACGGCGGCCACCGCGTTGGCGGGGCCGGCCGGGGGCGCGGCGCTCATCGGCGGTACCTGGCCAGGCGCCAGGTGATCTTGTCGGCCACGCCCTTGACGCCGCGGGTGCGCAGGACGCGCACGGCGGCCCTCAGGTCGCGGCGGGCGGCGGCGACCAGGGACAGGCCGGCCGTCCCTGCCGCCTCGGCGAGGCAATCGTGGTCGGCGGCGCGCTGGGGGTCGGCGCAGTAGTCCACCAGTGGCGCCAGGCTGCGGCGCCAGCGGAAGGCCTCGGCGGCCTCGGCGACCCGGCCCCGGATCTGCTCGGCGTGGGCCTCATCGGTGAGGATCTCGATGATGGCGCTGGCCAGGGCCTCGGTGTCCTCCACCGGGACGGTGGCGCCCAGGCCCTGGCGCTCCACGAGGGTGCCGAAGGAGTCCCCGGCCGAGCACACGATGGGCAGGCCCGCCCACAGGTAGTCCAGGATGCGGGTGCGGAAGGAGAAGGCCGTCTCGATGTGGTCGAAGTGGGTGGAGATGCCGATGTCGGCGTCCATGAGGTAGTTGATGCGGTCCTCGTAGACCACCCAGTCCTCGTGGAAGAAGACGGTGGTGCCGGTCAGGCCCAGGCGGTCGGCCTCCTGGCGGGTGCGCAGGGCCATGTCCATCTCGGGCACGTCGGGGTTGGGGTGCTTCATACCCAGGAAGAACAGGCGCACGTTGGGCACGGTGGCCCGCACGATGTCGATGGCGCGCACGACGCTGAGCGGGTCGAACCAGTTGTAGACGCCGCCGCCCCAGATGATGACCGGGTCGTCCTGGGCGATGCCGGGGATGGTGCCCTTGATGGGGTGGTGGGTCTGGGTGGGGGCCTCGTCGGAGGTGCCGAAGGGCACGACGTCGATGAGGCTGCGCAGGGAGGGGTCGGCGTCGTAGGTGACGGGGTTGATGCGCCCGGCGGCTGCCAGGTGGCCCAGCCACAGGTCGCGCTGCTTGTCCGAGGCGCAGACGAAGTAGTCCCCGCGCGAGACCTGGGCGCCCAACTCGGCCAGTGCCCGGGCCAGGGCAGCGTCGCGGTCCTCCAGGGGCTGGTACTTCTCCACCTCCAGGGACTCCAGGTGGAAGGGGTCGTAGAGGTCGACGACGATCTTCTGCTCGACCTCCCGCAGCCAGGGGAAGGTGGCGGCGATGTAGCCCTGGATGATGACGACGTCGGCGCTCTCGACCTCGCGGCGGAAGGTCTCCACGCTGGTGCGCGCCACCAGGAAGCTCTCGGAGCGGCGCTGGCACTCGGCGAAGGTCACCAGGCGCACCCGGTGGCCCTCGGCGGCCAAGCGGGCGGAGATCTCCCAGGCGCGGATGGCCGGGCCCGCCATCCTCTCCCCCAGGGTGTCCAGGGTGACCACGAGGATGCGCCGGGGGGCGGCGCCGGCCGGGGCTGCGCTGGTGGCGGCGGGCGCGGAGCCCTCCTGGGGCGCCGCTGCGGCGCTGCTGTGCTCGGTCATGACTGTGTGCCCTCCTGTACCTGCTCCTGCTGGGGTGCCTGCGCCCGGGCGGGCTCCGGCGCCTGCCACTGCCCGGACATGGCCACCGGCCCCCCGGAGTCCAGGCCGGTGCCGTGGCCCACGTGGAGCCAGGCGATGTCGCGCACGAAGTCGACGACGTCGTCGGCCCCGGTGCCCACGATGCCGGCGTGGATCCGGTAGAGGCCGCGCTGGAGGGGCAGGGCGGGGATGGTGATGTCCACGTGCCCGCGGCCCTCCAGGGCCTCCAGGCGCGCCCCCTGGTCCCGGGAGAAGCAGGCCCACAGGTTCTCCCCCTCGGAGGTGTCCAGGGTGATGCCGAGGTTGGGGTCGGGGATCGGCGAGCGGGCGCTGTAGTGGATGCGCAGGGTGGTGGGCTCGCCGCTGCGCAGGCCCTCCTCGCCCACCGGCCCGTGGGGGCCGAGGATCTCCACCTGCTCGACCAGGGCCTCGCCGGTGCCCCAGCGCACCCGCCCGCTGTCGTCGGTGCGGATGTTGGTGCGGGCGGCGTCGGCGTACTGCTCCAGGACGACCTCGGCGGCCCCGTAGGCGCGCAGCTCGCCGTGGTCGAGGTAGGCGGCGTGGTCGGCCATCTCGCGCAGCTGGGGCAGGGAGTGGGACACGACGACGACGGTGCGCCCGTCGCGGCGGAACTCGGCGAACTTCTGGGCGCACTTGTCCTGGAAGGAGGCGTCGCCCACGGCGAGGATCTCGTCGACGAGCATGATCTCGGGCTCGGTGTGGATGGCCACGGAGAAGCCCAGGCGCACGTACATGCCCGAGGAGTAGTTCTTCACGGGCTGGTCGATGAAGTCCTCCACGCCGGAGAAGTCGACGATCTGGTCGAACTTGGCGTCGACCTCGCGGCGGGACATGCCCAGGATGGAGCCGTTGAGGTAGACGTTGTCGCGCCCGGAGAGCTCGGGGTGGAAGCCGGAGCCGACCTCGAGCATGGCGGCGATGCGGCCGTGGCGGGTGATGGTGCCGGCGTCGGGCACGAGGATCCGCGCCAGGCACTTGAGCAGGGTGGACTTGCCCGAGCCGTTGTCCCCCACGAGGGCGAAGGTGGAGCCCTGGGGGATGTCCAGGTCAATGCCCTTGAGGGCCTGGAACTCGGTGTGCCGTGAACGCCCGCGCCGCAGCAGCGCGGATTTCAGGGTGTTGTTGCGCTCCTTGTTGACGCGGAAGGTCTTGGCCACGCCCCTGATGGTGATCGCCGGCTGGGTCATCACAGCACCTCCGCGAGTCGCGACTGGTGGCGGTCGAAGACCCGCCAGCCGATGAGGAAGGCCCCCAGGGACAGGGCCAGCACGATGAGGCTGGTGCTGGCGTCGGGGAGCCGGTTGTCGTAGAGCAGGTTCCTGAAGGCCTCGATGAAGTGGTAGAAGGGGTTGAGCTCGTAGAGGCGGATGACGGTGATGCCGTGGAAGGAGCCCAGGGAGTCCGAGACCTTGCGCACCATGGAGGCGGGGTAGACGATCGGGTTGGCGTAGAACCAGATCTGGAAGAGGATGCCCACGAGGTACTGGGTGTCGCGGAAGTAGACGTTGGCGATGGACAGCATCATGGCGACCCCGGTGGCGAAGAGGGTCAGCAGGATCATGAGGGCCATGGCCGGCAGGATGTAGAGGTAGGGCACCCCGCCCAGCAGCGCCACCACCAGGACGAGCACGATCATCTCGATGCTCCAGGAGTAGAGCCAGGACAGGGAGTTGGACACCAGGAGGGCGGAGCGGGGGAAGTAGACCTTCTTGATGAGGTTCTCGTTGCCCACGAGGGTTCCCATGCCGCCGTTGACGACGTTGGCGAAGAAGGACCAGGGCAGCAGGGCGCACATGAGCCACAGGGCGAAGACGTTGAGCCCCGAGGGGTCGCCGGGGTCGGGCTGGACCCTGATGATAAAGCGGAAGACGAAGGAGTAGACGATCATCAGGGCGATGGGGTTGGCCAGGGACCACAGTTGGCCCAGCGCCGTGCGCTTGTACTTGCCCTTGACCTCGCGCATGGTGAGGTTGTAGAGGAGCTCGCGGGACTCCCGCAGATCAGTGATGATCGCCAAGACGCATCCTTCGATTGAGTGGAGCCGGTCCAGTCCCACCACCGCGCTCGTGCCGCAGCGGGCCCGGGGCCCGCGAGGGTCGAGAGGCCCAGCGGGGCCCACCGCGACAGCCGCCCGGCTCGGACACCGGACGGGCGGGCCGGGGCTGTGAAGGGACCGGGGCGCTCGGGAGGACGACGGACAGGACGAGCGGCGCCGTCCCCCGCAGTAGGGGTCTGGCGCGCCCGCCCTACGCTACCACCATGCGCCGGCCGGCCACCGCGCCGGGAGACCCGCGGGTGGTCAGCCGGCCCGTAGGCGGCGGTCCCCGGGTGGTCGGCAGCCGGACTTATGAGCCAGTCGGCTAGGCCTCACGGGCGGGGTACGAGGTGACAGGATGATCAGGGCCGGAGGCCACTTGAGGAATCTTCTGCCCAATACGCTCAAACAAGGCGATCAGCACGTCCAGCTCCTCCTGCTTGATCGGAGCATCAGGATCTGGGCGACCACCCACCACCGACGCCCCATAACCATCAGGATAGGACCACACAAAGGCAGCCCTGCCCTTATTATCCACCGTCACCCCCTGACCCTCAACACCCTCCACCGACACAGGCACCGCACTACGATGCTCCGCAATACTGGAAAACGTACCCTGCTCCCCAACATCGATATCACCAAAATGGTCATAATCATAGGTCAACACTATTTCCTGGAACAGGCCATCAGATAGTGTGAACGTAACGGAACATTTTAACTCACGATGACTGTCGGGACTCCTCACCCAGAACACGAAAGAATCTATCTGCCGCCCCACCACATCCTCCACCACGCTAGCCGAAGTCAGTTCACACACACCGACTCCCCGCCTACAACATCCCCGTTACTGGAATCCAATGAGGGCACCGAACAACCGGACAACACAGGAATAGAAAGCAATAGTACGAGCCCGGCCCATTGAGCCGCACTATAACTAATAGGCATCACCTCTCGATCTCCTTGGAAATTTCGTATCCCCGTTGTTCACCTCGCGAATAACTGCCATTAAAGTCGTTTGACAACCCCTCATGGATATCCTCGTTAGGAGTTCCGTCCATGCTTCTCGTCCACGTCCTCACCTTGTTGTAGGCATCACTGTCGGCACTGGAAAGATCCATGCGATACGTACCATCCGCATCCCGAACGATCCAGGAGTACTCACCAGAGAATTTCTTCAGATCCTCCTGGCTGATCAGACCGTCATCACCAGTAACGTCCCCCGAGTTAGCAGCACTCTGAACCGCCATCGCCCAGAGAGCAGAATCGGCATCAGACTTCATCATCTTCGACTCCGGTGACTCTGTTTTAGGGACCATTATATCCGCAATGACAGGTGACAGGAGCGTTGTCGCCACCGAGGTCGCGGCCCCACCTGCAGGCGATCTCATAAACGTAGCGGCCGATCCGCCTGCGGAAGTGAGTCCCGCGGTAACCACCGTCGTGAACACACCTATCGCCGTCTGAGCGGATGCCGTCCGCGCAGCATGATCATCCCTGGCTTCTCCTGCCTTGGCGTCCGCCATGCCACCAAGCGCACCGATAGCCTCAGCGGCCGGAACATACGCATCATTGATTCCATCGATCTGCTCCGCCCTATTGCCTGCATTGGCAGCGATATCAGCGTTCGCAACGGATCGCGCATGCTGCGCGATTCCGGCACTGATCGTCCCCGCGGCATCCTCATTGTCGATCACCCGGTAGATCAAGGTATTGAAATCATCTGAAGATGCCGCCGGAATTTGCTCTGGATGTGGACCCACTCCCGAAGCTGTCGCGCCGCAAAGAACGGACTCCACCTCAGGTGCGCAGTTCGCAAGAAGAACACCGAGCCTTGCCTTCGCCGCGTCGCTATAGAGACCCTCCTCCGTATTCTTCACCAGATAGTGAACGGCGTGTCCCGCCAAGTCATCAGCTCTTGCCGCCATTGTCGAATCATCACTAGCTCGATGAGCCGAGGCTGAAGCGATCGCAGCGGTGAGCGCCGCAAAACCCTTCTTATCCCAACGCCGCTCCGATAACTCATGCATCCGATTCATATTCCCGCCTGCACGGCTTCCGTCGGGGATCGATCCTTCCGGAGCCAAGAAATCAAGCGCGGCATCAGGGTTATTCCCCATTGCATCGAGTACTCCAGACAAATGATGAGGGCCGATCACTACATCAGAATTTCCTTTTCCCGCCAGAGACTTAACGCCAATATTAGAGTAAGTTGCCATAGTTTCCCATGGCAACTCTTCAAGACCGTTCCCAAGGGAAACGAGGAAGTCCTTGCCGAACTTCAGATCGTTCACATGATCACCGTTGGCATCATGATCGCCGAGTATGGCATTGAGGATGGTGATTCTATCCCATTCCCCTTCTTCATCCACGGAACTAACAATCTTATTCGCTACTATCTCTGACTTCTCCGCACTCCAGGTTCCAGACGCAGTGGACAGAGCGACTCCAAGAAGCTTGTCTATCTCGCTCCCCGACCCTGGGCGAACACTAGCCTTCCGAAAATACCTCATATTCGCACCAAAAGTCTCCCGCACATCTAGGGAAATCCTGATCAGGTTCTCCGGACCTATAGTGTCGACGAGGCCATTCGCATAGGTAGTGTTCTCCTTGTTCGCCTCGATCGACTTCACCAAGTCATCGTAACTGCGGCCACTCGGAAGTCGCCCACCGTTGTCAAGGTTCTTCAGATCATGTGCATCCGTCGCACCCTGAGCCCACTGGCTCAGGGTCTCCGAAGAAGTCACATTTGCCTCAGTAGGAATCTCCACCGTGATCCCGCCACTACTATCAGCGACAGTCACTCCATTGCTATTGAGATCCTCGATCACATTCTTGCACTTCGCTATGTCACTAGCCCTAGCATTGACGGCATCGATCGCCGTCTGGATGCTCGTCAAGTGCACATCGATCGATACCGCCTTCATTGGATCATGCAACTGCTCACTCTGATCATCGATCCGGCTCTTAGCCACCGTCGCCGACATAGCCAAGGCCCACATCGCTTCGATCTTCCCAGCCAGCTTCTCGGGGTTCATGTACAACTTCGTCATCATGCCACCTTTATCGATACGTTTAATATTCTAGCAGAACCAGTAGCAGGTCAGGCGTTCGGCCACCGACCCTCATCGGACTCCGAGTCCACCATATCCTCCATCCCCGAACGTTCAGAGTCGATAGCGGAAATAATGTCCAAGAACGCATTTGCCAACGAACCCACTTCCGCCTTCATTGCATCATTCTGTGCGTCCGCCAGATTGCTGGTCCACGTATCAGGACTATTGACCCCACCACTCGCTGATGTCAGATCCACCACGGGCCCAGACGGGATTTCCACGAAGTTACCCTCAACCCCCATCGGATCCATCTCTTTCTCCACAGTGGCCCGCAGTAGCGCTAGAGCCCTCTTCCGCGGATTGCTGATCATGTCCCCCATCGAGCCCCTCCTCGTAATCGAATGATCAATGAGAAGAGTACTGTCCCCTTATCTGACGCTCAAGGCACCCATATGGGTAGATCTCCACATGGTCCTCCGGCGCCCCAACTACTGCCAGGGCAACGAGGTGATTGCCCCTTGGTCCCGGAGGATTTCCGGGAACCAAGGGGCAATCACATACGCACCAAGGAGGGCCTCACATCGGCCTCACCTCAGCCGAAGTACTGGTCCATGAGCTTGACCAGCTCGATGCCGTAGTGGCGCGATGCCGCCCAGCCACCACCGTTCGGGTTCTCCTGGATACCGAGGTACTGGATGTAGGGGGCCGACCCCTTGCGCACGTACTGGAAGCGCGGGTCCACCACCGGGTTCGCCAGGGAGCCGGCACTCACCCCGGCCTCCGCGTAGGCCCTCAAGTGCTGGGCCTGGGCCCGCAGGCCCACGCGCACACTCGGGAAGCGATTGCCCGCCACACCTCCCCCGGTGGCGCCCAGGCCGCCGAAGTTGAACTGGCTGACCTTCACATCCCCGCCGAACTGCAGCCAGCCGGTCTCCTTGACCACCTGGGCGAAGAGCAGCTCGGGGCTCACCCCCTCGGCCACGGCCTCCTCATAGACGATGGTGAAGAAGTCCTTGGCGGTCGGGGCACCTCCCCGCCCCAGAGCAGTAGCCGGATAGGAGCGCCCCGAGCCGGCGTAGGCCGAGGTCATCGTCGAGACGAGCCGGTCCTTGCTGGCGGTGGGGGCAGCCATCACCGGGCGCAGAGGCTGGGACTCCACGGCCCGGCCGCCCCGGTAGAGGGTGTAGGTCGATCCCTCGAGGCTCCACCCGTCCTTGACCTCCCTGGCCGCCGAGGCCTCACCGATCCAGGCGCCCGAGCCGGAGAAGCTGTGGGAGGCGCCGTCGATCCGCACCGTGCCGGTGGCCATGGCGCCGCTGGAGGGGTTCAGGTAGTACCAGGTGCCGCTGATCTTCTGCCAGCCGGTGGCCATCGCCCCACTGGAGGACAGGTAGTACCAGGAGCCGCCCACCTTCGCCCAGCCCGTGGCCATCGCACCATTGGAGGGGTTCAGGTAGTACCAGGTGCCGCTGATCTTCTGCCAGCCCGTGGTCATCGCCCCACTGGAGGCCAGGTAGTACCAGGCCCCACCGACCTTCTGCCAGCCCGTGGCCATCGCACCGCTGGAGCCCAGGAGGTACCAGGACCCGCCGATCTTCTGCCAGCCCGCGGCCATGGCACCGCTGGAGGGATGGAGGTAGTACCAGGCCCCGCCGATCTTCTGCCAGCCCGTGGCCATCGCCCCACTGGAGGACAGGTAGTACCACGACCCGCCGGACTTCAGCCAGCCCGTGGCCATGGCGCCGTCAGAGCCCAGGAAGTACCAGGAGCCCCCCACCTTCTGCCAGCCCGTGGCCATCGCCCCACCGGGGGGATTGAGGTAGTACCACTGCCCCTTGTAGGACACCCAGCCGGTGGACTTGGCTCCGTCGGCGCTGTAGTGGCGCCACACGCCGCCCTCCTTGACCCACCGGGAGCCGTCATGCATCTGGGACTGGGCGATGGAGCGGATCTGCCCCAGGCGCGAGTAGCCGACATTGCCGGGGCAGGCGGTATAGCCCACGTCCCGGTGCCCCAGGATGCGGGGCAGGGTCACCGTACTGCCCGCCGCGTACTTCTCAGTGGTCTTGATGGTGAAGGGCGCCGACCCGGTGGCGTCGCTCACGCCGGCGCGCCCCAGGAACCAGCCGGCCATCCGCCCCACCGCATCGAGCTGGGAGGCGGAGGGTGCCACCGTGCTGTAGTCGCCCATCATCGACAGGCCCATCGTGCCCGTATTCGCCCCGCGGGCGTGCGCGCCCACCGCCATCTTGCCGGCGGCGGCCCTGGTGGAGCCGTAGCGGCCCTCGAAGACCTGGCCGTACTTGTCGATGAGGAAGTTGTAGCCGATGTCGCCCCAGTCCAGGGTGACGGCGTGGTAGTGGTAGATGCCCCGCACGATGGAGGGCGACTGGGAGGCGGTGTAGTTGTTCGTGCCGGCGGTGTGGTGGACCACCACGTGGCTGGCGCTGGCATAGGTGGGGCTCCAGGACATGTACGCGGGGTTGGCCCCCCACTGCTCTCGGGTGGTCACCGACACCGGCAGGCCACTGACCGTAGCCGCCAGAGCGGTGCTCACCCCCGGGCCGATCCCCATTCCGCCCGCCGGCGAGGCCGAGCCGTGGACGGCCGCAGACGACGGGGAGTGCTGGGGCGCCGGGGAGGGCGCCGCCTGCTCGGGCGCCTCGGCGGCCTGCGGCGCCGTCGTCGGCTCCACGGGACTGGCCGCAGGGCCGACGGGCTGGGCGCTCTGGGAGGCCACGGCCGTGGGCTCCGCCTGGGAGGTGGCCAGCTGCGAGGCCTCCAGTACCTCCTCGCCCTGGGGCCGGCCGGGCACGAGGGTCAGCTTGAGGTCGGCGGGCAGGGACTCGGCACTGCCGACCACGGAGGCCTGGACGGCCTCAGCCCCACCGGTGATGAACTCGGCGGTGCCGTTGAAGGTGCTCTCATCCGGGCCGCCGTCGACCAGCTCATTGAGGAACCACGGGGACCAGGCGCCGCCCTCGCGCACGCGCAGGTAGATCTGGACGTCCTCGGCCGGGCCCGACCCGCCGCTCCAGGTGAAGCCCGCGACATAGAAGTCGTCGACCTCCAGGGGGTCGGTGAGCAGCACGGCGTCGGCCTCGGGGTCCACCCCGGCCCCCACCTCGGCGGCCAGCAGTGAGGGCAGGCCCGGGCGCACGGACATGCCGCCGGAGGTGCCCGCCGGAGCCTCATCGCCCCGGTCCTGCGGGGAGGGCGTGTCTTGCGGTCCGGGCGAGGCGACATCGGGGGAGTCGAGCCCTCCCCGGCCCAGCTCCGTGCCGGCCCCCGAGGGGGTCGTCAGGGGCAGGATCTGGACGGGTGCGGGGTCCTGGGCGCTCTGCGGCTCAGCGATCGCCGCTGGTGGTGCTCCCACCAGGAGGAGGGGCATCGCTACCGCGACGCCGAGGAAGCGTCGTGCCGACATAGGTTTCCTTTCGGCAGGGGTTAAGAGTGATACGGAGAAGAAGCGCCCCGCGATCATGAGTCCCACGCGCAGAGAGTGTCGTGTGTGAACGCTGGGGCGTAAGTGACACATTACCGAGAAGTTCCTGAACGCAACACCAGAATCGACTCCAGAGCTGCCCCGCGACAGCGAACGCCGCGGGCCCCACACCCTCCCACCGCCCCTTTCTCCCGGAATCCCGGACTTTTTCCGGTGGCACAACAGAATCGTCACGATCCTGGGCCCATGGTCACGGATCGATCCCCGCCGCCGTCCTCGGGCCCGCGGCGGACCGCCTCGGGCCCGGCCACGCCGCCGGCCGTGTGGCATGATGACGCCGTCTGCCAGTGGCCTCGTCGGGCCCGCACCTCGTCAGTATCGGAGCAGCTCCTATGCACGTCCTCATCACCGGCGGCGCCGGCTTCATCGGCGCCAACTTCGTCCACCAGACCCTGCGCCGCCTCCCGGACGCCACCGTCACCGTCCTGGACAAGCTCACCTACGCGGGCAACCAGGGATCGCTGGCGGACCTCGGGGATCGTGCGACGCTGGTCGTGGGCGATATCGCCGACGCCGACACCGTCGACCCGCTGGTGGCCCAGGCCGACGTCGTCGTCCACTTCGCCGCGGAGTCCCACAACGACAACTCCCTGCGAGACCCCTCCCCCTTCATCCAGACCAACCTTGTGGGCACCTTCACCCTCTTAGAGGCCGTGCGCCGCCACGGGGTCCGCTTCCACCACGTGTCCACCGACGAGGTCTACGGGGACCTGGAGCTGGACGACCCCGCGAAGTTCACCCCCACCACCCCCTACAACCCCTCCTCCCCCTACTCCGCCTCCAAGGCCGGCTCGGACCTGCTGGTGCGCGCCTGGGTGCGCTCCTTCGGGGTGGAGGCCACCATCTCCAACTGCTCGAACAACTACGGCCCCTACCAGCACATCGAGAAGTTCATCCCCCGCCAGATCACCAACCTCATCGACGGCGTGCGCCCCAAGCTCTACGGCGCCGGGCAGAACGTGCGCGACTGGATCCACGTCCTGGACCACAACGACGCGGTGTGGGAGATCATCGACAAGGGCCGCATCGGGGAGACCTACCTCATCGGGGCCGAGGGGGAGAAGAGCAACAAGGAGGTCGTCGAGCTCATCTGCGAGCTCATGGGCCGCGAGCCCGACGACTACGAGCACGTGGCCGACCGCCCCGGCCACGACCTGCGCTACGCCATCGACAACTCCAAGCTGGTCCAGGAGCTGGGCTGGACACCGCGCTACACCGACTTCCGCTCGGGCCTGGAGGCCACCATCGCCTGGTACCGGGACAACGAGGACTGGTGGCGGCCGCTCAAGGCCGAGGTCGAGGCCAAGTACGCCGCCCAGGGCCAGTAGGCCGGAGCCGCCCCGCCTCCTGAGCCGGTCCTCGACTCAGGAGCCGTCCCGCTGCTGGTCCAGCAGGCCCGCCTGACTCGCCTGGGCCAGCGGGTCGCAGGCGGTGACGCGCCAGACGGCCACCTGCCCGTTGGTGGCCAGGAGCGTGAAGCCCTGCGAGGTATCGACATCGAGGTACCCGGGGAACTCCCCCCGGACCTCCCGCGGGTCCACGGTGCGGTCCTCGTAGTACAGGGGCGTGCCCCCGACCTCGTTGATGATGGCGCAGACCTTCGGGTCGGTGCGCAGCTCGTCGAAGGCCCTGCCCACGTAGCGCTTGTCCGGGCGGTCCCCCCCGACGCTGTTGATCCGGTGGAAGGACTCGACGTCGGTGAGGACGGGCAGCAGCCCGGCGCCGGAGGCGGGGTAGCCGTAGACCACCGCGTCATCCGGAAGAGACCGCTCCAGGTAGGCCATGAACTGCTCCTCCCCCGGACCCACCCAGGGGACGTGGATCATGTCATCCACGTCGTAGGCCCGGCGCGCCCATAGCGAGTCATCCTCCAGGGAGCCGTGGCCGATGGCGCCCACCGCGAGCGCGAGCACCAGGAGCCCTGCCACCGCCGTCGATCGACTCCCGCGGCGCAGGGCCTCCAGGCACCAGGTGCCCAGGCGGCCCAGGGCGTAGGCGGCCAGGACCCCGGCCAGGACGGCCAGGACGGCCCGGAAGCGGGCCTCATCACGCCACCAGCCCCCCACGTAGGCGCTCCACCAGCCCGCGGGCAGCACGGCGATGAGGTCGAGGATGAGGATGACGCTCCAGCACAGGACGAAGGTCCACTGCCGCCTGGCAATGAGCAGTCCCAGGCCGACCAGGGAGGCCAGCGCCAGCACGAGGTGGTGCCAGACAGTGCCGACCTCGGCGAAGGGCGCCAGGGTCAGGGCGTTGAGCAGGGCCCGGCCCGCGGGCACCTCGGTGCGGTAGTAGGTGCCCATGAACCGAAGGGTCGACGAGGCGCCCATGACCGCCAGGAGGAGCAGGCCGGCCAGGGCCGGCAGGGGCGAGGCCAGGCGCGCCCAGAGCCCCAGGCGCCGCCAGGCGGCGAGGAGCTGGCCGCTCCACACCAGCCCCAGCACGGCGCCGACGACGATGAGGATCTGCCCGGCGCCCGCATGCGCAAGCCCGACCCCCGCCACTGCCGCCAGGGCCGCGCACAGGGTGCCCAGGCGCGCTCGGTCGCCGAACCACTCCACGACGGCGGCCAGGGCGAAGGGGATGAGCGCCACCGACAGGGCGGTGGGAGCCTGCCCGTGGAAGTAGAGCATGAGGCCGGGGAACCACATGGTGACCGTGGCAGTGAAGGGCGCGAGGGCCATCGCCACCGCCCCGCCTCCCAGGGCCCGCACCAGGGCGATGCACCCCAGGGGCGTCAGGAGCGCGGAGACCATGATGAGCACGATGTTGAAGCCGGTGGTGACGGGGACGCCGGGCAGGATGGCGGCCACGGCGTGCCACAGGTTGGGGTAGTAGCCCCCGCCGTTGACCGGGTGGGCGGAGGTCAGGAGGGAGGCGTTGCCGTTGGCCCTGATCTCGGCGATGAGGTTGAGGTGGAACATCGCGTCGTGGTTCTGGAAGATCGCCGAGGGCCGGTCCATGGCCTCGATGAGCACGACGGTCTGGGGGATGGCCACCACCAGCACGCCGATGATCCCCGGCCAGTACTCACGGGGCCCCCACCGCCCGGGGTTCATCGACTGCTCCCTGAGCGCCCGGCGCGCCCAGTGCCTCCACTCCCCCCGGTTGTCCCAGAGCTCGGCGACGGCGGCCAGCCGGGGGCGGCCCTGGCGCCGCAGGACGCCGGCGGCGCCGAGGATGCAGGCACCCAGGAGCAGGGCGGTGGCCGTGCCCAGAGTCCAGTCCACCCCCGCCCGGTCCAGCAGGACGGTGGAGGCGGTGATGGCGATGACGCCGAGCCCCGGCGCTCCGGCCAGGGCGGCAAGGCGGCCGGTACCCAGGGCGCGCAGGAGGAGGGCCCCGGGGGCCACGAGGGCGATAAGGAGCAGGGCCGCCAGTGCCAATGCCATCGCCCATTCGGTCACAATAGGAAGGCTATCCCATGGCCCCGGCGCTGAGGCGCTGGACACCGCCGGTGATCCTTTTGCAATCCTCCCCGTCCTCCTCCGCCTCTCTGCCTCCGCCGAGCCCGACGGTTCTCACCGAGACCGACGGTGCTACCGCCTGCTTCAGTGAGAAGTGTCGGGCTCGGCGGGGAGGGATGGGGCTCGGGGTCAGGTGCAGGCGGTGATGCGCCACAGGACCGCCGTGCCCTGACTGTCAATGGGCTCGAGCGCACTGCGCGGCACCTCTGCCAGCGCCTGTCCCCACAGCGGCTTGCGGGCTCCTCCGACGACGCCGTCTGCAGGGGCGTCGTCGGAGTAGTAGTAGGCGGCCCCGTGCCGGCGCAGGATCTCGCAGACCCTCGGCTCGGTCTCGATCCGGTTGGCGTTATTGCCCAACCAGGTCAGCTCCTCGCTGACCGGCCCGGGCCGGGAGGGGTAGATGACGCGCACCCCGGACACGCTCCACAGATAGGGGCTTCCGTTGGAGGGATCCCCCAGGACCACGGCGTCCTCGGGCAGCACCTGCGGGGCGCGGCGGATGAGCTCCAGCTCGCCGTCGGAGAGCATGGCGCCGTAGGAGACGCTGTCCGGATCGTGGATGGCCGCCAGGAGATCCTCGCGCAGCCCCCACCTCCAGGCCGGCGCCAGCAGAAGGGACGCCAGCAGGATTGCGACGGGCACATCCCTGCGGGCCCGCACCAGCAGTGGGCGCATAGCGGCGGGCAGGCGACGGGCCTTGTCATCGTCATCCTGGCCGCCAGCACCCCTAGTACCCCATCGACGTGTCGCCTCCTGGATGCCGATGGCTGCCAGAACGAGCATCGCCACGGTCAGCAGCGGCATAATGCGGGCGCGCTGGGTGTACCAGGGGCCCGCCAGTAGCCGCAGGGGCCAGGCCGGCCCGGTGGCCAGGAGGAGCAGGAGCAGTGATGCACCGGCGCCCACCGCCCAGGCGCGCACCTGCGGCACGCGCTTCCAGGCCCCGGCACCCAGGACAGCCAGGACGAGCACCACGATATTGCCCGGGATCCAGGGGAAGAAGGTCGCCAGCAGGGGATGGTCGACAACGACGGCGAACAGCGTCTCCCAGATCGTGGCAGACCCCCGCTGGAAGCTGAAGACCGAGATGAGCGAGCGGCGCATGAACCAGGCCCCGCCGACCACCACCGCCAGACAGCCGGCCAGGGCCAGCACCAGAGCGGCGCGCGCCAGGCCGCCGCGCACCCAGATACGGCGCACAGCCGGGAGTCCCCCCATGATCACGACGGGAAGCCCCAGGACGACGAGGTTGAAGACCCCAGTGCCGTGGGCCATGACGACGCCCAGCGCCCCGAGACCGGCCAGCATCCAGGCCGAGCCTCGGCGCACCGCGCCCACGCTCCCCCGGCGCACCGCACGCACGAGCAGCGCCAGCGCACCGGGCAGCACAACGACAGACAGCCCGTAGGGCCACACGCTGGTGAGCATGAGCAGCGGCGCAATGACCGAGCCGGCCAGCGCGCCGCCCACGGCCAGTGACCTGCCGGTATCCCGCAGCACCTCGCGCAGGAGGGCCGCCATGCTCAGCGGCCACACCAGTGCGCCCAACACAGCCACCATCGCATTGGCACCTGTCACCACGTCCCCGGGCAGCAGGGAGGCCAGGGCGTGCCAGCCTGTGGGGTAGTAGACGCTCATACCGTCGTACATGGGGGCCAGGCCGCCAAGGAAGGATGCGTCCCCCGTAAGGCGGACGAAGGCTGTGGCGGACAGGTGGAAGACGCCGTCGGAGGCCTGTGCGGGGCTGTCCCAGCCATTGGTGCCGACCGCCACCGGGATGGCGGTCAGGACGACGGCCAGTACCAGGGCTCCAGCAAACTCCAGGGCGTCGCGGCGCCCCATGGCGGGGCGATCCAGGCCCTCCCCCCGCCCGGCTGCGGCACGGCGCCCCAGCCAGGTGCACACCAGGCCCGTGACGATTCCGCTCACAAGCAGAACCATTGGCCAGCCCGTCAGGAGGATCGCGGGGGCCCAGCGCTGTGAGGAGCGCTGGGCCAGCAGGGTCGCCGGACCGAGGATCGCCAGGCTCAGGGCTGGGGCAGCCCCTAGAGCCGTGGTGCCCCGAGCTCCCCAGGCCCGGGCCAGGAGCCAGCCGGGCGTGAGGATCAGGGCGGCGGTTGCCGCCAGGACAAGGGCAGGAGCGTTGGTCACTGGCCTCCGCCGATGGTCAGGCGCGGTACGCCGCTCCAGGCGGCGGGATCGGTGGCGCGGCGCCCGTCGAGCAGCAGGCGCAGGCCGGGCAGGTCGGTGGGCGCCAGCTCGCGGTACTCGGCGTGGTCGGCCTGGACGATGGCCACATCGACCTGCTCGCCCAGGTGGTAGGGGGTCCAGCCGAAGGAGGCCAGCTCCTCGTCGGTGTACATGGGGTCGTGGACGCTGACCCTGGCGCCGGCGGCCTCCAGTGCCTCGACGGCGGGGAAGACCCCGGAGAAGGCGGTCTCCTTGACCCCGCCCCGGTAGGAGGCTCCCAGGACCACCACGTGCAGGCCCTCCAGGGAGCCGAGGACCTCCTGGGCCCGGTCCACCACGTAGCCGGGCATGGTGGCGTTGAAGGTGCGCGCGGTGCGCACCACCGAGGCGTCGGGGTCGGTGGACAGGTACAGGCGCGGGTAGACGGGGATGCAGTGGCCGCCCACGGCGATCCCGGGCTTGTGGATGTGGGAGTAGGGCTGGGAGTTGCAGGCCTCGATGACGCGCTCGACGTCGAAGCCGGCCTTGTCGGCGTAGACGGCGAACTGGTTGGCCAGCCCGATGTTGACGTCCCGGTAGGTGGTCTCGGCGAGCTTGGCCATCTCGGCGGCCTCGGCGGTGCCCATGTCCCACACGCCGTTGGGGCGGGGCAGGTCCTCGCGCTCATCGAAGTCCAGGACCTGCTCGTAGAACTCGATGCCGGCCCGGGTGCCGGCCTCGCTCAGGCCCCCCACGAGCTTGGGGTAGCGGCGCAGGTCGGCGAAGACCCGGCCGGTGAGCACGCGCTCGGGGCTGAAGACCAGGTGGAAGTCCTTGCCCTCCTCCAGGCCCGAGATCCTCTCGATCATGGGCTTCCAGCGGCCCCGCAGGGTGCCCACGGGCAGGGTGGTCTCATAGGAGATGAGGGTGCCGGGGCTCAGGTGCTCGGCCAGGGAGGCGGTGGCGGCGTCCATCCAGGCGAAGTCGGGCTCCCAGGTGGCGTCGTCGACGAACAGCGGCACCACCAGCACGATCGCCTCGGCGCCCGGGATGGCCTGGGAGTAGTCGGTGGTGGCGCGCAGGGAGCCGTTGCCGGTGGCGGGGCTCAGGGCGGCGAGCTTCTCGGCCAGGTGGGCCTCCCCGGGGAAGGGCTCGATCCCGGCGTTGACGGCCTCGACGGTGGCCGGGTTGACGTCCACCCCGATGACCTCGTGGCCCTTCTCGGCGTACTGGACGGCCAGGGGGAGCCCGATCTTGCCCAGGGCGACGACGGCGATACGCATGCTTGTCCCTTCTTTCGTCCCGCCCGGCACCGCGCCGAGGGGATGAGGTTCCTTGGGGTCCTATGTCTTGCGCCCACCGGGCACCGGCCCAGGATAGTGCAGGCGTGGGACGGCTCGGCCAGGCGGGGCGGGTCTCAGCCGGTGTAGCACATATCGATGCGGTAGACGGCGGCCTGGCCGCCGCGGTCGACCAGGGTGAAGCCCTGGGCCACCCCCACCCCGTACAGGCCGGGGCGGAGCATCGGCGTGGGGACGCCGTTGAAGGGCTGGGAGACGTCCCGGTAGAAGTGGGTGATGCCGTGCTTGCGCACGATCTCGCACACCCGCGGGTCGCGGTGGATGTCGCGGAAGTGGTAGCGCAGGTAGAGCCCGTCGGCGTCGGAGTCGGCCTGGCCGGCGAACATCCACACGCTGCGCCGCCCGGAGGTGAAGGGCAGCATGGCGGTGCCCGCCACGGGGTCGCCCACGACCAGGGCGTCGGGCGGCAGCTCGCTGCTCAGGCGCTCGATCATCGCCAGCTCGGCGGAGGAGACGACCATGCGGGTGTGCCCCAGGCGCGGGGCGAAGGCCCCGGCGACGTCGAGGCGCAGTGCCGGCAGGCTCCCCACCGTCCCGGCGACCAGGACGACGAGGGCGGCCACTGCAGGGCTCCAGCGCCTCATCGGGCCCCCGGCGGGCCGGGGCAGGGTGTCGGGCAGGGCGCCGTCGGGCGCCTGCTGCACACCCCCATGGGTCGGCGGGCGGCCGGCCTCGGCCCCGGTGGCCCTGCCTGCCCGGCTGCGCCCGCGCCGCCAGTCCCACAGCTCCACCAGCCAGGGGCCCAGGGCCGCCATGGCGATGACGGCCAGCAGGATGGCGGGCACGGCAGTCATGGCCTTGAGCCGGTGGGGGTTGTTGTAGAAGGTGCCGGTCAGGGAGGACAGGATCGGCACCGGGGCCGTGGCCGCCAGGGTCAGGGGCAGGCAGGCCACCCAGGCCACGGCCACCCCCCGGTGGCGGTGGCGCACATAGGACAC
The DNA here is from genome assembly GCF_019974135.1 of Actinomyces capricornis. NCBI lineage: Bacteria > Bacillati > Actinomycetota > Actinomycetes > Actinomycetales > Actinomycetaceae > Actinomyces > Actinomyces capricornis. The sequence continues at coordinate 662,648 of NZ_AP025017.1, forward strand.
CGCCACGCCCAGGAAGCACAGGAGCGCCAGGGTGATGTAGACGGTCTTGGTCATCCATCCCCCGCCCCCGTAGAACAGCAGCACCGGGATGGCCAGCTTGATGATGGGGTTGTCCCAGTTGCGGTCGGGACTGCGACTGAAGTGCTCCTGCTGGGGGCCGGGGGCCAGGACGAAGACGATGCCCGCCACGACCACCATGGCGGCCAGGCCCAGCAGCATCATCCCCCGCCGCCGGCGGCGGGCCTCACCCGAGCGCAGGTGCCGGGTGCCGGCCAGCAGGATGCCCGTCCAGGCGACGACGGCCAGGGGCCAGCCGATGATGACGCTGGCCGAGGGGTGGGCCAGGATGACGCCCAGCAGTCCCGCCATGGGCGCCAGGAGCACCAGGGGGGTGCGGCGCCGCCGCCCCACGGCCCACAGCCACATGCAGCGCCGCCAGGCCGCCACCATCCAGGCCACGACGGCGGGGCTGGCGGCCAGGGCCAGGCAGTAGGGCCAGACCGCGGTGTCCATGAGCAGGCGCATGGGGAAGATGGGGGTCAGGCCCGCCGCCCCCAGGGTCAGGAGCACCGACCCCCGGATCTCGGGCAGGATGACCTGGGCGAGGTAGACCATCCCCACCAGCCACACCAGGGGCACCACCAGGAGCATGACATTGGTGACCGGCACCACCTGGGTCCAGCCCACGGCCACGATGGTGACGATCTCGTGCCAGACCATCGGGTAGAAGCTGTACTTGCCGTCCAGGCCGAACATGCCCGCATTGCCGTCGAGCATGGAGGCGTTGCCGGTGTGCTCGATGAGCCAGGCCTGATTGTAGTGGTAGATCGAGTCGGCCGACTGGATGGGGATGCCCGGGCCCGTGCCCGGGAGCACCGGCAGGGTCATGATCACCCAGGTCACCACGATGGCCCCCCACACCAGGGCCGGCGATCCCAGGGTGGCGCGGGCATCGGCCATGGGCGGCTCCCCCGGGGCGCCCATGGAGCTGGTGGCCCCGGGCCCATCATCAGGCGCGGGGCCCAACCAGGTGCGCAGGCCCGGGTGCTCCCCGCGCAGGCGCAGCCACCCCCAGCGGGTGGCGGCCACGGCCAGGGCGCACACGATGATGTAGGCGATGACGGTGGGGGCGTGCCAGCGCACCCCCAGGAGGCGGAAGAGCAGGCCTCCGACTCCCATGAGCAGGAAGGTCATGGCGGGGGCGCAGGCGATGGCGGCCAGCCGGTAGCGCGCTCCCCCGGCCACCAGGATGAGCCATCCGGGGGCGAAGGTGGTGATGACGAGCAGGCCCAGGATGGGCAGGGCCGTGATCCACGGGCTCACCCGCGCACCACCTCCCGCAGCCGGCGGGCCACGGACTCCCCGGTGGCCTCCAGGGAGCGGTGCACCCGGACCCAGGCGTGCAGGCGCTCGGCCCGCTCCCGGCGCCCCTGGCCGCCCTGCGCCTCCAGGGCGGCGTCCTGGTCCAGGGCCAGGCCCAGGGCGCGGGCGACGTCGTCGGCCTCGTAGGCGGCCGCCCACCCCAGGGAGCCGTCCTCCAGGTCGGCGCGCACCGGGCCGAGGCCCGCGTAGACCACGGGGGTGCCGCAGGCCAGGGCCGCCAGGACCTTGGTGGGGTAGGCGAAGTCGTAGCCCTGGCCGGGGCGGATGGAGACCAGGCAGGCGGCGGCGCCGCGCTGCCAGCGGGCGGCGTCCTGGGGGGCCATGAGGTCGTGCATGACGACGGCGGGGGCGCCGTCGGGGCCGGGGGGCAGGGCGGCGGCGGCCCGGGCGATGGCATCCCAGTCCGAGCCCTGCCCGATGAACAGGGCCTGCGCGCCGGGGTGGGTGCGGCGCACCTGGGCCAGGGCCTGGACGAAGATGCCGGCCCCCTGCCACTCCGAGGCGGTCCCGGCGTAGACCAGGTAGGGGCCGGTGATGCCCAGGGCCTCGCGCTCGGCAGGCGTGGGCGTGGGGCCGGTGGGCTCGAACACGGAGGTGTCGATCCCGTTGGGGATGACCACGACCTTGCGGGCGCCCAGGGCGCGCACCCGCTCGGCGACCTCCTCGTTGACGGCGATGACGGCCTGGGCGCCCCGCACGGCGTAGGCCTCGGCGGCGCGCACGGCGCGCGCCACGAAGCCGGGGGCGCCGGTGGAGGCCACGGCCTCGGACCACACGTCCGGGGCGTACCACACGTAGGGGGTGCGCCGCAGGGCGCAGATGGTGCGGGCCACCACCCCGGTGGTGGGCGGGGGCTCGACCAGGACGACGTCGGGGCGCGGTGCCAGCCCCAGGCGCAGCGCCAGGGGGGCGTCGAAGGACAGGTAGGGCAGGTAGCCGCGCAGGTAGCCCGACTCGTCGCGCAGGGCGGGCCAGCGCGAGACCGACACCCCCGGGGGGTCCTGGACCTGGGGCGCGGGGACGCCGTCGCGGCCGGGGACCGTGGTGGTCAGGACCCGCACGGGCACGCCGTGGCGGGCCAGGGCGCGCTCGACGCCGTCGAGGCGGAAGGAGGCGGCGGCGGCCTCGGGCAGGTGGATGCGGGTGGCCAGGAGCGCCCCTCCACGTCTGAACCTGGTCATGGCGTCCTCTCGGTCGTGTCGGTCATGCATCCTGCCGGGGTGGTGCTGGCGGTCGGGGCCGGGCCGCTGAGGACCTCGGCGACGGTGCGGGCCCGGGCCTGCCAGGTCTGGGTGGGCAGGACCTGGCGCATGCGCTCCCGCACGGCGGCCAGCTCCTCGGGGGCGTGGGCGAGTCGGCGCAGGAGGGCGGCCAGGGCCGCCGGGTCGTAGTCGAGCGCCCAGCCGATCCCCATCTGCTCGACCAGGCGGCCGGTCTGGGTGCCGCGCACGGCGATGACGGGCAGCTCGTGGGCCAGGTACTCGTAGAGCTTGTAGGGCACCGCGAAGTCCCAGTAGGGGTTGGGCTCGGTGAAGAGCACCCCCAGGGCCGCCCGGGCGTAGAGGGGCTCCAGCTCGGACCCGGAGCGGTGGATGACCTGGCAGCGCCCCGGGGGCAGGAGGGGGGCGTAGTGGTCGCGCGACTCCTCCCAGGTCTCCTGGCGCACGCACAGGGTCAGGCGGGCCTCATCGACCTGGCGCACCGCCTCCAGGCAGGCGTCGAGACGGTAGTTGTCCTGCAGGACGCCCACGAAGAGCAGCTCCAGGCCCTGCCCCGTGGGCCGCGAGACGCTGGTGGCCTGCGGCGCCCCGGGGGGCAGTGCGCTCATGCGCTGGACGGGGAAGAGGGGGACGTGGCGGGCCATGGCCTGGCTGGGCAGGAAGAGGTGGGCCCCGGCGGCGCGCAGGCCCAGCAGCTCACCGCGGTAGGCGGCTTGGAGCCCGGCCTCCAGCACCGGGTGGATGCCCTCGCGGAAGCGGGGGAAGCGCCAGTACACGTCCCGGTAGAAGACCCCGGTCCCGGCCCCGCGGGAGCGGCAGTGGGCCAGGAAGGCGGTGTCGAGCAGGGGGTGGGGGGGCAGGTGGCGCGGCTCGGTCAGGGCGCTGGGGATGGTGGCGTTCTCGGAGTAGACGAAGGCGGGGCGCCGCCCGTCCCGCATGGCCCGGCGCACCCGCTCCATGGCCCGGCGCCGCTGGGCCGCATAGCCGGTGACCTCCATGACCTCATAGCCCAGCTCCATGAAGGCCCGGCGCATGGCCAGCGGGCGCAGCATCGAGGCGGCCACCCGGTCCGGCTGGAGCGGAAAGGGGGCGTGGAAGACCATGAGCTCCCGCTCCGCGACGTGCTGGGTCACGCCGTCACCTCCGTTTACTGCACATGTGCTCTGGCGTTGTGGTTCATGGGTGGGCAAAGGGCATCGAGCGGCATGGACGTGGGTGGTGCGCACGTCCGGGCCGGGGCTCCGCCGGGCCCACGCCGTACCCCGGCTGATTCCTGCCATCAGCCTACCCATCATAAATCGCTCCACCACTCACCGTTGATGCATGCGGGGCGGCGATGCGCACAGATGATGCGCACAGATGCGCGACCAGCCGGGCCGCGCTCCGCGTCGCGGTGGGGGCGCGGTGGGGGCACACGACGGGGGCGGGACGGCGCCATGATGCGCGATTCCGGGGGTTGGGCCGGGCCGGTCCCTTGACCGGCGTGTGGCACACTGTGCCTGATCACTCGGCGTCGCGCCGCTGCTGGCCCGCCCCGATGGCGGCCCGACCGCGAGCGCCCGGAGGATCGGTTTGACGGGTTCATTGCCGGATATGGGAGAGCGCGACGTGAACGACCTTGAGGTGGACCTGCGGCTCATCAGCCCCCACTGGCGCCGGGAGGCGGCCGGCGCGACCACCGGTGAGTCCGCCGTCGCCCCGGGCGGCGCCCCGACCAGCGTCCCGGGCCTGTGGGTGCGCAGCGACCTGCCCTGCCCCGCGCCCACGGATCCTGCCGCGCTGCGCTCCCACCCCGGCCGCCTGGCGGCCGTCGAGGTGGGGGCCGGCGAGGTGGTGCTGACGCAGGACCGCCTGCGCTCCTGGCCGCTGTTCTGGTCGATCCAGCCCCCCGCCTCCCCACAGGCCCGCCCGCGCCTGGTCATCAGTGATGACGCCGCGGCCATGCGCGGGGCCCTGGAGAGCCCCGCCCTCGATGAGCGCGCCTGCCGCGAGCTGGTCGACGCCGGATTCGTCTCGGGCTCCGACACCCTCCTGCGGGGCGTGTTCCAGGTGGAGCAGGGCTCGATGGTGCGCATCGACCTGGGCTCGGGCACCGCGCGCACCACCACTCACAGCCTGGGCAGGTTCAGCCAGCCCCAGGAGCAGGTCGAGGATCCGCAGGTCTTCTCCGAGATGCTGGAGGAGGCCCTGGACGCCGTCATGGGGCGCCTGGTGGACGGGCTGGGGGATGCCCGGATCGTCCTGCCCCTCTCCGGGGGCCTGGACTCGCGGCTGCTGGTGGCCTGGCTGGCCATCCACGGGCTGAGCGACCGCGTGGTGTCCTTCACCTATGGGCGCCCGGGATCGCGCGAGATGGAGGTCTCGCGGGCGGTGGCCCAGGCGGTGGGCATGCCGTGGCACGCGGTGGACTATGTGCCCCGGACCCTGCGCGAGGCCTGGCGCACCCAGGAGGCCGCCGACTTCCTGGCGAGCAGCTACGCGCTCAGCGCCCTGCCCCATGTGCAGGACTGGTACGCGCTGCGCGAGCTGCTGGAGCGCGGGGTCATCGGCCCCGGGGACGTGGTGCTGCCCGGCCACACGGTGGTGGGCAATATGCATGACGAGCACCTGCTGGAGGCCGCCCCGGTCTCCCGCGGCCAGGTGGCCCGAGCCATCATCTGGCACCACCAGGAGCTCCAGGGCCGTCAGGCCCAGGCCTGGGCCGACCCCTACCGGGCCGCGAAGCTCAAGGACTTCCTGGCCCTGTGGCCCTTCACGGGGGATACCCGCGATGTGCAGAGCATCCTGGAGTCCTACAACCTGCGCGAACGCCAGACGAAGTACATCAACAACTCGGTGCGCGCCTATGAGCACCTGGGCCTGGAGTGGGCCCTGCCGATGCTGGATGTGGAGTTCTGGGAGGCCTGGCACCGCGGGGCGGTGGGGCTGACGGCCACGCGCGACTTCTACGGCGTGTTCATCGGGCGGCTGTGGGCCAGGGCCACGGGCTCAGGGCAGGACGGGCCGGAGGACCTGCCCTACTTCGCGGTCACCCAGGTCGATGAGGCGACGCGCTCGCGCCTGAAGTCGGCCCTGGCGGCCACGGGCCTGCTGCCGCTGGCCGAGCGCAGCTTCTCGACCTGGTCGACGCTGCATGACTCCATGGCCTTCGACGCGTTCATCACCGATGTACCGCGGCCGGTGGCGGCCGCCCAGCTGATGGCGGGCCGCAAGCTGCTGGGCTTCTGGACCAGCGCCTTCCTGGCCGACACGTGGTGCCCGGCCTCCCGGCTCTTCTCCGACCTGCCGCGTCTCTGAGCCGGTCGCCGTCGGGGGACGTGCGGAGCGTCGTCGGGGCGGGCGCCGGCCGGTCAGCGGCTGATGCCGCCAGCGCACTCCTCGTGGACGCGCCGGTAGGCGGCGCCCACGCTGGCTGAGGAGAAGCGGTCGCCGATGGTGGCGGCGATGGCGGCGGGACCGGCGTCGGCCAGGCGCTCGTGGGTCTCCACGACGGCCGCCGCCCACTGGGCGGGGTCGGATGCCAGGGGCAGGACGGTGCCGTTGGCCTCGGTGACGTACTCGCTCTGACCCCCGGCGTCGGAGACGACGACGGGACGGCCGCTGGTGATGGCCTCGGCGGCGGAGACGAAGAAGTTGTCGCCCCGGGTGGGGCCGATGAAGACGTCGGCGCGGGCGAGCTCGGCGCGCACGCCCGCGGCGTCCAGGCCGCCGGTCAGGCGGGTGTGCTGGGCCAGGGCCGGGGAGGTGGCCAGGCGCGCCTCGATGTCCTGGCGCAGCGGCCCCTCCCCCACGAAGGTCATGGTGGACCGCTGCCCGGCGGCGAGCAGCTCGGCAAGGATGTCGAGGCAGGCCAGGGGGTCCTTGCGCTCGATGAGGCCGCCGACGGTGACCATGTCGATGGAGGCGTTCCGGGGGGCGGGCTCCAGGTGCTCCTGGGGCTCGACGATGCAGGGCACGACGAGGGTGGACAGGCCGTGGCGCATGGCGCGGATGGGGGTGGCCAGGTACTCGCAGACGGCGGTGACGACGTCGGGGCGGGTCAGTCCGTGGCCGACCACCGGCACGGCGGCGCTCAGGGCGGGCCCCAGGGTGTCGGGGTTGGTCAGGCCCGACCAGTGCTCGGTGTGGACCCAGGGGTGGGTGATCCGGTGGGCGTGGTCCAGAGCGGTCAGGGGCAGCAGGGAGCTCATGGCCATGGAGTGCAGGACGTCGGTGCCCTCCAGGGCGGGGGCCAGGGCGCGCGCGGCCCGGGCCACGGACAGGGGGTTGGCGGGGGCCATGGGGATGGTCAGGACCCGCATACCCTCCAGGTAGTGGTGGCGCCGCCCGTCGTCCTGGTGGGGCGGGGCCAGGTGGATGATGCGCACCTCCTGGCCGGCCTGGGCCATGGCGGCGCAGTCGCGCAGGACGAAGGAGCCGGAGCTGGGGGCGAGGGCGGTGGGCAGCCAGGTGGTCACGACGGTCACACGCATGGGGCCACTCTATGCGCCCTCCATGCGTGCCGCCTGGATGCGCGCGGGCCCCGTAGGATCGGGGCATGCGCGTCGTTTCCGTTGTCGGGGCCCGGCCCCAGTTCGTCAAGCTCGCCCCCGTGGCCCACGCCATGGATGCCGCCGGGGTGGAGCACGTCATCATCCACACCGGGCAGCACTACGACCCGATGCTCTCCGATGTCTTCTTCTCCGACCTGGGCATCCCCGCCCCGGACCTGCACCTGGGGGTGGGCTCGGGGGGCCACGGCGCCCAGACCGGGGCGATGCTCGCGGCCCTCGACGAGGCACTGCCGGGCCTGTCCCCCGACTGGGTGCTGGTCTACGGGGATACCAACTCCACACTGGCCGCGGCCCTGGCCGCAGTCAAGCTGCACCTGCCGGTGGCCCACCTGGAGGCGGGGCTGCGCTCCTTCAACCGCGCCATGCCCGAGGAGATCAACCGGGTCCTGACCGACCACGCCGCCGACCTGCTCCTGACCCCCACGGCGGTGGGCGCCGGGCACCTGGCCGATGAGGGCCTGAGCGGGCGCACCGTGGTGGTGGGCGATGTCATGACCGACGTGCTGCTCCAGGTGCGCGATCGCGTGGCCGGTCAGCCCTCCCCGGTCATGGCCGAGCTGGACCTGGACGAGGGCGGCTACTCCCTGGCCACCATCCACCGCGCGGAGAACACCGACGACGCCGCGCGCCTGGCCGCGGTCCTGGACTCCCTGGCGGCGGTGGACCACCCGGTGGTGCTGCTGGCCCACCCGCGCCTGGTGGCCAAGTGCGCCGAGCACGGCCTGGAACTGCCGGCCTCCGGGCGCGGCTCGCTGCTGGTCCACCCGCCCCTGGCCTACCCCGAGCTCATCGCCTCGGCCCTGCATGCACGCGGCGTCATCACCGATTCCGGCGGCCTGCAGAAGGAGGCCTTCCTACTGCGCGTGCCCACCACCACGGTGCGCCCCCAGACCGAGTGGGTGGAGACCGTCGAGCTGGGGTGGAATGTGCTGGTCGAGCCCGGCCCGGCCCTAGTGGAGGCCGCCGGCCGCCCGCGCCCGGCCGAGCCCGCCCAGGAGGACGCCCACCCCTACGGGGATGGCCACGCCGCCGAGCGCGTCGTCGAGGAGCTGGCCGCCCACAGGCGCTCGCAGGCCTGAGCGGGCCGCCAGTCTCCGGCCGCCGCGGCCCTGCTCCTCCGGGCCTGGCCCCATGCCGCCGGGGTTAGCCGTATATCGCAGAGTTGTCGGCACACTGCAGGGGATGTCGGTACTCCGCACCCCTGGGACCCCTCCGATCTGCAGACAACCCTGCCAATCCGCAGACAACCCCGCGATTTGCGGACAACGCGGCGATCCACGCCCCTCCCCGACCCCAACAACAGAGCGGCTCACCGATGGCGACAGCCCGCTCAGGCACGTTCAGGCCTGCTCGGCCCCCTCGACCCCTTCCAGGGCCACCAGGCCCTCGGTGAACTCGCGGTACTGGCGCTCGGCGTCGGACATGCGCGCCCAGGTGGCGTGCGCCTCCCGGCTCATCGCCTCATAGGCCTGCTCGTCCAGGTCCATGACGGACTCCACGGCGTCGGCGATCTGCGCGGGGCTGACCTCCACCGGGATGAGACGGCCGTTGACGCCGTCGTGCACGATCTCGCCCGTGCCCCCGGCGGCGGTGGCCACCACCGGCAGGCCCGTGGCCTGGGCCTCCATGACCGAGACCGGCACCCCCTCGCCGTCAGAGCAGTTGAGGAAGCAGGAGAAGTCCTGCGAGGCATAGAGCTCTCGCACCTCGGCATTGGTCATATGCCCGGTGAAGGTCACCGGGCTGCGGCTGATGGCGGCCCGGGCGCGCTCGCGCATGGCCTCCAGGCGCTCGGCGTCGAACTCCCCGATATGGGTCCAGGCCACACGCCGCCCGCGCCGCTCCAGCTCGGCGACGGCCTCCACGATGAGGTCCACCCGCTTATAGGGGGCCATGTGGGAGCAGGAGACCAGGGCGAAGGGCTCGGTGGGGCGGCGCCGGGTCGCCTTCGCGGCCGGCACGCCCAGGCGCCGCACCTCGATCCTGTCAGTGACCCCCGGGAAGCGGCGGAGCAGGAAGCCGGCCGCGTACTGGGAGATCGGGTACACCCGGTCCACCGCCCTCATGACGAAGCGGCGCGCCGGCACGTACCCGCGCGGCGCATCCTTCTCATCGACGTCGTAGGCGTGGGCCCGGGCCACCACCCGCACCCTGCGGCCCGCCAGCTCGCGGCGGCGCAGCATGCCGCCCAGGGCCGCCCCGGTGAAGAACCAGTAGGAGTAGATGACCAGGCTGCTCGAACCCTCCAGGCCCAGAGAGGGCAGGAGGCGGCGCATCCGGCTGTAGGCGCTCAGGGCGATCGCGGCGAAGCGCACATCCATGCCGAAGCGCCCCGGGCTGCGCCACGGGGGCGTCTCGACCATGCGCTCGCGCCCCAGGAGGATCTGGGGGGCGCGCAGGAGCGCCTGGGCCCGCCAGTCGGGCAGGCGCGAGGCCGGCAGGAGGGCGCAGCGGGCATTGGGCGGCAGGGGGCGGGTCTGGCGGGCCCCCTCGCTCAGGCGCACCGGCACGATGACCACCTCATCGAAGGCGGCGCACAGGGTCTCGATCTCCTGCTCCAGGAACTCCTCGCCCACCTCGTAGGGGTAGAAGTCGGTGAGCAGCAGCAGGCTGCGGCGGCCTGCCCCGCTGGCGGCTTCGGCGCGCTCGCCCCCAGCCCGTGGTGCCTGCGTCATGGTGCGGTCCCTTCACATCAACAAGGCGGACGTCGCCCCAGGATAGGGCACGCACCGCCCCGGGGCCCGGGCGGCAGGCCCGCGGATCGCCAGGCACATCCGTGACGCCCGCTCTCCGTCCAACCAGCCTCAGCCCGTCCGCCGTACCGCCACGTCAGTCCAGCCCCAGCCCGGTGTCGGCGCGGCCCCCTCCGGCCTCGCCCGGCCTCAGTGCCCGGCCTCCTGGCCCTCCTGCCCGGTCTCGGGCCGACCGGCCCCGGGCCGGGGCGTGCGGTCGAAGTGGCCGGCGGCCAGGTCGGCCATGAGGGTCATGAGGACCAGCAGCCCGCCCATGATCGCCCCCAGGATGTAGCTGGTGGCCAGCAGGTCCAGCGGGGAGAGCGCCAGCCAGGCCAGGGGCGCGGCGGCATAGAGGATGGAGAAGCCCAGCAGCCAGTCCTGGTGCTCGGTGACCACGAACAGGTTCGAGATCGGGGAGGTGATGAGCAGCATGAACAGCCAGGGGGTCAGCGCCCGGCCGAAGTCGCCGGCCTGATCCCACTGGCCCCCGAAGAACAGGGGGAAGAACCAGGGGGACAGCAGGTAGATGAGGGCGAAGGGCACCGCGCCCACCAGCACCGCCCGCCTGATGGTGGCGCGCACCAGGGGCCGCATCTGGCCCGGCTCGATGGCCGAGAGCTTCTGGAAGAACACGCGGGCCACCGCGCCGTTGATGAGGATGAGGGGCGCGTCCAGCACCCGCCAGGCCAGCTGGAACTGGCCCAGGGCGGCCGCGGAGTACCCGCCGATGAGCAACTGGATGCCATTGAGCCGCACGGCGTCCACCAGGGCGTTGGGGGCGTTGAGCAGTGGCATCCGCCGGTAGCGGCGGGCCGCCCAGCGCAGCGGCGGGGCGTCGGCGGGCAGGGCTCGCCGCAGGGCCGGCGCCTGGCGCCCCAGGTTGAGGAAGGCGAAGAGCTGCCCGGCCGTATGCCCCAGGATGAGACCCGGCAGGCCCCCCAGCCAGGTCAGCCCCAGGAGGAGCTGCCCCCCGGTCAGGCCGATCTGCTGCTCGGCCTGGTTGACCGCGATGACACGGTAGTCGCTGTGGCGGTTGAACCAGTACTTCAGCAGCTCGACCCCCGCCATGAGCAGCGTGGTCAGGCCCAGCAGCGGCAGCCAGGCCGCCAGCTCCCCGCCCCAGTAGCGGGCGGCCAGGCCCCGCAGCGGGAAGGACAGCACCGTGGCCAGCGCGGAGACCACGACGATGCACCACATGCCCAGCCTGGCCACGCTCAGCGCCTGGGCATCGGTCTTGGGCAGCATGATCGCCATGTCGTAGCGCAGGGCCGCCACCGCCACCACGATGGAGGCCACCGCGATATAGGCGGCCAGGTGCCCCATGTCCTCGGGGGTGTAGATGCGCGCCAGGACCATCGTCATGAGGAAGGTGATGACCTGGGCCACGGCCGTGCCCGTCATGAGGGTGAGCACATGGCCCAGGAAGGGCGAGGAGCGCAGGACCGAGGCCGCGTGCTCGCGCAGCCGCCCCACGGCCCCCCTCACCGCGCCGCCCCGACGACGGCGCCCCGCGCGCAACCGGGCGCCCCGCCGGGCCTGCGGGCACTGGCCCGCACGGGCGCGCCAGTGGCAATGGTCCCCACGGGCGGCGTCACGGGGTGCGTCACAGGGTGATGGTCCGCGACTCGGCCGCCGAGACCAGCACCGCCTCGACGACGTCGAGCGTGGCCACGCCCTCGGCCATGGTGACGTGCTGGGAGCCCACCCCGCGCACGGCGTCGCGGAAGTGCTCCTGCTCCAGGGCCAGGGGCTCGCGCTTGGCGATGGCGTAGCGGATGACGTCGCCCTCGCTGACCCCCCGGAAGTTGGCCACCTGGTCCCAGGTGGAGGCCACCGTCCCATTGGCGTGGAAGGTCAGGTCCCCGGTGAGGGTGTCGGCCACGAAGGCGCCCTTCTCCCCCAGGGCGATGGTCACCCGCTCCTTGAAGGGGGTGAGCCAGTTGACCTCGTGGCAGGCGATGACGCCGTTGGCCAGGCGCCCGTTGGCCACCATGAGGTCCTCGGTCTGCCGGCCGGAGCGGTGGGCCACCTGGGCGCTGATGGTGGCGTAGGGGGCGCCGGCCACCCAGGCGGTCAGGTCGATGTCGTGGGTGGCCAGGTCCTTGACCACGCCCACGTCGCTGATGCGCGCCGGGAAGGGCCCCTGGCGGCGGGTGATGACCTGGTAGACCTCCCCCAGGTCGCCCCGGTCCAGGCGCTCGCGCAGGGCCCGCAGGGCGGGGTTGCAGCGCTCGACGTAGCCCACGGCGCCCACCAGGCCCTGGGAGGCGAAGGCCTGGGCCACGCGGCGGCCCGCGGCGGCGTCGTGCGCGATGGGCTTCTCCACCATGGTGTGCACGCCCGCCTCGGCCAGGGCCAGGGCCACCTGCTCGTGGTAGACGGTGGGCACGGCCACCATGGCGGCGTCCAGCCCGGCGTCGATGAGCTCCTCGATGCCGCCCAGCACCGGCAGGTCCCCGGCCACCCCGAAGCGGTCCCCGCCCGGGTCGGCCACGGCCACCAACTCCATGCCCTCGGTGGTGCGGATGACGCGGGCGTGGTGGCGCCCCATGGAGCCCAGGCCGATGAGGCCCACGCGCAGGGGGGCCTCGGCGGTGCCCTTGTCGGGCAGGTGCCTCATGGGCGCCTGCGGGGCGCCGTCGGCGCCATCGGTGCTCGCCGGTGCGGCGGCCAGGCCATCGGGGGTGATGTGCTCGCTCATCTCAGGCACCCGCCTTCACGGTCGCGGCCACGGCCTCGACGATGCGCTCGAGGTCCTCGCGGCTCAGGCTGGGGTGGACGGGCAGGGAGAGGCACTCGCGGGCGGCCTTCTCCGTGCCGGGCAGCTCCAGGCCCGGGGCGTAGGGGGCCAGGGACTCCAGGCGGTGGTTGGGGATGGGGTAGTACACGCCGGTGCCCACCTGCCACTCCTCGCGCAGGGCGGCCTGAACGGCGTCGCGCTCGGCGGCACTGGCCCCCTCCAGGCGGATCGTGTACTGGTGGTAGACGTGTGTGTACCCCTCGGGCACGGCGGGGGTGACCACGCCCGCGACCCCGGCCAGGCCCTCGTCCAGGGCGGCGGCGTTGGCCTGGCGGGCCGAGGTCCAGCCGGCCAGCCTGGTCAGCTGGACGCGGCCGACGGCGGCACCCACGTCGGTCATGCGGTTGTTGAGGCCCACCAGCTCGTTGGCGTACTGCTTGTCCATGCCCTGGTTGCGGATGAGGCGGCAGCGGCGCGCCAGCTCGGGGTCGGAGGTGGTGATCATGCCGCCCTCGAGGCTGGTCATGTTCTTGGTGGGGTAGAAGGAGAAGGAGCCCCAGGCCCCGAAGGTGCCCACGGGCCTGCCGTCGATGGCTGCGGCGTGGGCCTGGGCGGCGTCCTCGAAGACCGCCAGGCCGTGGCGCTCGGCGATCTGCAGGATCGCGGGCATGTTCGCGGGCAGTCCGTAGAGGTGGACCACCTCGATGGCGGCCGTGCGCTCGGTGATGGCGGCCTCGACACTGGCCGGGTCCAGGGTGAAGGTGACCGGGTCGATGTCGGCGAAGACCGGCCGGGCGCCCGAGACGGCCACCGAGTTGCCGGTGGCCGCGAAGGTGAAGGAGGGGACGATGACCTCGGCGCCCTCGGGCAGCCGGCTGGCCAGGGTGGCCACGTGCTGGGCGGAGGTGCCGGAGTTGACGGCCACGGACTCGGCCCCGGCCACCACCTGGGCGCTGAACTCCTCCTCGAAGGCCTTGACCTGGGGGCCCTGGACCACCATGCCCGAGGCGATGACCGCATCGACGGCCTCGCGCTCCTCCTGGCCGATGATGGGCTTGGCGGCGGGGATGAACTCGCGTGACATCAGTGGGTGACCTCTCGGATGGTGGTGTCGGACTCTTCGTACAGGGCGCCGGTGACGGGGCAGCGCCAGCGCGCCGCCCCCTCACTGCCGCCCTCGATGGGGACCAGGGGCTCGCCGGCGCGCCCCACCCAGCCGATGCGGCGGGCCGGAACGCCCGCGACCAGGGCGTGGGCGGGCACATCCTTGGTGACCACGGCGCCGGCGGCCACCGTGGCCCACGCCCCGATGCGCACCGGGGCCACGCACACGGCGCGCGCCCCGATGGAGGCGCCCTGCTCGATGCTCACCCCCACCGGCTCCCAATCGCTGGCGGACTTCAGGGTGCCGTCGGGATTGACGGCGCGGGGGAAGTGGTCGTTGGTCAGGGTCACCGCCGGGCCGATGAAGACCCCGTCGGCCAGGACCGCGGGCTCGTAGACCAGGGCGTAGTTCTGCACCTTGCAGTTGTCGCCCATGCGCACCCCCTCACCGATGTAGGCGCCACGGCCCACGACGCAGTTCTCACCGAGCACGGCTCTCTCGCGCACCTGGGCGAGGTGCCAGATGCTCGTTCCCTCGCCGATGGCGGCCTCGGGGGAGACATCGGCGGTGGGGGCGATACGGGTGGGCACAGCGGCTCCTGGGGGTGGACGACGGGGTCATGGCCGACGGAGGCCCCTGCCGCCCGGGGGAGCGGCGGCGCCCTCGCAGCGGAGCGAGACGGACCAGCAGGCCGCCTGAGGCTCTGACGAACGCAGTTATCCTAACCGCCTTCGACAGCCTGGGCGGCGCGCCGTGCGAGAATGCGGGGGTGATTTCTCCTGACCCCGCCCCCGGCACCGGCACCTCACCAGCGCCGCCGCGCTCCCCGGCCGCCACGGTCACCGACGCCTGGCTGGTCATCCCCCTGTTCAATGAGGCCACCGTCATCCGCGGGGTCATCGAGCAGGCCCGGCAGATCTTCCCCCTGGTCGTCGTGGTCGACGACGGCTCGACCGACGACTCGGCGCGCCAGGCCGAGCTGGCGGGGGCCGTCGTCGTGCGCCACCCCGTCAACCTGGGCCAGGGCGCCGCCCTGCAGACCGGATTCCGCTACCTGCTGGAGCGCACCGAGGCCGCCTACGCGGTCACCTTCGACGCCGACGGGCAGCACTCGGCCCAGGACGCCGCCGACATGGTGCGCGCCGCCCGCCAGGAGGACCTGGCCGTCGTCCTGGGCTCGCGCTTCCTCAAGGGCCCCTCCCCCGTGGGCTGGCTCAAGCGCCTGGTGCTGCGCACCGCGGCGGCGGTGAGCTCGCGCACCTCCGGCATGCGCCTGACCGACGCCCACAACGGCCTGCGGGTCCTGCGCCGCGATGCGCTCGAGCGCCTGGACCTGCGCCAGAACCGCATGGCGCACGCCAGTGAGATCGTCCGCCAGATCGGGGCCATGGGCCTGCCCTGGCGGGAGTTCCCGGTGACCATCACCTACACCGAGTACTCCAAGGCCAAGGGCCAGTCCCTGTGGAACTCCGTGAACATCCTCGTCGACCTGCTCTTCTCCTGAGCACCGCCCACGCACAAGGAGAGTCGCCATGAGCTCCCAGATCATCATCCAAGTCCTTCTCATCACCGCCGTCGCCGCCGTGGGGTGGATGATGATGCGCAGCCCCGGCGGGGCCCGCCACCAGGCCGCGCGCCGGGTGGCCACCCTGGCCTTCGCCCTGTTCGCCATCATCGCCATCCTCACCCCCTCCCTGACCACCACCGTGGCCCACATGGTGGGCGTGGGCCGCGGGGCCGACCTGCTGCTCTACGCACTGGTGGTCGCCTTCCTGGCCCAGGTCCTGTCCTCCTTCCGGCGCAATGCCGCCAGGGAGAGGCAGATCACTCGCCTGGCGCGCCGCATCGCCCTGGACGCCGCTCCCCCGCCGCCCAGCACCGCCGGCACCGGCACCACAGGGTCCGCTGGCACCGAGCGGCCCGCCGGCACCTGAGCGCCGTCGACCCGGCCCTGCGGGACCGCGCCCGATTGCAGACCCGACTGCAGGCCTGCCCGCAGCGCCCCTACTGCTCCTCGCCCCGGCGCTGGCTGCGCCGGGCGGCCAGGACGGTGACCTCCTCGCGCAGCCACAGCCCCAGGCCCACCGCCCAGCGCACCGGCGCCTGCCAGGTGGCGCTGTAGACGCCGCGCAGGTAGCGGCGCGCTGAGGCGTGGTGGGCCCGGATCATCCTCTCGGGGCGGGCCTTCCAGCTCGCCCCCTGCTCGTGGACGACGACGGCGTCGAGCACCTGGACGTTGAGCCACCCGGCCCGGCCCACGCGCTCCCCCAGGTCCACATCCTCGAAGAACATGAAGTAGTTCTCATCGAAGCCACCCAGGCGGCGCCACACGGCGGCCGGCAGCAGCAGGCAGGCCCCCGAGAGCCAGCCCACCTCGCGCACGCCCTCCTGGGAGTCCACCGCCGTGTGGTAGGCGCTGGAGAAGGGGTTGGATGGCCAGATGCGGCCCAGCAGCGCGTGGCCGCCCCCCTTGAACAGGGAGGGCAGGGCGCGCCCCGAGGGGTAGATGCTGCCGTCGGTGTTGAGCAGGCGCGGCCCCAGGGCCCCGGCGCGGGGGGCGGCCAGGGCCGCGTCCAGGAGACGGTCCAGGCTGCCGGGCTCCCACACCAGGTCGGGGTTGGCCACCACCAGCCACTCCTCCTCCAGGTCCGCGGCCGCCAGGTTGGCTCCGGCCCCATACCCCCGGTTGCGCCCGTCGCCCACCACGCGGGCGCCGTGGGCCTGGGCGGCGGCCTCGACGACGTCGTGCTGCGTGCCGTTGTCGGCGATGACGACGCTCAGCGGGCGCCGGGTCGCCCCGGCCAGGGTTCCCAGGAAGCGGTCGAGCTCGGCACCGGGGTTGTAGGCGACAGTGACGACGCGCACACGCTCGTCGTCCACGGGGCGGTCGGGGGCCGCCGGATCCACAGTTCTGGTCACGGGGGGAGCCTAGCGCCGTGACCAACGTGAGGGGCTTCACCGCTTATAGGCGAATCTCATCCGGGGGGAGGAGAAGAACCCATGGGGATTCTCCGCAGAGTTCCCTATGATCACCAACGTGCCAAAGACAGCCTTGCCGCACGCGCGGCACTCCGTGAAGGATCTGGGCCGCCACGCCGGGCGGCGCGTCATGCTGTGCGTCCTGGCGGTGGCGCTCTTCGCGGCCTCCGGCGTCGGCTTCGCCTGGCACGACCTGCAGTCCCGCATCAACTCCGTGGACGTCGGCGACATCCTGGGCGGGGACCGCCCCGGCGAGGACCTCCCCGACAGCTACGAGGGCCGCGCCGTCAACCTCCTGGTCCTGGGCACGGACTCGCGCAGCGGCGCCAACAACGTCGACAACTCCGAGGGCACCGAGGAGGGGGCCGGGGCCCGCTCGGACACGGCGATGATCATGCACATCTCGGCCGACCGCAAGCGCATCGAGGTCGTCTCCGTGCCCCGCGACACCCTGGTGGACATCCCGGAGTGCACCACCCTGGACGGCGAGACCACCGAGTCCTCCACCGACACGCAGTTCAACTTCGCCTTCTCCAACGGCTCCAACGGCGGCAACGAGACCAAGGACGTGGCCTCCGGGGCGGCCTGCACCCAGCGCACCGTGGAGCAGATGACGGGCATCCGCATCGACGACTTCGTCGTGGTGGACTTCAACGGCCTGTCCACGATGGTCGACTCCCTGGGCGGGGTCAAGGTCTACGTCGATGAGCCGATCGACGACCCCGAGTACACCGGCCTGGTCCTGGACGAGGGCTGCCACACCATGAACGGCGCCACCGCCCTGCAGTACTCCCGCGTGCGCCACGGGGTGGGCAACGGATCGGACATCTCCCGCATCCCCCGCCAGCAGAACCTCGTGGGCGCCATGATGCGCACCGCCCAGTCCAAGAACCTGCTGACCAACGCCGACCAGCTCTACACCTTCTCCGCCTCCGCCCTGGAGACCCTGACCACCTCCGAGCGCATCGGCAAGCTCCAGACCCTCATGGGCCTGGCCTCCAGCGTCCAGAGCGTGGGGATGGAGAACATCAGCTTCATCACCATGCCCCACCAGGAGGCCGAGTGGGACCCGGATCGGGTCGAGCCCACCGCGGAGGCCGATGCGGTGTGGAAGGCGCTGCGGGCAGACAAGCCGGTGGCCGAGGCCTCCGTGACCTCCCAGGCCGACGGCAGCGTCCCCAGCCAGGAGCCCACCGACGGCGAGCAGACCGAGTCCGCCGAGCCCACGCCGGAGGAGCCCACCGCCGAGGAGAGCCAGGACGGCAGCGCCACCCCCAGCGAGGACGCGAGCGCGGCGGCAGCCAAGGCAGCCGCCATCCAGCAGTGCCGGTGAGCCAGCGATGACACATCACCCGCGTACCGGCGCCGGGCCGGCCCGTACCATGGAATGCCGGTGACGCCGGCGAGGAAGGACCCCATAGCGTGAGCTCTGACGATCAGCTTCCCCCCTCCATCTCTCCGGGATCCGGAGGGGCGGACTGGCGTCGTCGTCGCAGCGCCAACGGTGATCCGGCCGGCGCGGGCCGGGGCGGCCGGGGGGCGGTCCCGGGCCCCGGGCAGTCGGGGGACGGCCCCGGCCGCCCGGTGTCCGCCGGCTCGGCCTCCGGCTCCCGGGGGTCCTCCCGTGGCCCCGCAGGCAGTCCCACGATGCCCCCGGCGGTGCCGCCCGCCCGGGCGCCGCGCTCCTCGGCCGGAGCGTCCGGCCAGTCGGGCCCGGCCCAGCCCCCACGATCGATCCCGCCCTCCGCCCGGCGCGCCGGGAGCGCCGTCGGGCCCGGTGGGACCAGGGGAGCCGGCGGCCCCCAGGGACCCGGCGCGTCCGGGACCGCCCGGTCGGCCGCCGCCGCGGGCTCCGGGCGTGCGGGGGATCCCCCGCGTCCGGGTGGGCCCGGTCCGCACGGGCCCGCGGTAGGGACCGGGGCCTCCGGGACCTCCGGGGCACGCCCCCGGCGCCCCCAGCCACCGGCCGCCTCGCGCGGGGCGGGGCGGGAGGAGGCCCACTCCCCCGCCTCGCGCCCCACCGCCGGTTCCACGAGGTCCGGGCAGGCCCAGCCCGGCCGCGCCGCAGCAGGCGCCGCCTCCGGCCGTGACGAGGCCGGTGGGAACGGCGCCGGTGGGAACGGCTTCGCCGGCCCCCGCCGTCCCCGGGTGCCCTCGGGGCAGAGCCGGGCCCGGGCAGGCTCCTCGGCCGTGCCCCTGGATGCCGACGCCGCCCCGGGCACCCCCGCCTCCTCGGGTTCGCAGGCCCCTCGCGGTGGGGCGCCGGCCTCGGCCCGCCGCGGCACCTTCCCGACCCGCCCCCGGGCCTACGAGGGCACCCGAGTGATGCCCGCGGGCGCCCGAGCCTCCCGACCCGACCCGCGCCCCGCCGTCGTGCCCGCGGGGTCCTCACCGGACCAGCCCGAGGCCCCCGCCTCCCGGGACGGCGGGCGGCGCGGGCGGAAGGTGCTGCGCTGGGTGGCCATCACCCTGGTGGTCCTCCTGGTGCTGGTGGGGGCGCGGGTGGCCTGGCTGTGGCACTCGGTGTCCTCCCAGCTCCAGCGCGTCGAGGCGCTCTCGGGGGCGCAGGACACCCCCGGGGAGACCTGGCTCATCGTGGGCTCAGACGCGCGGGCCGATGGGCCGATCCAGGACGGCACCGAGGGCGCGCGCGCCGATTCCGTCATGCTCCTGCACCGGGCGGACAACGGCCAGGCGAGCCTGACCACGCTGCCGCGCGACACCTACGCGGAGATCCCCGACTACGGGGGCGAGAAGATCAATGCCGCCTACTCCCTGGGCGGGCCCCAGCTGCTGGTGCGGACGGTGGAGTCCCTCTCCGGGCTGACCGTGGACCATTATGTGGAGGTCGGCATGGGCGGGGTCTCCCAGATGGTCGATGCGGTGGGGGGCGTGGAGGTCTGCCTGGACTACGACGTCGACGACCCCGACTCGGGGCTGGTGTGGGACACCTCGCAGGGGACCTGCCAGAGCGTGGACGGGACCAAGGCCCTGGCCTACGCGCGCATGCGCAAGGCCGACCCCACCGGGGACATCGGTCGGGGGCTGCGCCAGCGCGCCGTCATCTCGGCGGTGGTGAGCAAGGCCGCCTCGCCCTCGACGATCACCAATTTCTCCCAGCAGGACGCGCTGGTGGATGCCGGCACCCAGGTGCTCACCGTCGATGAGAGCGCCGGCGTGATCGACCTGGCCCAGATGGTGCTGGCCTTCCGCGCGGCCTCCGGGGCGCAGATGACCGGGGCGCCGCCGATCGAGGACCTGGCCTACGAGCCGGGGGGCATCGGCCAGTCGGTGCTCCTCCAGGACACCACCGCGCCGGGCTTCTTCACCAGGCTGCGCGACGGCGAGCTGACCCCCGCCGACTTCAACCAGCCCACCTAACCCCTTCTTTTCGACAATTTGCATGAGATCGTACTTCTCCGGGCCTGGAAAAGTACGATCTCATGCAAATTGTCGAAGGTTGGGCGGGGGTTGGAGGCCCGGGACGGGATGGAGATTGGCGACGACGTCATCGGGGAAGGCCCGCACGAGCTCCTCGACCACCGGGGTCAGGGAGGCGACGTCGACCCAGATGAAGCGCAGGACGGTACCGAGCCGGCGCAGGTCGTCCTCCCGGATCTTCTCCTGGGCCAGGGCCCGCCCGTCCTGCCCGGTGTACTTCAGCAGCCCGTCGGCCTCCACGAGGATCCGGTGCCTCGGCCAGGCCAGGTCAACCCGGTAGCGGCCATGAGGGCCGCTCACGGGCATCTGCAGCACCGGCTCCGGGAAACCGGCTTGCAGGATCACCCAGCGCAGCGCGGACTCCAGGGGGCTCTCGGCACGGGCCGAGGCCTGCTCCACAATCGCCCGGGCGCGCTTGATCCCGCGGCGGGCCCCGCCGCGCTTGAGCCCTTCCAGGCGCGCCAGGAGCGAGGCTCGCGCCTCCTGCTCGGCGCCCTTGTAGCCGGGATCGTCGACGTCGTCGCTCCCGCTGGCCAGGGCGCAGCCGCGTAGGTGGCCGTCCACGACCACCAGAGCATCGCGCGGGTGGAGCTCGCGGGCGCAGTCCAGGACCGTGCGCTCCAGGCTGGTGACTCGCAGGCCCTCGACGTAGACGACGTCCTCCTCGGGCAGGACCTGCACCCGGCGCCGGTGGACGGTGCGCCGGCCGGGGCGTGTGGGGCGCGGGCGGGTTGAGCCGGGGTGCGTCGGGCCGGGGTGCGTGCTGCCTCCGTCAGCCGGCCCGCTGGGGTGGGGGTAGTCGACGACGGGGTAGCGGTAGATGACCCGGCGAGGAGCAGTGCGCTGGATCGTGGTGATGTCGGGCTCGGCCTCCCACAGTGGCAGACCGTGGACGAAGGCGGCCGACTCGTGGGCCAGGACGGCGTCGGTGCGCGAGCAGTGCAGGGCGGCCTGGCAGCGGGCGCGGGTAACCTGGGCCTTGAGCCGCCATGGGGGCTCGGAGAGGTCGAGGGGCTCGATGTAGGCGCCGTCGCGGATCTTGAGCTTGGCCGAGGGGGTGGGCTGGTGGGAGCCGAGGTAGGCCGAGGAGAAGGAGACTGGTGTGGTGTCCATGCCGGCACTGTGCGGCACCGGGCTCGCCTCGCGCCACGGGAGTGATCGGCCCTGTGGAGAGCACCTGCACGAAACCCGCCTGTGGAGCCCGGCCCCTCCCGTCTTTTCGACAATTTGCATGAGATCGTCCTTTTCCGGGCCCGGAAAAGGACGATCTCATGCAAATTGTCGAAAGGAAGGGGAGGTTAGGAGAAGTGGGGGCGGGCGGGGTCGGCCTGCCAGGAGGTGTAGGAGGAGGTGACGATATCGTCGAGATCATGCTCGGCCCTCCAGCCCAGCACCTGCCCGATCCGGGTGGCGTCCCCGATGAGCTGGGGCGGGTCTCCGGCACGGCGCTCGAGCTCCTCGGGGCGCAGGTCCAGGCCCGTGGCGGCGATGACGCGGTCAACGACCTCGCGCACCGAGGACCCCTCGCCGGTGCCCACATTGAAGATGTGCTCGCTCATCTGCCCGCCGCCGGCCAGGTAGTCCAGGGCGGCGATGTGAGCGGTGGCCAGGTCGCGCACGTGGATGTAGTCGCGCACGCAGGTGCCGTCGGGGGTGGGGTAGTCGGTGCCGAAGATCTTGGGGCTCTCGCCGCGCGAGAGGCGGTCCAGGACCATGGGGATGAGGTTGAGGGTGGCCATGTCCCCCAGGTCATCCCATCCGGCGCCGGCGACGTTGAAGTAGCGCAGGCCGGCCCAGCGCAGGCCCCAGGCGCGCTCGGCGTCGGCCATCATCCACTCCCCGATGAGCTTGGTCTCGCCGTAGGGGTTGATGGGGCGGCACTCGATGTCCTCCTGGACGACCTCGACGGGCGGCATCCCGTAGACGGCGGCGGAGGAGGAGAAGATCATCTGGTCGACCCCGGCGTCCTCCATGGCCAGGAGCATGTTGGCCAGGCCCCCGACGTTCTGCTGGTAGTACCAGGCGGGGCGCTCGACGGACTCCCCCACCTGCTTGCGGGCGGCGAAGTGGATGACGGCGGTGACCTCGCGCTGGCGCATGAGCCCGGTGAGCACCTCAACGGCCTGCCCGGAGGCGACGTCGAGCTCGACGAGCGTGGCGCCCTCGACCCGGTCCAGGGTGCCGTAGGAGAGGTCATCGACGACGACGACCTCCTCCCCGCGCTGAAGAAGGAGCCTGACCACGTGGGCGCCGATGTAGCCGGCGCCTCCAGCAACGAGAATACTCATGTCGGAATCGTAACACCGAACATTAGCGACCAGAAGAGCACAGAATCACACTGGGGCTCCGTCCTCGCGGAAGGCTCTGCGGACGGTCGCGCGACGCCGGCCATCACGAGCCACCACGCCCTCCCCTGCCCCGAAGGCAAGCCACCCGACATGCGCCCATGTGCCACAGGCCTCCCGACTCCCGCCCCGATCGGGCACGCAACAGCCCTCCGGCGGGCTACACTCGAGCCACCACACCCCCAGGCCTCTGGATCACGCCCAAATCGGGGGGTCTTTCCTATCAGTCCGACGCCGCTGCCCCGACCTGCTCGCGCAGGGCGGCGCCCTTGGCGTGGGCGAGCTGGGCCAGGTCGGCCTGGAAGGCGCGCATGGCCTCGCGCAGCCGCGCCGCCTCCCGCCCCTCGCCGGCGGCCAGGATGCGCACCGCCAGCAGCCCGGCGTTGCGGGCCCCGCCGATGGAGACCGTGGCCACGGGCACGCCCGCGGGCATCTGCACGATGGACAGCAGGGAGTCCATGCCGTCGAGGTGCTTGAGCGGCACCGGCACGCCGATGACCGGCAGCTCGGTGACCGCGGCCAGCATACCCGGCAGGTGCGCGGCTCCCCCGGCGCCGGCGATGATGGCCCTCAGGCCCCGGGAGGCGGCGGTGCGGCCGTAGTCGATCATCTCGGTGGGCATGCGGTGGGCCGAGACGACGTCGGCCTCATAGGGCACGCCGAACTCCTCCAGCGCCCCGGCGGCGGCGCGCATCACCGGCCAATCGGAGTCCGAGCCCATGACGATCCCGACCACCGGCTGCTCCTGGTTCATCCCTGCCCCCATCGTGTCTTTCCTCCTGTCGTGCCCGTACCGCGCCGTCACTATTCTTACCGGTCGCCGCGCAGGATGGCCACGACGTCGCGCGCCCGGGACAGGGCATCGGCGACCTCCTGGTCCGGCCCCACGGTCATGTTCACGTGCCCCAGTTTGCGCCCCGGGCGCCACTGCTTGCCGTAGAGGTGGATGCGCGCCTCGGGCTCGGCGGCCATGGCACGGGCCAGCGCACCGGGCCCCGGCAGGTCCTGGCCCCCGATGAGGTTGACCATGACGGTCACGGGCGCCACCGCCTGGGCCGCGCCCAGCGGCAGGTCGAGCACGGCGCGCAGGTGCTGGGCGAACTGGCTGGTCACGGCCCCGTCCTGGGTCCAGTGCCCGGAGTTGTGGGGGCGCATGGCCAGCTCGTTGACATACAGGCGGGTCGGCTCCCCGAAGACCTCGATGGCGAAGAGCTCGACGGCGAGCACCCCGGTGACGCCGAAGCGCTCGGCCACCGCCCGCCCGATCCCCTCGGCCTCCTGGGCGGCGGCGGAGTCCAGCCCGGGGGCGGGGGCGATGACCTCGGCGCACATCCCACCCTCCTGGAGGGTGTGGGCCACGGGCCACACGGCGATCTCGCCGCTGGGGCTGCGGGCCAGCAGCACGGCCAGCTCACGTGTGAAGGCGATGGCCTGCTCCACCAGGAGGCTGGCGACGGCGCTGCCCCCCAGACTCCCGCCGCCGCCCGCGCCCTGCCCGGACTCGCCGGCCCGGGTACGGGCGGCCGAGTCGATCCACTGGGCGGCCCGGCCGTCGCGCAGCTCCTCGGCGTCGCGCACGAGCAGGACGCCGTGCCCGTCGTAGCCGCCTCGGGGGGTCTTGAGGACCACGGGCCAGCCGTGCTCGGAGGCGAAGTCCTCGACGGCGCTGATCATCTCCTCGGCGCTGCCCGCGGCCTCGGCCCAGGCGGGCTGGGGCAGGCCGGCCTCGTCCATGGCCCGGCGCATGGCGAGCTTGTCACGGGCGAGCTCCAGGGCCCGGGGCGCGGGCTGGACGCTGAGGCCCTCGGCCTGGAGCGCCTCCAGGAGGGCGGAGTCCTGGTGCTCGTGCTCGAAGGTGAGGACTGCGGCCCTCGGGCCGCCGCTCCCCCCGTCCGGGCCGAGGGCACCGCCCCCCTCGGCCGCGCCGGTCGTGCCGGCCGCATCGGCCCCTGCTGACCGGCCGCTCCCGGCCACCAGGGCGCGCACCGCGGTCTCATCATCGGCGGTGCCCACGGGGGCGTCGACGACGACCTGGCCGGCCGAACCCCGTGGGCTCTCCACCAGGACCCGCAGGTCGATGCCCAGGGCGCTGGCCTCCTCCTGCATCATGCGGGCCAGCTGCCCGCCCCCGATGACGGCCACGATCGGTGCATTCACGCGCCCAGGCTACCCGGCCCCGCCGGCCCGGGCCGGGCACCTCGGCGCCTGCCGCATCCTGCGCCGCCCAGTGCCGCCCCCACGCCCGCTGCACATCTTCAGCGCGCCTCCTCAGGCCCGGGCCTTGGAATCCCGCGGATCCCGGATCCAGAATCCGCCTGTCATCCCCCGAAGATGTGCAGCGCCGGTCCTGTGGCACATCTTCAGCGCCGCGCCGCCGGCCCGGCCCGGCCCGCGCCATCATGCGGTTCCGCGATCCGCGCATGGGGCCCGGGGCGCCGAAGATGTGCAGCGGGGACGCGGCGGGCGCCCGGGATCATCGGCACCGATCCGCCCTGCCCGTAGGGTGAGCCCGTGACGACTCCAGCCACGGCGCCCGCGGCCTCCCCGTCGCAGGCCGGCGCCCCTCCCGCCCCCGAGGCACGGACTGCCCCCAACGGCGCCGCTCCCCCCGACACCTCCGGCCCCGGGGCCACGCCGAGCCGGGACCAGGCCCTCACCCGCCTGCCGCGTGCCCTCCAGGTCCTGGCGGTCTGGGCGGCGGCGAGCCTGACGACCTTCATCATCCTGCGCCTGGGGGCCCAGGACACACCTGCCACGCCCTGGGGCGGGGCCGCCCCCAGCTGGGTGGAGCACATGGCCTTCTGGGATGCGGGCTGGTACGAGCGCATCTCGCGCGAGGGCTACCCCGACACCCTCCCCGTGGACGGCAATGGCCGGGTCACCCAGAACTCCTGGGCCTTCATGCCGCTCCTGCCCCTCCTGGCGGGGCTGCTGGGATGGACCGGCTGGTCCTTCTACGCCTGCGCAGCGGTGGTCTCGGTGGCGGCCTCGGCGGGCGCCGCCGTCGTGGCCGACAGGTGGCTGGCGCCACGCACCGGGCCGACGGCGTCACTGTGGGCGGTGGGCCTGGTGTGGTCCTCCCCCTGCGCGGCGATCCTCCAGGTCCCCTATGCCGAGTCCCTGGGCCTGCTCCTGGTGGGCCTGACCCTGCTGCGCCTGGCGCGCGGGCACGCCCTGAGTGCCATCCCCTTCGCGGTGCTGGCCTCCTTCGCGCGCCCGGTGGGGGTGCCCCTGGGGGCGGCCCTGGGCCTGTGGTGGGCCTGGGAGGTGGCGCACGCCCGGGGGCTGGTGCCCCGCGACTGGTACCGGCGGCTCCTGCCCACCCAGGAGCCGCTGACCGCCCGCTCCCGGCTCCGCCTGCTGATGGCGGCGCTGACCACCTGCGCGGCGGCCCTGGCCTGGCCGGCGATCGCCTGGGCGCTCACGGGCAGGGCGGATGCCTACACGGCCACCGAGACCTCCTGGCGGGGCGATCATCTGGTGCCCTTCACGCCCTGGCTCATCCGCGCGGGATGGTGGGTGGGCGACCACCTGGGTTGGATGCTGGTGCTGGTGGTCCTCCTGGCCGCCGCGCTGGTCCTCTCGGCCCGGGCGGCGCGCCGGCTGGGGGCGCCGGCCTGGTTCTGGTGCCTGGGCTACGTCGTCTACCTGCTGGCCTTCTTCGACCCCACGACCTCCCTCATCCGCCTCCTGCTCCCCCTGGCGCCCCTGGCCTGGGGGGCCGCCTCGGCGCTGGGCATGCGCGGGCGCGCGGCACTGCTCGTGGCCTGCCTGGGGGGCCAGCTGTGGTGGGTGGCCTGGGTGTGGGACCTGGGCACGGTCCACATCCAGTGGGTGCCCTGAACACGCGACCGCCGCGCACCTCAATGCGGCTCCCCTGGTGGGGGCTTCCCTAGGATGCCGGACATGACCGATTCTCCCGGCGCCCAGCCCCGCTCCCTGTCGGCTCGACTGGTGGCCATCATCAAGGAGTTCATGCAGTTCGGAGCGGTGGGGGCGGCGGCCTTCGTCATCGATATCAGCCTGTTCAACCTGCTCCAGCACGGTCCGACGGGCATCCTCGCGGGCCACCCCAACACCGCCAATGCGGTGGCAGCGGTCACGGCCACCTTCTTCTCCTGGGTGGCCAACCGGACGTGGACCTACCGCGGCCGCACCCAGGAGAACGCCGCCCGTGAGGCCTTCCTCTTCGCCTTCGCCAACCTCGGGGGCATCCTCATCACCCAGTTCTGCCTGCTGTTCACCCACCACATCCTGGGGATGGCCTCGCCCCTGGCGGACAACATCGCCGCCTACGTCGTGGGATTCGGCCTGGGCACCGCCTTCCGCTTCCTGTTCTACCACTACGTCGTCTTCACCGGTCACCGCTGAGGCTGCCCGCCGGCTCCGCCGCTCGACGACGGCGCGGACGCGGCCCGCCCCACGCCGGGCACCGCGCCTCGGCACGGATAGAGGACTCACCGGGGCCGGTGGTGCCCGATCCCACACACCGGAGGGGACCACTCTCACGGCCCCCTCCCATGCCTGCCCTTTAGCCTAGCCGGGTGACCGCCCTATCGACCGCGCTGACCACTGCCCTCCCCGCCACGCTACCCGCTCTCGGCCCCGGTCCGGCACCGGCCCTGGGGCCGGAGTGGCTCGACCCGGCCACCATGATCATGACCTTCGTCGGATGGGTGGGACCCTGGTCGGTCCTGGCCGTCATGCTGGTCATCTTCGCCGAGACCGGGCTGCTCGTCGGCTTCTTCCTGCCCGGCGACTCCCTCCTGTTCACCCTGGGGATGTTCGTCCACATCGGGGAGAAGAGCCCCGCCGACGGCGTGCCGGTCAATATCTGGATCGTCTCGATCCTCATGTGGGTGGCCGCCATCGTCGGCGACCAGACCGGCTATGTCATCGGCAAGAAGGCCGGCCCGGCCATCTTCAACAAGCCCGACTCCCGCCTGTTCAAGCAGAAGTACGTCGATGAGACCAGGGTCTTCTTCGAGCGCCACGGCGGCAAGGCCGTGACCCTGGCCCGCTTCGTGCCCATCGTGCGCACCTTCACCCCGGTGATGGCCGGCGTGGGCCAGATGGGCTACCGGCACTTCGTGTTCTACAACGTCCTGGGCGCCACCGTCTGGGCCTTCGCCCTGGTGTGGCTGGGCTACTTCCTGGGCGGCATCGAGTGGATCCGGCACAACATCGACTACGTGATCCTGGGCATCGTCTTCGTCTCCGTGGCGCCAATGCTCTACGCCTGGCTGCGCTCCCGCCTGGTTGCGCGCCGCACCGGGCCCTCCGACGACACCCAGGCCGCCCCGCTGACCAACGAGCCCGCGCTGACCCGCTCATCGGAGCGCGCGGAGACCCGGTGAGGCCATGAGGACGACGGGACCGAGTCCGGCGGGGCTCCACGACGGTGACGCCAGTCCTCAGGCGCGCCCGGCCGGCGGGCGCCGGTGCGCCCTACCCGTGCCCCTGGTGAAGGAGACCCAGCCATGAGCCCCCACACGCCCCCGACCGCGCCCGGGCGGCGCACCTCCATCCCGGGCAATCTCCTGCGCGGTGGCCTCATCGGCCTGGCCGAGACGGTCCCGGGTGTCTCCGGGGGGACCGTGGCCCTGGTGGTGGGCATCTATGACGAGCTCATCGGCTCGGCCTCCCACCTGGTCTCGGCCATCAAGGCCCTGGTCACCGGCCCCGACCGCCTGGCCTCGGCCAGGGCGCACCTGCGCGCCACCCGCTGGCGCCTGCTCATCCCCGTGGCGGTGGGGATGGCGACGGTGGTGCTTGCGGTGGCCGGCCCCATGGCCGACGCCGTCGAGCACTACCCGGTGCAGATGCGCGGGCTGTTCTTCGGCATGGTGCTGGCCTCGATCAGTGTGCCGGTGCGCATGGTGCGCGACTCCCTCAACAGCCGGCCCCTGGGCTCCGGGGCGCGCCCCCGGTGGCTGGCGGCCCGACTGCTGGGCATCGGTGCAACGGCGGCCGTCATCACCTGGCTGCTGGTCTCGCGCCAGCCCTCCCATATCGAGCCCCATCCCCTGGTGATCGTTCCCGCCGCGGCCGTCGCCGTGGCCGCCCTGGTGCTGCCCGGGCTCTCCGGCTCCTTCCTCCTGCTGACCTTCGGCCTCTACGAGCCCACCCTGCGCGCCGTGGATGAGCGCGACCTGGGCTACCTGGGGCTGTTCATCCTGGGGGCCATGCTGGGCCTGGCCCTGGTGGTCAAATCGCTCCAATGGCTGCTGGCCCACCACCAGGTGATGACCCTGTGCGCCCTCATCGGGCTCATGGTGGGCGGCCTCAGGGCGCTGTGGCCATGGCAGGACGAGATGAACCGTGCACTGGCCCCGGGCCACTCCCTGGGCGCCGTCCTGGCCCTGGGACTGCTGGGCTTCGCACTGGTGACCACGATGATCGTCGTCGACCTCGCCATCGCCCGGCGCTCGGCCCGCGAGCGACTGCCCGACACGGGCTCCTGAGCCCGCTCCGCCGGGCTCCCTCCGGCAGGCACCGCCTCCGGTGCTGGGCCTTGCCTGCCGGCCCCAGGACCAGAGCCAGGCCCAGTAGCGCCCTCAGAAGCGCCGGCGTCGCCCCACCGAGACCAGCGCCCCCTGGGGCAGGACGTTATTGGGGTCCAGCGACTTGGGCACGGCATTGAGCAGGATGGAGAAGACCGCCGGGCGCCGCTGGGACAGCTCGATGCGACCGCCGTCGGCCTCCACCAGGTCCTTGGCCAGGGCCAGGCCCACCCCTGTGGAACCGTGGCCCGAGACGTGGCGGTCGAAGATGTAGGGGGCGAGCTCGTCCTCCACGCCCGGCCCCTCGTCGGCCACGTCGATGAAGACGCCGTGCCCACCATTGGCGCCGCGCACGCTGACGCTGGTGGCGCCCCCGCCGTAGCGCAGGGAGTTCTCGATGACGGTGGCCAGCACCTGGGCCAGGGAGCCGGGGGTGGCCAGGACCGGGTGGCCCACCTCATCGCTGAAGGTGATCGTGCGTCCCTCCTGCTGGTAGGCCGGCTCCCACTCCTCGCGCTGCTGGGCGAAGACGTCGGCCAGGTGCAGTGCCTCGGTGGTGCCCCCGCCGGTGCGCCGGGAGATCTTGAGCAGGTCCTCCACCACGCCGGTGAGCCGCTCGACCTGCTCCAGGCAGGCGTGGGCCTCGGCGCGCACCTCCTCCTGGTCGGAGAGCAGCTCGATCTCCTCCAGGCGCAGGCTCAGGGAGGTCAGGGGCGTGCGCAGCTGGTGGGAGGCGTCGGAGGCGAACTGGCGCTCGGCGGCCAGGCGCCCCGCGACGCGCTCGGCGGAGCGGACCAGCTCGGCCTGCACCAGGTCGATCTCCTCGATGCCCGAGGAGCGCAGGCGGGGGCGCACCTGCCCGCTGCCCAGCTGCTCGGCCTCGGCGGCCAGGTAGATCAGTGGTGCCGACAGGCGCCGGGCCGCCTTGGAGGCCACCACGGAGGCGGCCGCCAGGGCCACGACGGTGAGGATGACGATGGTGGCCACCACCGTGAGGATGGCGCTGACCTGGCCGGAGCGGTCCTGCGTGGTGCGCAGGGCCAGGATGATCCACCCGCCACCCAGGGGCGCCCCCAGCAGGACGACGGCCACGGCGACGGCGGACATCGAGGTGACCATGGTTCGACGGCGCATCTGCTACCTCTTCTCAACGGGTCGGCGGGCGAGCAGCGCCCCGGCCCACGAGGGTGCGGCCGGGGCGCATGGTGCGGCGGTCCTGGTGGTGGACCGCAGTGGGCGGGGCTGGCGGTGCCGGGCGGCCGCGACGGCCGACTGGGCCCCGGCTCAGCCCTCGGCCAGGCGGTAGCCGTCGGCCTCGGCGAGCAGGAGGCCGGGGGCCTCCTCGTCGTCGCCGAGCTTGCGCCGCAGCCAGGTGGCGTGCATCTCCAGGGTCTGGGGGCTGCCGGTGGGGTCCTCGCCCCACACCTCCTTGAGGATGTCGTCGCTGTGGACCACGGCCCCGCCGCCGCGCACGAGCACGCGCAGCAGCTCGAACTCGCGGATGGTCAGCTGCAGCTCGCGGCTGCCGACGAAGGCGCGGTGCGCGGCGACGTCGACGCGGACCTGCCCCAGGGCGAGCTCGTCCTCGGTGGCCTCACCGGAGGCGCGCCGCACCTGGGCGCGCACCCGGGCCAGGAGCTCGGCCAGGCGGAAGGGCTTGGTCACGTAGTCGTCCGCTCCGGCGTCCAGGCCGACGACGAGGTCGGTGTCGTCGCTGCGGGCGGTGAGCATGAGGATGGGGATGGTCAGGCCCTGGGCGCGCACCTGACGGGCGACGTCCAGGCCGTCGATATCGGGCAGTCCGAGGTCGAGCACGATGATGTCTGCGCTCCCGACCTCCTCCAGGGCCCCCTTGCCGGTGCCATGGGTCAGGACCGCATAGCCCTCCCGGCCGAAGGCTCGGGCGAGCGGCTCAGAGATAGCAGGGTCGTCTTCAACGAGCAGAACAGTGGTCACACTGGTGATCGTAGGCGACGATGGCGAGGACCGCCATCGTCCGCCGGACCGAGATCTCATCGCCGCCCCATGAGCCGGCGCCGCCGTGGGCGGCCTCAGCGGGGGCGCCCGGTTCGGCCGGCCCGGGAATGCGCTGGTCAGGCCCGCTCCAGGGACCAGGGCACGATCTGCCCCAGCCCCTTGGCCACCACCTCATGGCACTGGCCCACGCGGTACCTGCCGGCGACCGGGCCGTGGAGGATGGCCATGGCGGTGGTCTCGTCCATGCGGATGCCGCCGGGATCGGCGGCGTCGACCAGACGGGAGGCGAGGTTGACGGTGGGGCCGAAGACGTCCCCGGAGCGGGAGACCACGCGCCCGTGCACGAGGGAGGCGCGCACCCGGATGGCGTCGGGGCCGCTCTGGAGCTCCTCGACCAGGGAGGTGACGACGTCGGCGGCGGTGGGCAGGTCGTCGGCGATGTACATGACGGCGTCGCCGATCGTCTTGACCACGCGCGCCCCCCGGGAGGTCACGACGTCGCGGGCCGTGTTCTCGAAGTCCTCCAGCAGGAGGGTCAGGGCGCGCTTGCTCATGCCCTGGGCGCGCTGGGTGAAGGAGACGATGTCGACGAATCCGAGGGCCCGGGTCAGGGGGTAGAAGTCGGGGCCGGTGTCCTCGCGGTCGCGGTTGGCGACCTCGGCGTCGGTGCGGCTGAGGAGGGAGGCCAGGTGGCGGCGCCAGACGTAGGCCAGCTGCTTGGACAGGGTGTCGACCATGTCCCCGACCTCGCTGAGCGCCTCCAGGCGCGCCTGGGTGTCATTCAGGCCGCGGCGCTGGATGAGGTCGCCCACGAGGGTCTCGAACTGCCACAGCACGAGGCGGTCCATGGTGTAGGACTGGGCGCGCAGCAGCTCCAGGGCCCCGGCCACCTCCATGCCCTGGTCGCCGTCCTGGCAGATGAGGGACAGCGTGTTGCGCAGCGCCGCGGCGTCGCTCCCGGTGAAGCGGACCTCATCGGGGGCGACGTCGGCGAAGCCCATGGCCCGCCAGAAGCGCTTGGCCATCTCCAGGTCAGTGCCCGCCTGCTCGGCCATCTGCTCCAGGGTCAGGATGGGGTCCTCCCCCAGGAGCAGGCGCTGGTGGCCTGCCAGCGCGGCCCAGTCCTCGACCCCCGCCTGCCTACTCTCGCCCTCCTCGGGGCTCTCCTTAACTGCCATCACCGCGCTAGAGTAGCGCAGGTCACACGCAAGCGCTCGTTGAGGATTCACTCCGTGAAACACGGGGCTCAGGAACGACCGCGCACAAGCCTGACATCCCCGGCCTGCAGGACGACCGTCCCACTCTCAGTGCGCAGGACCAGGCCCGGGTCGAGGTCGATGGCCAGGCCCTCCACGCAGCCACTGGGGGCCTGGACGCTGACCCGCTGGCCCAGGGTGGCGCAGGCCTCGCGCAACTGCTGGGCGAGCCCTCCACCGGCGGACCGCGGATCTCCACCGACCTCCTCCCACTGGACCAGGCGCTGGCGCAGTCGGGCACCGATTTCCTCGCGCACCTCCTCGGGCTCGGCCTCCACCCCCAGGGTGCGCAGAGAGGCGGCCCAGGGGACGGGCAGCTGCTCGACGCTCTGACGGACGTTGACGCCGATGCCCAGGACGATGGCGGGGGCCTGATCGCGCGTGGGGGGCCGGCCATCGGGCAGGGGCAGCCCCGGTAGGGGGACCAGTTCGGCCAGGACGCCGGCGAGCTTGCGGCTGGTGCCCCAGCCCTCGACCTCGGGGGGCGCGGGGGCCGGGTCCTCGGCGGGGGCGGTGGGCAGGGCGACGACGTCGTTGGGCCATTTGGTGCTCAGGCGCCACCGCCGGGGGTCGATGCGGGGGGCCAGCGCGTCGTGGACGGCCAGGCCCGCCAGGAGCGGCAGCCAGGCCAGGGCATCGACGGGCACGAGCGGGCGCAGCACGACCGAGACGGTCAGCGCCCCGGTGGCCGGGGTGGTCCAGGTGTTGCCCGAGCGTCCGCGCCCGGCGCTCTGCCCCAGTGCGTGCAGGGCGGAGAAGTGCGGCCAGTGGTCGGCCCTGGCCCCGGTGAGGTCGGCGCGCAGGTCATCCTGGGTGGAGCCGGTCATGGGCACGACCCGCAGCGGGGAGAAGACACTCGTCGCACTGTCCGCGGCGGAGGTGGTGCAGCTCATGCGACGACCCTACCGCCACAGGACGGCGATAGGGCGGGATAGGGCATGGGGCGGGCCTGCCCTGGCCGCGTCCCGCCCGGTGGGCTCGCGGCGCGGACCGCCCGGGATGGGCCCCGTCCCGGGTACCAGCGGGCCGCTAGGGTGGGGGCGTGATCCTCCTGGCATCCCGGTCCTCCGGCCGCCTGGCGACGCTGCGCGCCGCCGGCGTTGAGCCCCTCGTCCGCGTCTCGACAGTCGATGAGGAGGCCGTGCTGGGGGCGCTCAGGCGGCGCGCTCCCGAGGCGGGGCCCGCCGAGCAGGTCCAGGAGCTGGCCCGGGCCAAGGCCCTGGAGGTCGCCGGTCGCACGCACGCGCAGGAGGCCCGCGTCGTCGTGGGCTGCGACTCGATGCTGGAGATCGACGGCCTCGTGGTGGGCAAGCCGGCCAGCGCCCAGCAGGCCCGCGAGCGCTGGCTGTCCATGCGAGGCAGGAGCGGCACGCTGCACTCCGGCCACTTCCTGGTGCGCACGGCCGATGGCGCCAGCGCGCAGGGCGTGAGCTCGACGGTGGTGCACTTCGGTGAGCCGGGCCTGGAGGAGATCGAGGCCTATATCGCCACCGGTGAGCCCCTGTGGTGTGCGGGCGCCTTCACGATCGACGGCCTGGGCGGGGCCTTCATCGAGGGCGTGGAGGGAGACCCGCACGGGGTGGTGGGCCTCTCCCTGCCGCTGCTGCGCCGGCTCCTGGCACAGCTGGGGGTGACCTGGACCGACCTGTGGGCTCCGTCATCGACCGATCCGGACGTGGGCGGTTGACGCGGCCCCAGTCCCCTCCACCGCCGAGTCAGGCGATGGAGGCGGAGTGGAGGGCTCAGGCGGCCTGGGTGCCGGGGGCCGCGGAGATGACCTTCATGAGCTGGGAGAGCAGGCCCAGCTCGTCACGGCTGAGGCGGTCCAGGACGTGGCGGCGCACGCCGTCGAGGTGGACGGGTGCGGCCTGCCGCAGGAAGGCCAGGCCGGCCTCGGTCAGCTCGCAGTTGACGCCGCGCTTGTCGGAGGCGCAGGAGACCCGCACCACGTAGCCCTCCTTCTCCAGGCGCCCGACGGTGTGGGTCAGGCGGGAGCGGGAGTGGGAGACGTGCTCGGCGAGGGTGGACATGCGCATGGAGTGCTGGGGGGCCTCGGAGAGGCGCACGAGAATCTCGTACTCGTGCATGGAGATGCCGCAGCCGGCTTCGAGCTCGTGGTTGAGGCGCGCGGTCACGGCGGTGGAGGCGGCGAGGAAGGCGCGCCAGGAGTCCATCTCCAGCGGGTCGAGGTGCCGGTACTGGGCCGTATC
Organism: Actinomyces capricornis; assembly: GCF_019974135.1. Taxonomy (NCBI): domain Bacteria; kingdom Bacillati; phylum Actinomycetota; class Actinomycetes; order Actinomycetales; family Actinomycetaceae; genus Actinomyces; species Actinomyces capricornis. The sequence continues at coordinate 697,095 of NZ_AP025017.1, forward strand.
CCCGCAGGTCTGGGCCGGTTCGACGGCCTGGCCGCAGGCGGTCGGGGCCTCCTCCTTGGCGGGTACCGCCTCCTGGCCGCAGGTGTTGGCCGGCACGGCCTCCTGGCCGCAGGTGTTGGCCGGCACGGCCTCCTGGCCGCAGGTGTTGGCCGGCACGGCCTCCTGGCCGCAGCTCCGGGTTGGATCGACGACGTTCTGCCCACGGGTGCGGGCCGGGTCGACGGCTGTGCGGCCGGGCGCAGGGGCGGGATCGATGACAGCCTGCCCGCAGGCGGTCGCCGCGCCACCGGGCTCCTCGATGCCGGATTCAGCGGTCTTCTTCTCGGCGCTGCTCACCGCTTTAACTCCTTCCGACCACGGCTGTGCACCACGGCCACTCGCCACCTTCTGCTTGTCGTTCAGGATTGAACAACTCACATGATCTATTTATAACACTTGCTAAGGCTATCGTCGCGTTCTTTGTCGCGGTCGGCAAGTGCCGTGGGACACGGCGGCGCGGATGGCGGGGGCCGTCCCCGCACATGATCCCATCATGGTCACGACTCCCGGAACGGCAGTCATTGGGGCAGCCGCACCGACACTCTTCCGTGACCTGCGCACTTCCCGGCGCCAGCAGCCCCTCATCGACGCGGAGGGGCCTGGCGGCCACCCGCCGACGGGAGGCCGACCTCATCAGACCTCTTTGACCTTTCTCACTATCGCCGACCCGCTCCAGTGCAGGTGAGCGCACCCTCATGGCCGCACCCCAAGGACGATCAGGTGCCGACCGCACTCCGGAACAACCCCGAGGCTCTTCACCGCTGCCTATCTGTTGATGTCGCACTCAAGCACAGGGGCTGCTCACGCTACACACGCGCAAGGACAAGCCAATTCTTTTGGCTCACACAGGAACCTCCCAGATCCACCAGGAGGGGGGCGCCCTCCCCCGGTGGAACCTCAAGGGGGGCGGTGAACCGGAACCGCAGGTGGTGGGCAGGCCCCCCGTCCCCAGGCACGAGGGCGAGGGACAGGGCCCCGAGCAGGAGCCCGTGGGCGACGACGGACCGCCGGCCCACATCGAGTCCCGCCTGCGCCGCCGCCCCGCAGCACAGGTGGAGCGCATTGCGGTCACCGCTCCTGAGGGCCCAGGCCTCGACGTCGTCCCGACGCAGCCGCAGCTCGAATGCGCCGCGCCGGGGCTCCTGGCGCCCGGGCCCCTCAGGAGCGGCGGCGGTGTCGGTGTCGGCGGCACGCCCGGCCGCATCGAGCCTGCGGGCGAGCTCGTGGCGGACCACCCAGGCGGCGCCCAGGACGTGCACCGTGGAACAGGTGCGGATGAGCTCCCACCCGGAGCGCTTCACGGTGCGGACCGTGGGGCGCGTGGAGGGGTGCCGGTCTCCTGGCGCGGGGACCTCCGAGAGCGCCGAGGTCTTCGGCAGGACGCCGATCGTCCCCGTGCCGTCGGGCGCCATCAGGCGGGCGCCTTCCCAGGAGGCCCGGCCCACTGGCGGAGGGCGCCGGCCACCTGCCGCTGCCAGGAGCTGCTGTGAGCATGAACGGTGGATGAGCCCGTCCCAGGGCGCGATGACGCGCTGCAGCTCCTCCAGGGTCAGGACAGCCGGCAGGATGCCCACGGCGCCGCGCCAGCCGGCGGTCTCGGCGAATCCCTGTTCCTGCAGCTGTTGCCCTGCGCCACCGCTCGCCCCGGACGGCGGGACGGCGCTGCCGTCCGGCGGGCGCGGGGCGGCGCCCGCCTGTGGAGCCGGTGGTGGAGCCGGTTCCCGCGCCCGGCGCAGGATGGGTCGCAGCACTGCGGCCAGCGCCTGGGCACGCGCATCGTTGGGGGGCTCGGGGCTCACCCGCTCGATGCTAGGCCCTCCCCGCTTCCCGCTGCACGTCGTCGGTGCTACCCCGGCGGATCGACCCCGCCCCTCCCGCACCATCCGGTCCTCACGCCATCCGAAGGTGTGCAGCAGGGGCGCGAGGGCATGAAGGAGCCCCGCCGACGCATGGTCGACGGGGCTCGCAGGTCCGCCCTGGGCGGCAGCCGATCGGCTGGTGGCCGACTCAGCGGGTCTCGCGGTGCTCGGTGTGCTTGCCGCAGCGGGCGCAGAACTTCGAGACGGCCAGGCGGTCGGGGGTGTTACGGCGGTTCTTCTTGGTGATGTAGTTGCGCTCCTTGCACTCCGAGCAGGCCAGAGTGATCTTGGGGCGAACGTCGGCGGACTTGCTGGCCACGTTTGACTCCTCGTGTCGATCCTCGAGCATGCGTCGGAAGCGCTGTACTCGAACCTTGCGTAGCGGGGGAGGGACTCGAACCCTCGACCTCACGATTATGAGTCGTGCGCTCTAACCAGCTGAGCTACCTCGCCATAGGAACACAATGGGGGCCATTGGCCCCCGCTGTGAGAGCCCCGAAAGGGAATCGAACCCTTGACCTTCTCCTTACCATGGAGACGCTCTGCCTACTGAGCTATCGGGGCAACGAGCGGAATCCTAGGCAGATCCGGATCGCCTTGGCAATCCGACCGCCCGTGGCCTCCCTCTCATTGCGGGCCTCCGCCCGGAGGCGGATCTGATCACCGGGGTGATCATGGTGGCGGGTGAGGGATTCGAACCCCCGTAGCATTCCGCGGCTGATTTACAGTCAGCTCCCATTGGCCGCTCGGGCAACCCGCCTTCGCTCCGCACGGGGCCCGGCAGGGCCTCCGCTTGGTGCCGTGGAAGAATAGCAAGTCCTCAGCTGGGGCGCCAATCCCCTCCGTAGGACCCTGCTCACAGGGGTGATCCGTGGGAGGATCGGGCCGTCCGGCGGCGCCGGCCGGGCCCGCCCGAGCCGGTGGCGCTCCCCCGTGGGCCGCGACCCACGGGGCCGGCGCACCTGACCAGAACCGACCAGAGAGGCACACCATGGCATCCGACTCCTCCTTCGACGTCGTCTCCCGGCTGGACCGCCAGGAGGTGGACAACGCCGTCAACCAGTGCGCCAAGGAGATCTCCCAGCGCTACGACTTCCGGGGAGTGGATGCCGCGGTCTCCCTGTCGGGGGACACGATCACCATGGAGGCCAACAGCCCCGAGCGGGTCCTGGCGATCCTGGACGTCCTGGAGTCCAAGCTCTTCCGCCGCGGGGTCTCCCTCAAGGCCCTGGACCTGGGCGACAAGGAGCCCCGGCCCAGCGGGAAGATCTACCGCCTGGCCTGCCCCCTGCGCGAGGGCCTGACCCAGGAGGTGGCCAAGCAGGTCACCAAGGCGATCCGCGAGCAGGGCCCCAAGGGCGTCAAGGCCACGATCCAGGGGGACGAGGTGCGCGTGTCCTCCAAGTCGCGCGACGACCTCCAGGCGGTCATCGCCCTGCTCAAGGACCTCGACGTCGACGCGGCCCTCCAGTTCGTCAACTACCGCTGAGGGCCGCACGGCCGCCTGGCCTCACGAGGACAGGATCGTCAGGACGGCCTTGACGCGGCGGTGGACGGCGGAGTCGGGCAGCAGCCCGAGTTTGGCGAAGATCCGCTGGGTGTGCTTCTCCACGGCCCCCTCGGTGACCACCAGGCGCTCGGCGATCGCGGCGTTGGTGTGGCCCTCGGCCATGAGGCCGAGCACCTCCCTCTCACGCGGGGTGAGGCGCTCCACGGGGTCGTCTCGCCGTCCTCGCTGCATCACCTGGGCCACGACGTCGGGGTCGAGCACGAGCTCGCCGCGCGCCACGCGCTCGACGGCCTCCAGGAAGGTGTCGATATGACTGACCCGGTCCTTGAGCAGGTAGCCCAGTGCTCCCCCGCCGTCGGCCATGAGCTCGGGCAGGTAGCCGGCCACCACGTACTGGCTGAGCAGGAGGATGGGGGCCTGGGGCCATTGGGCGCGTATGGCGGCGGCGGCCCTGAGGCCCTCGTCGGTGTGCGAGGGCGGCATGCGGATATCGGCGATGACGATCTCAGGGCGCAGCTCCAGGGCCTGGGCCACCAAGGCCGGGCCGTCCCCGACGTCGGCGACGACCTCGTGGCCGCCCTCGGCCAGGATGAGGGCGAGCCCCTGGCGCAGCAGGACGGAGTCGTCGGCGATCAGGACGCGCACGGGATCACCACCTCCACGCGAGTGGGGCCGCCCTGCGGGGAGGTGAGCGTCAGGCGCCCATCCACGCCGGCCAGGCGCTCGGCCAGTCCGGACAGGCCGTGGCCCTTGGCCGGCGAGGCCCCGCCCATGCCGTTGTCCTCCACCCAGGCGTGAAGGAGGCCGTCGCGCACGGCGGCGCCCACGTGGGCGCGCGTGGCCCCGGAGTGCTTGTTGACGTTGGCCAGGGCCTCGCTGATGACGAAGTAGGCGGCCTGGGCGGCGTGGTCGGGCAGGTCGGGCAGGTCGGCGCTGACGGTGACGGGCACGGATGAGAGCGTAGCGGCCTCCGAGATCGCGGCGCCCAGGCCGCGGTCCACCAGGATCGGCGGGGCGATGCCGCGCGAAAGGTGGCGCAGCTCGTCGAGGGTGGCCTGGGCCTGGCCCATGGCCTCCTGGAGGATCTGGGTGGTGGCCTGCGGGTCCTTGCCCGCCTGGCGCTTGGCGCGCGCCAGGTCCATCGTCAGGCGCACGAGGCGCTGCTGGGGGCCGTCGTGGATGTCGCGCTCCAAGCGGCGGCGGGTGTCGGACTCGGCGCGCTGGACGGCGGCCCGGGAGGTCTCCAGGCGTCCCACCTCACCGCGCCAGGAGAGCATGAGGCGGGTCAGTCCGCTGTGCACGGCTGCCAGGCCCCGCAGGACGGCGGGTGCGGCGGCCAGGAAGAGGACTGCGATGATGAGGTCGACGACGATGTTCCACAGGAGGGGGTACGGCAGTCCCAGCAGCTCGGCCCAGCCCTGATTGCTCTCGGGGACGATCAGTTCCGGGACGACCTCGACGATCGGCGCCAGCAGGCCGCCCACGGCAACGGAGAGCCATATCACCGTCAGGGACCACAGGGCCAGGGAGACCGGGAAGGAGACCACGATCCACAGCAGGTCCATCCACCGCTGGGGGTCCTTGAGGGGGTGCAGGAGGCCCCGGATGGTGCTGGCGCCCTGCGGCACGGGGAGGTAGTGGGCGGGAACGGGGGCGGAGCCGTCGACGGCGCTGGCCGCCCGGCGGGCCATGTCCGCGAAGCCGCCGGTGAACAGGAGGGTCATCACCAGGATGGGCAGGCCCACCCAGATGACGATCGTGCCGATGCCCAGTGAGGTGAGGGGGACCACGAGGCAGAAGGCCATCAGGTGGACGGGCCAGGCCAGTAGGAGGTAGGCGGCGTCCCTGCGGGCCTGCGGCAGGCGGCGGGACCAGGAGCGGAGGAGGTTCATGGCTCAATTCTCATCGCGCGCTCCCCCGCTGGCAGCCCGGCGACCTGGCCAAGCGGTTGTCGGGCCAGCCCGACAACCGCTGGCGGGTACACCGTGCTGGGGCCCGCAGTCGAGCAGGCCCTTGTCCAAGCAGTGCCTGAGCACGCCTTCGGTAGGCCCCGACTGCGCCCAGGCAGTCCCCGGCCCACAACCTCATCAGGGCGTGCGAGGCTGCGCGAGAGCGGCCGCCATGCCCGCGGCGATCTGCGCGGCCCACCGGGCGTAGCGCGCGGCCTCCTCTCGCGCGGCGTCGTCTCGCGCGGCCTCGCCATGCGCCTGCCCCACCCGAGAGGCCCCGCCCGGGGTCTCCTCGGGCGCTCCCGCCCCGTGCACGCCCCTATCGCCCGTGGCCTCGCCTCGGCTCAGGCAGTACAGCAGGTTGCCCATCCTGTCGATGAGCTCATAGGCATCGCGCCGGGCCAGGAGGCAGGCCGCGTCCCTGACCGAGGCATGCCCCGGACTCCACCGCACCGGGCCCGCCCCTCCCCCCGCCCCGGGCGCCCGACACCCCATCCGGGGCGCCTGGGCCGCCATGACGCGCACATACTCCTCCACCAGCGCCTGGACATCCAGGCTCCCCAGGGGCACGTACCACGGCCCGCCACTGACCCGCCCGCCGATGAGCGCCAGGTCCTTGGCCACGTCCCCGGGCCCGGCCCACTCGAAGTCGATGAGCCGCGGCACGCCCTCGCAGACCACGACGTTGGTGCGCACCACGTCGCCATGGATGAGGGGGTGGACGGGGGCCTCCCGGAAGGCCGGATCGTGGCGCGTCAGCGCCTCGCGCCAGGCCCCCAGCAGCGGGGCCACCAGGGGGTGCTCCAGGGTCCACGGGGCACTCCCCCGCCACCAGGCCAGTACCTCATCCCCCTGCGCGCTGGCGGGGGCCACCGTCGTCGGCATCATGGCCACCGGGGTCCTGTCGCAGGCGGTGGCCGACGACGGCGCAGCGCCCCCTCCCAGACCCTTCTCACCGACCGCCTCGCCCAGCGCCTCGGCCACCATCTCCCCGGCCGTCCCGACCAGGGCGAGGTGGAGCCGGGCGAGCTGACCGGCGAGCGCCGCGAGCAGGGGCGGCCCCCAGTCCCGGGGCGGCAGGACCCGCCCGGGCACGTGGGTGGTCACCATGTAGGGGGCGCCCAGGGGGCTGTCGGGGCCCGGCTCCATGGCGATGGCCCTGGTGCCGAGCTCGGGCGGGATGCGCCCAAGCGCCGCGAACTCGGCAGCCATGGGCCGGGGCATGTCGGCGGTGGCGCGTCGCTGCACGCGCACCACCCGCGCCCGGCCCCCGCTGCGCACCAGCCAGGCGGCGTAACTCTCCCCTCGGCCGAGTGCCTCCACGCGGGCCCCACCGCTGGGGATGCCGCGCAGTTCACCGGCCTGCGCCGCGGCTCGGATCCGCCCGCCCAGGTCCGCGTTCCCTCCTCCGAGCGCACCAGGCGGCGCCATCGCGCTCACGGCCCTGCCCCGAGCAGGGTCGACAAGGCGCGAATGATGCGACCCGCAGCGCCCGCGGGGGGCAGGCGCGCGGTGTCCAGCCTCAGGCCCGCCTCGGGCCAGGGCTCGTAGTCGCGGGTGCGGACCTCCCGCCAATCGGGCAGCACCAGTCCCTTGATGTCGCTGGCGCGCCCCTCCACACGGCGGCGGTGCTCACCCGCATCTGAGCAGACCAGCTCAACGCCGAGGAAGGCGCACCCGAGGTCACCAGCAGTCGCCTCCCACAGGCGCCGGGTAAGAGGCATGGGGTTGACGCATTCGGCCAGCACATCCCCGCCAGTGGCCAGAACATCTCGGGACACCGCTGCGGCCGCGGCGTACCCGGCGCCGCCGGGCGTACCGGGACGCATCTCGCCGCTCTCGCGCAGGGCCTGCTCGATGGAGTCGATCCGCAGCCAGGTCATGGGCCGCAGGCCCAGGACCTCCCGGCACACCGTGGTCTTGCCGACGCCGGGCAGGCCACCGATGACGACGAGGCACGGGCGGAGCGGGCCGCCTCGCGCCTGACCGGCATCGAGCGGCGCAGCGGGGTTGGTCACGGGGATATGCGGACGCACCGGACACCGCCGTCATCAGTACCCGGCCATCTTCTCCAGGCGGGCGATGCGCTGGCTCATGGGCGGGTGGGTGGCGAAGAGGCTGCGGATCGAGCCGAAGGGGTTGGCGATCATCATGGCCGAGACCGGCTCGACCCTCGGGTCCTGGGCCATGGGGACCCGGGAGACCCCGGACTCCAGCTTGCTCAGCGCACTGGCCAGCGCCAGGGGGTCCTGGGTGAGGGCGGCGCCGTCCTCATCGGCGTCGTACTCCCGGGTCCGCGAGATGGCGAACTGGGTGAGGGAGGCCGCCAGGGGCGCCAGGAGTGCCAGGAGGAGGACGGCGATCGGATTGCCCTCGCGCCTGTCCCGCCCGCCCCCGAACCACAGGGCGATCATGGACACCGAGGAGATGATGCCGGCGATCCCGGCGGCCACCGAGCCGGTGAGGATGTCGCGGTTGTAGACGTGGGAGAGCTCGTGGCCCAGCACCCCGCGCAGCTCGCGCTCGTTGAGGAGCTGGAGGATCCCCTGGGTGCAGCACACGGCGGCGTGCTGGGGGTCGCGGCCGGTGGCGAAGGCGTTGGGGCTCATCGTGGGGGCCACGTACAGCCGGGGCATGGGCTGGCCGGCGCGCTCGGAGAGCTCGCGCACGATGGCATGCATGGCGGGCTGCTGGGCCTGGCTGACCTCGATGGCGCCCATGGAGCGCACCGCCAGCTTGTCGGAGTTCCAGTAGGTGTAGGCGGTCTGGGCCACGCCGATGAGCGGCATGATGAACAGCCAGATGCTGGAGCCCGTCCCCCGGGCCAGCAGCCAGCCGAAGAGGAGCAGCAGGCCCCACAGCCCTCCCATGAGGATGGCGGTCTTGAGCCCGTTGTGATGATTCGTCCCGGTCATGGGACGATCCTATCAAAACTCGTTGAAGGTTCCCTTAATGCTACCTGTGCGGTACACCTGCCCGGGAGCCGCCCTCGGAGGCCCCGCATCGCCCCTGCGCCGCCTCAGTGCCCGCCACAGCAGCGGCCCTCAGCCCTGGCGCTCCAGCAGCTCGACGACGTCGGCGGCCTCGATCCCCAGCTCCTCCCCCACACCCGGGGTGTAGAGGGCACCCTCATGCGTGCTCAGGCCGCGGGCCAGGTCCCCCCGGGCGGCGCATGCCCGCCTCCAGCCGGAGTCGGCCAGCTCCAGCACATAGGGCAGGGTGGCGTTGGTCAGGGCGTAGGTGGAGGTGTGGGGCACGGCGCCGGGCATATTGGCCACGCAGTAGAAGGTGGTGCCCTCGACCTCGTAGGTGGGGTTGGTGTGGGTGGTGGGGCGGGAGTCCTCGAAGCACCCGCCCTGGTCGATGGCGATGTCCACCAGGACGCTGCCCGGGCGCATGGCCCGAACCATCTCGCGGGTCACCAGTCGCGGGGCCCGGGCCCCGGGCACCAGGACGGCGCCGATGACGAGGTCGGCCTTGGCGGTCTCCTCGGCCACATCCAGTGGGGTGGAGTACCGGGTGCGGATGGCGCCGCCGGAGACCTCCTCGATGTAGCGCATGCGCGAGGCGCTGATGTCGAACACGACCGTGTCTGCCCCCATGCCGACGGCGACCTGGGCCGCCCGCAGTCCCGCGACGCCCCCGCCCAGAACGACGACGCGGCCGCGCCGCACCCCGGGCGCCCCGCCCAGGAGCACCCCGGAGCCGCCGTGGGGCCTCAGGAGGCAGTCGGCCCCGACCTGGGCGGCCAGGCGCCCGGCGATCTCCGACATGGGGGCCAGCAGGGGCAGGCCGCCCTCGTCGTCCTGGACGGTCTCATAGGCGATGGAGGTCACGCCGCGGGCCAGGAGCTCCTCGGTCAGGGACCGGTCGGCGGCCAGGTGCAAATAGGTGAAGAGCACCAGCCCGGGCCGCAGGAGCCCGTACTCCGAGGCGACGGGCTCCTTGACCTTGAGGATGAGCTCGGAGCCCTCCCACAGCGCGTGCGCATCGTCCACGAGCACCGCGCCGGCACGGCGGTAGGCCTCGTCAGTGATGCCACTGCCCAGGCCCGCACCGGCCTGGATGCTCACCTCATGCCCGCGCCGCACCAGGGCGTCCACACCGGCCGGCGTCAGGGCGACGCGGAACTCGTTGTCCTTGATCTCGGTGGGAACGCCGATTCTCATGAAGTGCCTCTCTGCGGGTTCTGGACGAGCGGTGGGCGCGGCCTGCGGCCACCGGACAGGCCCATCATTCTACGGCGGGGCCCGTGGCGGTGCCCGCCGTCGTGTCTGCGACGGGCACCGTGCATGGCGGGCGCAGCGGCGCCCGAGGCTCAGTCCTGGAGGCGGTGGGCCACGCGCTCGGGCACGCGGTCGGCCTCGGGCTGGCCGATGAGGTCCTCGGGCACGGAGGTGGAGCGGGAGATGGCGGTCATGGCCTCACGGGAGACCACCTTGACCCGCTCGCGGTCCCTGGCCTCGCCGTTGGAGACCTCCACCGGCCCATGGTCCTGGCCGAGCTCGCGCTCGTAGGCGTCCAGGAGCTCCCAGCCCTGCCAGGTGGTGAAGGGCACGCCCCGCTCGGTCAGCAGTGCCATGACGGCCTCGTGACCGACCTGGGAGTCCTCGGCGCCGGCGTGCAGCAGCCCCGCCTCGGCGTCGGCGACCAGGTTGGTGATGGTCTCCTGGGCATCGGACTTGGTGGAGCCGATGAGGCCGATCGGGCCGCGCCGGATCCAGCCGGTGGCGTAGATGCCGGTCAGGGGCCTGCCGTCCTCCCCCAGCACGCGCCCGCCCTCGTTGGGCAGCACATGGCCGGCCTCGTCGAAGGGCAGGCCGGGGATCGGGCTGCCCGCGTAGCCCACGGCGCGGTAGACGGCCTGGACCGGCCAGTCGCGCATCTGCCCCGTGCCGGTGACGCCGCCGTCGCCGGTCAGGCGGGTGCGCTCGGTGCGCAGGCCCACGACGTGGCCCTCCTCATCGGTGAGGACCTCGGCGGGGGCGGCGAACAGGTGGATGTGGATGCGGCGGGAGGCGGTGAGGTCCTCGGGCTCCTGCATGGCGTAGCCCTCCAGGGCCTTGACCACCTGGCGCTGCTGGTTGGAGGCGGCCAGCGCGGCCTGGGAGCCCTCGTCGTACTCGAAGTCCTCCTCGTAGACGATGACGTCGACGTCGGGCTGCTTGCCCAGCTCGCGCAGCTCCAGGGGGGTGAACTTGACCTGGGCGGGGCCGCGGCGCCCGAAGACGTGGACGTCGGTGACCGGGGAGGCCGCCAGGGCCTGGGCGACATTGGCGGGGATCTCGGTGGTCATGAGGTCGGCGGAGTGCTTGGCCAGGACCCGGGCGATGTCCAGGGCCACATTGCCCACACCGATGACGGCCACCTCCTTGGCGCTCAGGTCCCAGGTGCGCGGGTGGTCGGGGTGCCCGTCGTACCAGGAGACGAAATCGGCGCCCCCATAGCACTCGGGAGCCTCGAGGCCGGGGATGTCCAGGGGGGCGTCGGTGTCGGCGCCGGTGGAGAAGACCAGGGCGTCGTAGTGCTCCTGGAGCTCGGCCACGCTGATGTCGCGGCCGACCTCGACATTGCCGACCAGGCGGATGTCACCGCGCTGGAGGATCTTGTACAGGGCGACGATGATCTGCTTGATGCGCGGGTGATCGGGGGCCACCCCGTAGCGCACCAGGCCGTAGGGGGCGGGCAGGCGCTCGAACAGGTCGATGCTCACGTCCAGGCCGGACTTGGACAGGATGTCTGCGGCGTAGATTCCGGCGGGGCCGGCGCCGACGACGGCAACGGAGAGCGGGCGGGTGTTCACTGTTCTCGTTCCTGACGGGTGGGGTAGCACGATGGCCCAGCACGGGCTGACTCCGCTCGGCGGAGTCCAGCGTCTGCGATGGGCCGGGCACAGTCTATGGACTCACCGGCCCACAACCCAGCCCGCATGGGCCGGAACCCGGTTTGAACCGCGTCACTCCACCCCGGCACCGGGAGCCCCGGACGCAAGCCGGCAGCGCCGAGGGCAGCGTTGGAAGGGGCGGCACGAGGGCGCACCGAGGGCCGGCAGCACCGGGGCATGAGCGGCACCGGGGCTCGCAGCAGAGGGCTCAGCCGCATGGGCGCGTGCAGCACCGAGCAGCACCGAGGGGGCGAGGCCGCGCCAGCAGCCCCGCCCCCTCAGGCGCTCATGCGCTCGGGCTCAGTCCTCCCGACGGCGCGCCCGCAGCAGCGCGGCGCCGGCGATGAGGGCCAGTCCCGCCATGAGGAGGGTTCCCAGGACGGCGGCTCCGGTACTGGCCAGCGGGCCACTGCCGGGGGCCGGGACCGCCGAGGAGGCGGGGTCGCCCGCCTGGCCGGGAGCTGCCGGGCCCTGCGATCCGGGGCCCTCCGGCCCGCCCGGGGCCGTGCCCGGGTCACCGGAGGCCTCCCCGTCGGGGGCCGGGCTCGTCGGATCCGCGCTCGGGTCCGACGTCGGGTCCTGGCTGGGGTCGGGACTCGGAGTGCCGGTGGGCTTGTCCCCGGCGTCCGCACTGGCATCCGCCGTCGGCGTGGCCGAGGGGGCCTGCGAGGGGGCAGCCGTGGGGCTCTCCGTGGCGCCGCCACTCGGCTCCTGGCTCGGGGCCTCGGTAGGCTCCTGGCTCGGGGCCTCGGTAGGCCCCTGGCTCGGGGCCTCGGTAGGCTCCTGACTAGGCCCCTGACTCGGCTCCTGGCTCGGGGCCTCGGTAGACCCCTGGCTCGGGGCCACGGTGGGCGCCTGGGTGGGCTCCTGCGTCGGGCTCGGCGAGGGCTCCGGCTTCGGCGGCGCGGCCACCGTGTGCTCCGTGGCGCAGCCCACCGCGTCATCACACCTGCCGCGCTTGTCGGTGGTGGTTGCGGTGTTGCTCAGCGCCTTGTTGCCGCCCTCCTTGACGGTCACCGAGTAGGTGATGGTCACCTCCTGGTCCTTGGCCAGGTCGCCGGTCCACGACAGGCGGTCGTTCTCGATGGAGGCGTCCCCCGAGGTGGCCCGGACGTCGCCGTTGTAGTCGGCGTCGTCGAGCACCTTGGACAGGTCATCACTGATCGCGGCCCCGGCCACCGCGCCGCCGCCGGCGTGGCGCACCGTGAGCGTGTACGTGATCGTCCCACCGATGGCGACCTCACTGCCCGAGGCCGGATCCGCCGTCTTGGACAGCACGAAGGCCGCCGGCGTCAGCGTGTGCTCCGTGGTGCAGCCCACGGCATCATCACAGGCTCCGCGATCATCATCGGTGGTCGCCGTGTTGGTCAGGGCGGCGTCACCGCCCTCCTTGACGGTCACCGAGTAGGTGATGGTCACCTCCTGGTCCTTGGCCAGGTCGCCGGTCCACGACAGGCGGCCGTTCTCGATGGAGGCGTCCCCCGAGGTGGCCTGGACGTCGCTGTTGTAGACGGCGTCGTCGAGCACCTTGGACAGGTCATCACTGATCCGCGCTGCGCGCACGGGCAGGTCCCCGCGGCTGCGGACAGTCACGGTGTAGGAGATCTTGTCCCCCGCTGCCACCTTGCCGCCCGTGGCGGGGTCGGCGGTCTTGGAGAACTCGAAGGAGGCCGTGCCCTTGGGGCTCACGGACTCATCGTCGCCGGCCTTGACCTCGGTTCCGCGCGGCGAGGTGCCCGTGACCGAGGCGGCATTGACCACGCTCTTACCGGCCTCCAGATCCTCGGCCTTGACCGTGTAGCGGGCCGTCCACACCAGGGTCTGGCCGGGGGCCAGCTGGTCGGGCGTACCAGTCGACTGGTCGGCCTGGAGGGCGGGGGCCGCATCAAGGGCGATCCTCTGGCCCTGGGCGTTGGTGAAGGAGTCCTCGCTCAGAGTCACACCACTGAGGATGGCATGGCCGTCGTTGGTGGCGGTGAAGGTGTAGGTGACCACCTCACCGGCCGCGACCTCGGTGACGTCAGCCGCCTTGACCAGAGCGATCGAGGGCCTGACGATGCCGGCGTCCACATGGGCGATGTCCGTGCCGGCAGGCATGACCACCGCGGCGGCCACGCCCTGGCCATCGGCATCGGAGTCGAGCTCGCGGTCGTCCCCGGTCGTGGTGGCGGTGAACTCGTACCCCTGATCCTTCAGGGCCTGGGGGATGGTGAAGGCCACCGTGTAGCCCTTGGCGTCGGAGGACCGCAGCCCGGTGAAGGCGTAGTTGCCCGCCGAGTCGGTGCGAGTGCTGAGCTTGACGGGATTGCCCAGGTCATCGACGCCGGTGAGGGCCACCTCCGCATCGCTCACCCCGCGCTCGCCGGAGTCCTGGATGCCGTTGCCGTTCTCATCGACCCAGAAGCGGTCGCCGATGGAGGAGGCGATGGCGCGCTCGGGGCGGGACAGCGGGCCGACCGTGTTCTCCAGTCCTGTGGCCGCGGCGGCCACGGTGTTGACGAAGCTGTCCCCACCGGAGTCGCCCACTCCCCGCATCGACAGGTCGAGCTCGATGACCGAGCGCGAGGCCATGACGCCGGGCTGGCGCACGCGCACCGCGGTGACCTCGGCGGCCGAGGCGGGGCAGACGCCCGTCCCGGTCACCACGGCTCCGCCTGCCGGGGCGTCACACCAGGCGGTCGTCCCGTTGGCCCCATTGGTCGGGTCCTTCGGATCGACGGCGACCTGGGCGGCACTGGTGTACTGGATGGTCACCCCCGCCCCCTTGAGGACCTCGGCCTCGACGAAGGTGAAGGCGCCGGTGAAGTCGGTGTCCCCCACACCATTGCGCGGCAGGACGTCGATGATCTCGGGGTCCTCGACCTTCGTGGCATCCGAGCCGGGCAGGGTGTTGGTCAGCCGGATGCGCCACTTGTTGAGCTCATCGGTGGCCTGGCCCTCCCGGTTGACCTGGACCACCGGGGTCAGCGCCACCTTCTCCAGCTTGACGCCGGCGATGTTGGAGATCTGGACGTCGGCGGCGGAGGTGCGCTGCGCGGGGGTGGAGGCGTCGCCCTGGGCCCAGACCTGGACCCTGTTGGTGTGCACCCCATCACGGGCCGTCGGGGAGACCTCGGCGGTCAGGATGATGGGCTCGATGGCGGCGTTGACCTCCTGGGAGGGGATGACCCAGCGGATGTAGGTCTGGCCTGGGGAGCAGGCGGGCCGCTTGGCGTCGTCGGGGGTGGAGCCCTTGCTCACCAGGGCCGGCTCCACGGAGGCGGAGGTGTAGTCCTGCGAGTCGGGCAGGCAGTCCTCCACCCACAGCTCCTTGGTCTGCCCGGGCACGGAGACCGCCGAGGACAGGGAGGGCTTGAGCTGGTACTGGACCGTGTCGTAGCCGGTGACACTGGGCGGGGTCTTGCTGAAGTCGCCACTGTCGCCCTTGCGCACGGTCTTGTCGATGCGCGCCTGGACGTCGGCCAGCAGCAGGCGGTCGCCCCTGATCCCGACATGGGTCGTGGGGTCGTAGGTCGACTGATTCCAGTGGTCCTTGGCGCTGATGACGCCGGGCAGGTCCGTCTGACTGCCGATGACCCGCTTGAAGGCCGCCCAGTTGGGCAGGGGCGTGCCGGCCGGCTCACCGCTGTCGGCGACCTCCAGGCCGATGGCCACCTGCATCCTGAATCCCGTGGCGAAGGCGGGGAAGGCGCCCACGGGCTCGGGCAGCACCGTGTGCACGCGCACGCGCGCCACGCCGGTGTAGACGCCCTCGGCCGCGCGGGCGGGGTCGTTGCCCGGCACCTGGGCGGGGTCGTCGTACCAGGGCCCCTGCTCCTCACCACAGCGCGAAGTCTCCCCGGTGGCGCCGGGCATGGCGGAGTACTGGACCTTGATGGCGGGGACTTGGTCGCCGGGGACCGCGTCCCGTGCATCCGTGCCCGCCTCATTGGCGAGGTTGTTGTAGCCCGAGACCCACACGGCGCTGCCGCCCGAGGGCAGGCTCTGACCGCCGGCGGTCGTGGAGGCCGGGTAGTCCTTGGCCTTGAGGTGCAGCTTGGTGTTGTCCCACGCGTCGCACATGACGGTGCTGATGGGGGTGGGCAGCAGCGGGTTGGACCCGCGCGTGTACAGCAGGGAGAGGATCTCCTGTCCGGGGGCGGCCGTGATCCCGCCCGAGCGCTCGGTGGCCCCGCCGACGGGGCCCTCGGCGAGCCACCTGTCACCGGGCACGAACTCCGTGGGCGTCATGTTGCCGGGGGCGCCGGGCACTCCCGCGAAGTACTTGGTGAAGGCCCCGCCCACCGACACGTTGGGGTTGGTCCTGCGCGAGTCGTTCCACTCCGGCTGGTCGCTGGTGGCCTGCTTGTCCGTGGGCGCCAGTCCAGTGATGTCCAGATCCTTAAACCGGTTCTCGGTGGGCAAGGTCCAGCTGGTGCCACTGGCGTCTGCGAGGCCGAAGTCCTTGACCACGGCGGCGGGGGTGTAGACGTCGAAGGCCAGGGCCACCGCGTAGGCCCGATCGGCGGGCAGGGCGGTGCCCGCGGGCCGGGCGGCCTGTGTGGGCACCGTGCGCAGGGAGGTGTCCGGGTTCTTGATCGTCATGGTCACGGGCGTGCCCGGGCCGCCGGGCTGGTCGAGGACCAGGGTGCCGGAGTCGGGCACCGCATTGGTGGCCGTCAGCGCGACACCGTTCTCGGTGATGCCCACCTTGGATCCCGGTGCCAGGTAGTTACGCACGGAGGGGTAGGCGCGCGAGCCGTACTTCTCCGGATCGGCCTTGAGCTGGTTGATCTGCTCGGGGCTGAGCTGGGGGTAGAGCCCCTCGAAGCTGAGGTCGTCGGTGACGGTGATGTCACCGGTGGCCGGCATGGCGCCCTTGCCGCGGTCCAGGGAGGAGACCTGCACGGTGTAGCCGGTGATGAAGCAGCCGGTGCTCTTGTCCCAGGGGCACGGGGAGTAGGCCGGGCCGTAGACGTAGCCGCCGTTGGCATTGGGGGCGATGGAGTTCTTGGATACATCCCACTTCAGCCGCGAGGAGGCGGTGACACTGGGCAGGCTGGTGGCCGGCACGGGGGCGGCCAGGCCGTCAGCGGTGACACTCGCCGCCGTCAGGGTCAGGGCCTGGCCGTTGGGGACCAGGTTGGAGACCTTAGCGGTGAGGTAGACCTTGTCGGTGGCGGCCTCCTTGGTACCGACGTTGCAGGTCACGGTCTGGGAGCTGAGCTCATCGAGGGAGTTGGCCTTCAGGGGCAGGCTCGCGGCGCCGGCGGTCTTGGGCGAGACCGAGCTGCCGGCTCCGGTGCAGTAGCCGGGCAGCTCGACAACCTCCATGCCCTTGGGCAGGGTGACGCTGAAGGTGAGGTTGTCGGCGGTGGCGGACCTGACCACGTACTCCAGGGCGTAGGTGACGGTGTCGTTGACCCGCACGATGCCGTTCTTGGACCCGGAGTCGTTTCCGGGAGTGTCATCCGCGGAGAAGTCGGCCGTCCCGTCCTCGCTCACCGTGACCGTCAGGGACAGGTCATTGGCGGTGAGCGCGGCGGGGGCGATGCCGTGCCGAGCGGCCGCGGGGACGGCCTGGTGCGGGGCTGCCGAGGCAGTGGCTCCCAGCCCCAGGAACAGGGCGCTGGCGCATGCTGCCGCGGTCACGGAGCGGGCCCAGCCTCGCCATGCTCCTCGTTGCTTCATCTCTACTCCTTCATCTGCGCCCGAGGGGACAGGTCGCATCGTGGGACGGCGGTGGTCATGGTGGGGTCGGGGAGGACCGGGGCGACCACCGTGCCGGCGTTGACCCACGCACCCCCACCCTGAACAGGGGCGGGCAGCACACAGGTCCCGACAGAATAAACATGGCCGTGGCTATTCTTCGTTGCCACCACCACAACAGCGGCTCAACCGTTACCGTTGCACGGCAAGGGCAACCCAGGATTCCCCGAAGGTCGCAAAAGGGTCACGATTATCACGGTTGGATACCCCGCCTCGCCCACGCCGCCGCACCCCCACCCGAGTCCCGCCCGACAGCCCGCCACCGAGCCCGACCCAGCAGGGTGAGTTCACTCTCATTCCCCACTCCCCACATCTGATGAGAATGGTTTTCATTAATGTAGTGGTGTGCTCCGCCTCCTCCACCGCCTCCGCGCCCCACTGGCCGCCTGCGCACTTGCGCCCCTGGCACTGACCGCCTGCGGCGCCCCCGCCGCGCCCTCAGCCACTGCGGAGAGCCCCACCGCCCAGGCCACGACGGCGTTCTCCCCCTCCCCCGGTGCGCACGGCAGTCGCGATGGCGCCGGCGGCCACGGCCATGTCGAGGGCGCCGAGGAGCTGGATGAGGCCGCCACTTCCCTGGCCGTGCTGAGCGCCACCGGGGAGTTGGGCCTCATCGGTCTGGAGGACCTGTCCCTCACGCCGGTGACCAGGGTCGAGGGCGCCACCACCGCCGCCACCGACCGCAGGCTCCTGGCCCTGGGCGGCCCGGGGGTCGAGGTGAGCCTGGCCGACTCGGGGGTGTGGACCCAGGACCACGGGGACCACCAGCACTACTACCGCGCTCCCGCCACGGCCCTGGGCCCCCTGGCGGCGCCGGCGGCAGCCGGGGGCCAGGCCGCCGTCGAGGCCGAGAGCGCCCCGCCCACCATCGCCAGCAGCGCCCAGTACACCGTCGTCACCGCCGCTGGGAGATTGACGCTCCTGGACCGCCGGGCCCTGGAGCAGGGGCGGGTCTCCCCCGTGATGACCGCCGACGTCGACCCGGGCAGCTATGCCGCCCCGCTGGGCGCCCACGTGGTCGTGGTCCGCCAGGGCCAGGCGCTCCTCCTCGATGAGCACGGCACCGCCGTCGGCGAGCCCCTCCCCTGCCCCCAGCCCTCCGGCGGGATCTCCACCCGGGCCGGTGTGGCCCTGGGCTGCGAGGGCGGCGCGGTAGTGGCCTCCCTGCCCGACCCCCAGGCCCGCACCCCGGTCCTGGAGTGGGTGTCCCTGCCCGAGACGGCACCCGCGGGCACGCGCCTGGTGTCCTTCGGTGCTCGCCCAGGCCGCGCGACGGTGGCTGCGCTGGACGCCCAGGGCGGCTGGTGGCTGCTCAGCATCCGCGAGCGCAGCTGGTCCGGCCCCCAGGCGGATCCTGCCGAGACAGCCGAGTCCGGCGCGGGGGCCCCACTGGTGGCCGTCTGCGCCCTGGACGACACCCATGACCGCGTGGTGGGCGTCGATGACCAGGGCCGCATCCACGTGTGGGCCGATGGAGCCGAGGAGGCCGTCACCGATCCGATCGCCTCCCCCGATCTGGTGGCGCGCAGCGGCATCCATGCCACCGCCGATCGCGTCTACCTGCCCGCCGCCTCGGGCGAGGAGATCCTGGAGATCGATCCGCAGGCCCAGGCGGGGGTCGAGCGCACGATCCCCGCCCCCGGGCTCCTGACCTTTCAGATGGTGGGCGCCTGAGCAGGCCGCCGGCCCCGGCCGCGCCGTCTCACGCTGGGCGCCGCCGCCCGCCAAGACCCGCAGCCACGCTCCCACCTCGACCACCTGCTCCTCCATGCCGATGACCTGCCCATCACTGACCACAGCACTTGCTCCGCCGTCGGGTGCCGTCCTGCGGTGACGGCCCCATGGCGGCGCAGACCGATGAAGAACGAAAGGAACGCTCATGACGATCACCCCACTCAGGCCTGCAGCGCCGCGCCGCTCCCGGGCGGTGGCCCTGCTGGCGATGGCCTGCAGCGGCGCCCTGGCCCTGGGGGCCTGCGGGTCGGCCGGCACCGGCTCGGGGACCAGCGCCTCCGGGGACGCCTCACAGGCCGCCACCCGGGCGGCCTCCAGCGCCCCGGCTCACGATCACGACGACCACGATGCCCATGGCGGGCACGGCCACGGCTCCGACCGCTTCGTCCTGGCCTACGACGGCGGGGTGAAGGTCCTGGATGCCTCCAGCCTGGAGGAGGTCGCCGACTTCCCCCTGGAGGGATTCTTGCGCCTCAACGCCTTCGGCGACAACGAGCACGTGCTGGTGACCACCGAGGCGGGCTTCCAGGTGCTGAGCACGGGGGCCGGCGGCGGCGAGCCGGCGCTGACCGACCTGGTCTTCCCCGCCACCAAAGCCGGCCATGTCACGCCCCACGGGGACTGGACGGTGCTGTTCGACGACGGCACCGGCAAGATCACCATGGTCAAGACCGATTCCCTGGGCCACTCGGCCGCCGAGACCGTCGCCTCCCTGCCGGCCTCGGAGGAGATCGCCTCCGACAAGGCCCACCACGGGGTGGCCATCAGGCTCTCGGATGGCACCGTGCTGCGCACCCTGGGCGATGAGGAGACCCGGGTGGGGGCACTGGCCCAGGACGCCTCGGGCAAGGAGACCGCCCGCAGCGAGGAGTGCCCCGGTGTCCACGGCGAGGGCGCCCTCAAGGGCGAGGCGGTCGTGCTCGGCTGCCAGGACGGGGTGCTGCTGTACAAGGACGGCGCCTTCACCAAGATCGCGAGCCCGGATACCGGGGGCGGGCGCGTGGGCAATGCCTACGTCACCGATTCCAGCCCGGTGGCGGTCACCGACTACAAGGAGGACCCCGACTCCGAGAAGCTGTCCCTGAGCCGCCTGGGCATCCTGGACTCCCAGTCCGCCTCCTTCGAGGTGATCGACCTGCCCGAGGGTGTGGAGTACACCTGGCGGGGGGTGCGCCGTGACGGCCAGGACAACGCCTGGGTGCTGGGCACGGACGGCGCCCTGCACAAGGTGGATGTGGCGGGTAAGGCCGTGACGGACTCGATCCCGGTCATCGGCGCCTGGAGCGCCCCGGAGAAGTGGCAGGAGGCCCACCCGGCGCTGCAGATCGAGGGGGACACGGCCTGGGTGACCGAGCCGGCCACCAAGACCGTCCACAAGGTGGATCTCACCAGCGGGGAGGTGACGAAGGCCGAGGTCGGCGCAGCCCCCTCCGAGGTGGCCTTCGCCAAGCACACCCACCAGCACTGAGCGGACAAGGGCCCGTCCCGCACTATGCGAGTCCGGGGTGCAGATTGCGACTGCGGTGCCATCGCATTCTGCACCCCGGACTCGCATTCTGGGACGCCGGAGCGCCTGGGGCCCGCTCCGTCAGGCGGTACGGAGGCGCGCCACCGCGGCGACGGCGATGGGGATGAGGGCGGTGGCGCCCACGCCCAGAAGGAAGACCGGAGCCCCGGTGCTCGGCAGCCAGGCGGCGGCCATCGCGGAGGCACCCGCCGCACCGGCGGTGAACACCAGGCCGTTGACCGCGTCCACGCGTGCCAGGAGATCATCGGGAGTCGCGTACTGCTGGAGCGTCCCGGCCACGATGAAGCAGGCCACCCATGCGACATCCAGCAGGAACAGCCACACAGCAGCGACCCACGCATGGGGCACCAGCCCGAAGGATGCCAGGAGCAGGCCGGCCAGGCCGATGGCGATCAGCAGGACCGCCAGGCCCTGCCTGACGCTGATGAGCCGATCGAGCACCAGGGAGCAGGCCAGGCCACCCGCCCCGGAGGCCGCCATGACCAGCCCGACGACGGACGGGCTCAGGCCCAGACCTTCACGCAGGTGGACCACCACGCCGAAGACGTAGCTCGCCGTCGAGGCGCCCAGCGCCAGGTTGACCGCCAACACGGTGGCCTGTGTCCGGTCCTCGACCACGAAGCGCAGCCCCGCGCCGATATCCGGCAGCAGGCCCCGCCACACGGCCCGCGTCCCACGATCCCGGGCGGGAGAGGGCAGGCGCGGAAGCAGGTAGTAGACCACCGCATTGAAGGCGGACATGACCGCGGGGACCGCCAGGGACACGACCCCTCCGAGCACTCCGACAAGCCATCCTCCTACCGAGGGACCGGCGATCGCGACGCCTCCCTCGATCGTCTCGATCCGCGAGTGGTAGCGCAGCAGATTCTCGCGCCCCAGCACCTGCGGGACGTATCCGGCCGAGGCCGAGGCGCCCAATTCGCTCATCGTCCCCCGCACCACGCCGATGAGCGAGACCAGCACCAGGCTCTCCACCCGCTGGTGGAGCATGAGCGCCAGCCCCACCAGGCAGGCAAACTCCGCCGTGTAGGAGGTGATCACCACTGGAGCACGCGGCAGGCGGTCCGCGACGGCGCTCAGCGGCAGTGCCAGGACGAGCCGGGGAAGGTGGCCCGCCGTGACCAGGGCCGCCGAGAGGGAGATCGACCCGGTCGCCTGGAGAAAGGCCAGCGGCAGGGCCACCGAGGCGATCGCATCCGCGAGCAGGTTGAGCGTGGCAGTGGTGTAGAGCCTGCGGCTCAGTGCCTCTTGCCGCTGCCTGCGGGCTGCATCGCTCATGGTTCACACTCCCCGCGCCGGCAGGCCCGGGCGGCTCAGGCGGCTCAGGCGGCGCGGTCCACCAGGAGGTGGGCGAAGTCCTCCATGCCGGCGCGCACGAGGGCGGTGCGCTCCCTGGCCTCGGCCAGGGCGGCCTCGGCCTCGGGGCCGGTAGTCCCCTGCGCGGCCAGGCGCTCGCGGGTGCCCTCCGCCACGGCCTCCTCCAGCCCATCGAGGGAGGCGATGGCCTGACGGGACCAGTCGGTCGCCATCTCGCGGGTGCGGGCGAGCACCGGGTGCTCGCGCAACTGGGCCACCACCTGGGCCAGGGCCCCGTCGTCGCGCAGGTCGGAGCTGGACAGGGCCGAGAGGATCGACTGCCCCGCGGCGTCGAGCTCGCCTGCGGCCAGGGCCTGGCGCAGCAGGAGCACCGGCATGGTGTCCACGCCCTCGCGCAGGTCCGTGCCCGGGGTCTTACCGGTGACGGCACTGTCCCCCGCCAGGTCGATGACGTCGTCGGCCAGCTGGAAGGCCACCCCGATCCGCTCGGCGAAGTCCTCCACGATCCTCTCCGTGCCCCGCCCCGCCCCGGTGAGCATGGCCCCGTAGCGGGCCGCCACAGCAATGAGGGAGCCGGTCTTGTCGGCCAGGACCTGGATGTAGTGCGCCACCGGGTCGGTGCCCGCGGGGCGCGGCAGGGTCTCATGGAGTTGGCCCATGCACAGGCGCTCGAAGGTCAGGGCCTGGGCCAG
The DNA here is from genome assembly GCF_019974135.1 of Actinomyces capricornis. Lineage (NCBI taxonomy): Bacteria > Bacillati > Actinomycetota > Actinomycetes > Actinomycetales > Actinomycetaceae > Actinomyces > Actinomyces capricornis. Next base: position 719,355 of record NZ_AP025017.1, read on the forward strand.
CACCGCCTCGGGCCCCAGGGCCGCCACCAGCTGGGAGGCGCGGGCCACCAGCACGTCCCCGGTGAGGATCGCCGCCGAGTTGCCCCACACGGCGTGGGCGCTGGGGGCGCCCCGGCGCAGCGGCGCCTCATCCATGACATCGTCGTGGTAGAGGGTGGCGATATGGGTGAGCTCGACGGCCACGCAGGCGTCGCGCACCCCCTCCCCCGTGGCCAGCTCCGGGTCGCCCAGCTGGGCCGTCAGGAGCGCCAGCATCGGGCGCAGCCGCTTGCCCCCGGCCTTGGCCAGATGCGAGGTGGGCGGGTTGATCGTCTCATCGGCGCGCGTGACCACATCCAGCAGGCGCGCCTCGACGGCCTCGAGGGCGCCCGAGATGCGGCTCTCGAGCTGCGTGTTGCTCAATGACAGGGATCCGATCACGGCAGGAGCATAGCGGCCCGGCTGAGCAACTCGATGACCGCCTGCGGGAGCACGCCCAGCGCGATCGTGGCCGCCACCGCGATCGCGACCGCCGCCGTGATGAGGCCCCGGCTGGCGACCACCGCGGTGGCCCCACCGGCCTCGGTCCCATCCTCGGGCTCGTGGAAGTGCATGAGGACGATGAGGCGCATGTAGAAGAAGGCCGTGGCCGCCGAGCACAGCACCGCCAGGATCACCAGCCAGGAGGCCCCGCCCTTGGCTCCGGCCACGAAGAGCTGGAACTTGGCGGTGAAGCCCGCCGTCAGCGGGATGCCCGCGAAGGACAGCAGGAAGACCGTCATGGCGCCCGCCGCCCAGGGGCTGCGCCGCGCCAGGCCCGTAAAGGCCGCCAGGTCGCTGCGCTCACCGCCCACGGCGCCCTCCTGGCTGGAGCGCACCAGGCCGATGAGGCCGAAGGCCCCCACCGTGGCCACGCCGTAGGTCAGGGCGTAGAGCACCAGGGCGGCGATGGACTCCTGGTTGTAGGCGATGATGCCGATGAGCATGAAGCCCGCGTGGGCGATGGCGGAGTAGGCGAGCATGCGCTTGACGTCGCGCTGGACGATGCCCACCACAGTGCCCACCACCATGGTGGCGATCGCCACGGCCCACAGGAAGGGCGCCAGGTCCCAGCCCAGCAGCCCGGCCAGGACGTAGTGGAAGCGCACCAGGGCGAAGAAGGCGGCCGCCTTGACCCCGGCGGCCATGAAGCCGGTCACCGGCGTGGGGGCGCCCTGGTAGACATCCGGGCTCCAGGCGTGGAAGGGCACGGCGGCCACCTTGAACAGCAGGCCGATGGTCACCATGGCCACCGCGCACAGGGCCAGGTAGTCGGTACCCGGCTGGGCGCCCACCGTCAGGGCCTGGCCGATGGTCAGGTAGTCCACCGCGCCGCTCAGGCCGTAGAGGAGGGCCGCGCCCATGAGCATGAAGGCCGAGGCGAAGGCGCCCAGGACGAAGTACTTCACGGCGGCCTCCTGGCTGAGCAGGCGGCGGTGGCGCGCAGTGGCGGCCATGATGTACAGGGGCAGGGAGACCAGTTCGAGGACGACGAACAGGGTGATGAGGTCGCTGGCGGCCCCGAAGAGCATCATGCCGCCCAGGGACAGCAGTGCCAGGGGGAAGACCTCGGTGGTGGTCCACCCGGCGTGGAGGGACTCGGCTTCCTCGGCGCTGCCGGGCCGGTCGGCGGCCTGGGCGGCGAAGGCGCCGTCGCCCAGGGAGGTGCGGTCGGCCATGACCAGCAGGGCCAGGAACCCGATGACGAGCAGGACACCCTGGGCGGCCACGGCGAAGGGGTCCTCGTTCAGCCCCTGGGACATGGGCGCCGACCCGCCGGCGGGCACGACCTCCCAGCGCTGGACCAGGGCCACGCCGGCCGCCAGGACGGAGGCCAGGCTCAGGACCACCTGGGTGGTGTGGCGCGAGGCGCGGGGGGCGAAGGCCTCCACGAGCACCCCCAGCACGCCCCCGCCCAGGATGAGGAGGGCCGGGGCCAGGGCGGCCCAGTTGATGATCGGCGCGGTGAAGCTCACTTGAGGATCCCTTCCGTGACGGAGGCTCCGGCGGCGGTGGCGCCCTGGGGGGCGCTGCTGACGGTGGTGGAGACCTGCTCGGCGACGCCGTCGAGGGCGTCGGTCAGCAGGGCCGGCGCCAGGCCCAGGACCAGCATGGCTGCGATGAGGGGGACCAGGACGAGCTTCTCACGGGCACCCAGGTCGGCGGCGCCGGTGCGCTCCTTCGCGGGCGCTCCGGTGAAGACCCGCTGGTAGGGCAGCATCATGTAGACGGCGGCGAGCACGACGCCAAGCAGGGCCACCAGGCCCAGCACCACCGAGCGGGAGAAGGTGCCGGTGAGCACCATCCACTCCGGGACGAAGCCGCTCAGGCCCGGCAGGGCGATGGAGGCCAGGGCGCACACCAGGAAGGTCCCGGCGGCCACGGGCATCACCCGCGCCAGTCCGCCCAGCTCCTTGATGCTCACCGTCCCGGTGCGCCGGGCCAGGAAGCCGGCCACCAGGTAGAGGCCGGCGATGGACAGGCCGTGGGCCACCATGTAGACCATGGCACCGTTGGCGGCCAGCCGGCTGCCGATGAAGATGCCCAGCACCATGAAGCCGAAGTGGCTGACCGAGGTGTAGGAGATGAGCCGGTAGAGGTTGTCCTGGGCGATGGCGGCCAGGCCCCCGTAGATGATGGACACGGCCGCCAGGATGACGATGACCGGGGCCGCCCAGGCCGAGGCCTCGGGGAAGAGCGGCAGCACCAGGGCGATCATGCCGTAGGTGCCGATCTTGTCCAGCACACCGATGAGCAGCACTGAGGTGCCGGGGGTGGCCTGCTCGGCGGTGTCGGGCAGCCAGGTGTGCACCGGCACCATGGGGGCCTTGATGGCGAAGGCCAGGAAGAAGCTGGCGAAGAGCCAGCGGGAGACCCCCGTGGGGGCCTGGATCTGCCCGGCCAGGTCCGCGATGAGGAAGGAGTAGTGGTCGGTGGGCCCGTACAGGGGCAGGCTGACCACGCCGATGAGCATGATGAGCCCGCCGGCCAGGGAGTACAGGATGAACTTCGTGGCGGCGCGCCGGCGCCCGGGCCCGCCGAAGCGCCCGATGAGGAGGTAGACGGGCACGAGCATGGCCTCGAAGCAGATGTAGAACAGGAAGACGTCCCGGGCCGCGAAGATGACCACGATGAAGGCCTCCAGGGCCAGGACCAGCGCGGTGAACTCGCGCTGGCGCTCATCGGGAACCTCCTGCCAGGAGGCCAGCAGGACGATGGGCACCAGGAAGGCGGCCAGCAGCAGCATGGCCAGGCCCAGGGCGTCCACGCCCAGCGCCCAGTGGACGCCGAAGGCCGGGATCCAGGGGCGCTGCTCGGCCAACTGGATGGTGGCGGCCTGGGCGGTATCGAAGTGGGCGGCGGCCCACAGGCCCAGCCCCAGGGTGGCGGCGGAGACGGCCAGGCCCACGGCCCGGGCCGAGGCGCGCAGCGGCAGGGCCCACAGCACCAGGGCACCGGCCAGGGGGACGATGGCCATGAGGCTCAGGATCGGCAGCGGTGCGGAGATGGTCTGCATATGTCGTGTCCTCTCAGAACCTGCTGGCCACAACGGCGATGAGCGCCAGGACGGTGCCCGCCAGCATGTAGCCGGCGTAGGAGCGCACGTAGCCGGACTCGGTGCGCCGCACGAGGCGCCCCGCGGCGGTGGTCCCGATGGCCACGCCCTCCACGGCGCCGTCGACGACGTGGCTCTCGGTGGCCCGGGTGGCGGTCACCAGGGCCTGCCCGGGGCGCATCGCCAGGGTCTCGTTGATGGCGTCCTGGTACATGTCGCGCCGCGCGGCCTCCACCAGGGCGCCGGCGGGCGGGGCGGTGGTGGGCACCGCGCGGCGGGCGTAGAGCAGCCAGGCGGCGGCCACGCCCACGACGACGAGGGCCAGGGTGGCGCCCATGATGACGGGTACGGGCAGCACCGGCACGTGGTGGGTGTGGTCGACGTGCCCGGTGACGGGCTCCAGCCAGATGGCGAAGGCGTCCCCGGCGCTGAGCAGGCCGCCCAGGCCCAGGGAGAAGACCGACAGGATGATGAGCGGGGCGGTCATGAGCGGGCTGGACTCGTGGGGGTGGACCGCGCCCTGGGGGTCGTCCTGCGTGGTCCAGCGGGCGGTGCCGTGGAAGATCATGAAGAACAGCCGGGACATGTAGAAGGCGGTCAGCCCCGCGCCCAGGAGCGCCACGCCTCCCAGGATCCAGGGCTGGGCCCCGTGCCCGATGAAGGCGGCCTCGATGATCTTGTCCTTGGACCAGAACCCGGACAGGGGCGGGACGCCCAGGATGGCCAGCCAGCCGATGCCCATGGTGATCCAGGTGATCGTCATGGCGGTGCGCAGGGCGCCGAAGCGGCGCATGTCCACCTGGTCGCCCATGGCGTGCATGACGCTTCCGGCGCCCAGGAAGAGCTGGGCCTTGAAGAAGCCGTGGGTGAGCAGGTGGAAGATGGCGAAGGCGTAGCCGATGGGTCCCAGGCCCGCACCGAGCATCATGTAGCCGATCTGGCTCATGGTGGAGGCGGCCAGGACCTTCTTCATGTCGTCCTTGGCGCTTCCGATGATGGCCCCCAGCAGCAGGGTGATGGCCCCGATGACGGCCACGGCCAGGGCGGCGGCGGGGGCGCCCTCGAGGATCGCCCCCGAGCGCACCATGAGGTAGACACCGGCGGTGACCATGGTGGCGGCGTGGATGAGGGCGGAGACCGGCGTCGGGCCGGCCATGGCGTCGCCCAGCCAGGCCTGGAGGGGGAACTGGGCGGACTTGCCGCAGGCGGCCACCAGCAGCGCCAGGCCGATGGCGGTCAGCCAGCCGGTGCTCACCTGCCCGGAGGCGGCGGCGGGCAGGACGGCGTCGAAGGCCACCGAGCCGGTCTGGGCGACCATGGCCATCATGGCGGCCAGCAGGCCCATGTCCCCCACGCGGTTCATGAGGAAGGCCTTCTTGGCGGCCGTGGCGTTGTCCACGGACTTCTCGCGCTCGGAGCGGGGGGCGTCGGCCTCGGCGGTGTTCCAGAAGCCGATGAGCAGGTAGGAGGCCAGGCCCACACCCTCCCAGCCGACGAACAGCACGAGGTAGCTGTCGCCCAGGACCAGGGTGAGCATGGCGGCCACGAACAGGTTGAGGTAGGCGAAGAAGCGGCGCCGGTCGCGGTCGTGGCTCATGTAGGCCACCGAGTACAGGTGGATGAGGAAGCCGACGAAGGTCACCAGTACCACGAAGGTCAGGGACAGCGGGTCGATGCGCAGCCCGACGTCCACGGTGAGGTCCCCCGAGGAGAACCACCGCCACAGGTCCGCCTCCATGACCCGCTCGGAGGCGGGCAGGCCCAGGACCTGGGCGAGGATGCCCACGCCCAGGCAGGCCGAGACCAGGGAGGCGGCCAGGCCCAGCCAGTGCCCCCAGGCGTCGCTGCGGCGCCCGGCCAGCAGGAGGATCGCGGCCCCGGCGGCGGGGGCGGCGATGAGGAGCCAGGCCAGGGCGGCCAGTCCGGTGGCGGGGGCGGCGGCCCCGACGACGGAGCCGGAGCCCTCGGCGGCGGGCAGCGCTCCGGCGGCCGCTCCTGCGGCCAGGGCGGGAGCGCCCGCCGCGGTGCTCATGGCGGTCATGAGTGTCATGACTGTCACCTCGGCCCTCTCAGTTCTTGAGCAGGTTGACGTCGTCGACCGACGTGGACCTGCGGGTGCGGAAGATGGACACGATGATGCTCAGCCCCACGACGACCTCGGCGGCGGCGACCACCATGACGAAGAAGGCGAAGACCTGCCCGGTGAGGTTGCCGTGGATGCGGGAGAAGGTCACCAGGACGAGGTTGACGGAGTTGAGCATGAGCTCGACCCCCATGAGCTCGATGATGGCGTTACGGCGCAGCAGGACCGTCAGGGCCCCCAGGGTGAACAGGACCAGGGCCAGGATGATGTAGGCGGTCACGGGGAGCGTCATGCGTCCTCCTGGGTGCTCGTGGGCTCACTGGTGGCGCTGGTGGCCTCCTGCGCGGCCTCCTGCTCCGGCTCGGCGCTGGGCTCGGGCTGGGCGGCCCGGGGCTGGTGCACGCGGGGGGCGGGGGCGCCGGGCATGGCGGGCATGCCCGAGAGTCCCGTGCCGCGCTCCGTGCGGGGCGCGGCCGCCTGGCCGCCGGGGGCCACGGCGCGCTCCGGGGAGGCCTCGGCCAGGTCCAGCTCCTGGCCGCGGGCGCGCAGGACGCGGGGCACGGAGTCCTCCACGGCCCTGCCCGCGGCGTCCAGGGCCGGGGCGGCGGCGGAGTTGGTGGAGGCGTAGACGCCGGGCATGGGCTTCTGGCCCGGGTGGGCGCCGGTGGCGGCGTAGGCGCGCATCTTGTCCTGGGCGACCTCGCCCTGGGTCCGCTTGGCGCGGATGCGCTGGCGGTGGGTCAGGGCCAGGGCGCCCACCGCGGCGATGACCAGCAGCAGGGCGGTCAGCTGCATGGTGACCACGTGCTGGCCGAAGAGCACCTCGGCGATAGTGGGCGGGACGGCCAGCCTCCCGTCGTCGAGCCCGGCGGCCGCCGGCAGGGGCGTGCGCACGACGACGGCGACCAGGACGGCGACCAGCGCCATGCCCATGACGATCAGGAGGGGGCGCTGCAGCGGGGAGGTGGTGCCGGCCACGGGCTCCTCGCCGCCCACGCCGACGAGCATGATGACGAACAGCACGAGGGTCATGACGGCCCCGGTGTAGACCACGACCTGGGTCATGCCCAGGAAGGGGGCCTCGGAGGCGATGTAGAGCACCGCCAGGCCGATCATGATGCCGATCATGTTGATGGCGGCGCTCACCGCCCGCTTGGCGGTGAGCACGCCCAGGCCGCAGGCCACGGTCACCAGGGCGACGACGCCGAAGAGGACGGCCTCGCCGGTGGTCATGGCCCCCTGCTGGCTCAGGGCGGCTGAGGCGTGTGCGAGCGGGGTCATCGCAGGGCCTCCTCGACGGGGTGAGAGGTGGGGCCGGGCACGGGCCGGGCGGTGTCCAGGGTGGGGTCCTCGGGCCGGTGGGCGCGCACCCACTCGATCTGGTCGCGGGTGGGGCCGGTGACGGCGCCGCGGTAGTAGTCGCCGTCCTCGGTGCCGGCCACCATGGGGTGGGGGGCCTCCAGGCCGCCGGGGGGCACGGGGGCGAGCAGGTCGTCCTTCTCGTAGATGAGGCCGGTGCGGTTGGGGCCCACGAGCTCGTCGAAGTCGGTGGACATGGTCAGGGCCCGGGTGGGGCAGGCCTCGATGCACAGGCCGCAGAAGATGCAGCGCAGGTAGTTGATCTGGTAGACGCGCCCGTAGCGCTCCCCGGGGGAGTACTGGGCGCCGGGCTCATTGGAGGCCGCCTCGACGTAGATGGCGTCGGCGGGGCAGGCCCAGGCGCACAGCTCGCAGCCGATGCACTTCTCCAGGCCGTCCTCGTAGCGGTTGAGCCGGTGCCTGCCGTGGTAGCGGGGCATGGGCTGGGCGGGCTCGAAGGGGTACTGCTCGGTGACCACGGGGCGGAACATCGAGGAGATGGTCACGCCGTAGCCCGCCACGGGGGCGAAGAGGCGCGCCAGGCCGGAGGGGGCGTCGCGCAGCCACTGCTCGTGGTCGGCGTCGGAGGGGGTGGGCTTGTCAGTCATCGTTGTCCTCCTGGGAGGGGTCCTCAAGGCCGAGGGCGAGCGCGGGCAGGGCGGCCGCGTCGTCGCTCGGCTGGGAGTCGGTGGTCTCCTGCGGTGCGCCCTGGGCCCGCCGGGCACGGGGCGAGGGCGGCAGGTGCTCGCCGGGCAGCGGGGGCACGGGGTAGCCGCCGGCGAAGGCCAGGTGCTCGGCCCCGGGTGCGGTGATCTGCGCCCCGTCCTCGCCGTCCTCCCAGTCCTCGTCCTCCTGGGTGCCCGCGGCCTCGTCGGCCTCCTTGTCCGGCAGGAGGAAGAGGATGAGCATGGCCACCAGGAACAGGACGGCGAGGATGAGCAGCAGGGACTGCACCGAGGCCCCGGAGAAGGAGCGGTAGGCCTGGACGACGGCGACCATGACGAACCACGCCAGGGAGACGGGGATGAGGAGCTTCCAGCCCAGCCTCATGAACTGGTCGTAGCGGATGCGCACGAGGGTGCCGCGAGTCCAGACCATGAAGAACATGACCATCCACACCTTGGCGATGAACCACAGCATGGGCCACCAGCCGCTGTTGGCGCCCTCCCAGAAGCTGGCCAGGATGACCGAGCGCCAGCCGCCCAGGAACAGGGTGACGCACACGGCCGAGACGTTGAACATGTTGATGTACTCGGCCAGGAAGTACCAGGCGAACTTCATCGAGGAGTACTCGACCATGTGCCCGGCCACGAGCTCGCCCTCGGCCTCGGGCAGGTCGAAGGGCAGGCGGTTGACCTCCCCGATCATGGAGACCACGTAGATGAGGAAGGAGGGGATCATGGCCAGGGCCCACCACATCCGCTCCTGGGCGGCCACGATCCCGGAGGTGGACATGGTGCCCGAGGCCAGGAAGACGGTGAGGATGGACAGGCTCATGCTCAGCTCGTAGGAGATGACCTGGGCGGCGCTGCGCACGGCTCCCAGCAGCGGGTAGGTGGAGTGGGAGGACCAGCCGCCCAGGATGATGCCGTAGACGCCGAAGGCGGTGATGGCCAGGATGTAGAGCACCGCCACCGGGAAGTCGGTCAGCTGCAGGGGGGTGGAGTGGCCCAGGATCGAGACCTGGGGCCCGAAGGGGATGACCGCGTAGACCATGAAGGCGCTGAAGGCGGCCAGGAGCGGGGCCAGGATGTAGACGAGCCTCTCGGCCCCCTTGAGCCAGAAGTCCTCCTTCATGATGAGCTTGCCGGCGTCGGCGATGGCCTGGAGCAGGCCCAGAGGGCCGTTGACATTGGGGCCCAGGCGGGTCTGCATGCGGGCCAGGCCGCGGCGCTCGACCCACAGGGCCATGATGACGCTGACGATGAGGAAGGCGACGATGAAGCCGGCCTTGATGAGGGTCAGCCACCAGGTCTCCTGGGAGAAGTCGGCGACGACGCCGCCAAGGTCCGGTGCGGCCTGCATGGGGGCCGTGGTGGTGGTCATCAGTGCGCCTCCCCGGTGGTCTCAGGAGTGGTGGCTGCGGCGAAGGGCGCCGCCGGGGCGGTGGCGCCTCCCGGCGGGGAGCCGGCGCTGAGGCGCACCGGCGAGCCGTGCCCGACCCCCAGGGTCTGGCGCACGGTGGAGCCGGCCGAGCACTCGGGCAGCCAGACCGTGCCCTCGGCCACGGCCCCAACGGCGGCGGGCAGGGTGATCCGGCCCTGGGGGGAGGCGATGGTCACCGGGTCCCCGGGGCGCAGGCCCAGGCCGGCGGCCAGGTCGGTGGCGATCCTGGCCACGGGCTGCAGGGCGGTGGCGGCCAGGAAGGGCTCGCCGTCCTGGAGCCGGCCGGCGTCGAGCATGGGCTTGTGGGTGGCCAGGTGGGCGGCTACGCCCTCGGCGGGGGCGCCGGCGGGCTCCTGGGTCGCGGCGCTGTCCTGCGCGGGGGGCTCCTGAACGGGGACGTCCTGCGCGGGGGCGTCCTCGGCGCCGCTGAGGGCGTGAGCCGGCCCGGTGGGGGTCACGCGCGGGCGCTGCCCGGCCCACAGGCCCAGGGCGGCGAGCTCGGCGTGGAGGGCCTCCAGGTCGGCCACGCCCAGGTCGGCGCCCATCTCGGCGGCGAGCATGCCCAGGACCTGGCGGTCGGTGCGGGCGCGCGAGACGTGGGCCTGGCCGAAGGGCCGCACGCGGCCCTCCCAGTTGACGAAGGTCCCGTTCTTCTCCACGGCCGGGGCCACGGGCAGGACGACGTCGGCGGCCTCGCTGACCTCGGAGCGGCGCACCTCGAGCTGGATGACGGTGCCGGCCTGGGACAGGGCGGTGCGTGCCAGGGCGGGGTCGGGCAGGTCGCGCAGGTCCACCCCGCCGATGACCAGGCCGGTCAGGTCCCCCTGGGCCAGGGCGGTGAGGATGGCGGTGGTGTCGCGGCCCGGGGCGGCGGGCAGCTCGGCGCCCTCGGCCATGCCCCAGGCGCGCTCGACCTGCCGGCGGGCGGCGGCATCGGCCACGGGGCGGCCCCCGGGCAGCAGGCCGGGCAGCAGGCCGGCCTCGATGCCCCCGCGCTCCCCGGCGCGGCGCGGCACCCAGGCCAGGCGGGCGCCCAGGGCGGTGGCCAGGACGTCGACGACGCTGAGCAGGCCGGGCACGGCCGCGGCGCGCTCGCCCACGATGATGGTGGCGCCGGGGGCGCGCAGGGCCTCGACGAGCTCGGGGTGGGTGCGGGGCAGCAGGGCGAGGGTGCGCGCCTCCTGTCCCGGGGCGGCCAGGATCGCCTGGGCGGAGAGCTTGCGGCTGCCGTTGGTCAGGCCGGGGGCGATGGTGGCCACGCGCACGCCGCCGGCGAGCACCCCCTTGCGCAGGCGCAGGAACAGGGAGCCGCACTCGTCCTCGGGCTCCAGGGCCACCAGGAGCACCTGGCCGGCGCTCTCCAGGGAGCGGTAGGTGACCTCCCCCAGGCCGGTGCCGGCCACGCGCGCGGCCAGGAAGGAGTCCTCCTCGCTGCTGTGGTCGCGCACGCGCTGGTCGATGTCGTGGGTGCCCAGGACGGTGCGGGCGAAGCGGGACCAGGCCCAGGCGTCCTCCAGGGTCAGACGGCCGCCCGGCAGCAGGCCGACCCCGCCCCGGCCCTTGGCGTCCTCCAGGGCGCGGGCGGCGGTGTCCAGGGCGTCGGACCAGCTGGTGGCCACCAGTTCGCCGGTGTCCTCGTCGCGCACCAGGGGCACGGTGAGGCGGTCGGGCAGGCTGGACCAGGGGAAGGCGAAGCGGTCCTTGTCGGTGATCCACTCCTCGTTGACCTCGGGGTCGTTGCCGGCCAGGCGGCGCAGGACCGTGCCGCGACGCATGTCCACGCGGATGGCCGAGCCCGAGGCGTCGTGCTCGGTGACCGAGTCGGTGGAGACCAGGTCCATGGGCCGGGCGCGGAAGCGGTAGCGGGCGCTGGTCAGCGCGCCCACCGGGCAGATCTGGATGATGTTGCCCGAGAAGTAGGAGGCGAAGGGGCGCCCGGAGGCGTCCATGTCCACCAGGCCCGGCCCGGTTCCCGGCCCGCCGGCCAGGCCCCCGGCCACGCCCGGGTCCCCTCCGGGGCCGGCCAGGTCGTCGGCGGCGCTCAGGCCGTGGCCCCCGCGGATGGTGGAGGAGGGACCGGCGTGGGGGTCGTGGAAGTCCAGGACCTGGGGGTCGAAGCGGCCGATCTGCTCGGAGTACAGGCCCCCGGCGTGCTCGGGGTGGCCGTCCATGTCGGTGGAGGGGTGGCCCCCGCCGCGCCCCTGGAGGGCGATGAAGGGGTCTCCGGGGATCTCCCGGGCGAAGCGCACGCAGCGCTGGCACAGGATGCAGCGGTCCCGGTCGAGCAGGACGTTGCTGGTCAGGCGCAGCGGCTTGGGGAAGGTGCGCTTGACGTCGGTGAAGCGGGTGGCGCTGCGGGCCCCGGAGGCCATGAGCTCCAGGGCCTGGTTCTGCAGGGGGCACTCCCCGCCCTTGTCGCACACGGGGCAGTCCAGGGGGTGGTTGATGAGGAGGAACTCCATGGTGCCGGCCTGGGCCTTGGCGGCGACCTCGCTGGTGGCCTGGGTGGAGATCTCCATGCCCTCCATGGCGGTCATGGCGCAGGAGGGCTGGGGCTTGGGCATGGGGCGCACGACGCCGTCGCGCCCGGGCATGGCCACCTCCACCAGGCACTGGCGGCAGTTGGCCGAGGGCGCCAGGAGCGGGTGGTCGCAGAAGCGGGGGATGCGCACTCCCACCTGCTCGGCGGCGCGGATGAGCAGGGTGCCCTTCTCCACGCTCACCGGCATGCCGTCGATGGTCATGGTCACCATCTCGGCGGCGGCCGGGACAGCGGGCACGGAGCCCTTCTTCCCGGTCGTGCCGGTGCCGGTGGTCTTGGTCGCGGTCGTATCAGTCATGGCTGGCCTCACCGGGCCCTTTCGAAGATGGAGGAGGCCGCGTAGGGGAAGAGCTCGTTGGCCGGGGTGGTGCAGCCCGCCTCGAACTCGGCGCGGAATCTCTGAATGCCGGTCAGGACCGGGGTGGCGGCGGCGTCGCCCAGGGCGCAGAAGGAGCGGCCCGCGATGTTGCCGGCGATGTCCTCCAGCTTCTCCACATCCCCGGGCAGTCCCCGGCCGGCCTCCAGGCGCAGCATGATCTGGCGCATCCAGTAGGTGCCCTCGCGGCAGGGGGTGCACTTGCCGCAGGACTCGTGCTGGTAGAACTCGGTCCAGCGGGCCACCACGCGCACCGCCGAGACGGTCTCGTCGAAGACCTGGAGGGCGCGGGTGCCCAGCATGGAGCCGGCGCCGGCCACGGACTCGTAGTCCAGGGGGACGTCGAGCTCCTCGGGGCCGAAGATGGGGGTGGACGAGCCCCCGGGCACCCAGAACTTCAGCTCGTGGCCGGGGCGGATGCCGCCGGAGAGCTCGATGAGCTCGCGCATGGTGATGCCGAAGGGGGCCTCGTACTGGCCGGGGTGGGCCACGTGGCCCGAGACGGAGAAGATGCCGTGGCCCTTGGACTTCTCGGTGCCCATGGCGGCGTACCACTGGGCGCCGCGCGCCAGGATCGCGGGCACCGAGGCGATGGTCTCCACGTTGTTGACCACGGTGGGCCGGGCGTAGAGGCCGGCGACCGCGGGGAAGGGCGGCTTGAGGCGGGGGTGGCCGCGGCGCCCCTCCAGGGAGTCCAGCAGCGCGGTCTCCTCACCGCAGATGTAGGCGCCGGCCCCGGCGTGCGCGGTGATGCGCAGGGGCTGGGAGCCGTCCAGGCCGAAGCCGGTGGCCAGCAGGCCGGCCTCGGTGGCCTCGCGCACGGCCCCCAGGAGCCGGCGGTAGACGTGGGCGACCTCCCCGCGCAGGTAGACGAAGGCGTGGTCGCAGCCGATGGCCCGCGAGGTGATGGCGATGCCCTCGATGAGGGCGTGGGGGTTGGCCAGGATGGTGGGGATGTCCTTGCAGGTGCCCGGCTCGGACTCGTCGGCGTTGACCACCAGGTAGCGGGGGCCGCCGTCGGGCGGGGGCAGGAAGGACCACTTCAGGCCGGTGGGGAAGCCCGCTCCCCCGCGTCCGCGCAGCCCGGAGTCCTTGACGATGCCCACCAGGTCCTCGGGGCCGAGCTCGCGTGCACGGGCCAGGCCCTGGTAGCCGCCGTGGGCGCGGTAGGTCTCCAGGCTCCAGGAGCGCTCGGCGTCCCAGATGTCGGTCAGGACGGGGGTGAGGGTGCCGGGGGCCGTGAAGGCGGGGCCCTGGGGGTCCTGCGGCTCGTTGCTCGTCTCGCTCACTTGCCCTCCTCCTTGGGCGCGGTCCAGTCCTTCTCCCGGGCGATGCGCAGGCCCCGCAGGGTGGGCTCGGCGCCGCCGGGGCCCTCGTCGCCGTGCCCGTCCTCGAAGCCGGCCAGGAGGCGCTCGTTGTCCTTGAAGGTCGGCAGCACCTCGGGCCCGCGGGTGGGGCTCACGGCCTCGCCGCGCTCCAGGGCGCTGACCAGGGCGACGGCGCTCTGGGGGGTCTGGTTGTCGAAGAACTCCCAGTTGACCATGACCACGGGGGCGTAGTCGCAGGCGGCGTTGCACTCCACGCGCTCCAGGCTGATGGTCCCGTCCTCGCTGGTCTCATCGGAGCCCAGGCCGGTGTGCTCGGCCACGGCCTGCCAGATCTCGTCCCCGCCCATGACGGCGCACAGGGCGTTGGTGCACACCCCCACGTGGTAGGTGCCCGAGGGGTGGCGGCGGAACTGGCTGTAGAAGGTGGCCACTGCAGAGACCTCGGAGCGGCTCAGGGACAGCCGCTGGGCGCACAGCGCGATGCCGGCGGGAGAGACGTAGCCGTCCACGGACTGGATGAGGTGGAGCATGGGGATGAGCGCGCTGCGCTCCTGGCCCACGGGGTAGCGGGCGATGATCTGCTCGATGTCGGCCTCCAGGCGGCCGGCGGCCTCGGGGCTGTAGCCCAGCTCCCGGGCCGGGCCGGGCTCGGCCGGCGCCTGGTCGCGGGTGGCCACGGCGTTGTTGGTGGCGCTGTCGGTGGTGCTCATCAGCGGTCCACACCTCCCAGGACGGGGTCGACGGAGGCCAGGGCGGGCACGAGGTCGGCGATCATGCCGCCCTCGCCCATCATGGCCACCGACTGCAGGTTGGAGAAGGAGGGGTCGCGGAAGTGGACCCGGTAGGGGCGGGTGCCGCCGTCGGAGACGGCGTGGACGCCCAGGACGCCCTTGGCGTGCTCGATGGTCTGGTAGACCTGCCCGGCGGGGACCCGGAATCCCTGGGTGACCAGCTTGAAGTGGTGGATGAGGGACTCCATGGAGCTGCCCATGATCTCGCGCACGTGCTCCAGGGACTGGCCCTGGCCGTCGGTGGCGATGGCCATGCGGGCGGGCCAGGCGATGGTGGGGTCGGCCACCATGGTGGTGTTGGAGGGGTCGTCCCCGCGCGCGGAGATCTCATCGAGGCGCTCCAGGCACTGGGAGATGATGACCAGGGACTCGTAGCACTCGTCCAGGCGGATGCGCAGGCGGTTGAAGCAGTCGGAGCGGTCGTAGACCGGCACCTCGAAGTCGTAGGTCTCGTAGCCGCAGTAGGGGCTGGTGCGGCGCAGGTCCAGGGGGTAGCCGGCGGCGCGCAGGCAGGGGCCGGTCAGGCCCAGGGCCAGGCCGCCGGCCAGGCTGATCTCTCCGACCCCGATGAAGCGGGCCTTGAGGATGGGGTTGGCCATGAGCAGCAGCTCGAGCTCGTGGATGTCGTTCTTGATGTCGGGCATGACCGAGCGCACGAAGCCGGTGAAGCCCTCGGGCAGGTCCTGGGCCAGGCCGCCGGGGCGGATGAAGGCGTGGTTCATGCGCAGCCCGGAGACCATCTCGAAGGCCTTGAGGATGTTCTCCCGGGCCCGGAAGGCGATGGTCATCAGCGTGGTGCCGCCCATCTCGTTGCCGCCGGTGCCCACGGCCACCACGTGGGAGGCGATGCGGTTGAGCTCCATGAGCAGCACGCGGGTGACGGTGGCCTTCTCGGGGATGTCGTCGGTGATGCCCAGGAGCTTCTCGACGGCCAGGGCGTAGGCGACCTCCTGGAAGAAGGGGGCGACATAGTCCATGCGGGTCACGAAGGTCTCGCCCTGGGTCCAGGTGCGGTACTCCATGTTCTTCTCGATGCCCGTGTGCAGGTAGCCAGTGCCCACGCGCACCTCGGTGACGGTCTCGCCGTCGACCTCCAGGACCAGGCGCAGCACGCCGTGGGTGGAGGGGTGGACCGGGCCCATGTTGACCACGATGCGGTCGTTGCGCAGGCGGTCGGCCTCGTCGCGCTCGGCGATGCGGGCGGCGATCTCATCCCAGTCCCCGCCGTTGGCGGTGAACTGCTCGGCGCCCTGGGCCAGGTCGTCGGTGGCGGGCCCGGTGGCGTGGAAGGCAGAGGTGGGGGTGCTCATCAGCTGTAGGACCTCCGGGTGTCGGCGGGCGGGGTGGTGGCCCCCTTGTACTCCACGGGGATGCCTCCCAGGGGGTAGTCCTTGCGCTGGGGGTGGCCCACCCAGTCGTCGGGCATGGCGGTGCGGGTCAGGGAGGGGTGCCCGTCGAAGACGATGCCCATGAGGTCCCAGGTCTCGCGCTCGTGCCAGTCGTTGCCGGGGTAGATCGCGACGATGGAGGGGATGTGGGGGTCGGTCTCGGGGCAGGCGACCTCCAGGCGCAGCTGGCGCCCGCCGTGGGTCAGGCTCATCAACTGGATGCAGGCGTGCAGCTCACGGCCCGTCAGACCGGGGTAGTGGACCCCGCTGACGCCCAGGCACAGCTCGAAGCGCAGGTCCTGGTCGTCGCGCAGGTGCCGGGCCACCGCCAGGAGGTGCTCGCGGGCGATGAACACGGTGAGCTCACCGCGCTCGATGACGACCTTCTCAATGGCGGCGGCCGGGTCCACCCCATCCTGGGCGAGGTCCTCGGCGAGGTGGTCGACGACGTCGTCGAACCAGCCGCCGTAGGGGCGGGTGGCGGCGGGGGCCAGGGTGATGGTCTCGGTGTGCAGGCCGTAGCCGGTGGTGTCGGAGTCGGGGGCGCCGAACTGGCCCGAGCGGGTGGCGATGACCTCCAGGGCCAGGTCGGGGCGCACGGGGGTGCCCGCGATCTCGGGGACGGCGGGCGGCTCGGGCGCGGCGGGGGTCTGCGGGGAGGGGGTGGTCTCGCTCATGCCAGCAGGCCCTTCATCTCGTGGGTGGGGGTGGCGGACAGGGCGGCGGCCTCGACGGCGCGGGCGATCTCCTCGCGGTGCTTGAACAGGGGCTTGCGCTCGATCTGGCGGGTGAGCTCGAGCATGGCGTTGAGCAGCATCTCGGGGCGGGGCGGGCAGCCGGGCAGGTAGATGTCCACCGGCACGATGTGGTCGCAGCCCTGGACCACGGCGTAGTTGTTGAAGATGCCGCCGGAGGAGGCGCAGGCGCCCATGGAGATGACCCACTTGGGCTCGGGCATGGAGTCGTAGACATTGCGCACGATGGGGGCCATCTTGTGGGAGACCCGGCCCGAGACGATCATGACGTCGGCGTGGCGGGGGGAGGCGCGGAAGACCTCCCAGCCGAAGCGCGCCATGTCGAAGCGGGGGGTGCCGGCGGCCATCATCTCGATGGCGCAGCAGGCCAGGCCCATGGTCACCGGCCACAGGGAGCGGGCCTGGGCCAGTCCCGCCAGCTTCTCCACCGTGGTCAGCAGGAAGCCGGGCGAGTCCACCTCGGCCGCGGCCTGGGCGGCCGGATCGTCCCGCTTGGAGGGGATGGACGCCATGAAGGCGTTGTGCTCTTTCATGCTCATATCTGTGCCTGCCTTTCCTGCGCTCGTCTCCCCAGCCTCAGTCCCAGTCCAGTCCGCCGCGGCGCCACTCCAGGATGTAGGGCACGGTGATGAGGGCGATGAAGACCAGGGCGGCGCTCAGGCCGAAGAAGCCCAGGCGGGCGAAGGCCGTGGCCCAGGGGTAGAGGAAGACGACCTCGACGTCGAAGATGATGAAGGTCATGCCCACCAGGTAGAAGGAGACGGGGAAGCGCCCGTGCTCGGTGTTGGCGGGGGTGGGGTCGATGCCGCACTCGTAGTTGGCGACCTTGACGCGGTTGTGGCGCGTGGGGCTGATGAGGGCGCTCATGGCCAGGCCGCCGACGGCCACCAGGAGGGCCACTGCCGCCATGATGAGCAGGGGGGCATAGGGGTTCATGCTGCGGGCACCATCCTTGTCAGGAGCTGGATGAAGTGGTCGATGGAGTCGCCGCCGCGCCGCTCCCAGCCGTCGGACAGGAGCTTGGTGACGATGCGCATGAGGTGCTTGCGGGGCAGCCCGTGGCGGGTGCACAGGCGCATGACCTCGGGGTGCTCGATGAGGGAGACGAAGACGCGGCCCAGGGTGTAGTAGCCGCCCATCTCCGCGCTCAGAGCCCGGGGGTACTGGGCCAGGGCCTGCTCGCGCCCGGAGGCGGTGGAGCGGGCGGCGGCCTGGGCGGCGGCCTCGGCGGCCAGGCGCCCGGACATGAGGGCCTGGGCGATGCCCTCGCCGTTGAAGGGCGAGACCATGCCCCCGGCGTCGCCCAGGAGCATGAGGCCGTCGGCGTAGTGGGGCTTGCGGTTGAAGGCCATGGGCAGGGCGGCGCTGGCCAGGCGGCCCACCTGGTTGTCGGGGGTCAGGCCCCAGGACTGCGGGACGTTGCGCATCCAGGTGGAGAAGACGCTCTTGTAGTCGATCCGGGTGGTGGCGGCGCGCGAGGAGACCGAGCCGAGCCCGACGTTGACCAGGCCCTCCCCCACCGGCCAGATCCAGCCGTAGCCGGGCAGGAGCTCGGAGGCTCCGGCGGGGCCGTCCCACAGCTCCAGGTGGGACTCCATCCAGGCGTCGTCGGCTCGCGGGGAGCGGAAGTAGGCGCGCACGGCCACGCCCAGGGGGCGGCGCTCGTTCTTGGTGCGGCCCACGGCGGTGGCCAGGCGGGCGGAGACTCCCCCGGCGTCGATGACCAGGGGGGCGGTCAGGGTGGCGGGGGCCTCGATGCCGGGGTAGGTCACGCGGGGGGTGGGCTTGGCCTCGACGCCGGTGATGCGCCCGGTCCGGCTGGTGCGCGGGGCGGTAACGGTGACGCCGGTCAGGAGGCGGGCGCCGGCGGCGGCGGCGTGCTCGGCCAGGTCGCGGTCGAGCAGGGCGCGGGGGCGGGCCAGGCCGTAGGAGGGCAGGGAGGCCTGCTCGGGCCAGGGGAAGTGGAGGCGGTGGCCGCCGCCGATGACGCGCAGGCCGGAGTTGCGCTGCCAGCCGGTGGTGTCCATGCCCAGGCGCACGAGCTCGCGCACGGCCGAGGGGGTCAGGCCGTCGCCGCAGACCTTGTCCCGCCCCAACTCGTTCTTCTCCAGGAGCAGGACGTCGAGGCCGGCGGTGGCCAGGTGGCGGGCGGCAGAGCATCCGGCGGGCCCGGCGCCGACGACGATGACGTCGGCACTGGCTCCCGGGCTGCCTGTGCTTGGGCTGGCGGCGCCTGCGGGCTGGGTGGCCTGAGTGGTCACTGAGTTCCCCTCTTTCCCTGCTCGGCACGACGACGCCGGCCCCGCGATCTGCGGGCGCCGCCCCAGACACTACCCAGGACGGCCGCGGGCCTGGAGCGCCCTGGATGCCGAGGGCGGCGACCAGGGGTTTTCAGCGCTATCGCGTCATTGGGGTGCTGCGGTGGGGCCGGGGGCGGGTCGACGGGCCTTCTTGAATTACGTCGCACAAGGATGACGAATATATGACGCGCACCATGGGACGTGGGTCCCATGGCGCGTCGTGGGTAGGGGCGAGGGCGGGCGGTCGGGGTGGGGCTTACGTCCGGCCGGGCGGGTCCGGCCGGGCGGGGCGTGGGGGCCTGCCGGTGCTCCGCGAGCACGTGCTTGAAGCCATCCGGCCGCCGGCGCCCGGCCTCACCCCCCCCCTACGATCCTCAGCCGCTGGTGCGGCGACGGGCCCTGGCCTTCCCGCATGATGCCGCGAGGCCGGGAGCTGGACGATGCTGGCGGAGCGCAGCAGCCGAGATGCCGCCCCGCCCTTGGTGCTGCCGTGGCTGCGCACCACCGATGCGCAGCCACTCCCTCCCGCACTGGCCGTCGCCTCGGCCGTTCCGGTCCCGGAGGCCACTGGCCCGGGAGGGCCCGGGGATGTCGGCGTCAGCGCCATCACCGACCTGGCGGGGCTCTGGGCGCGCAAGCAGCGCCCGTGCCCACCCAACCGGCTTCATCATGCCTATGCCACCGAGTCCGATTCCTGACAGCCCATCATTATTTATTCTTTCATCCCGCCCCAGCCGTCCTACGAGGAGTTGAGGCCGCCTCGTTAGGGGTCGCATACTCAATACCGGGGGCTGCTGAATCTGGAGGATATCCCGTCAGTTCCTGCTCCGGCTTGGACGCCTGCTCCACAACGCCTTTGACCGAAGCCTCCACCAGGGCCTTGGCCTGCGGTCTTCGATCAACGGCCTCCACCGGTCCAAAATACTGCATCTCGACTATCAGCACGTGATCATCAGGGTAGTGCCACATCGCAACCGATTGCCGCCCACTGACAAACGTCAACCCCTCACCCTCAACCCCTTCAATACTGAACTCCTCGGCACTCTCAAGAGCCTTCGCATCATCAAATACCGGAGGAGGCTCCGACTGCGGCACAGCGATAACTTTATCAATAATACCGTCAGGCTCATACCAGACAGTCACATGAGGATCCTCAGCAACTGAGGAATATATAGTACAATACAAAGTCGCAGTCGCAGGATCCACATCCCTTCCATCACCCGGACTATGCGAATAACTTACTTGCGTTACGGTAAACTCTAAGGCCTTCCCCGCCTCTGACGGGGAAAGAAAACCACACACCTTGACATCCTCGGGCAGACCCGTCGGAGAAGAGGGTGACGACGACGTCGCCTCCACCGGTCCTCCCACACAGCCCGAAACACTCAAAGCCACCACAGCGCCGACCGACAGACACCAGGAGCTCACAGAACGAACCATCCCTACCATCTCAAAAATCACCCTCCCACCCCCGCCCTGGAGCCCCACAGACATCGAGCGCGACAAGTAGACCCGAATCGAACTCGTCGGAGATCCCTCGACCCGAGTCGAGCCGATTGAGTCACTCGCGGGAGCCAGGAATAGCATTCTGCCTACAATCATCCCGGATTAGGGGTCGCATACTCGATACCGGGCGCTGCTGAATCTGGAGGATACCCCGTCAAATCCTGCTTCGGCTTGGAGGCCTGCTCCACGACACCACTGACCGAGGCCTCCACCAGTGCCTTGGCCTGCGGTCTTCGGTCAATAGCCTCCACCGGTCCAACAAATTTCATTTCAACGATCAGGACGTGATCATCAGGGTAGTGCCACATTGCAACCGACTGCCGCTTGCTGATAAGCGTCAACCCCTCACCCTCAACCCCCTCAATACTGAACTCCTCAGCACTCTCGAGACCCTTCGCATCATCAAACACCGGAGGAAGCTCCGACGGCGCCACAGGGATAACGCTATCGATAATACCGCCAGGCTCATACAAGACAGTCACATGAGGATCCTCAGCAACTGACGAAGATATACCACAAAACAAAGTCGAAGTCGCAGGATCCACATCCCCTCCATCGCCAGGACGATGCCAATAACTTACCTGTGTTATGGTGAAGTCTAGAGCTTTCTCCGCCTCTGACGGGGAAAAAAAACCACACACCTTGACATCCTCAGGCAAGCCTTTTGGCGAAGGGGAGGCCTCTCCAAGGCGACCGGCCTCCGCACACCCCGAAATACCCAACACCACCACAGCACCGACCAATAGGCACCAAGAGCCAGCAGAACGAACCATCCGCAACACCTCAAAAATCCACCCTATCACCCCGCTCTTGAGCACCACAGGCACCGAGCGCGATGATTGATAGAAACCCGAATTGAACTCGTCCGTGTTCCCTCGACCCGAGTCGATCCGATTGTAGTGACTTGCGGAAGTCAGGAATAACACTCTCCCTACAATCATCCCGGATTAGGGGTCGCATACTCGATACCGGGCACGCCCGAATCCGGAGGATATACCGTGAACTCTTGAAGTGGCTTAGAGGCCTGCTCCACCACACCATTGACTGACGCCTCCACCAGAGCTATGGCCTGCGGCCTCTGATCAGCCGCATCATCAGATTCAGCATGCCCAATCTGCACAATCAGCACGTGATCATCAGGGTAATGCCACATCGCAATCGAACGATTTTCCTCAATCAGCGTCAGCCCCTCACCTTCCACACCATCAATATTGAACCCCTCAGCATTCTCAAAAGTCTTGGCATCATCAAACACAGTCACCTGCCCCACACCCAAATACACAACCCTATTAATCAGACCCCCAGGCTCATACATCATCGTCACATGAGGATCGTCGGAACTCTCAGAAGCCATATAGCAGTACAGTTCTTCTGTCCCAGACTCCTGCTCCGCCCCACTTGCGGGACTGTGACTATATCCCATTTGAGTGACCACAAATCCGAGAGCTTTCTCCGCCTCAGACGGCTTAAGGAAACCACACACCTTGACATCCTCAGGCAAGCCTTTTGGCGAAGGGGAGGCCTCTCCAAGGCGACCGGCCTCCGCACACCCCGAAATACCCAACACCACCACAGCACCGACCAATAGGCACCAAGAGCCAGCAGAACGAACCATCCACAACACCTCAAAAATCCACCCTATCACCCCGCTCCGGATCACCACAGGAACCGAGCGCGACAAGTAGACCCGAATCGAACTCGTCGGAGATCCCTCGACCCGAGTCGAGCCGATTGAGCCACTCGCGGGAGCCAGGAATAGCATTCTGCCTACAATCATCCCGGATTAGGGGTCGCATACTCGATACCGGGCGCTGCTGAATCTGGAGGATATCCTGTGAGCCTCTGCCTGGGTTTGGCAGCCTGCTCCACAACACCGTTGATGGAGGCCTCCAGGAGCGCCTTGGCCTGCGGCCGCTGGTCCGTGATGTCCTTCGAGTGAGAGAAACTGATCTCCACGATGAGGACGTGATCATCGGGGTAGCGCCACACCGCATAGGAGATACCATCATTGATCAGCGCCACCCCCTCACCCTCAGCCCCATCGATGGCGAACAGCTCCGCCCCCTCGACATCCTTGAGATCATCGAAGCGCGGCGGCCGAGGATCCTCCCCCGGAATAATCATCAACACCTCACGAACATTCCCACGAGGCTCATACAGCATGGCCGTATGTCGCAACCCATCCCCTGAGACCACGATATCACAAGAAAGAGACGCATCAGCAGACTGATCACCCGGACGATGCCTATAGAAGAACTTATCCACGGCAAACCCCAGAGTATCCTCTACCTGAGACGGAGAAAGGAAGCCACACACCTTGACATCCTCGGGAATTCCCGTGGACGATGGAGAAGGCGAGGCCGCCCCACCAGAACCAGGCCCCGCACACCCCGAGACGCCCAGCACCACCACAGCCCCCACAGACACCCACCACGCACCAGCACCACGGAACCAGCCCCACAGCCTCAACATCTCCCCACCATACGACGAATCAGCCCCCGACAACACCACATGAGACCCAGCATCATCCCTCCCAGGAACTCGCCGTGAAGACCCTCAGCTCCCGCCCGATGACTCTGGATGAGGAGTCGCATGCTCGACACCAGGCGCCATCGAATACGGTGGATACACCGTAGGCTCCTGTCGCGGCTTGGCGGCTTGCTCCACCACACCATGGACCGAGAGCTCGATCATAGCCTTGGCCTGCGGCCTGCGATCAACCGGATCACTAGAGCCACGAAACTGTATTTCCACGATGAGGACATGGTCATCAGGGTAGTGCCACATCGCGATCGACCGGCGCTCATCAATCAGCGTCAACCCCTCACCCTCAACCCCCTCGATAGTAAACCCCTCAGCATTCTCAAACGCCTTAGCATCATCAAACACAGGAATGTCACCATCAGCCCCAATAGGAGCAACCTTGTTAATATATCCGCCAGGCTCATACCATAAAGATACACGAGGATCCTCGGGCGCCCCAGGCGTCAGACCACAAAACAGGTACTCAGTCCCTGAATCTCTTTCCCATTCAGTTCTTGGACTGTGGCTATATGTCATTCGATCCACGACGAAGCCAAGAGAATTCTCGACTTCAGAGGAGTTGAGAAAGCCACACACCTTGACATCCTCAGGAATCCCCGTTGACGAAGGCGAAGGCGAGGCCGCCCCACCAGAACCAGGCCCCGCACACCCCGAGACGCCCAGCACCACCACAGCCCCCACAGACACCCACCGCGCACCATGAACCAGCCCCACAGCCTCAACGCCTCCCCACCATACGACGATTCAGCCCCCGACAAGACCGCATCAGAGGCAGAGCCACCCTCATCTGGAACCAGACCGCCATGATCACCCAACCGAAGGCTCCGCATTTGGCGTATGATACTCAAGGCCTGTCATCTCAAGGTCCGACGGATACCATGTGAGTTCCTGTTTCGGCTTAGACGCCTGTTCGACAACTCGAGTAACGGCACTCTCCAGTAGAGCCTTGGCCTGCGGCCTACGATCAACAGACTCCACCGCTCCGATAAATTGCATTTCCACGATCAAGACGTGATCATCAGGGTAGTGCCACATCGCAATCGATCTGTGCTCATCAATCAGCGTCAACCCCTCACCCTCAACCCCTTCAATGCTAAACTCCTCGGCACTCTCAAGAGCCTTCGCATCATCGAACACAGGAGTAGGCTCAGACGGCGCTACAGATACTACTTCATCAATGACGCCGGCGGGCTCATACCAAACATTCACATGGGGGTCTTCAGTGCCAGATGTCGACGTAATATCACAGAACAGACTTGCGGTCGAAAAATCCGATTCCCCCAGACTCCCTGGACTGTGCTCATACATCACCCGCGCTATAGTAAATCCAAGAGCACCCTCTGCCTCCGACGGCTTGAGAAAACCACACACCTTGACATCCTCGGGCAGACCCGTCGGAGAAGAGGGTGACGACGACGTCGCCTCCACCGGTCCTCCCACACAGCCCGAAACACTCAAAGCCACCACAGCGCCGACCGACAGACACCAGGAGCTCACAGAACGAACCATCCATACCATCTCAAAAATCACCCTACCCCGCACCCCGCTCTGGAGCCCCACAGACATCGATCGCGACAAGTAGACCCGAATCGAACTCGTCCGTGCTTCCTCGCCCCGAGTCGGGCTGATTGAGTCACTTGCGGGAGCCAGGAATAGCATTCTGCCTACAATCATCCCGGATTAGGGGTCGCATACTCGATGGCGGGCGCGCCCGAATCCGGAGGATACGCCGTCAACTTCTGTTTCGGCTTGGCGGCCTGCTCCACCACGCCGTTGACGGAGGCCTCCAGGAGCGCCTTGGCCTGCGGCCGCTGGTCCGTGATGTCCTTCGAGTGAGAGAAACTGATCTCCACGATGAGGACATGATCATCGGGATAGCGCCACACCGCATAGGAGACACCATCATTGATCAGCGCCACCCCCTCACCCTCAACCCCATCGATGGCGAACAGCTCCGCCCCCTCAACATCCTTGAGATCATCGAACCTCGGCGGCCTCGGATCCTCCCCCGGAATAATCATCAACACCTCACGAACATTCCCACGAGGCTCATACCACAACCTTACAATTGGCCGAACATTCCCTAAAGTCGCGAGACCACAGTAAAGGTCAGAATTAGCCGCCTGGTCACCCGGATAGTGACTATAGGAAAAATTTTTCACAGCGACCCCCAACGCCTCCTCCACCTGCGACGGCTTGAGAAAACCACATACCTTGACATCCTCAGGCAAGCCTTTTGGCGAAGGGGAGGCCTCTCCAAGGCGACCGGCCTCCGCACACCCCGAAATACCCAGCGCCACCACAGCACCGACCGACAGACACCAGGAGCCCACAGAACGAACCATCCCTACCATCTCAAAAATCACCCTACCCCGCACCCCGCTCTGGCCCCGCACCCCGCTCTGGAGCCCCACAGACATCGATCGCGACAAGTAGACCCGAATCGAACTCGTCCGTGCTTCCTCGACCCGAGTCGAGCCGATTGAGTCACTTGCGGGAGCCAGGAATAGCATTCTGCCTACAATCATCCCGGATTAGGGGTCGCATACTCGATACCGGGCGCTGCTGAATCTGGAGGATACCCCGTCAAATCCTGCTTCGGCTTGGAGGCCTGCTCCACGACACCACTGACCGAGGCCTCCACCAGGGCCCTGGCCTGCGGTCTTCGGTCAATAGCCTCCACCGGTCCAACAAATTTCATTTCAACGATCAGGACGTGATCATCAGGGTAGTGCCACATTGCAACCGACTGCCGCTTGCTGATAAGCGTCAACCCCTCACCCTCAACCCCCTCAATACTGAACTCCTCAGCACTCTCAAGACCCTTCGCATCATCAAACACCGGAGGAAGCTCCGACGGCGCCACAGGGATAACGCTATCGATAATACCGCCAGGCTCATACCAGACAGTCACATGAGGATCCTCAGCAACTGACGAAGATATACCACAAAACAAAGTCGAAGTCGCAGGATCCACATCCCCTCCATCGCCAGGACGATGCCAATAACTTACCTGTGTTATGGTGAAGTCTAGAGCTTTCTCCGCCTCTGACGGCGGAAGAAAACCACACACCTTGACATCCTCGGGCAGACCCGTCGGAGAAGAGGGTGACGACGACGTCGCCTCCACCGGTCCTCCCACGCAGCCCGAAATACCCAGCGCCACCACAGCACCGACCGACAGACACCAGGAGCCCACAGAACGAACCATCCGTACCACCTCAAAGAATCACCGAATCCACCCTGTCCTCTCACCCCGCTCCGGATCACCACAGGAACCGAGCGCGACAAGTAGGTCCGAATTGAATTCGTCCGTGCTTCCTCGACCCGAGTCGGGCCGATTGAGTCACTTGCGGGAGCCAGGAATGACACTCTGCCTACAATCATCCCGGATCAGGGGTCGCATACTCGATACCGGGCGCTGCCGAATCTGGAGGATATCCTGTCAGTTCCTGCTCCGGTTTGGAGGCCTGCTCCACGACACCACTGACCGAGGCCTCCACCAGGGCCTTGGCCTGCGGTCTTCGGTCAACGGTCTCCACCGGTCCAAAATACTGCATCTCGACGATCAGCACGTGATCATCAGGGTAGTGCCACATCGCAACCGATTGCCGCCCACTGACAAACGTCAACCCCTCACCCTCAACCCCTTCAATACTGAACTCCTCGGCACTCTCAAGAGCCTTCGCATCATCAAATACCGGAGGAGGCTCCGACTGCGGCACAGCGATAACTTTATCAATAATACCGTCAGGCTCATACCAGACAGTCACATGAGGATCCTCAGCAACTGAGGAATATATAGTACAATACAAAGTCGCAGTCGCAGGATCCACGTCCCTTCCATCACCCGGACTATGCGAATAACTTACTTGCGTTACGGTAAACTCTAAGGCCTTCCCCGCCTCTGACGGGGAAAGAAAACCACACACCTTGACATCCTCGGGCAGACCCGTCGGCGCAACCGAAGGTGAAGGTGAGGCACTCCCGGAAACGTCAATCTCGGAGCAGCCCGAAAGCCCTAGTGACACCATCCCGAATAGCAGTATGCAACCGATCGTGCACATTATTCGACGACCTATTTTCATCATCCCTACCTTTCTCACT
The DNA here is from genome assembly GCF_019974135.1 of Actinomyces capricornis. Lineage (NCBI taxonomy): Bacteria > Bacillati > Actinomycetota > Actinomycetes > Actinomycetales > Actinomycetaceae > Actinomyces > Actinomyces capricornis. The sequence continues at coordinate 746,114 of NZ_AP025017.1, forward strand.
TGTTTCCGTCATTGTAACCATCATTATAGGCACGTCTCCGCGCATTTTTCATATCCTCCAGAATTGGATCGCCCTCTTTTTCAGGTGAATTAACGACAGCCTCCCAGTCATGCATCTGCTGATACGCCTCTTCTGTATCCCTAACATTTGAGAGATCAATCCTATAACTGCCATCTTCGTTCTGGGTGATCCAACTGTACTGATGACCATCCGGATCGGTCACATGTTCAAAATCACTGGGGTTGAGTAGTCCCGCGCTCGCTGCATCCCGTACCGACGCTGCCCACATCCCGTCCGACATGTAGTCCGGCGCGGCCGACTCGATTTCCGCCGCCTTCCCCTGGTCCGCAAGTACAGGCACCGCCAACGTGCTCCCTGCAGACCAAGCGGTGCTAACCGCAGGAGCTGCAGGACCACTGACAGCGCTCACCCCAGCCCCCACCACGGTGGAGAACACATTGAGAGCAGTCTGCGCGGATTGTGACTCGGCCTGCATCTTTTCCTTGTTCCCCTCATTCACAATATCGGCCTTAGCGTCCGCCATCCCCGCCAGCAGACCAACAGCATTCGCGCCGCGATCATAGGCGCGATCAATTTTTTCTCTCTGCAGATCAGGTTTCCCTGAATGAGTCTCAACGCCCACCTCCGCCTGTCTCTTCGCGTATTCACCAAGCGTGGCGGCAATGGTCCCTGTCGCAGTAGAGTTGTCAGCAACACGCCGCATGAGTTCCTCGACATGTTCTCCTTCAGCAACTGGCATGATAGTATTTGTGTCAGGATCCAAAAAACTACCGTCATCAGCAACCTGAGTCAGCTCTGCAGGATTGTTCGCCAACAACAGGCCGATACGCGCCTTGGCATCATCAGTGTATTTACTCTCCTCAGTCTTCGTTGCGAAATCATGAATCGCATTACCGGAAAGAACACGCGCTCGCTCGGCTTCATCAGCATTCTCCGAACCCCGAAGTGAGGACACCGCCGCCACCGCAGCTGTGAAGCCCTCAAATCCTTGCTCATCCCACGTCCGCTCCATCAGCCGATTGTAGCGAGTCAGATCCACCTCTGATGGAGACTCCCCCTCAGGGGCGATGAACCTGCTCGCCGCCTCGGCATTGCCGCCCATGGCATCCAGCACTCCCGCCAGAGGATCGAACGACTGCTCAGAAAAATGCTCGCCAATGGCAGCCTTTGCATACTTTGAAACATCGCCATAACCGGATTGGTACGCGCCATCATTCTGAGAATCCTCCACTGCCCGCTGCACCTTCTCAAGATCGACCTTCTCCATCTCCTCCCCCATGGAGACCAGGAAGTCCGTTCCGAAGCGCAGGTCGGTGACGCCATTGCCGTCAGCATCATGCCCGCCGATCATGGCATTGAGCACAGTGATGCGACCATACTCGCCCCTCTCATCAACAGAGGAACGAATATCCTCAGCAACATTCTGAGCCTTATCTGCACTCCATGTTCTCGACGATGTCGCGAGCATCGTACCCAACAGATCCGCAAGCTCAGGACCCGCATCAGGCCTCACATTCACCTGGCCTCCAGAGCCGTAAGGGCTTTGCTGCATGAAGATTCCGTCAATAACCAACGGCAACCCGGTGAGATTCTCAGCACCAATCGTATCAATGAAACTGTTGGTGTGATTCGAATTTGATTTATTAGCCTCCATCGAGGCGATCACTTCATCATAGGTTCGACCGTCCTTCGTCTTATTTTTTCCAGACTTGGCCAACTGCTGCAGATCATGAGCGTCGGTAGCACCCTGCGCCCACTGATCGAAGCCTTCTTTCGACTCGATCGTCACCCCTTCGGGAATCTCGCAGGTGATCGTGCCGGTCTCCTTGTCCTTGACCCCGACACCGTTCTGGTTCAGTTGGACGATCTTGTCCTTGATGTTCTTGATGGTGGTAGCACGATCGGCCACCGTCCTCGCCGCCTCCGGCACCGCCTCATAAAAATCAGTGAATTTCAAGTACGGATCCCCGTGAGACTCCGAGTCCGCGTCCAGCAGAACATTGACTCGTTTGCACTCATCCGCCATCGCCTGGAGACTATCAATTTTCCTTTGCAGTTTCTCAGGGTCAAGAAAGATCGAGGCCATTACTGTCCATTCCTCTCGTCGTCACAGGACACTGTCGTCAGGTACTTCCGCACCGGCGTTGCGCTACCCCGCGCCATTGATCTCAGCCTGGATGCCGCTGCTCAAACCGGTGAACAAGGAGGCGAGCGCATCCACCTCATCCTTCGCGAGGTTCTTCATCTCCAAAGCAAGCGGACCCGTCCACGTATCGTCGGCATTGATCCCCTTGGACAGATCCTCACCTGGCTGGGCGCCACCACCATCAGGGGACATCGAGAAGCCCAGCCCGGCGTTCCTGCGGTCAACATCCGCCTTGAAGGCCTCCAGCTTCTCCTTATCCTTGGAGGCGTCATCAGTCGCACTACTACTACCACCGTCTGACGTCGGGGTCATGATTGATGCCATGAGGTCACGATCTCTCATTCGACTGCACGGGCACTTGCAGCGTAACCATAAGATCACAGAGAAGCAACGACCTCCGGAACTTATCTCAGCATGCGGCGGCGTTCAGGGTTTATCCAGTTCTGCGTTTTCGGCGTCATCACACCGATGAGGCGCCACCGCACCGTCGTCTGCGATGATGAGGCAATGAGCCCTTCCGCCAGCCGAGCCACCCTCGCCAAGGACCCGCGCGAGGTCGCCGGGATGTTCGACGCCGTCGCCCGCCGCTACGACCTGAGCAACGACGTCATGAGCCTGTTCCAGGTCCACATGTGGCGGGCCGTCACCCGCGCCGCCGTCGCCCCCGCCCCCGGGATGCGCATCCTCGACCTGGCCGCCGGCACCGGCACCTCCTCCGCCGAGTACGCGGCCGCAGGCGCCGACGTCGTCGCCTGCGACTTCTCCACCGGCATGGTCGCCGAGGGCCGCCGACGCCACCCCCGCATCAGCTTCGTCGCCGGGGACGCCACCGCCCTGCCCTTCGCCGATGAGTCCTTCGACGTCGTCACCATCTCCTACGGCCTGCGCAACGTGCAGGACACGCGCACCGCCCTGCGCGAGATGCACCGGGTGACCAGGCCCGGCGGCCGCCTCGTCATCGCCGAGTTCTCCACCCCCACCTCCCGCCCCTTCCGCGCCGTCTACCGCTACTACCTGGGCACCGCCCTGCCCGCCGCCGCCCGCCTCATCTCCTCCAACACCGCCGCTTACGACTACCTGGGCGAATCCATCCTGGCCTGGCCCGACCAGCAGTCCCTGGCCGCCCTCATGCAGCACACCGGCTGGCGGGGCGTGGGCTACAAGAACCTCTCCGGCGGCATCGTCGCCATCCACCGCGCCACCAAGCCCCAGCGCCCCTCGCCCAGCGCCAGCACGCCCGCCTGAGCACCCCCGCCCATGCCACGCCACCGCCCCCAGTCGCGCCCTCGCACGACCCCACCCGCACCCACGCTCGACGCCGAGGCCTGCCGCTCGGCACCGCCCCGCCTGTCCTTCCTCACCCGCCCCCTGCCCGAAGAGCTCCTGGGCACCCGCTCCCCCGACCTGCTCAGCCTCCTCGAAGGCCGGGACGACGTGACCTCCTGGGTGCACCAAGGCCGGGGCCTCATCGGCCTGGGACGCGCCCTGACCCTCACCGCCCGCGGCCCCCAGCGCATCGAGGCCCTGCGCAGTGCCTGGCGCGCGGTGGTCTACGCCTCCTGGTGGCGCGACCCGCTCGTGCGGCCCGGCACCGGGCCCGTCGCCCTGGGCACCCTCACCTTCTCCCCCACCTCCGCCCAGTCCTCCGTCCTCCTCATCCCCCACGTGCTTGTGGGCCTGGACGACCAGGGGGCCTGGGCGACCACCGCCGTCCCCGAAGGCCAGGAGCACCCCGATCTCGCCGCCCTCCTGCCCACGCTCGCCCCCGCCCGCCCCGGTGCGCCGCCGCCGTCCCCGAGCACCCAGGCCCACCCGCAGGCCCAGCGCCATCTCCGCCCGCGCCAAGGAACCCTGAGCGCCCAGCAGTGGCAGGCCGCCGTCATCGCCGCACAGGAGCGCATGCGCCGCGGCGAGGCCGACAAGGTCGTCCTGGCCCGCGACGTCCTCATCGACCCCCCGCCCACCATGACCACCGGGGACCTGCTGGCCCGCCTGGGCCGGGCCTACCCCACCTGCTGGACCTTCGCCGTCGACGGGATGGTGGGCGCCAGCCCCGAGATGCTGGTGCGCCTGGAGAGCCGGCGCCTGTTCAGCCGGGTCCTGGCCGGCACCGCCCGGCTCCCCCGCGGCATGGTGCCCCAGCAGCGGGCCCAGGCCGTCACCGAGCTCGCCCAGTGGCTGCGGGCCTCGGGGAAGAACACCCGCGAGCATGCCCTGGCGCGCGCCTCGGTGCTGGAGGCCCTGGAGCCCCTGTGCTCGGTGGTGGAGGCCCAGGAGCCCCACGTGCTGGAGCTGCCCAACGTCCTGCACCTGGCCAGTGACGTGCGCGGCGTCGTCGCCGGGGACACCGGGGCCCTGTCCCTCGTGGGCGCTCTCCACCCCACGGCCGCCGTGGGCGGGACCCCCACCGCGGCGGCCACCGGCATCATCGAGTCCGTCGAGGGCATGGACCGGGGCCGCTACGCCGGGCCGGTGGGCTGGGTGGACTGGCACGGGGAGGGCCAGTGGTGCATCGCCCTGCGCAGCGCCCAACTCGGGGCGCAGCCGGGCGGGCCCCTGCGGGCCTTCGGGGGCTGCGGCATCATGCCGGACTCCGACCCGGCCGACGAGCTGGCCGAGACCGAGGCCAAGATGCGCCCCGTCCTGGAGGCCCTGGCCGCCCTTCCCTGACCGGCGCGCAGACCGCGGAGGGCGGCCCGGGTAGGGCTGGACGGGCCCCGGGATGAGCCGGGCTCAGGAGTCGGGGCGCTCCACCAACGTGGCCTCCACGTCCTTCCTCTCCCCGTCGCGGATGACAGTGAGCTTGACGGTCTCCCCCGCCGAGTACTGGCGCACGAATCCGGTGAGCGCATCGGCTTGGGCCGTGGGCTTGCCGTCGATCGCGATGATGACGTCGTTCTCCTTCAAGCCCGCCTTATCCGCCGGCGCCCCGGACTCCACCTTGGTGACCTTGGCGCCACTGCGCACCTCATCGCCGACCTCACCCACACCATTGTCCAGCCCCACGCCCAGGTAGGCGTGGGTGGCCGAGCCGGAATCGATGAGCTGCTTGGCGACCTTATCGGCGAGGTTGACGGGGATGGCGAAGCCAATACCGATACTGCCCGGATTGTCCTCGCTGGCGGTGATGATCGAACTGGTCACCCCCACGACGTGCCCCCGCTCATCGAACAGGGGACCACCGGAGTTGCCCGGGTTGACGGCGGCGTCGATCTGGATGGCATTGGTGTAGACCGTCCCATCGCCCCCGGTGGACTCGCCCTTGCCCGTGACCACGGGCCGGTTGAGGGCCGAGACGATCCCGGTGGTGGCGGTGGAGGACAGGCCCAGCGGGTTGCCGATGGCCATGACGTCCTGCCCGGTGACCATCTCATCGGAGTTGCCCAGCTGGACGACGGTGAGGTCCTTGGGCGCGCCCACCAGCTCGATGACGGCCAGGTCGGTGGCCGGGTCGGTACCGGTGATCTCGGCGTCGTAGATGCGGCCGTCGGCCAGGGTCACCGCGACCCTGCTGGCACCGCCGACCACGTGATCATTGGTGATGATGTGCCCGGCCTTGTCGTAGATGAAGCCGGAGCCCTCTCCGCGCTGCCCGTCCTTCTCAATGGCGATGGCCACCACCGCGTTGGAGACCGCCGCGGTCACGCCCTCCCAGTCGGGGGTCTGCCCCTGGGTGGTGACCGTCTGGGTGGTGTCCCCGGTGGCGATGGCGGTGGGGGCGGAGGAGGCGGCTGCGGCAGGCCCCTGGCCCGAGTCGGTGGCCTTGACCACGGCCACCGCACCGGCCGAGCCCAGGAGGGCGGCGACGACCGTGGCACCCACGAGGGCCCCCCACCCGGGGCCGCGACGCTCCTGGCGGGCCTGGTAGCCGGCGTCGGCCGGGGCATAGGCCTGCTGGTGCTGGGCGGTGGGCGACGAGGCCCCCAGGTACGCCGGACCGGCCCCCGGCGCACCGGGAGCACCGGGGGCGGGGCCACCAGCCGCACCGGGGGCGCCCGCGGCACTGGCCGCATAGGGCCCCGAGGCGCTCGAGGCGGTCGAGGCGGTCGAGCCGTAGGCGCCGGTGGCGGCGCTCAGGCCCTGGGGGCGCGAGGAGGCGCGCGAGAAGTCGTAGCCGGCGGGGGTGGCGGGCACGCCCGTGTAGGGCGAGCCCGAGGAGCCGGACCCGCCGGGGGTGGGCGAGGGAGCGGGCCTGCCCGACGGCGGGATCGACGGCGGGGCGTAGCGGGAGTGGGAGTCCTGGGTCACCCCGTAGGACGAGCCCTGCGCCTGGGCACCGTGGGCCTGATCAGCACTGTGGGCCTGGCCAGCACTGCGGGCGTGGTCATGGGAGGGCTGGGGCTGCTGAGCCTGCTCGGGCGGGGCCTGGTGCTCCGCCTCCGAGCCGGTCTCCCCCTCCGGACCGCTCTCCGCCTGGGGGCCGGGGCTCTGCGGCTGGCGCCCATAGCCGTTGTCAGTGCTGTCATCGTGCGTGCTCAATGTCGTCCTCCCTGAGGCCCCAGGCCCTTACGTCAATCGAGCGTCAGAAAACACTCACGCCCTGGAGCGTTCCCGACCCCCGTCTGAGTCTTCACTGTGGATTCTGTAACTGTTGTGTCTCGTCAGCAACGGGGCGGCCTACCCATATTCATAACCGCGCTTCATGGACCTATTCATAGGCATCATTCTCCCGGGCCTCCCACACGATGACGCTCAGCCCGCGCACGGGCTGCTCCAGCACCTCGCGCAGGCCGGGCAGGTCGGTGGGCCGGTGGACCCGGGCCCCCAACGCGGCGGCCAGGGCGGGGATATCAGCGGCCTGAGGCGTGGTGAACAGGCGCGTGAAGCGCTGGGCCGGTGGCAGCGCGGCGTACTCCAGGGTCGAGAAGATCGCACCCCCGCCGTCGTCGACGACCAGGACCTGAAGATCGGGCTCCTCCTCCATGGCGCCCCGGCCCAGGGACATGGCGTCGTGCAGGAAGGACAGGTCGCCCACGACGGCGCGCACGGGCCGCCGCGCGCCGAGCGCCACTCCCGTGGCGGTGGCCAGGGTGCCGTCGATACCGGCCAGGCCCCGGTTGGCCAGTGCTGTCGGGGGGCGGTGCGAGCCGAGGGCGGTAGCCGCCGAGTGGGCGGGGGCGGCGAGCCGGTCCAGGCGGCGCAGGGTCATGGAGGAGCCCAGGAACAGCAGCGGCCCGTCGTGGCCCAGAGCAGCGTCCCAGGCCGCGCCCGCAGCGGCATCGGCCCGGCAGGCCCGGGCGTCCCGACCGGCCGGTCCGCCCTGAGCGGCCTCCCGCTCCTGGCGGCTCAGGCGGTGGGTCGCCTCCTTCCAGGCCCGCACCCACTGCCGGGCCGGGCTCAGCCCGAGCGCGGCGATGATGCCGTCGACCTGCTGCGCCCCTGCCCGCACATCCACGGGCAGGACCGTTGCGGCCCTGCCCGCCGTATCGCTCCACCGGGCCCGCTCGGCCAGCACGTGCAGGCGGGCCCCGGTCCCCGACAGCAGGGCGCCGACCCCGCGCGAAAGAGTCGGGTGGCCGGCCACGACGATATCGGTCACCTGGTCGGCCAGCTCCCGCCCGGCAGGCGAGGCCAGCAGCTCGGCGTAGTGGGTCAGGGCATGGTCGCCGGCGCGGGCATGGGAGGTCGGCTCGGCCAGGAGCGGCCAGCCCAGCTGCTCGGCCAGGCCACGGGCCGCCTCCCCCACGCCCGGGAAGGGCGTATCCCCCGCGACCACCACGCCCCGGCACTCCCGCAGGCCCCGATGCTCTAAGGGCCGGCACTCCGGCGGGGCCGGCCAGGCCCGCGGGTCCGAGTGGCCCCCGGTGGCTGGCCCTGCCTGGCCGGGCCCTCCCGCATCGGCGGCGGCATCAGCGCCGCCGGCACCACCGGTGCTGACGACGCCATCAGCGTCGCCGGCACCGCCAGCACCGTGAGCACCACCGACGTCACCGGCACCGACGTCGGCCGCGGACACCCCCGAGGGCGCCAGCGGCGGGCGGAAGCGGATGTTGATCTGCACCGGCCCCGGGTCGCGGCTGATCTCCCCGGTGGCGGCGGCCACGCAGCGGCGCACCTGCCCGGCGATGGCCGCGCGGGCGGCCCCCTGCCCCAGGTCGCGCGACAGGTCGGCGGGAAGATCGACCACCAGCCGGCTAGCCGCCCCGAAGACGCGCGTCTGCTCGGTGGTCTGGTTCGCCCCGGTGCCCACCAGCTCATGGGGCCGGTCGGCGGTGAGCAGCAGCAGGGGGATGCCCGCGGCGTCGGCCTCGCACACGGCGGGATGAAGGTTGGCCACGGCCGTGCCCGAGGTGGTCACCACCGCGGCGGGGCGCAGCTCGCCGGCCAGGGCGTGGGCCCGCGCCAGGCCCAGGGCCATGTAGGCGGCGCTGCGCTCATCGAGGACCACCCGCAGGCTCACGGCCCCCTCCTCCTGCGCCTGGGCCAGGGCGTAGGCCAGGGGGGCGCTGCGCGAGCCGGGGCACAGCACGACCTCGCGCACCCCCCGCTCCACCAGCGCCTCCACGAGACTGCACGCGGCCACCATCGAAGGATTCGGCGGCTCGGCGCTGACCGGCGCGCATGGATGGAGGGTCATCGGCCAAGAATACGAGACCTGCCCGTGTTCCGTGACAAAGGCGGAAACGGGCCTTCCCCGCCCCCGCCCGGCCCGCGCCGCCGCGCTCAGAGCGGCAGCCCGGCAACCGCCGTCGAGGGGTCGCGGGCCTCCCGCTCGCGCCGCGCGCGCAGGGCGCCCAGCAGGTGGGTCATGCGCACCTGCCAGCGGGAGGTCAGGTCGTCGTCGGCCACCGTCGCCTCCAGCAGACGGGCGGAGACGTGGACCTCGCGCACGGGCAGCTCGCCGTCCCGGGGCACGGCGCTGGGCACGGCGACATCACTGCGCATGAGGCGGACGGTGCCCAGCCCGCAGGCATGCCCCAGCACCGGCAGGGCCGAGGCCAGCGCCACCCCCGCCGAGATCCCCACCGAGGTGTCCAGGGCCGAGGAGACCACGGCCGGCAGCCCCAGGCGCTCGATGAGGTCCAGGGCGCGGTGCACCCCGCCCAGGGGCGCCACCTTGACCACCGCCACATCGGCGGCCTTGGAGCGCACCACCTCCATGGGGTCGGGCGACAGGCGGATGGACTCATCGGCCGCGATGGGCACGTCCACCTTGCGGCGCAGCTCCGCCAGATCCTCCACGGTGGCGCAGGGCTGCTCGGCGTACTCCAGGCCCCCGGCGGCGCGGTCCAGCCGGGGCAGGATCCGCGTGGCGGCCTCCAGCTCCCAGCCGCCGTTGGCATCGATGCGGATCCTGCCCGAGCGCCCCAGGGCGTCACGCACGGCCTCCAGGCGCTCAATGTCCCGAGCCAGGTCCATGGCCGAGTCGCTGCCCGAGACCTTGACCTTGGCGGTGCCCGCCCCCGAGGTGGCCACGAGCTTGCCCGCCTGGGAGCCGGAGATCTCGGGGACGGTGACGTTGACGGGGATGGCATCGCGGTAGCGGGGCGGGGCCACCGCGCCCCGGGCCTGGGCCAGTCCCGCGGCGAGCCACGGCGCACCGGCCTCGGAGCCGTAGTTCCAGAAGGGGGCGACCTCGCCCCAGCCCCCGGGACCGTGCAGCAGCACGCCGTCGCGGCGGGTCAGGCCGCGGAATCGGGTGGTCAGCGGGATGTCCCAGACAACGGCGCGGTCGATGCCCTCCAGCAGACCAGTAGGGTCCTGGGCGCGCAGCGCCGCGAGGTCGAGCTCGCCACGTCGGGATGCGGGTTCAGGAGTCACCGCGTCAGGATACGGAAAGGTCACGGGCGGGGAGGACGTTTGAGACGCGCGCGGGGCGGGCGCTGGCGGGCGGGCCAGGCAGATGCAGGCGGTCGGGCTCGCGCGCTGCCGGAGCGGGCGGGGCCGGCGGACACCCGTGGCCCGCGGGCCGGGTGAGCCACCCGCCCGAGCAGTGCGCCTAGGCTGTGCCCATGTCTGAGGCCAGCACCGACGCCGTGTCCCTCCACCCCGTGCCCGCCCGGGTCTCCGAGATCTTCGACCCGTCCCGCTGGCGGGAGGTCCCCGGCTTCCCCCATGCCGCTGTCGGCGCGGCACCCGCCGCGAGCGCCGTCGCCACCGGCCCGAGCACCGGGGGCGGCGCCGAGCCGGCCCTGACCGACGTCACCTACCACCGGGGCTGCCTGCGCGATGCCTCCGGCGCCTGGCTGCGGGACCTGCCGGTGGTGCGGGTCGCCCTCAACCGCCCCGAGGTGCGCAACGCCTTCCGCCCCCGCACCGTCGATGAGCTCTACCGGGTCCTGGACCATGCGCGCATGAGCGGCGACGTCGGCGCCGTCATCCTCACCGGTAACGGACCCTCCCCGCGCGACGGCGGCTGGGCCTTCTCCTCCGGCGGGGATCAGCGCATCCGCGGCCGCGACGGCTACCGCTACGAGTCCGAGCCGGCCCGCAGCGGCGGGCAGGCCGAGGATGCGGCCACCGCCGGGCCCTACTCCCATGAGGCCGATGTGGCCGCGGCCCGTGCCCGGGTGGACACGGCCCGGGCCGGGCGCCTGCACATCCTGGAGGTCCAGCGCCTCATCCGCACCATGCCCAAGGTGGTCATCGCCGCGGTGCCGGGCTGGGCGGCGGGCGGCGGGCACAGCCTCAACGTCGTCGCGGACCTGTCCCTGGCCTCGATCGAGCACGCCCGCTTCAAGCAGACCGATGCCGATGTGGGCTCCTTCGATGCGGGCTACGGCTCGGCGCTGCTGGCGCGGCAGGTGGGCGACAAGCGGGCCCGGGAGATCTTCTTCCTGGCCCGCACCTACGATGCCGCCACCGCCGAGCGCTGGGGCGTGGTCAATGAGGCGGTGCCCCACGCCGAGTTGGAGGAGCGGGCCCTGGAGTGGGCGGCAACCGTGGCGGGCAAGTCTCCCCAGGCGATCCGCATGCTCAAGCTCGCCTTCAATCTGGCCGACGATGGCCTGGCGGGCCAGCAGGTCTTCGCCGGGGAGGCCACGCGCCTGGCCTACATGACCGATGAGGCGCTCGAGGGCCGCGACGCCTTCCTGGAGCGCCGCGACCCCGACTGGTCGCCCTTCCCCTACTACTTCTGAACCCCTCCAGCCGGCCCTGGCCGGCTCTGGCCGGCCCCGACCGGCTCTGACCTGCCGGCCCTGGCCCGGTGAGGGCCGGTGGGCGTCCAGATCGCTGACAAAGGCGCTCCGCGCGCCGATCAGGGGAATCGCGAGCCGCATGATTCCGCAGATCCTGCTCGGCTAGCTGGGAGCAGCGCGGGCGTGTGTCAGCGATTCGGACACCGCTTGGAGAGCTCAGGTGCTCTGCGCTCCCGGGGCGCCCACGCGCAGCACCACGAGGGGCTCACTGGTGGGCTGGGCCGAGCCGCCGGCCGGCTCCATGGTGATGACGACCTCCTGGCCCGCCTGGGGCATGATGTCGAGGAAGGAGAATCCGGTCTCGGAGTCGGGGTCGTAGATGCCCAGGGAGGTCAGCTGCTGCCCGTCGCGCAGCCAGACCTGGAGGCTGCGCTCACCGGCCGAATCCATCATCTGCGAGGGCAGGCTCAGGGCGGTCATGCTCATGTCCTGCGACCAGGTCAGAGTGGCCACATGCCCGTCGGGCATGGTGTCGGTCACCCGCTGGACGTCCTGGGCCTGGTTGAGATCGGCGTAGTGCTCGGTGGGCTCCATGGACTCCATGGCGCTCCAGCGCCCCGCGCCGAAGCCGGCGCTGATGAGCACCAGGACGGCGGCCGCCTGCATGATCCAGGTGCGTCGACGGCGCCGCGAGCTCAGGGCGACCACCTGCGCGCCCTCCTGGGAGTCGGGGGGCGCAGGGGCGGCCTCCGCCTCGGCGCCGGCCCGCTGCGGGGCCTCCGCCGTCTCACCCGCCGGCTCGCCGGGGCTCCCGGCCGCCGGCTGGGACCTCGGGCGGGCGGGCTCCTGGGCGACGGCGGCCAGCAGCCGGGCGCGCAGGTCCTGCGGGGGCGGCACGGGCGTCAGGCCGGCGCCGAGGAGGGCTGCCGCCTCATCGTTGAAGTACTCCTCGGGCTGCGTGCCCTCGCGGCTCTCGATGTCCTCAGCGCCCGAGGCCCCCGTGGCGCCAGCAGCGCCCATCCCGCCGGCAGCGCCCGCGAGCGCCCCGGTCTCAAGCGGCGCCGTGCGGGGGGCCGGGCCCTGCTGGCCCGGCGCCCCGGTGCTGTCATCACGGTTCGTCATTGCTCCACCCCCAGTTCCTTCCTCAGTCGTGCCATGCCGCCCCGGATGCGGGACTTGACGGTTCCCAGGGGGACCCCGGTGCGCTCGGCGATCTCCTGGTGGGTCAGGCCCGTGAAGTAGGCCAGTTCGATGGTGGAGCGGTGGGGCTCGCCGACGGCGGCCAGTGCCCGCCTGACCTCGGCGGCCTCGATGCGCTCCTCGACGCTCTGCAGGGTCAGGTCGGTGTCGGGCATGTAGGCCCTCCAGCGGCTCTCGCGGTCCCGCGCGGCCTGGGCGGCGCGCACCCGGTCGATCGCCCGGCGCCGGGCCATGGTGACCAGCCAGGCGCGGGCACTGCCCCGCTGGGGCGAGTAGGAGGCGGCGGTGCGCCACACCTCCAGGAAGAGCTCCTGGAGCACCTCCTCGCTCTGCGCACGATCCACCACGATCTGGAGGATGAGGGCGAAGAGGCGGCCCGACCACCGGTCGTAGAGCCGGGCGAAGGCCTCGGCGTCACCCGCCGCCACCTGCTGGACGCACTGCCCGTCCTCATCTGGGTTCTCCTTGGTCACGCCGTGATCCTAGACGCCGCCGGTGGCGGGCCCGGGATGCAGGTCCGCCACCGCGGGGTGCCGGACTCATCACCCGAAGGTGAAGGAGTACAGGCTCAGGCCCGGGGATGCGGTGATCTCGACCACGCCCTCCTGGGTGTCCTCGGTGCTCACCAGTTCCAGCCCGTTGGGCACCCCTGAGATGTGCATGGTGCGCTCCTGGCCGCCCACGGTCCAGGTCAGGTCCCCCTCCCCGGAGACCACGAGGTTGACCTGCTTGCCGTGGTAGGACAGCCGCACGCGCCCGGGGCCGTCGACGGGCTCGATGTGCTGGGCCTCGATCCTCCAGGTCCCCTCCAGGGCGAAGGAGTCCTCGGGGAGGGTCTCGGGGAAGGCCAGGGCCTGCTCGCCCGTGGTCAGGTCGCCGCCGGCGAAGCCGGAGTCCCGCCCCGCGCCCAGGTAGAGCTCGGGGGTGCGCGATCCGGTGACCGAGGGGTCGTCGTCGGAGAAGATGGGCGAGGGGAGTTGTGCCGAGGGGTTGGCCTCGGTGAGCAGCTCGCGGATGAGGCGCTCGGTGGTGGCCAGGCCGCCCTCGCCGTAGCCCAGCTGGCGCAGCTTGCCGGTGGAGTCGGCCAGGTAGTGGGCGGGCCAGTAGTGGTTGTCGAAGTTGGTCCAGGTGGTGAGGTCGGAGTCCACGGCCACCGGGTAGGTGATGCCCAGGTCCTTGACCCCGCCGCGCACGTTGTCCACGTCCTTCTCGAAGGCGTACTCCGGGGAGTGGACGCCGATGACCTGCAGGCCCTGGTCGGCGTAGGTCTCGTGGAGCCGCTCGATGCTGGGGATATTGCGCTGGCAGTTGATGCAGGAGTAGGCGAAGAAGTCGATGAGGACGACCTTGCCCTGCCGGTCCTCGGCGCTCAGGGGGGCCTCCTGGGGGGTGTTGAGCCAGGCCAGGGCACCCTCGACCTGCGGCAGGGCGCCGCAGTCGGCCAGGGCGTCGGCTCCGGGCACGCAGCCGCCCAGGCCCTCGCCCCGCCCCTGCTGGAGGAGCTCGTCGGTGCCGGCCTGGAGGGAGGCGGTGTAGTCGGGCAGGAGGCGCTGGAGGGCGGCCGGGGCGTTGGTGACCAGGGCCAGGGCCAGGCCGATCATGACCACGCCGGCGGTGACGCGGATGGCGCGCTGGCGGGTGCGGAAGGCCTTGATGCGCTCGGTGATGCCGCGTCCGGCCAGGGCGAAGCCCAGCAGGGGGATGGCGGTGCCCAGGGCGAAGGAGATGGCCAGGACCAGGGTGTCGGTGCCGATCATGCCGGTGGAGCCGGCCACGGCCACGGCCGCCAGGACGGGGCCGGCGCAGGGCACGTAGGCGGCGCCGAGCACCAGGCCGAGGAGGAAGCCGTTGGAGGGGTTGGCCGAGCCGAAGCGCTGGAAGCGCAGGAAGGGCTTCTCCAGGATCTCCATGACGCGGGGCACGATCATGCCCACGCCGATGGCGGCCAGCAGCACGATGCCGGTCCAGCGGATGAAGTCCTGGGGCAGGTGCAGCAGGGTCAGGAGGGTGGAGCCCAGGAGGGTGAAGACGGTGAAGCTGATGACGAGCCCGCCCACCACCAGGTAGGGGCGCAGCCGTGAGGGCGGGGCGGCCTGCCCCTGTCCTGCCGCCCCTTGGGCTCCGGAGAGCAGGATGACGGGCAGGACGGGAAGCACGCAGGGCGAGATTCCCGTGATGAGGCCTCCCAGGAGGCCGATGAGCGCAAGGCTGGTCATGAGGTGTGTCCTCTCGTTGAGCGTGTCGCGAGAGGTTCGGAGCCGGGGGCCCGCCGGATCACCATCGGAGCCGGGATCAGTGATGTGACGATGATCACTGCGGGGTCGGGCTGGTGGGGCGATCCGGGGGCCCGCCGGCTCCGAATCACTCCTCGGACGGGCACGAGGCCCGCGCTCATATCTGAGAACCATGAACACCACGAGCAAGGAGATCGCCATGCGACTGACCACCTCCACCACCAGGACCCTGGCCACCGCGCTTCTCGCGGCCGGCGCCTGCCTGGGCCTGGCCGCCTGCGGGGGCGCCTCGGACTCCGGGAACGATGACAAGGTCGAGGCCACCCCCTACATGACCGAGTCCGCCATGAGCGACGACAAGATGTCCGACGACAAGATGAGCGACGACAAGATGTCGGACAAGGACGGGGCGATGAGCGACGGCGCCACCGACGGCGCCATGTCCGACAAGGACAAGGCCATGGACGACGCCACGATGAGCGACGGCAAGTAGCCGATCGCCCCGGCTCTCCCCGCGGGGCCGGCTCACCCGTACCGGCCCGGCGCCGCGGCTCACTGAGCCCGACTGCCGGGCCGGTGCTGCACCGCCTCCCTGCTGGACCACGGGGGAAGATCCATGACACAGTCTGTTGAGTCGACTCGCCCCCTACCAGGCGGTTGACGGCCCCGGGGACTCGGGGCCCGCCTATCCCGGCGGCCCCTGGCCGCCAGCCCATGGAGGTTTCCCTTGTCCAGTTTCCTTGAGAAGACCGATCCGGCCCGCCGACGGGTCGGCGTGGCCATCGTCGTCGGCATCATCGGCGGCCTGTTCTCCGCCATCGTCAAGTTCGGCTGGGAGGTGCCCTTCCCTCCCCGCACCCCCGAGCGCAACGCCACCAACCCGCCCCAGACGATGCTGGAGTGGTTCGGGATGACCCCCGAGCAGTCGCACACGGCGGTGTCCTTCAACGGCAATGACGGCCTGCCGATCTACTCCTTCATCGTCCACTTCGCCTTCGCCATCGTCTTCGCCCTCATCTACTGCGTGGTGGCCGAGTACTACCCCAGGATCAAGCTGTGGCAGGGGGCGGCCTTCGGCATCCTGGTATGGATCGGCGCCCACGTGGTGGTCATGCCCCTGCTGGGCTGGGTGCCCTCCCCCTTCCCCTGGGTGGCCGGCGGCCAGACCTGGGCCGAGCACTTCTCCGAGATCCTCGGCCACGTCATCTGGCTGTGGGCCATTGAGATCGTGCGCCGCGATCTGCGCAACCGCATCACCCATGAGCCCGATGCCGAGGTGCCCCTCAAGGACGCCACCCGCTGAGCGCCCCGGCAGCCGTCAGGGCATGAGGGCGGGGGCAGTCACCATGGTGACTGCCCCCGCCCCTGTGAGAGGCCGGCTGCAGATCGCGGGGGTTGTCGGCACATTGCAGGTGCTGTCGGCGCATTGGCGGGGTCCCAGACCTGCATAGTGCTGACAGCGCCTGCAATCCGGGGACAACCCCCGTGAACTGCACCCCGGGCCGGGGACTACGGCCTGAAGCGGGCCACGGGGGAGCCCCGGGGCCCACGGGCCTCAGCGCAGGACGGCGGCCAGGCCCGCCACCAGGAGCAGGCTGTAGACCAGCTCCAGGAGACCGGCGTCGCGAAGCACGGGGATGAGGGCGAGACCCTGCGCCCCGCGCAGGACGGGACGCACCGCCCTCCAGGCCACGGCCCCGGTCAGCGCCAGGAAACCGGCCGTCACCGCGAGGACCACCGCCGCGCTCCGATCCGGGTGGAGCGCTCCGGCCGCCCAGACCAGGCAGGCCGCCCCCGCCGCCAGGGCCACGACGACCATGAGCACGAAGGCGCCCCGCGCCCGGGCCTGCCCCAGGCGCACCGCCAGGGTGCGCTTGCCGTGCGCGGGGTCGGTGCGGATGTCGCGCAGGTTGTTGACCATGAGCAGGCAGCAGGCGATGAGGCCGATCCCGCAGGCCGCCGGCCACAGCCACGGCGGCACTGAGCCGACCTGGACATAGGCGGTGCCGGCCGTGGCCACCAGCCCGAAGAAGATGAAGACGAAGACCTCCCCCAGGCCCGCATACCCGTAGGGGCGGGGGCCGCCGGTGTAGAACCAGGCCGCGGCCACGGCCGCCAGGCCCACGGCCACCAGCCACCACTGCCCCGAGAGCCCCACCAGGGCCAGGCCCAGCAGGCCCGCCGCACCGAAGCAGCCGAAGGCGGC
The DNA here is from genome assembly GCF_019974135.1 of Actinomyces capricornis. Taxonomy (NCBI): domain Bacteria; kingdom Bacillati; phylum Actinomycetota; class Actinomycetes; order Actinomycetales; family Actinomycetaceae; genus Actinomyces; species Actinomyces capricornis. Next base: position 763,001 of record NZ_AP025017.1, read on the forward strand.
GAGCTTGACGCTGCGGGGGTCGACCTGACCTGAGGCGGTCAGACGGGGCGGGCCGGTGCGCTCGTCGTCCGTGCCCCGCACCCCGTCGGAGTAGTCGTTGGCCAGGTTGGAGCCGATCTGCAGGGCCAGGGCCACGCCGGCGGCCAGCAGGGTGCGGGGCGCGGAGAAGGCGCCCAGGGCCCAGGCCGCTCCGGCCCCCAGGATGACGGGGGCGACGGCGGCGGGCAGGGTGCGCAGGCGGACCACCTCGCTCCAGCTGGTGGCGGAGGGCTGCGCGTCGGGCCTAGCGCCGTCGGGCCGGGCTGCGGGGCGGCCTGTGGTCATGGTGTCCTCTCATCGTCATGGGTCTGCGGGGAGCCTGGGGAGCCTACCCCGCCCCGGCGCCGCCCGCCCCCAGCCGCGCGGCCAGGGCGCGCCGATCGACCTTGCCCGGGCCCAGCCGCGGCAGCGCCTCGACCACGACGACCCGCTTGGGGGCGTGGGCGCCGTCGAGCCGCTGACGCGCGCCGCGCCTGAGGGCCTCGGGCAGGCCGGGCCGGGCGGCGGCCTGCGGCTCGGGGACGACGACGGCGGTAACCGCGGCCCCCCAGCGCGGATCGGGCAGGCCCAGCACGCAGCACTCGGCGACGCCGGGCAGGGCCGTCATCTCGGCCTCGACCCGGGCCGGGTCGACCTTGATGCCCCCGGTGATGATGATGTCGTCCAGGCGGCCCTCGACGATGAGGCGGGGGCGGCCGTCGGGGCCGGGCTCCAGGCGGCCGCGGTCGGTCGTGGCCAGCCACCGGCGGGCCCGTCGCGGGTCGGCTCCCGGATCCCCGGCCGGCGGTTCCGGAGCCGGCGCGGGCACAGGGGGCTCCTCGGGCATGACCGCGCGCGCCGGCCCCGCGGTCCGGGCGCCGTCCCGGGCCTCGGCCCCGGCGACACCCTCCCCCTCGGCGCTGTCCTCGACCAGGAGAGTGCCGGCTCCCTCGGCGTCGCCCCCCTTCTCGGCGTAGCCGGCGAACAGGGTGGGGCCGGACAGCAGGATGCGGCCCTGCCGCAGGCGCACCTGAACGCCCTCCAGCGGCAGGCCGTCGTAGACGCAGCCGCCCGCGGTCTCGCTCATGCCGTAGGTGGTCACCACCCGGATGCCCATATCGCGGGCACGGCGGAGCATCCCGGCGTCGGCCGCCGCTCCACCCACCAGGACCGCCCCCAGCCGCGCCAGGGCCGCGGCGGCGCGCTCCTGACCGGGGGCCAGGGCGGCCAGGAGCTGGGCAGGCACCAGGGAGGTGTAGACCGGGCTCGGGCCCGCGGCGGCCAGGGCGCGGGTCACGCCCCCGGCCAGGGCCACGGGGTCGAAGCCATCCGTGGTCTCGACGACGGTGGGCAGGTGGAGCCCCGGGCCGGCCCCGTCATCCTGGGGTATCCCGGGGCCGTGGTGGGTCCCGGCGCCACCGCGAGTCCCGGAGCCCCGGTCCGGCTCAGGACCCCGGAGCGGGCCCCCCGCGATGAGGCTGCGCAGGATGACCTGGAGTCCCGCCACATGGTGCGCCGGCAGCGCGAGCACCCAGTGCCCGGGGCCGTCGAGGCGCTCGTGGGTGGCGCGGGCCGAGGCGAGCATGGCGGCCGCGCTCATGGCCACCAGTCGCCCGGTGCCGGTGGTCGAGCCCGAGGTGCGCAGGAGCAGGTCGGTGCCCGGGTCGGTGCCGGGGCCATGGGGGTCGAGCCGTCGGGCGAGATCGGCGCGGACCCGGGCCGGGTCCTCCCTCGGGCCGATCGGCACGATGAGGGGCAGCGGCTGGGCGGCTCGACGGTCAGGCCTCTCATCGGGGCCGGGCCGCTGAAGACCGCGGTCCTCCAGGCGCTCGGCGAGGGCCCGGCCCAGCCGGGCGACGTCGTCGGGCCGGGTTCCGCCGCGCAGCAGCAGGAGGGGGCGGGGCGTGGTGGTCGGGGCGCTCATCGCGGGCCAGCATGTCACCACCGGGGACCGATGAGTACCACCGGGGGCCCATGAAGAGGGATGCGGGCAGGGGCGGGCGCAAGGGGCTCGGGCCACTGGTGGTGGAGGCGCCGGCGTGGACGGGCCGGCGCCGGGTTCCTCTATGGTGTGCCCATGCGCATCGTGCTCATCGTCCTGGCGTTCGCCCTCGTCCTGTACTCGCTGCTGGACTGCGCCCGCACTCCTGAGGAGAGCATGCCCGCCCGGATGCCCAAGTTCCTGTGGATCGCGCTCATCATCCTCTTCCCCACGGTCGGGGCGATCGCCTGGATCATCGTCTCTCGGGTCAAGGCCGCCGAGGAGCGGGGCGGGTACGTGGAGCCGACCGTGTGGTCCTCCAAGGAGGGCACCACCTTGCGCCGCCCGGAACGACCGCGCCCGGTGGCGCCCGACGACGACCCGGAGTTCCTGCGGGACCTGGAGCAGGGCATCCGTCGCCGTCGGCACCACCCGGAGCAGGGCGATCAAGCACCGGGGAGCGCACAGCCCGGGCAGGCGGGCGGGGCCCCCGGCACCGGCGGCGCGAGGAGCCAGGACACGCCCGCAGCGGGCACCGAGGGGCCGGCTGACGGCACAGGCCCTGCCGACGGCACAGGCCCTGCCGACGAGGAGCCGGAGGATCCCACCGCTGCCCCACCGGCGCCCTGACCTGGAAGGCCCCACTGGGCCCCCGCCCGTCCTGCCTGCACATCTTCAGCACTGCCCCGGTCAGCAGATCGGCGCCATCCCAACAACCAGCCACCAGCAACCGCCCGCCCGGGCCCCGAAGATGTGCAACGGGCAGGGCGCGACGTCAGGGCAGGTGGGCTCCCCCGCGGGGCCAGGGGCCGGTGTCGACCTCGTAGCCGTGGGCGGCGGCGTGGGTGAGCCAGTCGGCGGGCAGCCAGCTGCCGGAGACCAGCTGGGGATGGTTGGGCAGGTAGCGCACCGCCCACAGCACCAGGACCAGCTCGGCCCACTGGCCGCGCAGCTTCCAGCGCGCTGAGCCCGAGGCGTTGGTGGCGGCCATGACGATCTCGCCGGGCGCGGTGAGCTGGACCTCCTGGACCTGCTCGAAGGGAACCGGCATGATCCCCTCCCCCGTGCCCAGGTAGATGCCGTGGGTGGAGACGGTCAGGCGGGCGCGGGCCAGGTGGCGCCACTTCTCGACGGCGTCGGCCTCGGCGGCCTTCTTACGCCGGTTGTTGAGGTAGGCCTGACCGCCGAAGAAGGCGGCCGTCAGCGCCAGGCCCACGGCCCCCCCGGCGAGGAAGAAGCCCCGGGAGGGGTTGTAGGTGGCGTCGCCCCGCCGCCACATGAGCAGCTCTGCGTCGCAGGTGGCGAGCATGGTCTCATCGGCGGCGAACACACGGCGCACGGGGTCGATATGCGGGGAGACCGGGCTGGGCCGGTAGCCGCGGCGGGTGGCGGTCAGGACGGCAGCGGTGTTCCACCACACGAAGTCCTGCCCGGTCCAGGGCCGCCGCGGGGTGGGCCTGCGCGCCGTGGCGGCCAGGTCGCGCGCACCGGCCCGCACCACCTCTCCCCCGGTGGGCCCGACGCCGTCCGGGCGCCCGTTGGTGCGACCCCCGCCGTCACGGCCCCCACCTGCGCCGCCCGTCGGTCGGGAGGGCGGCTGCTGCGTCACGCCGGGGCTCCCTGCGCGGGGGCCTGCGCGGCGTCGTCGTGCCCGGGGGTATAGACGCCGGTGCCGGCGGCAGTGCTGGCCGGGGAGGTGCCGGGGACCATGTCGCGGGCCTCGCGCAGCAGATCGCCGGCGGGCTCCCAGTAGGCCATGCCCACCAGGGTGCGCCCCTCGAAGGTCAGGGAGGTCAGGGATGCCAGGGAGCACTGCCGGCGGCGGGGGTCGTGTGCCAGGGGCCGGCCCTCCAGGAACAGCCGCAGGGACCACACGGGCAGCTGGTGGGAGACCAGGAGGGCCTCGTGGCCGTGGGCGGCGGTCAGGGCCGAGACGACGGCGGCGCGCATGCGCGCCACGATGTCCCGATAAGGCTCGCCCCAGGAGGGGCGCATCGGGTTGATGTAGTAGCGCCAGTACCGGGGGCTGGCCAGCAGGCGGCGGTCGTCGTTGACGGCGACTCCCTCGAAGTGGCTTCCGGCCTCGATGAGCCGCTCGTCGACGGTGGGGGTCAGGCCGAAGGCGGCGGCGGCGGGGGCGCCGGTCTCGCGGGCCCGCTCCAGGGGCGAGGTGATGACGTGGGTGAGGTCGTGGCCCGAGGCGGCCAGGACATCGGCGACCTGCTGGGCCATGCGGGAGCCGAGGTTGGACAGGTGGTAGCCGGGCAGGCGGCCGTACAGGACGCACTCGGGGTTGTGGACCTCGCCGTGCCGCATCAGGTGGATCGTCGTACGCGCCATGCGGTGATTCTCGCACGCCCCGACGACGGGTGGCACGAGCGCACGGCGCCCGGATCGCGGGCGAGGCGACGCCATGGGCGCGCCTGCCGTATCGTGGCGGCCATGACGACTCGCAGTGCATGGGGCCTCGGTCTGGCGACCGTGACCGAAGACGGCAACACCCTCGATGTGTGGTACCCGCGTCCGGTTCTGGGCGATGAGCCCGAGGACGGTCACGCCGACCTCCTGGAGACCCTCAGCGCCATGGAGCGCCGCGACGAGGCCCGCGGGGTGCGCACCGCCGTCGTGCGCACCTGGGCCGACCTCGACGACGCGCCTCTGACGGTGGCCGGCGCCTACCTGCGCCTCCACGTCCTGTCCCACCGCCTGGCCCAGCCCAACACCGTCAACCTCGATGGGATCTTCTCCCGCCTGCCCAACGTGGTGTGGACCTCGGCCGGCCCCTGCCCCGCGGAGGACTTCGAGGCCACCCGCACCCGCCTGCGCGCCGCCCTGGGCCGCCCGGTCCAGGTCAACTCGGTGGACAAGTTCCCCCGCATGACCGACTACGTGCTGCCCTCGGGGGTGCGCATCGGCAACGCGGCGAATGTGCGCCTGGGCGCCTACCTGTCCGAGGGCACCACGGTCATGCACGCCGGCTTCGTCAACTACAACGCGGGCACGCTGGGCCGCTCCATGGTCGAGGGCCGCATCTCCCAGGGCGTGGTCATCGGGGACGGCTCGGATGTGGGCGGGGGCGCCTCGACCATGGGCATGCTCTCGGGCGGCGGGCGCCAGCGCGTGGTCCTGGGCGAGCGCTGCCTGCTGGGCGCCAACTCCGGCCTGGGCATCCCCCTGGGCGACGACTGCGTGGTGGAGGCCGGCCTCTACCTCACGGCGGGCACGAAGGTCTCGGTCATGCCCCAGGGCGGCGTCGTCCCCGGTGCGCACGGCCTGTTCAAGGAGCCGCGCGTGGTCTCGGCCCGCGAGCTGGCGGGGGTCTCCAACGTCCTGTTCCGCCGCAACTCCCAGTCCGGCGCCGTCGAGGCCCTGGCGCGCGGAGGCAAGGGCATCGAACTGAACACCGCCCTCCACGCCAACCAGTAGCCCAACCTTTCGACAATTTGCATGAGATCGGCCTTTTCCGGCGCTGGAAAAGGCCGATCTCATGCAAATTGTCGAAAGGAAGGGGGGCGGGTGCGCGCTGCTGTGATCCGCGATACACTTGTTGTCCGCGGGATCACATGGAGCGTGGGCCATGAGCAGCACCGGTCAGCAACCAGCAGCACCTCCCCTGGGGGACTCCCCGCCCGCGCGCTCCCCCGCCACCCGCCCCTCCCCCGCCACCCGGCGCCTGCCGCACGCCGTGCTGAAGACCACGATGGCGGTGACCGGCTCGATCATGGGGCTCTTCGTCCTGGTCCACATGATCGGCAACCTCAAGGTCTTCCAGGGCCCGCGCGCCTACGACGGCTACGCCGCCATGCTGCGCACCTTCGCCTACCCGCTCCTGCCCCACGAGGGGCTGCTGTGGGCCCTGCGCCTCGTGCTCCTGGCCTGCATCCTGGCCCACACCGCAGCCGGGGCCGCCCTGTGGCGCCGCGCCCGTCTCGCCCGCGGGCCGCACCGGCGCCGGGGCCTGCTGCCACGCTCCTTCGCCGCCCGCACCATGCTGCTCTCGGGCGCCGTCGTCGGGGTCTTCGTCGTCGTGCACCTGCTGGACCTGACCATCGGCCGCCTCGTGGCACCCCCCGCCTACCGGCCCCCATCGGGGCACGGCCCCCACCTGGAGGTCCACGCCTACGCCAACCTCGTGGCGAGCCTGTCGCGCCCCTGGATGGCACTGCTCTACACCGCCGTCATGGTGGTCATCGGCCTCCACCTGGCCCAGGGCCTGTGGAGCGTCCTGCACGACCTGGGCGGCACCGCGCCCCGCCTGCGCCGCATCTGGCTGGCGCTGGCCCTCCTGGTGGCCCTGGCCATCGCCGTGGGCAACGGCTCCCTCCCCCTCCTCGTCCTGACCGGAGTGATCTCATGAGCCGCCTGCGCTGGGTCCTCGACGCCGTCCGCTCCCACGGCACCGCCGAATCCGATGAACCCCCTCCCGGGCCCGACGGCGCCGCGAGCACCCCCGGTGAGCCGGGGGCCCGCCCCGCGCCCCGCCCGCCGGGCCCCGCCACCCCCGACTACCGCGTCGGGGAGGACCTCGACCCCCACCTGCCCGAGGGGGACCCGATGGGGGCCTGGCAGTCCCGCCGCGACTCCTACCGGCTCGTCAGCCCCGCCAACCGCCGTCGGCTCACGGTCATCGTGGTGGGCACGGGCCTGGCCGGCTCGGGGGCCGCCGCCGCCCTGGGGCGCCTGGGCTACCGGGTGGAGTGCTTCAGCCTGCACGACGCCGCCCGCCGCGCCCACTCGGTGGCCGCCCAGGGCGGCATCAACGCCGCCCGCGCCCGCAAGGTCGACGGCGACACCCTGCGCCGATTCGTCAAGGACACCATCAAGGGCGGGGACTTCCGGGCGCGGGAGGCCGACGTGGTGCGCCTGGCCCAGGAGTCGGGGCGCGTCATCGACCACATGTACGCCATCGGGGCGCCCTTCGCCCGGGAGTACGGCGGCCAGCTCGCCACCCGCTCCTTCGGCGGCGTGCAGGTCTCGCGCACCTACTACACGCGCGGGGAGACCGGCCAGCAGCTGGAGGTGGCCTGCGCCCAGGCCCTCCAGGAGCAGGTGGCCGCCGGCACCGTCACCCTGCACACGCGCACCGAGATGCTCGACCTCATCGTGGCCGACGGCCGCGCCCAGGGCATCGTTACCCGCGACCTGCTCTCCGGGCAGATCCGGGCCTGGGGCGCGCACGCCGTCGTCCTGTGCACGGGCGGCTACGGCTCGGTCTTCCACTTCTCCACCCTGGCCATGGCCTCCAACGCCACCGCCACCTGGAGGGCCCACCGCGCCGGGGCCGCCTTCGCCTCCCCCAGCTACATCCAGTTCCACCCCACGGCCCTGCCGGTCAGCTCCCACTGGCAGTCCAAGACCACGCTCATGAGCGAGTCCCTGCGCAACGACGGGCGCATCTGGGTGCCGGCCCAGCCCGGGGACGAGCGGGCCCCGGGCGACATCCCCGAGGAGGAGCGCGACTACTACCTGGAGCGGCGCTACCCGGCCTTCGGCAACCTCACGCCGCGCGATGTGGCCTCGCGCAACGCCCGCGAGCGTATCGAGTCCGGCCACGGCGTGGGGCCGCTGCGCAACTCGGTCTACCTGGACTTCCGCGACGCCCTGGAGCGCCTGGGGCGCGAGACCATCGCCGCGCGCTACGGCAACCTGTTCGCCATGTACCTCGATGCCACCGGCGAGGACCCCTACGAGATGCCGATGCGCATCGCGCCGGGGGCCCACTTCACGATGGGCGGCCTGTGGGTGGACTTCGACCAGATGACCACCATCCCCGGGCTCTTCGTGGGCGGGGAGGCCTCGAACAATTACCACGGGGCCAACCGCCTGGGGGCCAACTCGCTGCTGAGCGCCTGCGTGGATGGCTGGTTCACCCTGCCCCTGGCGGTGCCCGACTACCTGGCGGGCCTGGTGGGCGCCCCGGTGCTGGATACGGGCGCCCCCGAGGCGCTCGACGCCGTCGAGCGGGCCTCGCAGCGGGTGGCGCGGCTCCTGGCGGTGGGCGGCAGCCGCCGGCCGGTGTGGTTCCACCGCCGTCTGGGCGAGATCCTCTACGCCGGCTGCGGGGTGAGCCGCACCGAGGAGGGGCTGATCGAGGCACTGGCGCAGGTGCGGGCGCTGCGCGAGGAGTTCTGGCGGGATGTGCGCGTCGTCGGCGGGGAGCACCGCCTCAACCAGGAGCTGGAGAGGGCCGGGCGGGTGGCGGACTTCCTGGAGCTGGCCGAGCTCATGGTGCTCGACGCCCTGGATCGCCGCGAGTCCGCGGGCGCCCACTTCCGGGAGGAGTTCGCCACCGAGGGCGGGGAGGCCCGGCGCGACGACGAGGCCTGGCGCACCGTGTCGGCCTGGATCACCGAGCCCGACGGCGCCCATGTGCGCCGCAGTGAGCCCCTGGACTTCCGCGTCGTCGAGTTGCAGGAGAGGGACTACCGATGAGGATCACCCTGGAGATCTGGCGGCAGGACGGCCCGAGGGCCGAGGGCCGCTTCGAGACGCACGTGGTGGAGGACGCCACCGCGGAGATGAGCCTGCTCGAGCTGCTGGACCGGCTCAATGACCAGATCATCGAGGCCGGTGGGGAGCCGGTGGTCTTCGAATCGGACTGCCGTGAGGGCGTGTGCGGGGCCTGCGGCTTCCTGGTCAACGGCCGCCCGCATGGGCCGGTGGACAACACGCCTGCCTGCCGCCAGCACCTGCGGGCCTTCCCGGGGGTGACCACGGTGCGCATCGAGCCGCTGCGGGCGGGGGCCTTCCCGGTGATCCGGGATCTGGTGGTGGATCGCACCGCTCTGGATGAGCTGGTGCGCGCCGGCGGCACGGTGGATGTCGCGGCCGGGACCGCGCCGGATGCCGATGCGGTGGCCCAGCCCCGTGCCGATGCCGAGGCGGCGCTGGATTTCGCGGTGTGCATCGGCTGCGGGGCCTGTGTGGCGGCATGCCCCAATGGTGCGGCGATGCTGTTCGCGGGGGCGAAGCTGGCCCACCTGGCGCTCATGCCGCAGGGCGCTCATGAGCGCTCGCGCCGGGCGCGGGGGATGGCCCGGGCGCTGGATGAGCATTTCGGGCCGTGCTCGGTCTATGGGGAGTGCGTGCCCACCTGCCCGGCGGGCATCCCACTGGAGGCGATCGCGGCGGCGAATCGGGAGGTGCTGCGTGCCGCCTGGCGCGGCCCCACCCACGACGACTAACCCCTATCTTTCGACAATTTGCATGAGATCGGCCTTTTCCGGGCCTGGAGAAGTACGATCTCATGCAAATTGTCGAAAAGAAGGGGCGGCGGGTCAGGGCTTGCGGGCCGCGGCGGCGAAGCGGCGCTCGACGTCGTGGGGCAGTTCGCTGAGCACGTTGCCCTGTGCCTGCGGCAGTTCTTCGGCCACGCGGTAGACCGAGGAGCTGCGGGTCATGAAGCCGTAGTCGACCAGCTCGCGGCGCAGGTAGGCGACGTCGTCGTGCACGGGGCGCAGGATGTCGCCGACCTCGGCCTCGGTGTAGTCGCGGCCTGTCTCGAACCGGCTGAGGAGCTCCAGGAGGATGACGACGCGGGCCCGCCGCTTGGCGGGGATGGAGACCAGCCGCCCCTGGCGCAGGAAGGAGCTCAGGGTGCGGCGGTGGAAGCGCTCAGCCTCCTGGCGCTGGGCGAGCAATTGGGCCCGGGCGGTCGTGTAGTTCTCGCCGGTGGTGGCCATGCGGGCTCGCACGAGCCTCTTGAAGTCATGGTCGGTGGTCATGGTCGGCCCTTCGGGCGGTCGCGATCCCGGCCATCGCCGCCACGGGTGGAAGGACTCGGTGCGGACTGCCGGAGGATTCGCTCCCCTTCGCGGGATCGCCGACAGGACCGGGCTGTCGTCCGCTCGGCGTTGGCTCGCCGTGGCGGACATGGTAGCAGCCCGACTCACCCCCTCCCCCACTTTCGACAATTTGCATGAGATCGGCCTTTTCCGGGCCTGGAGAAGTACGATCTCATGCAAATTGTCGAAAAGAAGGGGCGGCGGGTCAGGGCTTGCGGGCGACCAGGGCGATGCCGGCCATGTCCTTCTCCCATGCCTTGAAGGTGCGCCGCATGCTCAGGACGCGGGCGCGCAGCTCCTTGTCGCCCAGCACGTTGCGGGCGATGCGCAGGAAGCCGCCCACGCCCTCGTCGCGGAGGTTGCGCCCCACCTTGAGCAGGGCCATGGGGGCGGTGCTCGTCCACTCGACCTCCAGGCCGGCCTCCTCCATGAGCCGTCTCCATGCGGCGGGGGTCATGGGGCGGGCGTTGACGTGGATGGCGCGGGCCAGGTCCTTGCGCAGCTCGGTGTAGCGCTCCTCGGGGATGTCGTCGGGGGTGACGGCGAGCTCGTGGATGGCGTAACGCCCGCCGGGGCGCAGGATGCGGGCGGCCTCGGAGACGATGGCGGCCTTGCCCTTGTCGCCCTGCATGGTGAGCATGGCCTCACCGATGACGACGTCGGCGCTGGCGTCACCCAGGCCGGTCCTGGCCGCCTCGCCCTGGCGGACGCTGCCGCGAGTGCCGACGACGGTGGCGACTCGCCGGGCGGCGTCGGGGTCGCGGTCGATGGCGGTGTAGGAGGCCGGGCCGGCCTTGAGGATCTCGGCGGCAGTGCGCCCCAGGCCGGGGGCGAGCTCGACGACGTCGGCGCCGGGGAGCCCTGCCTGCTGGAGCATCGCGGCGGACAGGGCGGCGCCACCGGGGCGCAGGACGCGCTTGCCGGCGCGGGCCAGCACCCAGTGGCCGGGGGCGGTGGCCATGGGCCGACCCGCCTGGGGCAGGGGGAGGCCGGCAGGGTCGGAGCCGTGGGAGGAGGCGCTGGCTGGAGTGGTGGGGACCGGAGAGGGGGCATCATCAGGCACTGACATACGCTAAGCCTAGCCTTACCACGATCACGAAAGCAGGGGTTTCTCACTGCTCACAGCCCTTGCTACCCACGATCACCTGCCGATGCAGGACTCCGCAGACAGTGGGCTGAGGTCCACCGCGAGACAGCAGAGATCTGCCGCTACGCCGTTGTTACGTGATCTTTGACACGTTGTTATTGGGTCGTTATCGTCGGGCCATGGCCGCTTCACAGCCTCAGGACCACCACCTCGAGCTGCAGCCGCGACGACGCTCGCGCAGGTGGGTCATCGCGAGTGCGGCCCTTGCGGGGATCACGGTGGTCCCCACCGGCCTGGCGTGGGCCTTCGGCCCGGGGGGCTACCTGGGCGAGAACGCCCGCAAACTACGGGCCCTGGAGAACGACCCCATGGGAGCCGAGACCATCCTCGGCCACACCGCCTTCCACACAGAGAGAGCCAGACTCCCCGGATGGTTGGAAAAGACAACGTCAATGTATCTAAGGCGCTACTTTCAGACCGAACAACCACCGGCCGCCTTCATGCAAGAATTCATCACCCACGCAGAAGGTCATGGCTGGACAAAGGACGAAAAGTTCTCCAGTGATGACCTCTGGTCTGCGCGTCACACCGAGAGAGACTCCGATGACTACATGCACCTCGGCATTGCGATGACGGACGAAGACTCATATGCCCCCTCGAATCTCCAAGGAGCGATTCTTGTCATCCTAGACTATCGCTAACCTTCAATCACCCAGAGAGAGGAAGTCAGCATGCGGTCGCACACCAAGAATACCATCAGCCTCTTCCTCATTGCGATTCTAACCCTTATTACAATTGCTACCCCGCCCACAATCACCCCTACCGCGATGGCAGACGTATCCAAGAACACCTTGCACATCACTCTCCTGGGAGACTCCTACTCAGCGGGAACTGGAGCTGGAGATTATTACGGCGACAGGGCTTATTATAGGAGCCGCAACAACTGGGCGCACAAGTATGTTGATTGGATCAACAGCCAGGGAACGCCGGCAATCCTCACCAATCTTGCCGCAAACGGACATACGACACAACAATTATTGGAACGAGATGGTCAAATCGACAATATTCCCACAGACTCCGACGTCGTCATGTTCACGATCGGCGGCAACGATGTGCATTTCAGTGACATCGTCAAGCAGTGCTTCACCCTCGGCATCAGAGACCCGGAAACCTGCAAGCAGAAGGTTGATGCAGCAAATTCCGGACTAGCGGACGTGAGGACGCACACGGAGGAGATCCTACAGAAGATCGATGACAAACTTCTGGATGGCGCCCAAGTGATTCTCGTCGGCTACCCCCGCCTGGCAACCGACAATGAGTATATCCTTAGCGAATGGGGCTCCACATACGATGCTGGCACTGGTGTTCGAGGTCTCAGCGATGCCGCCAGAACAGTGCAGTCGGAGCTCGTCAACAACTGGAACGCCGCACACCCCGGACTCAAGGTCACCTACATCGACGGTGTCATCGACGCTTTTAACGAGCACGAGCCAGATCCCTCCGTGAGAAATAAGAATGACTACCGCTGGCTCAACGAGTTCTTCGAGACAGAAGGCGTACAGGGCAAGGACGGGAAGACGGAATCAAAGGCGAGCAAGGACACGAACGTGTTCTACCACCCGAACCTCATCGGCCATGCCCAGATCGCCGAGCTGATTCAGGCGAAGGTCGGCATTCCCAACTCTGTGAGGCCCCAGGACCTCAGGGGAACAGTCGACATCGTCTTCGTCATGGACTCCACCGGCTCCATGCAGGACGATGCCACGGCTGCGCGGAACAACATACGCTCCATCATGGATCAGACCAGCAAGCGATCCTCCTCCTACCGATTCGCCCTCGTGGATTACAAGGACCACCCCCAGTTCGATCAGAATAACTACCTGGCACGCACCGACGTAGACTTCACCACCGATCCTGCAGCGATCGAGCGGGGATTCGACTCACTCACCTTCGAGGGCGGAAATCTCTTCAACACCAACGCCACGGTCTACAGCGGCACGATGCAGGCCCTGGGGCTCACGTGGCGCGACGGGGCCAAGAAGATCGCCCTCGTTATCGGAGACGCCCCTCCCCGCGACCCGGAGCCCGGAACCGGATACACAGCTGAATCTGTCGCAAAGGCAGCCTATGATGTCGACCCAGTGAGTGTTTATGGGATCAACACCAATGGCGCCTTGAATTCCACCGAATTCCAATCACTAGTGTCTCAAAGCGGGGGCACCATCACCGACGCCGCCTCACCGGACGACATCACGGGGCTCATCAATCAGGCAATCGACGCCGAGCTCAATAAACCGTTCGCCTGGATTCAAGGGCCCTACGTCACCAAGGCAGGTGAGGCTATCGAGATCGATGCTGCCGCCTCCCATGCGACCAAGGGAGAGATCACGAAGATCGAGTGGGACTTCAACGGCGACGGCACCTATGAGGAAACCTCCTCCTCAACCCGCATTCACCACACCTTCTCAGAGGTGTACAGCGGGGTCATCGGACTCCGCGTCACTCAAACCGATGGGCAGACGGCCACCGCAACGACCCGGGTAGACGTCACCGATGACGGCGACATCACTCCACGTGAGAGCGACAACTGCCCCGACGTCAACAACTACGGCCAGAGCGACTATGACGGCGACGGCATCGGTGACGACTGCGATGCCGATCCGGGCTTCCCCACGCAGGATCTGCCGGGGGTGTGCGTCGTGGGCGAGACCTGCTCGAACAACCCCTCGAACACTCCCCCCAGCACCACCCCCACGCCGTCGCCCTCGGCCGATCCGTCCAGCGACTCTGCACCGGCAACACCGACTGGGGCTGATTCGTCCTCGACCCGAAGGCAAGACGGAGACCGGGCGGCAGAAGCCGAGACGGCTCTCTTCACACAGACAGGCCAGGCATGGCCGGCACCTGAGCCCTCGATGACATAGCCCAGCCCCCAACCTTCGACAATTTGCATGAGATCGGCGTTTTCCAGGCCCGGAAAGGTACGATCTCATGCAAATTGTCGAAAAGAAGGGCGGGGTCAGACGCGGGTGACGCGGTCCAGGCTGGGCACGCCCACGCGGGTGGCCGGGTAGTACTCCTCGTCGTGGCGGCGCCGGTGCATGGCCACGTAGTGGCGCTCGGTGGAGCCGTTGTAGACCTGGCGGGGCCGACCGATCCGCTTGGCCGGGTCGGCGATCATCTCCCGGAACTGGGCGATCCACCCCGGCAGGCGCCCCAGGGCGAACAGGGGGGTGAACATCTTGGTGGGGAAGCCCATGGCCTGGTAGATGAGGCCGGTGTAGAAGTCCACGTTGGGGTAGAGCTTGCGCGAGACGAAGTAGTCGTCCTTGAGGGCGACCTCCTCCAGCTCCATGGCGATCTCCAGCTTGCGGTCGCCATCGCCCCCGCCCAGGCGGGTCAGCACGTCGTGGGCGGTCTCCTTGACGATGGCGGCGCGCGGGTCGTAGTTCTTGTAGACGCGGTGGCCGAAGCCCATGAGGCGCACCCCGTCCTCCTTGTCCTTGACCTTGCGCACGAACTCGGAGGTGGACATCCCCGAGGTCTGGATCATGTCGAGCATGCGCAGGACGGCCTCGTTGGCCCCGCCGTGCAGCGGGCCGGACAGCGCCCCCACGCCGGCGGCCACGGAGGCGTACATGTTGGCGTCGGCCGAGCCGACCAGGCGCACGGTAGAGGTGGAGCAGTTCTGCTCGTGGTCGGCGTGCAGGATGAGGAGCATATCCAGGGCGCGCACGACGGCGGGGTCGATCTCGTAGGACTGGTAGGGCATGCCGAAGGTCATGCGGATGAAGTCCTCGACATAGCCGCGCTTGGGCTCGGGGTAGAGCAGGGGGAGGCCGATGGCGCGCCGCGCGATATAGCTGATCATCGTGGGCATCTTGGCCAGCAGCAGGATGGTGGCCAGCTCGCGCTCGTAGGGGTCGTGCGGGTTGAGGGTGTCCTCGTAGTAGGTGGCCAGTCCCGCAATACCTGCCTGGAGGATGGCCATGGGGTGCCCGGAGGAGGGGAAGGAGGTGAAGAAGCTGAGGAAGTCCTCGTGCAGGAGGCGGTGGCGCGCGATGCGGCGCTCCATGCGCTCGAAGGACTCGCGGTCGGGCAGGTCGCCGTAGATGAGCAGGTAGGCGACCTCGGCGAAGGAGGAGGACTTGGCCAGCTCCTCGATGGGGTAGCCGCGGTAGCGCAGAATCCCTGCGGCGCCGTCGATGTAGGTGATCTGGGAGGTGCACGAGGCGGTATTGGTGAAGCCGGGGTCGAGGGTGACCAGGCCGGTGGTGCCCAGCAGCTTGCCGACCTCCAGGCCGTCGGAGCCGTCGGTGGCGAAGGAGCGCGCCAGCTCCATGCTCTGGCCGTCAACGGTCAGGAGGCCGGGGCCGTCGGCGGCGGAGCCGTCCTGGGCCTCGGGCTGCTCGGCTGGCGGGGTGGCGGGTGCGCTCGTCATGGTGCTCCTTGGGTGCCGGCTCTGTGCCGGCCTTGGCCGGCGGGGTATCGACGTCGTCCCCCGGGTCTCGTGGCCGGGGCTGGTCCTACTGTACGGGCTCGCGCAGGGCACGCGCCCGCTCGTCCCACCGGGGCTCTTGGGCCGACGACGGCGGGGCCCGGGTCGCTCCGGGCACCGGGGCCGGAGTTGCGTCCTGGTGGGGCGGCCGACGACGCAGCCCGGGGCGGAGGGGAAAGCGCTGCTCACACCCGCCGCCTGAAGGCCCCGCCGACGCCCTCGGGGCGGACGGTGTGGCCCCTGTGCGCTGGGGCCCTGGCTCCTGGGCGCCTGGGGCCGGCGATCCGGGCGACCCGGGCCCTCCTCCCCCGCCCGGAGGGCCATCTGGATGACGCCGGGGCACCACGCGACGGGCCCTCCACGGCCCGGCAAGAGCTTCAAAGAACTCGCAACAACTCCACCCGGGCCTCGGATCCCTTGGCATTGCAGGGAAAACCGCCTCTCCCTCACGCCGATCCCTCCCCCTGGGTCCGCCGTGAGTTCTTGACGAGTTCTTTCAACAACTCCACAACAACTCACCAGCAACTCCGCCGGACCCCCGGGACCCGCCTCCCCGGCGCCCTCCAGCCGCGCGGCTCACCGCGCATGCGGCCCGCCGCCCGCACGGCCCGCAGCGCGCCTCAGCGGCGGAAGAGGTCGGTGGAGCGCAGGCGCTCGACGGCGGCGGCGACCCGCTCATCGGTGTCGGTCAGCGACATGCGCACCCGCCCGGCACCGGCCCGGCCGTAGAAGTCCCCGGGGGCCACGACGATCCCCAGCTCGGCGAAGGCCCCCACCAGGTCGTAGGCGCTCATCCCGGCCGGCCCGCTCAGCCACAGGTAGAGGCCGGCCACGGAGGCCGGGTCGTTGACCAGACCGGCGGCCGCCGTCGCCTCCACCAGGGCCTCGCGGCGGCGTCGGTAGACGGCCTTCTGGGCCTCCACATGCTCCTCATCGCCCAGGGCCGCGGCCAGCGCCGCCTGCACGGGGGCGGGCACGAGCAGCCCCGCATGCTTGCGCACCTCGGTGACCGCCGCGACCAGCACCGGGTCGCCCGCCAGAAGGGCGGCCCGGTATCCGGCCAGGTTGGACTGCTTGGACAGGGAGTAGAGCGCCAGCAGGCCCTCGCGCCCGGCCGCTCCCCCCACGCCGGGGTCCAGGAGGCTGGGAACGCCCCGGCTGGCCCACGGCTCCTCCCACGCCAGCTCGGCGTAGCACTCATCGGAGACGACGACGGCGCCGCGCTCGCGCGCCCAGGAGGCGATCCGGGCCATCTGCTCCACGCTGAGCACATGCCCGTCGGGGTTCCCGGGGCTGTTGAGCCAGACCATCGCCACCCGCCCCTGCTCGGGCAGGGTCCAGGTGGTGGGGTCGGCGTCGGTGTCCACGGGCACGGGCACGGCACCCACAAGGCGGGCCCCGACGTCGTAGGTGGGGTAGGCGGCGCGGGGGTGGAGCACGAGGTCGCCAGGGCCGGCCCCCAGTTGGAGGGGCAGGAGGGCCACCGACTCCTTCGACCCGATGGTCGGCAGGACCTCGGCCTCACCCAGCCCCTCCACGCCGCGGCGCCGCGCCATCCACTCGATGATGGCGGCCCGCACCTGGGGCGTGCCCACGGTGGTGGGGTAGCCGGGGGCGTTGGCCGCTCCCGTGAGGGCCGCCCGCGCCACCTCGGGGGTGGGGTCCACGGGAGTGCCCACGGCCAGGTCGACGACGCCGTCGGGGTGTTCGGCGGCGCGGGCCCGGTAGGGGCGCAGGGAGTCCCAGGGGAAGTCGGGCAGGACCGAGGCCCGGGGCAGGATCCGGGCGGGGCGGGCGTCGGGAGTGGTGGGGGCGGCGGCACTGGAGGCGGCGTTGGAAGTGGCGTTCACCGGGCCATTGTCCCTCCTGTGTCCACCTGGGTGGGCCCGGCGTCCTGCAGGCCGGCCCCGGGCGGCCCGCCCTGCGCGCGGCCGGGGATGGAAAGCGAGTGCGGGGTGCAGAAAGCGAGTGCGGGGTACTCGCATTCTGCACCCCGCACTCGCATACTGCGAAAGGGGCTGCGGTGGAAAGGGCCAGGCGGGTGGTCCCGGTTCAGCGTGGATGGGGCCCGGCCGGCGCGGTCTCAGCCCTGGAGGTGCTGGTTCTGCGGCGGCAGGGCGGCGATCATGGGGTCGTCGTAGGACTGGGGCCCCGCCGCCTGGGCGCCGCCGGGCGAGCCCAGGCCCTGGATCTCGAAGAAGTCGATGTTGGCGCGGGTGTAGTCCGCCCACTCCTCGGGCACGTCGTCCTCGTAGAAGATCGCCTCGGTGGGGCACACCGGCTCGCAGGCCCCGCAGTCCACGCACTCGTCGGCGTTGATGTAGAGGCTGCGTTCGCCCTCGTAGATGCAGTCGACGGGACATTCGTCGACGCAGGCGCGGTCCTTGACGTCGACACAGGGCTGGGCGATGACATACGTCATGGCTGCGTGTCCTCTCGATGCTGTTGTGCCGACGGCGTGCGGCACTGGTGTACGGACAAGTATCGTCTCCCGCGCCCCTGGACCCAAGAGCGCGCTGACGTGGGCATGAGCACTGCCGCGCCTCACCCGCAGACGATGTTGTTGTCCGGGTAGTAGGCGGTGGTCAGGACGTCGTCGGGCACGGCCTGGCCGTTGTGGCTGCGCTTGCGGGTGATGGTGATGTCGAAGCCCGGATTGCCGCCGGTGTAGGGCTGGCACTGGGGGCCGGACTTTCGCTCGGTGACCACGGGGCGGAAGTTGTAGCGCTCGGACTCGGTGATGGTCACGTCGTAGTACTTGGTGGACCACAGGCGCACGTGGATCTGCTCACCATCGAGCCAGGCCTGGACCAGGACGCCGTGAGTGGTGGAGTTGGTGAACTTCACGTCGAGCTTGCCGGTCCACAGGGTGGCCTCGCGGCCCGCGGGGTAGCGGTCGAAGTAGTACTGGTGGGGGTGGTGCTCGGTGTCGTCCATCCCGGCCTCGAATCCGGCGTTGAACACGGTGGTGGCCACCTGGCTCAGCCCTCCGCCCAGGGAGTCCACGTGCTCCCCGTTGGAGATCACCCCGGCGTCGGCGAATCCGTGCTCGTAGTCCACCTCGCCCAAGGCCTCCTCCAGGGAGAAGACCTCGCCGGGCTTGACCACGGAGCCGTTGATGAGCTCGGCGCCGCGGCGGAGGTTCTGGGTGCGCGGCAGGTCGTCGGCGTTGTAGGGCGTGGCGTACTCCCCCACGACCTCCTTGACCCCCCAGTCGGCCTCGGGGGTGGTGTCCTCGGGCTTGAGCACGGCCAGCGGCAGGGCGACGGTGCGCGAGGCGGGGTCGGTGCCCTGGGCGGCGGTGGTGGTCAGGGACTGGGTCAGGGAGTCCATGTCGATGCCCATGCCCTCGGCGGGGGCCACGTACTGGGGCTTGTCCCCCGCGGCTCCGGCCTGCGTGCCGTCGATGGTCCAGGAGGCGTCGATGGCGGGCTTCTCCACGTCCCCCATGGTGCCCACGATGGTGTCGTGGAGCATGGTGGTGTCGATGGTGGCCGTCAGGCGCCCGCCGTCGGTGCTGATGGAGGTCATGGAGGCGGTCTGCTCAGGGGCGAGGGTGACGGTGGGGGTGGTGGCCTTGGACTCCACCTGGGTGCCCACCGCGGTGATGGTCATGTCGGCCGAGAGCATGGGGCTCAGGGTGGAGTCGACGAAGTCCTTGGCCTCCTGGTCGGTGATCGCCGGGACGGCCACGCCCTCGGCCAGGGCGATGCTCTGCTGCCCCAGCGGCCAGCCCTGGGAGAGCTGTGCCACGGAGGCCTTGACGTCCAGGCCCACGCCGTCCTGGGCGGGGGTGGTGGTCACCTCGGTGCCCTCCAGGGAGACGGTGGCTGAGACGGCGCCGTTGGCCATGGAGTCGATGCGGTCCTCCAGCGCGCCGGTGAGGGTCTCGGAGTCCACGCGCAGGACGGCGTCGCTCTGGGCCCCGCCCAGGCGCTGGGCGATGGTCAGGGGGTTGAGGGTGAAGCCGGCGACCTCATCCATGGTGGCCTCGGCGTCCAGGGAGACGCCGGACTCGGCGGGGACGAGCTCGGAGCTGCCCTGCCCGACGGTGAGGGTGACGGGCTGGGCGAGCTGGGTGCCGATCTGGTCGCTCAGGCGGGTGCTGGCCTGCTCGGGGCTGAGCCCGGACAGGTCGACGCCGGAGACGGTGGTGCCCGAGGCGATGTGCTGCGTGGTCCACCAGGCAAGCCCGCCCCAGACCAGGAGGATCGCGATGCCGGCGGCCGCGCCCAGGGGCAGCAGACGGCGACGGCGGGGGGCGGTCTTGGCCCCACCGGCGGTCTTGGCGCTCCCGGCAGTATCCGCGGCGGGCCCGCCGTCACCGGCCGCACCGCCCTGATCGTCGCCATCCTGGCCAGAAGCGGCGGCGGCCTCCTCGGCGTCGTCCGCATCGACCCTGGCCGTCTCGGCACTGGCCTGATCACTGCTGAACTGGCCGCTGCCACCCTGGCGGGCGTCAGTGCCGGCGGCGCCGGTGGCACCCTCGCCGTCCTGAGCGCCCGAGTCTCCCGTGGCCAGGGGCCAGGCGGGGGCTGTGGCCCAGTTGGCGGTGGAGGGGGAGGCGGCGGCCCCGGCCCGAGCCGGCGAGCCGGCGGCCGGGCCTCCGGCATCCGGCTGTCCCGGCGACGGCGTGGCGCCGGACTGCCCCGCGCCGGCCGGAGCGGCGCCCGCCGGGGCTGCCGGGGCCGCTGAGCCGGCGGAGTCCGCCGAGGACTCCGCGGCGCCGTCCCGGGTGGTCTCGCCGCGCAGCGCGGGCCAGCGCGCCTCCCCCAGGACGGTCTCGCTGGCGTCGTGGCCCGGCTCGGACCAGACCCGCTCGGCGTGGTGGGCAACCACTGCGGGGGTGATGGAGGACTCGAAGCCGCCCTCCCGGGGGGCGGGGTCCTCCTGCGGGGCGGGGTCGGGGTCGTCACTGGGCTGGGATGCGGCCACCGGCGGCATGGCCGGCGCGATCGAGGGCGGGAGCTTGCCGCCGCCGTGCTGGATCCAGCTGATCATGTGGGCGCCCCGGTCCGGCGCCGGCATGATGCCGTAGTCATCGGGGCCCGGCTCGGCGGGGGTCGCGGCCTCATCGGAGGAGGCCGACGACGGCGGCCGGGCCACCTCATCGGCCGGGCCGCCGGGGCTGTCGGGACTCGCCCCGCCGGGACCGGCACTGCCGGAGGCCGCGCCGCCGGCATCCTCGGCGCCATCACCGGTGCTGGCGGACGGGGCCTCGCCGGCCGCGCCTGCGGCGTCGTCGGAGCCGCTGGCATCCTCGGCGCCCGTACCGCTGGAGCTGGCGATGCCAGCACCCGTGCCACCGGGGCTGTCTGGGCTCGCTCCGCCGGGGCCCGTGCCGTCATCGGCGCGCTCCACGCCGACCGGGCCGGCGCTATCGGCACCCGCGCCATCAGCAGTGTCAGGTCCCGCGCCGCCGGAGGCCGCGCCGTCGACGCCGGTGCCCTCAGCCTCCACGGTGCTCCCAGCCTCCGCTGCGTCCTGGGCGCCCCCGCTCACGGCGGCGTCCTGCCCCGCGACGGGGCCGGCGCCCCCGGCCTCGGGGGCCTCCGGGGGGCTGAGGGCCTCCTCAGTCGCGGGACCATCGGCCACGGCCTCGGGCTCGGCACCCCCGTGGCTGGCGTCGGGATGCTCGCCCTGGCTGCGCGGGGTCTGGCTCATGGGCTGGGCTCCTCTCAGGCCTCGGCCCGGCGGCGCCGGGCGGCATCACGGAAGCGCTCCTGGGAGTTGAGGATGACCTTGCGGATGCGAACCGCCTCGGGAGTGACCTCCACGCACTCGTCGTCGGCGGCGAACTCCAGGGCCTCCTCCAGGGTGAGGCGCCGCGGCGGGGTGAGGCCCTCGAAGGAGTCGGCGGTGGAGGAGCGCATATTGGTCTGCTGCTTCTCGCGCACCACGTTGACGTCCATGTCCTCGCCCCGGGGATTCTCCCCCACGACCTGGCCCTCGTAGGTCTCCTGGGTGGGCTCGACGAAGAAGGTCCCCCGGTCCTGGAGGCGGATGAGGGCGTAGGCGGTGATGGCCCCGGCGCGGTCGGAGACCAGGGAGCCGGTGGTGCGCGAGTCGATGGGGCCGGCCCAGGGCTCGTAGCCCTCGGCGATGGAGGAGGCGATGCCGGTGCCGCGGGTCTCGGTGAGGAACTGGGTGCGCAGGCCGATGAGGCCGCGGGCCGGGATGAGGAACTCCATGCGGATCCAGCCCGTGCCGTGGTTGGTCATGGTCTCCATGCGGCCCTTGCGGGCGGCCATGAGCTGGGTGACGGCGCCCAGGTACTCCTCGGGCACGTCGATGGTCATGCGCTCCACGGGCTCGTGCCGCTTGCCGTCCACGGTGCGGGTGACCACCTGGGGCTTGCCGACCGTCAGCTCGAAGCCCTCGCGGCGCATCTGCTCCACCAGGATCGCCAGTGCCAGCTCGCCGCGCCCCTGCACCTCCCAGGCGTCGGGGCGGGAGGTGGGCAGGACGCGCAGGGAGACGTTGCCCACCAGCTCGCGGTCCAGGCGGTCCTTGACCTGGCGGGCGGTCACCTTGGCGCCCTTGGTGCGCCCGGCCATGGGGGAGGTGTTGATGCCGATGGTCATGGAGATGGCCGGGTCGTCCACGGTGATGAGAGGCAGGGGGCGCGGGTCCTCGGGGTCCACGAGGGACTCCCCGATGGTGATGTCCTCGATGCCGGCGATGGCCACGATGTCCCCGGCGTGGGCCTCCTCGGCGGGCTTGCGGTCCAGGCCCTCGGTGACGAGCAGCTCGGAGATGCGCGCCGAGGCCAGGGTGCCGTCGTGGCGGGCCCAGGCCACGGACTGCCCCTTGCGGATGGTCCCGTTGTGGATGCGCAGCAGGGCCAGGCGCCCCAGGAAGGGGGAGGCGTCGAGGTTGGTCACGTGAGCCTGGAGGGGGGCGCCCTCGTCGTAGGAGGGCCCGGGGATGCGCTCGATGATGGTGCGGAAGAGCGGCTCGAGGTCGTCGTTGTCCGGCAGGGCGCCGTCGGCGGGGGCGGTGGTGCCGGCGCGGCGGGCCTTGGCCGAGGCGTAGATGACGGGCACGTCCAGGACGGCGTCGAGGTCGATGTCGGGGTGCTCGTCGGCCAGGTCGCTGGCCAGGGACAGCAGCAGGTCGGTGGACTCCGAGACCACCTCGGCCAGGCGGGAGTCGGGGCGGTCGACCTTGTTGACCACCAGGATGACCGGCAGGTTGGCGGCCAGGGCCTTGCGCAGCACGAAGCGGGTCTGGGGCAGGGGCCCCTCGGAGGCGTCCACGAGCAGGACGACGCCGTCGACCATGGACAGGCCCCGCTCGACCTCCCCGCCGAAGTCCGCGTGGCCGGGGGTGTCGATGACGTTGATGGTGATGCCCTCGGGGCAGCCGGCGTCCGCCGCGGCGGGACCGGCGTAGTGGACGGCCGTGTTCTTGGCCAGGATGGTGATGCCCTTCTCCCGCTCCAGCTCCCCGGAGTCCATGACGCGCTCGCCGGTGGACTCGGTGGTGGCGCGGGCCCCGAAGGCGCCGGCCTCCCAGAGCATGGCGTCCACGAGGGTGGTCTTGCCGTGGTCGACGTGGGCGACGATGGCGACATTGCGCAGGTCCTGGCGCAGGCTCATACGGGGTTCTTCCTCAGGTCAAGCGGCCCCGGGTCCGGCGCGCCTGTGCGGCGACCGCACCGATGGGCGGGAAACAGGGCAAGGCTAGGCGACGGCGGGCCTGACCTGCCATGGTCAGGCCTACACCCGTGCTGTGCCGCTCGCCACGGGGCCGGCGGCCCACCCGGCCCCGCTGCACATCTTCGGCACCCAACGGCAGGACTGCGCTGAGGCGAACCGCGGAGTCATGCGGATCCACCAGGCGGTCGATTCTTGAAGATGTGCAGCAGGGGTTGGGGTTACAGCAGGATAGCCAGGGCCAGGAGGAGGGCCGTCAGGCCGGTGCCCACGACGACGCCCCAGTTGGTGCGCGCCAGCGGCGCGCCCTGCTGCGGGGGGTCCGCCTCCGGCCGGACGGCCCGCCCTGCCGGCTCCGGATGCTGGCGGCCCCGGGGCCGGGCCTGGCCGCTGCGGCCCGCGCCTGGGGAGTCCTGGGAGGCCAGGGCCAGGGCCTGCTCCCGGTAGAGCTCGATGAGGTCCATCGCCCCGGCCGCGTCGAGCTGGACGCGGTGGGTGCCCTGTCCCGGGGTGATCAGCTCCTCGCGCGCCACCGGCCCCCCGCGCACTCGGGAGCGGCTGGCCAGCGCCCCCGCTGTCGATCCCCGGCCGCGCCCGGCGGAGTCCCGATCCGCCTGCTGCTCGCGCTGCTCGGCGTGGTAGCGCAGCCCCGCGGCCAGGCCTCCTTCCCGGGGGGCCGCCGCGGCGCGCACGCGCCTGCCGTCATCCAGGACGATCTCCACCCCCCAGCGCCCCGCGCAGCGCTCGATCCGCGCCCAGGGCAGCACCCAGGTGCGCCAGGCGTTGCGGACGGTGAGGCCATGAGTCTCCAGGCGCAGCTCGGGCATCCACCACAGCACGATGGCCGCGCCGGTGAGCAGGGCGCCCCAGGCGGTCACCTGCACCGCCATCCGGCCGCCACCAGGGCCTCCCGGACCGCTCGGGCTGCCGGGAATGAGCACGACGGCGATGACGAGCGCGCACAGGGCGGCCACCAGGAGGGTCGCGGCGCGGGCGGTCCAGGAGCGGATGACGACGGTGGGCACCGCCCCATCATGCCCCAGGAGTGCCAGCCCCCTGAATGCCGGCCCCCTCCTCCGAGGAGCCGGGGCCCTCACCCGCATACGGCGGCCCCCTGGGCCGCACGGCGATGAGGCGCAGGGGGCATGAGCCGTGAAGAGGTGGGCTCCCGGACCCACCGCTGACGGGTGGGGCCGGGAGCCCGCCGGTGGCCCTGGCCGGTCGGCTGCCAGAGCCTCCGGCCCGGCCGGTGTCAGCCGATCACTCGGCGACGTAGCCGATGCGCTCGGGGCGGTAGGAGGCCAGGCCCTGGGCGCCGAAGTTCGCCAGGCGCTTGGGCACGGCGGTGAACTCGCGGCGCTCGTACATGGGGAAGTTGAGCACGTGCTCCCAGACGAGCTCGTCGACCTGATTGGTCAGCTCCACGCGCTTGGCGTTGTCCGTCTCGACGTCGATCTTGGCGATGAGATCGTCGATCTCGGGAACGGACTGGCCGGAGTAGTTCGAGCCACTGCCCGTGCCGTAGATCTGGCCGACATTGGCCATGGGGTACTGGGTCTTCTGCCAGGTGAAGGCGGTCATCTCGTAGTTGCCGACCTGGACGTACTCGGTGAAGTACTTGTCGCTCTCGACCGAGTTGAGGCTCAGGGAGATGCCGACCTCCTTGAGCTGGGACTGCAGGAGGGTCCCCTCGTTGGCCGAGGCGGAGGCGCCCTGCGGGTAGGTGAAGACGATCTCCAGCTTCTTGCCGTCCTTCTCGCGCACCTCCCCGCCCTCGGGCAGCATCCAGCCGGCCTCGTCGAGGAGCTTCTTGGCGGCCTCGACGTCGTAGGACCAGGGCCCGGAGTTGTCCTTGTAGCCCTCCTGGCTGGGCATGAAGAAGCGGTTGCCCAGCATGACCTCGGAGATGTCCTCCACCGGCAGGCCCGCCAGGTCGGACTTGGCGATGGCCTCGCGGTCGCAGGCGCGCATGATGGCCTGGCGGACCTTCTCCTCGGACAGGGGTCCACTGGCGGCGTTGATGGTGAAGTGGCGCCACTGGAGCCCTCCCGCCTGGCGCACCTCGGCGTCGGAGCGGCCCGAGGCCTGGGAGTAGGCGTCGGCGTTAATGATGTACTGGATGACGTCGATCTCACTATTGGCGAAGGAGGTGGCCACGGCGGAGTCGTCGAGGACCCTGAAGGTCACCTTGTCCAGCTTGGGGGCCTCCCCCCACCACTTGTCATTGGGGGTGAGGGTGACCACCTCCTGGGTGGCGTCCCAGGACTCGATCTTGAAGGGGCCGGAGAAGAAGTCGTTGTTGAAGTCCTTCTCCATGGAGGTGTTGAAGGTCTCGGCGTCCTTCATGAGCTCCACTGGGGCGCAGCTGGCGAGGACAGCAGTCCAGTCGGGATAGGGGGACTCGAAGATCACCTTGAACTTCGTGTCGGACTCCTTCTCCACCTTCTCCACCTTCTCAATGCCGTCGGTGGAGGCCCAGGAGTAGTCCTCGCTCTTGGCGGCGGCATAGAAGGCCTCGAAGTCCTCGGGGGAGATCGGCTTGCCCGAGCCCCACACAGCCTTGGGGTTGAGCTCGATACTCACCACCGTCTTGCCGTCGACCTCCTCGGCCTCGGCCGAGGCCAGGAAGTCGGGGTTGGGGGTGGCCACGCCCTTGTCGTCATAGTCGAAGAAGTAGGGGAAGACGAAGTTGTAGATATTGCGCAGATCCACGCCGTTGCCCGCCACCGTATTGGCATTCCAGTTGGCGATGGGCGCCGTGATGGCGAACTTCAGCTCCCCGCCCTGCTCGATCTTGTCCGGCTCGACGGCGTTGATGCCCTCAGCGCCCCCGGAGCCCGAGGAGCCGTCCGTCTTGGAGCAGGCGGCCAGGGCGAGGAGGGCGGCAGTGGAGGCACTGCCAGCCAGGAACATGCGGCGGTTGATCTTCATAGGGATCTCCGTTCATCAATCGTTGATGCTGTCCCGGGCGGGTGGGTTACCTGCCCCAGGGGATGAGGTAGTGAATCATACAATTGTTTCCATAGTGATCACGCTGCGCTCAGATAGTGATCAGTGGCGGGTCGGGCCGGTTCTGGACTGCTCCTGACCCCCACCCGCTCGACTCCTCCTCCCGGGTCGGGCAGGAGGGAGCCGACTCCCCGGTCCTGGCCACCCATTCGGCCTGGGGTGCCAGGACCGGAGCGGGGCTCAGAACACCGCCTGGTGCTCGGGGAAGTAGCAGGCGGCCTCATGGTCCGGCCCCATGGAGTGGTGCTCGGGCATCGCCTCCAGGCACTGGGCCTGCTGGGACTCGTTGAGCAGGGAGAACTTGGGGCAGCGGGTGCGGAAGCGGCAGCCGCTGGGCGGATTGGCCGGACTGGGCAGGTCCCCCTCCAGGATGATCCGCTCACGCCCGCGCTCCTTGGCCGGGTCGGGGATGGGGATCGCCGAGAGCAGCGCCTGGGTGTAGGGGTGGGCCGGGGCCTCGAAGACGGAGTCGACGTCGCCGATCTCCACGATCTTGCCCAGGTACATCACCGCCACCCGGTCGGCGATATGCCGCACCACGGACAGGTCGTGGGCCACGAAGAGGTAGCTCAGCTTCTGGGTGGCGCGCAGCTCATCGAGCAGGTTGATGACACCGGCCTGGATCGAGACGTCCAGGGCCGAGACCGGCTCATCGAGCACCAGCAGCCTCGGCTCCAGGGCCAGGGCGCGGGCGATGCCGATGCGCTGGCGCTGGCCGCCGGAGAAGTTGCGCGGGTAGCGGTTGGCGTGGCTGGGCTCCAGGCCCACCAGGCTCATGAGCTCCTCGATGCGCCCCGGGATGTCCGCCTTGGCCCAGCCGTTGTGCCGCAGCGGCTCGGCGATGATGTCGAAGATCGGCAGGCGGGGGTCCAGGGAGGCCATGGGGTCCTGGAATACGATCTGGAGGTCGCGGCGCACCCGCTTGCGCTCCTGGCGCCCCAGCTCGCGCGTGTCCTTGCCCAGCACCACGATCGTGCCCTCCTGGGGGGCGCTGAGGGACAGCACCTCCATGAGGGAGGTGGTCTTGCCGCAGCCCGACTCCCCCACCAGCGCCAGGGTCTCGCCCTCGCGCACATCGAAGGAGACGCCGTCCACGGCGTGGACCGTGCCCACGCGGCGCTTGAACACCGCGCCCTTGAGCAGCGGGAACTCCTTGACCATATCGGTCACCCTCAGGACCTCCTCGCGCTCGGCGCGCGGCAGATCCAGGGCGGCGGGCGTCTTGAGCGAGGGGACCGGGAAGATATCGGTGTAGTCCAGCCCCTCCCCCAGGATCTGCGCCGACTTCACGCAGGCCGTCCGGTGGCCCGCCGTCACGCCGCCCTCGGGCAACTCGGTGGCACCCGTCCGCAGCGAGTCGGCCCCCGGCAGGTCCGCCAGTGCCACCAGCCCCGGCTCCGCCGAGGTGCAGCCCTCGTCGGCCAGGGGGCAGCGGGGGGCGAAGGGGCAGCCCGGCGGGAGGCTGAGCAGGGAGGGCGGGTTGCCCTCCAGGGTGGCCAGGGCCGAATCCTTGCGGGCGTCGAGGCGCGGCAGGGCCCCCAGCAGGCCGATGGTGTAGGGCATCGCCGGGCGGTAGAAGATCTCGTCGACGCTGCCGGTCTCCACGATCCGGCCCGCGTACATGACGGCCACCCGGTCCGCCAGGCCCGCCACCACGCCCAGGTCGTGGGTGATCATGATGACGCCCGCGCCCGTCTCCCTCTGCGCCGTGCGCAGCACGTCGAGGATCTGGGCCTGGATCGTGACATCCAGGGCCGTGGTGGGCTCATCGGCGATGATGAGGTCGGGGTTGTTGGCGATGGCGATGGCGATGACCGCCCGCTGGCGCATGCCCCCGGAGAACTCGTGCGGGTAGTTCTTGGCCCGCACCTCCGGGTTGGGGATGCCCACCAGGTCGAGCAGCTCGACGGCGCGCTTCCAGGCATCGGCCTCGGAGATCTCCTGGTGGATCCTCAGCGCCTCGACGATCTGGCCGCCCACCGTGTAGACGGGCGTCAGCGCCGAGAGCGGGTCCTGGAAGACCATGGAGAGCTGGACGCCGCGGATCTTGGACATGTAGTCGTCCGAGCGGCCCAGGAGCTCGGTGCCGTGCAGGCGGATCGAGCCCGAGACATCCGCGGAGTCGTCCAGCAGTCCCATGACCGCCGTCGAGGTCACCGACTTGCCCGAGCCGGACTCGCCCACGAGGGCCAGGACCTCACCGCGGGCCACGGACAGGTTCACCCCGCGCACCGCGTTGACGCGGCCATCCTCGGAGGGGAAGGAGACCTTGAGGTCGGTGACCTCCAGCAGGGGTGCACCGGCAGAGGGGTCGGGCAGGGCGGCCGAGGCGTCAGCATCCTTCTCAGCGCGCTTCTTCGAGGTCATCATGCCTTGCCTCCGGACTTGGACGAGGGGTCGATCGCGTCACGAAGACCGTCACCCATGAAGTTGACGCACAGCAGCATGAGGACCAGGACCGCGGCCGGGGCCAGGAAGATCCACGGGTAGGTGGTGGCCGAGCGCTGCCCCTCGGCGATGAGCGTGCCCAGGGAGGTGTTGGGCGACTGCACCCCGAAGCCGAAGTAGGACAGAGTGGTCTCACTGATGACCGCGTAGGCCACATTGACCGTGGCATCCACGATGAGCAGTGAGGCGATATTGGGGATGATGTGCCGGGCGATGATGATCGGGCTGGGCACGCTCATGAAGCGCGCGGCCGTGACATAGTCCAGGCTCTTCACACTCAGCGTCAAGGAGCGCACCACGCGCGCCGTGAGCATCCAGCCGAAGCCCGCCAGCAGCACGATGAACAGGGTGATCGAGCCCCGCTGAGCACCGAAGCGCTGGGAGAGGATCGCGATGATGAGGAAGGAGGGGATGACCAGGAGCATATCGGTGAACCACAGCGCCACCTTCTCCCACCAGCCGCCGAAGTAGGCGGCCGAGGAGCCCACCAGTGCGGCGATGCCCGTCTGGAGCAGGGCCACGCTCAGCCCGATGATCATGGACTTGCGGGTGCCCTCCACCACCATGGCGAAGACGTCGCGCCCGCCCTGGGTGGTGCCGAACCAGTGGTCGGCGCTGGGCGCCTCCAGGAAGTGGCCCGAGTCCACCTCGCTGTAGCCCCACGGGGTGAGCAGGTTGCCGAAGGCCGCGAAGGCCACCAGCAGGATGAGGCCCACCAGGCCCACCACCGCCGAGCGGTTGCGCAGGAAGCGGCGGGTGATGATCTGCCGGCGGCTCAGGCGCCGGGTCTCGCGGGAGCCGTCATTCGGCGCCCCGGTCTGGTCGGCCTCCGCAGCGTCGGCGGCGGCGATGAGGATGTCAGCGGCCATGGTCAGCTCACTCTCACTCGCGGGTCCACGATGGCCACGAAGACGTCGGACAGCAGCGCGCCCGCCAGGGTGCAGGTGCCGGTGAAGGCCACCACCGCCACGGTGCCGTTGATGTCCATCTGGGAGATGGCGTTGATGGAGTACTCGCCCATGCCGTGCCAGCCGTAGACGCGCTCGGTGATGGCGGCGCCGGTGAACAGGGTGGCCAGGGCGAAGGCGAAGTAGGTGGCCATGGGGATGAGGGCGGTGCGCAGCGCGTGCCGGGTGACGGCCGCGCGCTTGACCAGGCCCTTGGCGCGGGCGGTGCGCACATAGTCCGCGCCCAGGGTGTCGAGCATGAGGTTGCGCTGGAACCGCGAATAGGAGGCGATCGCCCCCAGGGACATCGATAGCGTGGGCAGGAGGAGATGCTGGGCCCTATCGGCGAAGCCATCCCCCTCCCCGACGAACTCGAAGATCTGGTAGCCGGTGGCGCTGTTGATCCGCACGGCGATGACCTGCAGGAGGATCGCGATGACCATGGCGGGCATGGAGATGACGACCATCGAGGCCAGCGAGAAGCCGCGGTCGGACAGGGAGTACTGGCGCGTGGCCGTCCAGGCGCCCAGGGCCACACCGCCCACCATGCCCAGGAGGGCGCCGATGATCACCAGGCGCAGGGAGACCCCGATCTTGATGCCGATGAGGGCGTTGATCGCCTCACCCTTGGGGGTCTTGCCCCAGTCCCAGTGGAGGAGGACCTGTTGGAGCCAGGTGGTGTAGCGCTCCCAGACGGGCATATCCGGGTGGATGTTGTATGCCATGAGGGAGGCGTTGATGGCATCCCAGTTGAGCTTGGGATCCTCTCGGTTCCACAGCGCTGTGGGGTCGAGGGAGGAAGAGGCCATGAGATAGGCCAGGGAGGTCGCTATGAACAGCAGGAGCACGTAATTCGCGAGCCGCCGCGCTAGATAGGGGAGCATATGGTCTTCTCTTCCGGGATACCCCCAGGCCCCACTGCCGCAGAGGACAGAGCGCCCCAGGGGTGTACGGACATCACCGTCCGATCAGGTGCACACCGTCGCGACACCGTGTCCGGATGGTGTGGAGAACCATACCCTCAGAGTGAAACCTGCCGTACACCTAGGGTGTGCTACAGATAACAGGAATGAACAGACTTAAGGTGGTCCGGTTCCGCCCCTCGCCCTCCCGACGGCGGCGGCCCGACGATGCCCACGGCCCCGTGCGCCCGCACCACCACTGGCGCGGCAAGACCAGGACCGACGACGGGGAGCCATCCGCGGAGCCCGGCCCCCGGCGCCATCGCACCCCCGCAGATGCGACCAAGACCACCATGCGGACGCCAGTCGCTCAGGAGGTGGCCGGCCTGGCCATGGCCTGGGCGAGCAGCTCATAGGAGCGGCGCCGCGCCGCGGCGTCGTGGACGTGGCAGACCACGAGGATCTCGTCGAGGTCCCAGCGCAGGGCCAGGTCGCGCAGGCCCGCAGCGACGTCGTCGGGAGCGCCCACATACGACAGGGCCATGGCGCCCTCCACCATCGCCTCCCGGCCGGGCGCCAGGGCACGCCATGCCCCCGGAGCGGGGTCGGGCGGGTCCAGCGGGCCGGGGCGGCCCCCGAGGATCCGCGCCGCCGCCGCCATCGCCGTGGAGAACAGCAGCTCCGCCTCCTGGGCGGTGGGGGCGACGACGGCGTTAACCGCCGCCGCGATCCGCGGGGCGCCCTGACTGGTGGGGGCCTGGGCGTCGAAGACCGAGCGGTAGCTGGTGATCGCGGCCCCCGCCTGGGAGGGGGCGAAGTGCGAGGCCACCGCGAAGGGCAGGCCCAGGCTGCCGGCCACCCGGGCCCCATTGACCGAGGATCCCAGGATCCACACGGCCGGGGCCGTCCCCTCCCCCGGGATGGCCCGCACGCGCGCGGGCGCGGCACCCGCCGGGGCCGGAGCCTGTGCGCCCGCCGTTGACGTGGCTGCGCCCGGGCCGCCGGCGGTGCGAGGCGCGCCGGGCTGCATGGCGCAGGAGTGCTGCTCGCCGGGAGCCGAGGCCCCGGACGGCATCGGGGATGCCGGGGAGTCCGAGCCCAGCAGCAGGGAGCCGGGCACCGCGCCGTCGCCATCCTGCGGCACCGCCCCCAGGTAGGTGAGGACCTCCAGGATCCCCTCAACGAAATGGCGGGGGGAGGCGTTGCGCCGCCGCAAGGCCGCCGCAGTGAGGCGGTCAGTGCCGGGCGCGCGCCCCAGGCCCAGGCCCACGCGCGAGGGGTAGAGGGTGGCCAGGGTGCCGATCTGCTCAGCGATGACCAGCGGGGCATGATTGGGCAGCATGACCCCGCCCGAGCACACCCCCATGCGCTCGGTGGCCGCCAGGACCTGACCCATGAGAATCGTCGTGGCCGAGGAGAGGTAGGTGGTCGAGCCGTGGTGCTCGGTCAGCCAGTAGCGCCGGTAGCCCGCCGCCTCCGCGCAGCGCGCCAGGGAGACCATCTCCTCCAGGGCATCGCGGCGGCTCCTACCGGCACTGACCGGCACCATGTCCAGGACGGACAGGACGGGGCCACCGCCCCTGTGCGACTGAGTCATGACGGCACTCTAACCCCGCCGTCACCCACCGGCCGTGCGGGGCCGCCACCCCTGACGTCACCGGGCCGCCCGCTGCACATCCTCAGCACCGCCACGCCCGCTCCAGGGGCGGAAGACGTGCAAGCCCCGGGCAGCTGCGCCCTCCCTCGCGCGGAGAATCAGCAGAGCATCACGCGGCACACACACGCCCGCACAGCCGGGTGGGGGCTGTGCGGGCGATGAGCCCGAGGATCTCAGGGCCGCGTGGCCCCGATCTCAATGGAGACGACCACGGAAGGGCAGCAGGCTGGTGGCCGCCATCGCCTTGATGACGTCACCCACCAGGAAGGGCACGAGGCCCAGGCCCAGGGCGGAGCCCCAGTCCATGCCAGTGGCGAGCTTGAGCCAGATGACGCCGGGGACGAAGACGATGGAGGAGGCCACGAGCATGACCGCGAAGGCCACCAGGGTGCGGTGCAGCGCAGAGGCGTCGGCGCTGCGGGTCCACAGTCGCGCCGCCCGGCCCGCGATGTCGGCGATGAGGGCGTAGCCCAGGACGTAGCCGAAGGTCACGCCGACCCCCGAGGTCCAGCCGGCCAACACGGGGGCGCCCGCAGCGGCCAGCGCTGCCAGGAGGAGGGAGGCTGCCACGCCGCGGCGCGAGCCCAGGACGACACCCACCGCCAGGGCGGCGAAGGTGCCCAGAGTGATGGGGACAGGAGTGAAGGGAAGCGGAATGGCCAGCTGGCCGATGAGGGCGATGGCGGCGGTACCGGACAGGATGAGGGCGGATTCGCGCGCGATGGCTCGCAGCGGGCTCAGGGGGCGGACGCCTGCCTGCGCAGCGAGCTCCCCGGCGGAGGCGGATGAGGTGTTCTTCGTCGTCATGCCACAACCCTAAGGGCAGCGAGCACCCAGCGCTTGGCCACATTGCTCCGAGAAGCACCGGCTCATCTTGTAGGAATCACACAACACGGGTGGGTTCCGCCGTCCACGGGAGCGCTGGGTCAACCGCCTACGGCAGTGCTGGGTCCGAGGTGGGCGGTGATCCAGGCCAGGAGGTCGGCCACGACCTGCTCGCGGTTGGTCTCGTTGAGCAGCTCGTGGCGCGCGCCCGGGTAGAGGGTGAGGGCCACCTCGCGCACGCCGGCATGGCGGTACATCGTGGCCACTCGGCGCACCCCGGCTCCCATGGCGCCCACCGGGTCGTGGTCGCCCGAGGCCAGGAGCATCGGCAGGCCCTGCGGCATGGAGCGCGCATGATCGCGACTGCTGACCGTAGCCATCCCTGCCAGGAGGTCGAGGAAGAAGCCGGAGGTGGTCACGAAGCCGCACAGGGGGTCGGCGACGTAGCGGTCGACCTCCACCGGGTCGCGGCTGAGCCAGTCGACCTCGGTACGGTTGGGGGTGAAGTGCCTGCGGTAGGGGCCGAAGGCCAGGGCGTGCAGGAGGCGGCTGGGACGGCTCCTGCCGCGCATGCGCGACTCGGCCGAGGCCAGGGCCATGCCCGGTGCGGTCAGCGTCCCCACCCCCGAGCCGGTGCCCAGGAGGATGAGGCCCGCGAGCTCCTCCCCACGGCGGGTGGCCAGATCCCGCGCCAGGAAGGAGCCCCAGGAGTGGCCCATGAGAACGACGGGCACGCCGGGGTAGGCGGCCCGAATCCGGTCCAGGAGGGCGGACAGGTCGCCGACCACCAGGCTCCAGCCGTCCTCGTCGGCCAGGTGGCCCCGGTCCTCGGCGGCGGCCGTGGCGCCATGGCCGCGGTGGTCGTCGGCGTAGACCGCGTAGCCGGCCTTCACGGCCGCCGCGGCGAAGCGCCCATAGCGGGCGGCGTGCTCGGCCATACCGTGGACGACCTGGATGACGGCCCGGGGCCGGGCCGCGGCGGGGGCCTGAGGCCGGGCCTCGGGGCCCTCGTCCCGCAGGGGCGCCACGCCGTCGGGCAGCCAGGAGTGGATGGCCAGCCGGGCGCCGTCGGCCGCCGTCATATGGGTGATCTGGGTGTGCATGGGTCCTCCTGGCGCCGAGGCTACCCGTCAGCGCCCCGGTGCCGGCCCAGGCCGGCCAGGAGGCGGTCGAGCTCGTGGGGGCGGTGCAGGCGCAGCACAGGGGGGCCTTGGGCGGAGTCCTCCAGCTCGCGCACAAAGCGGCGCTTGCGCGAGAAGGTCCGGGCGTGCCACAGCAGGATCGACTCCGGTCCCACCGCCCGGGCCCATGACTCGGTGTTGCCGTTGCAGACCCGCTCCTGGTCACGGACCCGGCGGGCGGTGCGGCGCACGAGCCGCGCCAAGGAGACCACCCGCGGGTAGTCCAGGGCGACCACCACCTGGGCGCGCTCCAGGACGCTGTCCTGCCAGAGGCCATAGGCGGAATCGAGCACCCACTCGTCCTGGGCTACCAGGGTGCGGGCCAGGGCCAGCTGCCGGCCCCGCGGAGGATTGGTCCACGCCGCCTCCTGCGCCGGCAGGAAGCCGATCTCCTCATCGGCCAGGTGCAGCGGCAGGCCCAGGGCGCGGGAGAGGCGCGCGGCCGCCGTGGACTTGCCCGAGCCGGTGACCCCGTAGAGGAGGATGCGCCTGGCGCGGGCCACATCCTCGATCCTCGCGCGGGGCATGGGGCCTCCTGGGGCTCGGGCTCGATGCGAGCGGCCAGGCTACCGGGCAGGGACGACGCGAGGCCACCGTGCGGGGCCCACCGCAGGTCGAGCTCCACGATCTCATACCCCTGCACTCGATCTCGTCAGTCAGGGGTACGAGCCGGCGGGCCAGGGTACGAGATCGCGAGCGGGGGCGCCGCCGGCGTCGACCACCTAGTGTTGCCCCGTGCCCGCTCATTCCTTCGCCCTCATCCCGGCCGCCTACATCCTGCTCCTGCGACCCTGCCCCGAGGGCGGGGCCGACCAGGTGCTCCTCCAGCTGCGGCAGCGCACCGGCTATATGGACGGGTACTGGGCCTGCGGGGCCGCCGGCCATGTGGAGGACGGGGAGAGCGTCGTGGCCACCGCGCTGCGCGAGCTGGGTGAGGAGCTCGGAGTCAGTGCCGGGGCCGGCGACCTGGCTCCCCTGACCGCCATGCACCGCAGCAACGACCCCGGCGGGGCGCCCCGGGAGCAGCGAGTGGACTTCTTCTTCACCCTGCGCTCATGGTCGGGGGAGCCGCGCATCCAGGAGCCAGGCAAGACCGCTGCCCTTGAGTGGTTCGCCCTCGACCGCCTGCCCGAGCCCACGCCCCCGCATGAGCGCCGCGTGCTCGCCCTCCTGGCCGACCATCTGGACGGCGGGGCCGCCCTGCCCGCGATCATGACCATGGGCTTCGATCCCGGCGAGCGCCTCGACCGCTACGGGACGGCACTGCCCCACTGAGGGGCACTGGGGCCGCACAGGCGCGGAGGAGCGGGGCGGCGCCCACGAGGGCGAACCGCCCGCACCCGGCCTTGGAGGCGCAGGCCCGACGAGCACAGGGCGGCGGATCCGCGTCTCAGGGGGAACCGCGGATCAATCCGGGCCCGGGCTCCCGGCCACGCCTCAGGCAGTCACGGTCCTGCGCCCCGAGCCCCTCAACCCGCTAGGAAGTCCTCGATGGCGGGCAGCTCCCGGTGGGCCTGCGCCAGCCCCGCCTCGAAGGCCGAGACGATGCGGTCGTAGCGCAGCTCGCCGTTGGCCACCGACATGCGCTCGGGGCGGAAGAGGTAGGCCCGGCCCTGCCGGCTCAGCGCCTCGAGCTCGGCCACGGTCCGGTTGTAGTTCGCGGGGCGCTCGATGATGCCCCGGGCCAGCGCCGGGTAGCGCGCGAAGAGCCGCCGGTAGGCGGCGGGCCGCCCCACAGGAGGCTTGACGTAGCCCCGCGGACGGGTCATCACCACCAGGAAGCGCTCATAGCCGGCCCCGCGCGCCGCATCCAGGGCGAATCCCCCGGTGGGCCCCAGGGCCCCGTCCATGTAGGGAACACCGTCGATGCGCACCATCGGCATGAGCACCGGCATGGAGGACGAGGCGCGGGCGCGCACCAGCAGGTCCCCCATGGCCGGCATGTCCTCCAGCCCCCAGTAGACGCTGCGCCCCGTGTCGCAGCGCAGGGCGCCGATGCGCACCGTGGAGGCCGAGGAGCTGAAGGAGGGCCAGTCGAAGGGCAGGGCCTCCTGGGGCGCCGAGGTGTGCTCGTAGATGTACTCGGAGTTGAAGTAGCCCCGGCCCCGCAGGAAGCTCCCCCAGCCCCCGGCCCTCGGGTCGGCGGCCAGGGACACGAAGGCCTCCCGGGTGCGCCAGGTGTCGCGCGAGACGAAGTTGCAGGTGTGCGTGCAGCCGGCGGAGATGCCGCCCACCCAGGGGAAGGACAGGCCGGCCTCCAGCATCACCCGCACCAGTGCGGCGGTGTAGGCCCCGCGCATGCCCCCGCCCTCGAAGATCAGGGCGACATCGTCGGGCCCATGGGTGATGGGGGCGGGCCGGTGGTCGGGGTGGCCGAAGGGCACCCGTGGGGCGGGGGGCGCGGGCCTGCCGCGCTCGGGGCGCGCCGTGGCCGAGGCGGCGTGGGCGGTGCCGGCAGCGCGCGCCGTCGTCAGGGCTGTGGCGCGGGCACTGGCAGGGCGGGCCTCCGGCGTCGGGCGCGGCGGGATCGGGGGTGGGGAGTCGGTCTGGCTGCTGGGACTCGGCATGCCCGCACCCTATTGCGGCATCCCGGCTATTCCCGCCCGCGGCGCTGTCCGCTGCCCGCGCACCGCCGCATCGGCCGACGACGGCGCCCGGGCACCGGCGTAGCGTGACCGGCATGAGCCCTTCTCACGCCTCCCCCCGCATCCTGGAGCCCCTGACGATCCGCGGCACCCGGGCGCGCAACCGCCTGTGGCTGCCGCCCATGTGCATGTACAGCGCCGAGGCCGGCGACGGACGGGTGTCCGACTGGCACCTCACCCACTACGCCAGCCGGTCGGTGGGCGGCTTCGGGACCGTCATCGTGGAGGCCACCGCGGTCTCCCCCGAGGGCCGGCTCTCGCCCCAGGATCTGGGCCTGTGGGATGACCGGCAGGTCGAGGGCCACCGCCGCCTGGCCCGGGCCATCGCCAAGGGCGGTGCCCTGCCCGGCATCCAGCTGGGGCACGGGGGCCGCAAGGCCGGCACCCCGGCGATGTGCCCGGCCGCCCCGGGGGCGCGGCGCACCACCCTGGAGGGCTGGGAGCTGCTCGCCCCCTCCCCCATCGCCTACCCCGGGCATGCCGAGCCCGCCGAGCTCGACGCCGCCGGGATCGACCGCCTGGTCGAGGCCTTCGCCGCCGCGGCCCGGCGTGCAGTGCGGGCCGGATACGAGGTCATCGAGCTCCATGGGGCGCACGGCTACCTCATCCACGAGTTCCTCTCCCCGCTGTCCAATGAGCGGCACGACGACTACGGCGGCGATGCGGTGGGTCGACGGCGCTTCGCGCTGCGCGTGGCGCAGGCCGTGCGCGAGGCGATCGGGGAGGAGCGGGCCCTGGGAGTGCGCCTGTCGGCCACCGACTGGCTGGAGGGCGGGCTGACCCTGGAGGAGACCGCTGGGCTGGCGGGCGAGCTGGTGACGGCGGGGGTCGATGTCCTGCACATCTCCAGCGGCGGCAATGCCCCCGCCGAAGTGCCGGTGGGGCCGGGCTACCAGCTGCCGCTGTCCGAGGGCGTGCGCCGGGCGGTGGAGGGGCGGGCCCCGGTGGTGGGCGTGGGGCTCATCCAGCAGGCCGCCCAGGCGGAGCAGGCGCTGGTGAGCGGGCAGGCCGACGCCATCGCCGTGGGCCGTGCGGCCCTGCGCGACCCCTACCTGCCGCTGCGCTGGGCCGCGGACCTGGGGGCCCGCGCCTGGGACGAGGCCCCGTGGCCCATCCAGTACTGGCGCGGGACCTGGCAGTAGGCGGGGCCCCGCCCGGGACGGCCGGGCCGCCTGGGCGCTGCCCCTTCCCGCCGCGGGGCCGTCCTCGGCGGCAGGCCTGCGGCTGGCCGGCCCGGGCCCTGCGCGGCTCTCCCGCTCCTAGCGCTCCTAGACGCGGATCCGACGCCTGCCGGGGTGGCGACCCGCATCTTGAAGGGGCAATCCGCAGAAGGGGGCAGGGCTCAGCGGGGCAGGGCCTCCAGGTAGAGCCAGCGCCCGGCGCGGCGCACGAAGCGGGAGCGCTCCCGCAGCTCGTCGACGGCGATGCCTCCCCGCCCATCGACCGCCCGGTAGCGGGCGGTGAACTCCACGATGCCCGCCTCATCATCCGCCTGCCCGGCCACGACCTCCTCGATGCGCAGCCCCAGCCACTGCGTGCCGGGATGGCAGTAGGGGCCGGGCGGGCGGGTGCGCGGGTGCCAGGTGCGGAAGATGTGGTCCTCATCCCCGACGGCGAAGGCCGAGTACCGCGAGCGCATGAGCGCCTCAGCGGTGGGGGCGACCCGACCATCGTGGATGGGCTCGCAGCACGTGGCGAAGCTGGCGCCGGTGCCGCAGGGGCAGGGGTCGGCGCCCCGCACGCCTGCGCTGCGCACCGGCGAGGCCCCGGCATCCGCGCTCGCGCGAGTACCGGCCTGCCGTGCTCGCCGCCCCATGCTCAGGCCCCCAGCCAGTAGGCGTGCAGGGCGCGGGCCAGGAGGGGCCCGTCGGCCACGGCGCACATCTCGCGCTGGGAGTGCATGGACAGCAGGGCCTGGCCGACGTCGATGGTGGTGATGCCGAGCCGGGTGGCGGTGATGGGGCCGATGGTCGAGCCGCAGGCAACCGCATTGTTCGATACGAAGTCCTGGCTGGGCACGCCGGCAACCGCGCAGGCCCGGGCCCACACGGCCGCGCCGACGGCGTCGGTGGCGTAGCGCTGCTGGGCGTTGATCTTGAGCACCGGCCCCCCGCCCAGGACCGGCCGGACCACCGGGTCGTGGAGGTGGCCGTAGGCGGGGTGGGCGGCGTGGGCGGCGTCGGCCGAGACGCACAGGGAGCGGGCGATCATGGCGGCCCGGGCCTCGCCCTCGACGCCCAGGGCCCGGGACAGGCGCTCAAGGATGCTCTCCAGGAAGGGCCCGCCGGCACCCGAGCGGGTGCTCGACCCCACCTCCTCATGGTCGTTGGCCACCATGAGGAGGGGCCCGGTGGGGGTGTGCCCGCCGGGTGCGGCGGCCTCCTCCAGGGCGCACAGGGCGGCGTGGACGGAGGAGAGGTTGTCCAGCCTGGCCGAGGCCAGCATCTCCCCGCGCAGCCCGAAGCGCGCCGGGGCCTGCGTGGGGTAGGTGACGACGTCGTGGAGGGCCAGGTCGTGCGGGTCGATCCCGGCCAGCTCGCACAGGTGGCGCTCGGGGGCGTCGGGGCGGGCCCACTGGCGCAGGGCCTCGGGGTCGGAGCCCGGGGCCGGCAGCGACCACAGGGGCATGAGGTGGGCCTGGCGGTCCAGGTGGAGGGAGTCGTTGACGCTGCGGTCCAGGTGGGGGGCCACCTGGGCGACGCGCGCCACGGGGCCGGTGCGCACGAGGCGGACGGCGCCGTCGCGGGTGACCAGGCGCCCGGCCAGCCCGAGCTCGCGGTCCAGGAAGGAGTTGAGCAGGGGCCCGCCGTAGACCTCCACGCCCAGGGCCTGGATGCCGTCGCGCACGACGGCGGCCCGCGGCTTGAGCTTGAGGGCCGGGGAGTCGGTGTGGGCGCCGACGATCCTCCAGCCCGCATCGGCCTCCAGCCGCTCGGGCAGGAGCCAGGCGATGATGGCGCCGTCGCGGACGGCGTAGCCGCGGGCAGGCGCCCCCTCCCAGGCCTCGGTCTCCCGCATCCGCTGGAAGCCGGCTGCCTCCAGGCGGCGCGCCGTCTCGGCGGCGGCGTGGTAGCTGGAGGGGGAGGCGGTCACGAAGCTGATGAGGGAGTTGGTGTAGGCCTCCTCATCGCGCAGGGGGCCGGGAGCGGCGGCCGAGGCTGCGGGGCCGGGGCTGTCGGCGACGGCGGTGCCTGTGGGCTCAGTGGGCTCAGACGAGGTGGCGGGCTCGGAGTCGGGGGTCGTCATGGGCCCAGTGTGTCACTGGGGCGGTGTGTTTCAGTGTGTTGCTGCGCTGCCGCACGGCCGGGGCCCGGCCCTGCGCCGCCCGGCCGCCGCACCGCGCCTCCCAGCCGCACCGCCCGGCCGCCATGCCGCCCAACTGCCCCACGAGCGGGCCCCAAGCACCAGGGCAGGAACAGCACCGCGCAGCCAGGTGCACCTCCCCGGGCGGTGGTCGACGCCGTCGGCGCGGGCAGGGCCTGGGTGCGCACCAGGAGGGTCCGGCGCTCCGGGAGGCTGGTGGGCGCGGCCGGCAGGGTGCAGCATGGCTGCTGCTCGGCTGGAGCCCAGTCGGGCCTGTTGAGCGCCTGGGATCGCCTGTCCGGGGCCTCTGGGGCCTCTGGGGCTCAGGATCGGCGTCGGTTGGCGGAAAGAGCGTCGCTTCGCGACTTCGACGCCACCTACAGGGTACGTCCATTCCGCGAAGTGACGCCCTTGTCGCGAAGTGACGCCCAACCGCGCCCCCTCACCGCCGGCACTGGCCCGGCCCGCTCCAGCCCGCGCCCCCGGGCGGCGCGGCTCCCCCGGCACAGCCTCCGCCCAGCCGATCCAGCGCTCCGGGACGAGCCCGGCCCCGGTGGATCGTCCCGGCCACGCCGCCCCCGCACCACGAGCTGTCCCTCGCACCGGGGTGGAAGCCGGCAGGAGAGGCGGCACCAGGAGCACACGTCGGCAGCGGCCCCCGAGGGCCGGAGGCCAACGAGCTCACCGCCGTCGCCCTGGACCCAGCGGGCGCTTCCCCACCGGGGGCGGGTGGCAGACTTCGCCCATGACTCCGATGCCCCCTGCCGCAGCAGACGACCCCTCCGCAGCCGCCCCCGCAGCTTTTCCGCCCGCGAGCGCCGTGCGCGCCGTTCTGCTGGATGCCGACGGCGTCCTCCAGCTCATCGGCACCCCCTGGGAGCAGGCCCTGGCCGCAGGCGGCGGCCCGAGCTTCGCCCGGGCCCTGCTCGATGAGGAGGTCGACGCGCTGGAGGGCCGCGAGGACCTGCGCGACCTGCTGGCCCGCCTGGTCGAGCGCCTGGGGCTGGAGGCCGGCACCGAGGAGCTGCTCGACCTGTGGTGGCGGGCCACCCCCGACCCCACCGCCTGGCAGGTGGTGCGCGACCTGCGCGCCAGCGGCTACCTCACAGTCCTGGCCACCAATCAGCAGCATGAGCGCCGGGACTGGATGCGCACCGTGCTGGGCTATGACGGCCTGTGCGACCTGGACGCCTACTCCTGCGAGGTGGGAGCGGCCAAGCCCAGCCCCGACTTCTTCCACCGGGTCCTCGCCCTGGCGGGGGTCAGCGCCGAGCAGGCCCTCTTCGTCGATGACAATGCCGAGAACATCTCCGTGGCCCAGAGCCTGGGCATCCGCTCCATCCACCACCCGGCCGACGCCGGAGGCCGGGTGCTGCGCCGCGAGCTGGCCGAGGAGCTGGGCCGGGCCCAGCCCCCGGTGCGCCCCGAGGCCTGAGCCATCGGGGCACCAGCACTGCCCTGCGCCGGTGCCGAGCAGGCCCCGCCCGGGGCCGGCCGGGCACCGCACCCACGCGGGTCTCCTCCTCCGTCGGGAGGAGGGGACGACGTCGTCGAACTCATCCTGAAGGAGACTTGCCACCGGGACCGGGCGGGGGAAGACTCGCCCACAGTGCCCGCATCGCCGACGTCGAGTGCCCCGCACCACCAGGTGCGACAACGACGCAGGCAGGGGCCGTTCAGAACAGCCCAGAGAAACGGAGGCCCCATGGCGACCACGACGCACACCGACCCGGTGCCGTTGGAGCGCCTGCGGGTACAGGACCCGCAGCCGGGCTCCTCGCGTCGTGCCCCCATGCGCTTCCAGGCGCTCATCCACGCCATCCACCGCCGTCTGCCCGCAGTGCTGCGCCGCCGCGTGCCGGTGACCTTCATCGGCTACGCGATCATCAACGGCTCGGCCTTCCTGCTGGACATCGCCTTCCTGTGGTTCCTCTACGAGAAGCTGCACTGGTTCTACCCGCTGGCGGTCACCGTGGGCTACGCCATCGCCGGGCTCTACTCCCTGCTGCTCAACCGGTGGCTGAACTTCCAGGCCCACGGCCACCTGGTGGCCCAGGGCTCGCGCTACGTGGTGGGCCTCATCAGCCAGTACGTCATCTTCATCCTGGGGCTGTCCTCCCTGCTGCACTGGCTGGGGATGAACGCCGAGCTGGCACGGTTCCTGTCGGCCTGCTGCGAGGGCGTCTACCTGTATGTGCTCATGCGTCTGTGGGTCTTCCGCGGTGTTCCCGAGCCCGAGGGCTCCTGAATCACAGGGCCCTGCGGCGCCCGGCCCAGGGGGCGCGGGCCCCGGCTCCCCTCACTGCCCCGCCGGCGCCTCCCGGGAGCTGAGGAGGCTCAAGAACGACGTCGTTTCGCGAAAAGCGCGTCACTTCGCGACGTGAACACCCCTCACAGGTGTCGCCTCCGTCGCGAAGTGACGCCTCCGTCGTGAAGTGACGCCCAACCTGTCCCGCCGTCCTGTCCCGCC
Organism: Actinomyces capricornis; assembly: GCF_019974135.1. Lineage (NCBI taxonomy): Bacteria > Bacillati > Actinomycetota > Actinomycetes > Actinomycetales > Actinomycetaceae > Actinomyces > Actinomyces capricornis. The sequence goes on from NZ_AP025017.1 coordinate 805,414, forward strand.
GTCGACCGGCGACCCCTCACCAGTAGGCGCGGGTGGTGAGCGTGGGGCCGTCGAGCTCGGTGTAGCCCGCATCGGTGACACTGACGGGGCGGCGGGTGGCCTCCCACTGCTCGCGGGAGGGCCGCACGACGCGCACCCGGTAGCCGTCGCGCTCCCAGGCCCGCCGCAGCCCCTCCCCCATGTCCGGGCTCTCCCAGGCCAGCTGGGCGGCGTGGGCGCACTGGGCGGCGAGCTTGCCGGAGGTCATCTCGTGGAAGGGCGTGACCTCGATAGTCACCAGGGCGTCGACGGTGGTCGACTCCGCCCCCAGGTCGATGACACCGCCTGCCTGCGCCAGGTCGGCGAGGCCGGCGGTCACGGCGGCAGGCGGGGGCGGCAGATCCTCACCGCTGGGGAAGTGGGTGCCCTCCACCTGGGTCCTGGCCAGCGCCGCGGGCAGTGGCCGCACGGGGGCGGGCACGAAGGCACGGGCGGCTGCCGTCCCCCACCCCAGCGGCCCCTCCTGGGTGACGGTGACGCCGGGGAGCCGCCCGATCTCCTCCCACCGCTTGCCCCGGGCTCGGCGCACGAGCTTGCGGATGCGCCCGTCGCGCCAGTGGACGACGTCGTCGTGCCAGGGGCCGCCGGGGGCCGACTCGGGGGCGGCCAGGAGTGAGACGACCGCCCTGGCGGCAGCCTCGGCGACGTCGATGCGGCGGGGCGGGTGGACCTTGTCGTAGCGCACGGCGATCTGCATGCCCCAGGGCACCGGGTGGTCAGCGCCCGGGGGTATGGCGGCGGGGCGCTCAGTCGTGGGACGCTCGGGGTGCGGGGCGGGCGGTGGCGCTGCTGGATCGGGCACGGCCACGAGCCTACGGCGGGGCTGACCGGAGTGGCGGTACCGCCCCGGCCCTGGCCCGCAGACCTCTGCCCGCCCTCCTCCCGTGGTCGGATGAGGAGCAGGCGCCTCTCCTCCTCCAGCCGCAGGGCAGGGCCGCCACCGAGCACTAGATTCCTCCCATGACATTCACCCAACCGTCGTCGCCCACGACCCCCGGCGCCGACCCGACTCACGCCCCGTCCTCCCCCGCCATCGAGCGGCCCACGCTGTTCAACGGCGCCACCACCCATGGAATGATGGGGATACGCCAGCTCCGGCACCGCTGCGAGATCCCCCTGGTGACCGCGGCTTCCATCGTGGCGGTGCTGCTCTACACGACCTGGATCGCCCTGGTCGTCTGGCTCATCGCCGTTCCCGACCCCACGGGCACCGGAGCGGACCTCCGCCGCCTCATCATCGACGATGCGCAGGGCACCGAGCTGCTCCTGGCGCTGCCCGCCCTGCCCCTGATCATCTGGATGGGGCGCGCCCTGCTGTACGCCGACCTGCGCGCACGGTCGGTGCAGATGAGCCCCACGCAGTTCCCGGAGGGCTACCGGATGGTGGTCGAGGCGGCCCAGAGCTACGGCCTGCGCCGGGTCCCCGACGCCTATGTGGTCCTGGGGCAGGGGCAGATCAACGCCTTCGCCTCCGGGCACGGCTTCCGGCGCTTCGTGGCGGTCAACTCCGACCTGTTCGAGGTGGGTGGCAAGGCCCGCGACCCCGAGGCGCTGCGCTTCGTCATCGGCCATGAGGTGGGCCACCTGGCCGCGGGGCACGTGTCCTTCGGACGTACGCTGCTCAGCTCGCTCATCGGCCAGGTCCCCCTGCTGGGGCCGGCGCTGTCGCGGGCCCAGGAGTACACGGCGGACAACCACGGCTACTCCCAGGCGCCCCGGGGCGTGACCGGGGTGATCGGCCTGCTGGGGGCGGGCAAGTACCTGGGCGCCCAGGTCAACCTGCACGCGGTGGCCGACCGCGCCACCCGCGAGAGGGGCTGGTGGCTGCACCTGGCCGCATGGTCGGGCTCCCACCCGGTGCTGACCTGGCGCGCGCATGCCCTGCGCGACCGCAGCCGTCACGGGCGGCTCATGATCCGGCCCCCGGAGTCCACGGCCTGGTTCCCACCGGTCCAGCCCTCGGGCAGCATGTTCTCCTCCCTGTGGCCCACGCCCAGTGAGGTCCTGGCCCGCTTGGACTCCACCACGCCTCGCGTTCACGCCGAGGAGCAGTTCGGGCGCTACCCGGGTGTGGACTACCGCGTGCCGCGCGACGAGGTGCGCCTGGCCGACCCGACGCCGGTGCCGCTCGTCGGCGCCGTGCAGTCGGCCGGTCCCGCGGTGGGCTCCGGTTCGCTCGACGGCGGGGCGGCGTCCCAGGCGCCAGTCGGCTACGGGACCACCGTGACCGGGCCCGACGCCGGCCCGGTGGGCTACGGCACGACGCCGACCGGGGCCGCGGGCTCAGGCTCGCCCGACGCCGGAGGGGGCCACGGTCCCCTTCCCGGGGCGTCGTCGGGGCCGGGCGCCGAGCCGACGACGCCCCAGCCCTGAGCTGAGGCCACTGGGGCCCGCTGCCGCGCCGGGAGCACGGGGTGCGCTCGGCGCGGCGGCGTCCCCGGCCCAACTCATGACGGGGCCCGGCGTGGCCGGCATGACGAGGCGGGGCTGGGCCCGGCGTGGCCGGCGGGGCTGGTGCGCGCTCTGCGGCTCCTCCACCCTGTGGGGCGGGGCGCCGAGTCGGCCCCCCGCCCTCGGCCCGCCCAGCCCCCCCTCGCCTCACTGACTGAGTGTTACTGGGTCCTACTGGGGGGCGATGGCCCCGGCCGCGGCGGTCAGCCGCTCCAGGTGCTCGCGCATGCGGGAGGCACCGGTGACCACCTCAACGGCGCTGCAGCGGGCGGCGGCCTCGTCGAGCTCGGCGAGCCGCTGGCCGACCGACTCCACCACGCCCGAGGCGGCGCAGGACAGCTCGGCCGCGGCCCCGGGCAGGGCGGGGTCGCCGGCGGAGGGCGAGCCGGTCCACAGCATGAGCAGCTGGCGGGGGATGGTCATCATGCGGCTCGCCTCCCCGATGCAGGACAGGGCCTGGTCGGCCAGGGCGCGGTGCGCCTGGGCCTGGCGCTCCATCTCCCCCAGCCCCTGGGTGAGGGTCTCGATGAGGTCGGGGATGGCCTCGGCCGAGTACTGGCGGTCCCCAACGCCGTCGATGAGCTCGACGGTGAACAGCGCGGTGATGGTCGCGTGCAGGCGGGCCAGGGCGATGCGGAAGCGGGTGCGCGAGCTGTTGGCGTCGAGCTGGGCCAGGACGTCGACCAGGCGGGACACCAAGGGGCTGACGATCCCCTGCATCTGGCCCCACAGGTCCAGGAGCTCGGCCAGGGGCGCGACCCGCGGGTCGCTGCGGTCCAGGGCCGCGATCCGCTCGGCGCTCAGGCGCGGATCCTGGAGGGTCTCGGTCAGGCCCCTGCCGGCGGCCTTGAGCGAGGCGGACAGGGCGGCCAGCTCCTCCTGCCGGGCCATCCAGGAGTCGAGCTCGGCGATGATGGCGGTGACGGCCTCCAGCATGCTGCGCAGCTCCCCGGTGGCGCCGGGGCGCTGGGGCAGGCCCTCGGAGAGCTCCTCGCGGCGGGCCACCTCGGCGGGCAGCGCCGCGTTCTGGAACTCCTCGTAGGAGGACAGCCCCGCCTGGGCGAGCATCTCGGCGATCCGTCCCAGCCCCTCCTGGGAGGCCTCGCGCCGGTTGCGCCCCCGGGCCAGGGCGCTGTCCTCCACGGCGCGGGCGTCGCGGTAGATGCCGCAGGCGGTGGAGAACAGGTCGGTGCACACCGGGCGGGTGCGCACCGAGAGGTAGCCGCCATCGGCCAGGGGCGTGACGGTGGCGAAGACGTCGTACTCGCTGCCGTCGGCCGCGAGGTTGCGCACGTAGGCGGCGAAGGGGCTGCCCGTCTGGAGAGTGTCCCACATCGCCTTGAAGGCGCCGCCGGGCATCTCCGGGTGGCGGATGATGTTGTGGGGCGCCCCAGAGAGCTCGTCGCGCCGGTAGCGGGAGAGCTCGATGAAGACATTGTTGGAGTGCCGGATAACGCCGCGGGCATCCGTGGTGGAGAAGAACAGCTGGTCGACTCCGACCTCGTGAGTGGCTCCGGTGACCTTCACAGCAGGCATGAGACAGAACTCCTTGAGGGGACTCGCGTGATAGACGGGTGCGGCTGCCGGGAGCCGACTCGGCACGATCGGGCGTCCGACGATCGAGCGGGCCCGGAGGCTCGCGGCATCGGCTCCCTCCTGGCGGCGGCGCTGGAGGGAGCGGCGACGAGCGGCCTGAGGCAGGCGGCCCGACCAGTACCGTCGCGCCGTCGGCCGCCTCGGCAGTCACGGAATCATAACGCCGTTGAAGCGGCTACTTCTCCCCCTGTTGCCGAACGCACGTCCGCAACAGGGCTCCGACCGCCCGGTCGGGGGCATCGTGCGCACGGCCACATCCTGGGAGAAACTTCCCAGACTGTTCTCAGGCCAGGTGAAGTGCTTCTACAGCAGAGGGGGGTTACATAGTTGTTGCCGCCGGACGGAACCGGTCGAGAGGGTTGGGGAGCCCGATGACCGGCCGGCCTCCGAGACACGGAGCGGGTCTATTGGGAGCCCGCACCGTTCGCTCCGGCGAAGGAGGAAGGCCTCCCCGGACTAAGGGAATCCGGGTTGAGGGCCTCCTCGACGACAACGGCCCGCGGGGCCGGGTGAGAGCCCGGACCCGCGGGCCACGTCCGTTCCAGCGCGATCCGGCGGCCAGTCGGCCATGACGACCCGCCGGCGCCGCCCGGTGGCCTGCCAACCAGCGTGGCCCGTCCTTCGAGGCCGCCGAGCCCGGCCCGCCTACGGCGCCGTCGAGCCCAGCCCGCCCGCACCTGTGCCCCGCGCCACCGCGTCGTGCCCTCCGCCCCGTGCCCGACGGCGGGGCCCGCCCGGTCGGGCGCGGGCGGCGACTACCTGATGAGCCGGGGCAGCAGGCGGGTGTAGGCCACCATGACCACCAGCTCCACCAGCGTCTGGGCCACCACGACGATCGCCGCCGGCTCCAGGCCCCGGGGAAGCGCCAGGGCCAGGGGCAGGACCACCAGGGAGTTGCGGGTCGTGCCGGAGAAGGCCAGGGCCAGGCGCGAGGCAGCGCCCTGCCCCAGGAGCCGGCCGACCCCCTCCCCCACCGCCGGCATGATGAGGGCGTAGAGCAGGTAGATCGGCAGCACTCGCGCCAGCAGCCCCGGGTGGGCGCTCACCGCATCGACCTGGGAGGCCACCACCGTGGCCAGGGTGGCCATCATGAGCGGCACCATGAGCGCCGTCGCCCCCGCCTGGAGCCCGGCGGCCCACCGCCGGCGGTCGGCCGCCCATCGGGTGAGCACCGAGAGCCCCAGCGGGATGAGGATCATGAGCAGGAAGGCCCAGGCGAAGGGCCGCCAGCTGATCGCGGCACCACCCGCCAGGGCCGTGAGCCACAGTGGCAGCATGAGGATCTGGAGGAGCATAAGGACCGGCGAGGCCGCCAGGGTCCGGCTCCACGCGCCTCCGGCCAGCCGGGTGAAGACCATGACGTAGTCGACGCAGGGAGCCAGCAGCACCAGCAGTACCCCGACCAGGAGCGCGGGCGCATCGGCGAGCGGGCGCAAGAGGACCAGGACCACCAGCGGTGCGATGAGGAAGTTGACGACCAGGATCGCGGCCATGAAGCGCCCGTCGGTGAAGGCCGCGCGCAGGCGGGCCATGGGCACTCCCAGGAAGGTGGCGTAAAGCAGGGCCACGAGCACCGGGGTGACCGCGGCCTCGAAGGCCCCGGCGCGCTGGGGCAGGGCCAGCCCCACAACAGCACCGAGCGCCAGGGCCGCCAGGTAGAGGGCCACTTGGTGGCGCTCCATCCAACTGAGTGCGTCCCCGCCTGTGCTCATGGGGCAACGGTAGCCAGTCGCCGCCCGGTCGCGAGCCCCGTCTCCACCTGGCCGCCACCTGGCCGCCACCGGGCGGCGTCGTCGGGCCCCGCGGAGCGGGCGAGCCGGGGCGGCGTCGTCGGGCATCCCACCCGCCCCGACGCCGCCCGGCAGGAGGCCCGGGACTCAGTCCACGGGGTAGCCGGTGACGGGCCCCTCGGTGTTGGGCTTCCAGCCCAGGGCCGGGGCGACGTGCTCGGCGAAGGCCTGCAGGACGTGGACGTTGTAGTCCACCCCGAGCTGGCTGGGGATGGTGAGCATGAGGGTGTCGGCGGCCTTGATGGCCTCGTCCTTGGACAGCTCCTCGATGAGGACGTCGGGCTCGGCGGCGTAGGTGCGCCCGAAGGTGGAGTGCAGGCCGTCGATGATGCCGTAGTGGTCCTGGTCGTCACCCGCGCGCAGGGCGAAGAGCTGCTCGTCGGCTTGGGAGACGATGGGGAAGATCGAGCGCGAGACGCTCACGCGCGGGCTCCAGTCGTGGCCGGCCTGCTTCCAGGCCTCGCGGTAGCGCTGGATCTGCTCGGCCTGGAGGTCGGAGAAGCTCTTGCCGGTGACCTCGGTCAGCAGGGTGGAGCTCATGAGGTTGAGGCCCTGGCGGGCGGTCCACTCGGCGGTCTCGCGCGTGGCCGCGCCCCACCACAGGCGCCGGTCGACGCCGGGCGAGTGCGGCTCGACGCGCAGGCGCAGTGGCTCGCCGGGGATGACGCCGTTGCGCGGGTCGAGCTCGGCCTGCGGGATGCCGCGCACGGCCTCGAGGAACCGGGCGGCGTGGGCGCGGGCGATGTCGGCTCCGCGCGGGTCCTTGGTGCCGGTGTAGCCGAAGGCCTCCCAGCCGCGCTTGGCCTGCTCGGGGGAGCCGCGGGAGATGCCGATGGCGATGCGCTGGTCGGTGAGCAGGTCGAGGGCGGCGACCTCCTCGGCCATGTACAGCGGGTTCTCGTAGCGCATGTCGATGACGCCGGTGCCCACCTCGATGCGGGAGGTCCTGGCGCCCGCGGCCGCCAGGAGCGGGAAGGGGGAGGCGGCCTGGCGGGCGAAGTGGTGCACGCGCCAGTAGGCGCCGTTGACGCCGATCTCGTCGGCGCCGACGGCGATCTCGACGGCGTCCTTGAGCGCCTGGCCCGCGTCGGGGTCGCCGGGGCCGCGGCCGTGTCCGTAGTGTCCGAAGCTGAGGAATCCGAATGCCTTCATACAGGATTCAACTACTTGAGGCCGGGCCCCCATTCCGCATCCATGTGTCTCGCTCATCACAGGGGCGCCCGGCGGGCACGCACCCGCCGGCGGTGGGCGATCCGGCTCCGGCGGGCACGGGACACGCGGCGCGGGGCAGTCGTCCCCATCGCCCCCGCCTCAGGAGCCTTCTACAGTAATAGGTGATGGAGGTGCCCCGATGGGCATGTCCATGAGCATCGACGGAAGGACACCGCAATGAAGCGCCACCTCACCACACGAGCATCAGCAGCACTTGCCCTGGCCCTGTCCCTCATGCTGACCGGCTGCCAGAGCACCACCAGCACGAGCAGCTCGACCCCCGAGGCCTCCGAGTCCTCCACCTCCCTGGCCATGGAGCGGGAGCCGGGCGGACTGACCGAGTCGGGGGACCAGACCGAGCTGTCCGACCCCGCCACCGAGACTGGCTCCGCCACGCCGTCGGCGGAGGACACCGACTCCTGCTCGGGCCTGAGCGGGCAGGAGGCCCTCCAGACCTGGGGAGGCCAGGTGGCGCCCGCCAAGGACGACGACCCCAAGTGGCAGTGGGACCTGGAGGCCGCCGACACCAGCACCTATGACGAGTGCGCGGCGCTGTCCTGGGTGGTCCTGGGCATCCACGGGCCCACGGGCTCCTCCCCCTACCAGATCATGCTCTTCCACCAGGGGCAGTACATCGGGGTCACCTCCGACCAGGCCTTCGCCTTCGCGCCCCAGGTGGCGCGCATCGATGACGGCAGCATCGAGGTCACCTACACCTGGACACGCGAGGGCGAGACCACCGCGAGCGCGAGTGGCCGGTCTGTCTCCGTGTTCACCTGGGATGAGGCCTCCGGCGGCGTCGTCCACTCCGGGGAGTGGCCGCCGTCCGTTCAGTAGCCCAGCCACCCCGCCCCCTGGCCCCGGTTGCACATCTTCACCACCGGCCCCCACCGCCGACCGGCGCCATGGCAACAAGAACCCCGGCGCACCGGCCCCGAAGATGTGCAACGGCCGGGCCCGCAGGGTGGGCGAGGCCGCTCAGGCTCCGCCGTCGAGCATCCTGACGAGCCTGGCGGGCGCGGTCACGCGGTAGGACTCCTCGATGAGCTCGGCGATCTCCACCCAGTCGGTGGACTCATCCAGTAGCAGGCCCACCCACCCGTAAGGGCCGATGTAGCCGGGGATGTAGGCGGCGGGGCGGTCGAGCACCGCCTGCCGCTCGTCCTCGGGCAGGAGCACGCCGACGGAGATGGGGCTGTGGTCCCACACGCCATCGACCTTGCGGCTCATCCCGAACCAGGCGAAGACCTTCTTGGTGTAGAAGGCGGGGCGGCCCACGGAGAGCTTCTCCTTGGCCTCGGGCAAAGCCAGGGCGATGCGGCGCACGCGCTCGATGTCGGGGTGATCAGGCGGGAAAGGCGGCAGGTGACCCATGCCTGGGGACCCTAGGAGGGGGCCGGGGGGTCGTCAAGGCACCGGCGGCGTCGTCCACTCCGGGCAGTGGCGTCCGTCCAGTAGACCACCCCCTCCCGGGTTGCACATCCTCACCACCGGCCCCCACCACCGATCGGCGCCATGGCAACAAGAACCCCGGCGCACCGGCCCCGAAGATGTGCAACGGCCAGGCAGGGCCCGCCCGATCGCTCCGGCCCGGTACCAGCCCGGCCCCGTGTGGGCCCAGGGCCGGCCGGGCACAGGCCTCACCCGCTGAAGCCGCCGGGAAGGCCCACGATGTAGCTCTCCACCGCCCGGCCGCCGACGTCGGAGGCGAAGATGATCCGGCTCAGGTCGCGTGAGGCGCTGGCCTGGGGCTCGGCGAAGTAGGCGCCGTCGTCCTGCGACCCCTCCCCCACGCGGGTGTGGGCCACGTTGAGGACCCGCCCGCCGGGGGCCAGCTCGACCAGCCAGACCTTGCGGTACTCGGCGCGCAGGGTGGGGGCGGGGCGGGTCTGGCCGTGGTCGGCGGTGTCGGCGTAGGTGGAGACCACCGCCCAGCCCGGCCGGTCGAAGGCCTGGCCACTGACGTGCAGGGCGTAGGCCTCCCCCTCGGCGGGGTAGAGGGTGTGCAGGGGCGTGCGCCGCCCGGTGGCCAGGTCGATGGCGACCAGCTCGCCGGCCCCGTAGTCGGCGTAGACCAGGTAGTCCTGGCGCTGGGGGCCGAAGGCCAGGTCGGAGTGCTCCGAGCCGGTGGTCAGCTGGCGAGAGGCGGAGAAGTCGCGGGTGAAGGCGACCGTGCCGCCCTGGCCATCGAGCCAGGAGGCCACCGCGTAGTCCCCGGAGGCCGAGGTGCTCACGTGGTCGGGCACCGCGCCGGGCACCGGGAAGTCCGCGGCGTCCAGGGTGGAGACCACCGCGCGGTCGATGAGGTCGACCACCACCAGGCCGTAGGCGGTGGTGGTCTGGGCGCCCTCGTCGTAGCGGGTGGCCATGAGGGTGAGGTAGCGGCCGTCGGCGCTGGTGGTGCCCTCCCCCTTGGTCCAGTAGGAGGTCGCCTGCGGCCAGGGGGCGGTGTCCTTGAGATTGATGACCTCGCTGGTGGTCCGGGCCTTAACGTCGTAGGTGCGCCAGAGGGTGCCGCCGTTGCGGTCGGTGAAGTAGATCAGGGCCGGGTCGGTGGCGTGCCAGATCGGCTCGCAGTCCCCGATCAGCTCGGGGACCTGCCCCAGGTGGGCGAAGGTGGCGCCGTCGTAGAGGTGCCAGGCGCCGGTGCCGTCCTGGGCGAGGTAGCGGGAGTTGTCGGCGTTGAAGGCCTGGCGGCGGCTGTACTCGTGGCGCATGCGCCCGCCCCCGCCGTCGCCGGCATCGGTGGCCCGGTAGAGGCGGGTGGAGTAGGCGGGGTCGAGGACGGCATCCTCCAGGCCGGTGGGCCGCGCCGGGGGCTCCATCGGCTCGATCGGGTCGGCGGACAGCTCGGTGAGGGCGAAGTCGCCGGGGTAGAGGGAGTCGAAGGGGTTGGGAGGCAGTGTGCCCGGGCCGCCGGCGCCGGCCGCCTGGCCCGGGGACGATGCCGTGCAGGCCGTGAGCCCCAGGGGGCCGGCTGCGCTGGCAGCTGCGGCCATCCAGGGCCAGGCCAGCAGGGATCGGCGGGTGGGGGCGGTAGAGCGGTCTCGGGGAGTCATCGGACCCTTTCGTCACGGCGCAGGCGCGGTCGTAGGAGACGGCGAAGGAGGCGGTGGCGCTCCAGGCGCGCCCCGCCCGGTGCTCACCAGCAAGCGCAGAGGGGGCCCGGGGAGCACCCCGGGGAATCTAGCAGGCCGAGGCGCGCAGCGCCCCGCCACCGGTGGGCTGCATGACGGGGCGGAGTGGTGGGAAGGAGCCCATGGGGGTGTGGGAGGCCGGGCCCCTGGTGGGCTGCGGGGCGCTCGGGCCCCGCAGGGCGCCGCAGATCTCGTAGCGGCGCTCCACGCCATGGGTGACCGTGCCCCATTCGCTGGTGGCGGCGCGCTCCTGGTGGGAGCGGAAGGCGGCGGCGTCGGCGAAGACCTCGTGGACCTCCCAGATGAGGGGGTCATCAGTGGGGTGCACGTCGAAGGACAGGCAGCCCGGCTCGGCAAGGGAGGCGGCGATGTGCTCGGGCAGGAGGCGGCTGACGGCCTCGGCCTGATCCTGCTCGGCGCAGATCAAGCGGCCGCTGAGCACCACCCGCTCCGGTGCGGGCGAGTCGAGGGTAGGTTGCAGGGCCGCCCCGTTCCAGTCCGTGCCGGCGCCCAGCTCGAACTCCCATTCGCGGCGCACGAGACCGCCAGTCACCTCGAAGACCTCCAGGGAGCGGTCTCCCGCGCCGCTGACGAGCAGCACCACCACGGTGGCCTCGTCTTCAGAGGCGATCGCCTGGTGGAGGCGGAAGCGGCTCGCAGAGTCCTTGGCCCCGGCGTAGAACTGGCGGAGCCTGTCGACGTAGGCCTGGGGGCCGCGAACCACCTGGGTGCCGATGCGCCACTCCACCTCCGGGTGGAGGCAGGCCGCCAGGGCCTCCCAGTCGCGGGCGTTCTCAGCCTCGAAGAGGGCCTCCAGGATCTCCAGGGGCGCTGCGAAGGTCGACGCGGACGTCGTCGCTGCAGAGGTCATGGGCCTATCTCCTGTGGTCGACGGGTGCCGGTGCGGTCGAGGGTGGCAACCGCCAGGGTTCACGGGAACTCCCTCGTCCGCTCGACAGCCTACCCAGGATGAGGGCGGCGCAGGGCCGTTTTCAGAGCGCATCCTCAGGCTCTGCCGGCGGGCCGACGGCGATGGCATGGCCAGGCGGGATCGCCCCGGAGCTTCCGGTGCGGACGCCGACCACCGCACGGGCCCGCCACTTCCCGCCGGGCCGCCCGCGTTCCGCTGGGCCGCCCGCATATCGCTGGGTGACTCGCATCCTGCTGGCCCATACTGCGCCTCCTGAGCCAGCGGGATGCGGGTGACCCAGCGAGAATCGAGTCACCCAGCAAGGGGCGGGTCACTCGGCGGCGCGGGCCGGCGTGGAGCGGGCGTCATAGCAGTATCGATCCGGTTCAACTGCCTTCGATGGCCTCATCGACCATGATCGCACCGCCTGGCCGTTCATGGAGCGCCCTGTCGAGCGCCTCTCGGATCTTCTCCTCCTCGCCGCTGCCGTTGGTCGGCAGCGCCAGGACGTCAACACCATAGGCCGCCAGGATCGACTTCTTGGTCTCGTCACGCTCCTGCTGCACTGGATTGTTCTCATGAAAGGCGGTGCCGTTGACCTCGATGGCGAGCAGGAGCCTGCGGGAGGCCTTGTGGTAGACGGCGAAGTCCACGGCGGAGACAGAACGAACGAACTTCCGCTGCCGATCACTGAGGAGGGAGGTGTCGGGCAGCAGGTCGCGCAGTCGCACCTGCGGCAGGACTGCGAGGTGCTGATAAGCAGGATCGGTGAGAATATCACCCAGCAGGGTCCACATGATGTTCTCAGAGAGGAACTTGCTCCCACCATCCACCCGGGCGGCGAAGTGCGCGAGCCTCTGCGAGTACTCCCGATAGAGGAGGTCGAAAACAGAGAGGACCTGCCCGTCGACGATCTGATCGGGGTCCTGGAATCGGATATAATCGATGAGGGCCTTGATGTGAGTACTGCGAGGCACCCCATCACGATTCGTCACAAGGACGAATCGGTCCTTGGCTCTGGAGACTGCAACGTTGAGGAGACGGGGATCGTCGACGAAGCGAAGCTTGATATGCCCGAGCCTGGTCTCATCGACAACCGTGCTGAACACCATCTCCCGAACACCGCGCCCCTGGAACTTGTGCACGGTCTGGACGCTCCAGTATCGCTCACCGACGTCCTCGAAGCGCTCACCTAGCGCTTCATTGATCCTCTTCGCTTGAAGACGGTAAGGGGTGCACACTCCAAGATCATAATCGTTCCCCACCATCTCGTCTTGACGGCCAGAGTCAATCCCCAAGTCCTCCAGGATCCCATCAAGATACTCCTCAATCTCACTGACCTCGCGGCGATTATCTGTCCCCTTCTCCGCCCCCTTATTGGATGATCTCATATGATTTCCCGGAGCGGTCCTAATGACGGCGAGCGGGGCATCCGATTTCACATCACCAGCAGGCCGGCAGGGGATGAGTGCGCCCTCGTAGTACATCTGGTTGCAGAACTCAGCGATCGCCGGCACGCACCGGAAATGCTCCTTGAGCATCGTGCGGGGCAGTGCAGGACCGTAAATGTCGGCCACGGAGGACAGAATTGAGTGCGCATCAACATCATATCCTGGCGCAGGCGGCACAGGAAGCCTCTCCCCCGACCTCATGCTCTTCTTGTCCAGGATAGGCCCGAGCTGCTTGAGGTCCCCGACGATCACGACATTGCGCGCACGGCTCATGGCCAAGGCGGCAGCGAGTGGATTGGTCTGGGACACCTCATCGATGACCACCCAGTCCAGAAGGGTCCCCTCGCTCAGGTTCCAACGGATGGAGTGGCATGTGGTCAGCACCACCGGATACTCCGCGATGAACTCAGGGGTCCGCTTGAAGATCGCCCCCTCCCTCTCATCAAAACACGCCCTGGCTTGCCCTGAATAGCGACGCCTCAGCTCCCGCCCCAGTAATCCGAACGATAGTTCCTCATGATTCGCCCTGATAGCATCGGCATCCAGATTCTCCAGCTCGCCCTGCAGTAGGAGCTCCTCCTCCTTCAACTCCTCGATCCGGTTGGCATAGAATGCTTTTTCCAGTCGCAGGACGGTCGCAGCATCGGTTGGGTCAAGATCCTTGAGCCGGCCGTACCGGAAGTATCTGCGCACCCGGGGAATGAGGCCAGCGATTCCATGGGGGAGATCTGGAAGAAGATGCGTCTCAGCGAGGTAATCAAGGATGCGCTCAGAATCCTTGCGCAAGAGCGGCAGTGAGGTGAGATCCGGAAGCTCGTCACTTGCGGCGCGACGGTCGAGGTGCGCCGCCTCCAGGGCATAGGCGTCAATGAGGTTGCGCAGGACCGCCAATTCGCGAGTCGCCCTCCAGACGGTCAGGAGCTGCCGCTCCGAGGCCAATACCTGATCGGCAAGACTCTCCGCAGGATCCACCTCCTCCCCACCGGGCCCCAGGCCCGCAGTCGGCACAGGAAGTGGCTGAAGCGGCTGCTCAAGCCACCGCTCCAGCCTGACATTCCTGGCCTCCCTGCCGGTCTCCGGATCACGATCATCCTGATCATGAAGAAACTTCTTGACCCTCTTGGAGCTTCCCACGCGGGCGGCAACGAAATCGATCCCCAGATCCTCCAGCTTGTCCCTCACGTTGTCGACGGCGGCATTTCCGAAGGACACCACGCCGACACTCTTCCCGGGATCCAGAAGGATATTGGCGATGAGATTGAGGATCGTCTCAGTCTTCCCCGTTCCGGGCGGCCCATCAATGACGCTGACCTGGTGGCTCAGAGCCTTGACGACGGCATGGCGTTGATCCTCGTTACTGCGGAAGGGGAGGATGACGGGACCTCCAGGAAAGGAGGTCGTGGAGTTTCGCCCCTCCAAGTAGGCGGCCAGGGCGCTCTCCGGGTGAACGAATCGCATGCGCTCATAGGAGCCGCGCAGCAGACCAGTACATCTATCATCGCATCCTGAGCGCCCTGCATTCGCGGAGCCTCTCGGCTCAAGCACCTCAACGGCGCGACGCAAGTAGTCGAGCACATGCGCCGGCCCACCGGCATGGGCACTTGACCGCACCCTGGAGAACTCCTCAATGGGGCAGGTCCTGCTTGCCGGGGACCGCCCCTTACGATGACGGCTGACGCGAACCATCGAGAACCGGTCATCCCACTGATCCACGAACACCGTGACGGTCAGCGGCGGGGTCCAGTACTCGCCGGAGAGGACCGCCACCTCGTCGGGAGGAAGCTCGAAGGAGGTGTGGGGCCTGAGCAGCCGGGCGGCGGGGTGCCTATAGCTACACGACCCCCCTTCGGAGCCGTCTTTTCGGGCGTAGGTCACCTTGAGCTGCTTTCTGTCGACATGAGCGCTGATGCCATAGACCCTCCATGTGCAGTCACGGAGTGGGCCACCCTCGCTCTGAGGAGCCATCACAAGCATCTCGTTCGGGTTGATCACAGCATCATCTCCCGGGAAGGTGAATTTATCAGGCTGTTACCAGCCTATTCTCCCGGCGCGAGGCTGTCAGCGGATTGGGCTCAGGATCTGGACGGACTCGTCCGGAGGCGAGCCCTCATCAACCGCCGCGCCCGCACCGAAGCTGCGCGGTGGGCAGTCCGGCCCGGGACGTACGGGCCAGGATGGTGGCCGCCTCCCGGGGCAGCCCGATAGCCGGCAGGGCTTGGAGCCGATGCTCCAGGGACTCGGCGCCCACCTGGGGGCGGCACAGGCAGTCAAGGTACTCGGCATGGAGAGCGCATGTCTCCAGGAGATCCGAGTCGAGATCCCATGCTGCTAGTTGTACTTCCCTGTGAGGTTGTGAACGCGGCTGGCGGGGGTTTGGCCGTTGATGGCGGTGTGGGGTCGGTGGTGATTGTAGTGGTGGAGCCAGGCCTGGTAGGCGGTCTCGCGCTGGGTCTGGCTGGTGTAGGTGTGGGCGTAGGCCCACTCGTCTTGCAGGGTGCGGTTGAAGCGCTCGACCTTGCCGTTGGTCTGCGGCTGGTAGGGACGGGTGTAGCGGTGCTTGATGCCGGCTGCGGACAGGACCTGGTTAAAGGCCCGTGAGCGGTAGCAGGCCCCGTTATCTGTCATGACAGCGCCGACAGTGATGCCCAGGTCCTCGAAGAACGCCTTGGCGCGCTGAAAGAACCCCGCGGCACTTTCCTGGGTCTGGTCGGCCAGGATCTCGGAGTAGACCACACGCGAGTAGTCGTCTATCGCGTGGTGGATGTACCGGTAGCCTCCGACCGGGCCGCCCCGGCGGCGGGTGCGGGTCTTGGCGCGGTCCGCGGCCAGGGCGGGCGCTGAGCCACGTCCGTGAGCGCGCCAGCCCCCGCCGTCGGGGATGCGGCCGAGCTTCTTGATATCGACATGCACCAACTGGCCCGGGGCACTCTTTTCGTAACGCACCGGCGCAGGGCGGCGCACCGCCAGCCCGGTGGCCCGGTCCACCTCGGCCAGGCGGGGCATGCGGTAGCGCTCCAGGACCCGCCCTACTGTGGAGCGTGCCAGGCCCAGGTGGTAGGCGATGCGGTGGGGCCCCCACCGGCGGTTGAACCTCAAGGCGATGATGCGCCGCTCAGTGCGCCTTGCCAGCCGCCCTGGGCTGTGGTGGGGACGGGCGGAGCGGTCCTCCATGGGCTGGCCGGCCCGGTACCGGCCCACCCACCGGCTGGCGGTGGCCGGCGAGACCTGGAAGCGCTCAGCCGCCCGGCGCACGGGCCATCCCTGCTCGACCACCAGGACAGCAAGACGACGACGCCCCTCAGGGGTCAGTGGTGCGTTAGCGTGGGTCATGAAGGCCTCCGGTCAGTGATGCGAGTGTGTCAACCCACATCCTGCCGGAGGCCTTCACTCACCACCCACCCCGTTCACAACCTCCCGAGGAAGTACAGCTAGTTCTCCCAGCATGCGGATCATCGGGAAGGCCACCGGCGCTGGCGCTGCTCGCAGGTCCTCCGCCAGAAGCCTCGTCAGGGTCTCTACAGCCGCCTGGCTGTCAGGGATCGGGATGCCGCAGCGCTCGATGAGCCGCTCAACGATCGGCGCGGTCTGAGACCGCACGGGCTGGGCGGGCAGGCAGGCAAGTTCAACGACTTCTTCGATCTCTGCCCCCACTCCTCACGGGTGAGCAGCCAGGTGGCCAGGTCTACCCATGTTCCGGGCTCCATCGCCCGGCAGCACTCACAGGCCATGGCTGCTGCCACGATGCGGCGCAGTTCCTTCTGTACCACCCGAGAACCCTACCCGTACCGCGATCGCTACCCACCTCTGCCCCTCGCATCCGGCTGGAGTTCCCGCGTTTCGCTGGGTGACCCGCCTTCTGCTGGCCCATACTGCGCCTCCTGAGCCAGCGGGATGCGGGTGACCCAGCGAGAATCGAGTCACCCAGCAAGGGGCGGGTCACCCGGCGGCGCGGGCCTCGAACACCATGATCGGCTGGCCCCCGGTGAAGGGGGTGCGCCGCCAGTCGCCCCACACGGCGGTGGCCTCGAACCCGGCAGCCGCGAGCTGGCCCCGCACAGTCCGCTCATCCCGGAAGGTCAGCAGCTGGTCGTGGTCCAGGCGCTCGCCACTGCCCTCGATGCGCGCGCAGCTGCGCAGCAGGACCCGGCCCGCATCGAGCTCGGCGACCTCGAACCACTCGGTGAGCTCGCCATCGGCGGTGCTCCGACGTCGGGGCTCGGCCCGGCCCACCCGATCCAGGCGCGGGCGGCGGGGTTGCGGGTCTCGAAGGCCAGGACGGCGCCGTCCCGGCAGGAGTGGCGCAGGTCGTGCAGGGTGCGCTGCCACTCGGGGTCGGGGATGTGCTGGGCGGCGTTGCCGGTGAGGATCATCAGGTCGAAGCGCTCATGCCGCCCGCACGCCAGGGCTCGGCTGTCGCCCTCCACCCAGGTCACCGCGGCCGCACCGGGGCGCCGGCGGGCGTGGTCGAGCATCGCCGTCGAGGGGTCCGCGCCGACGACGCGCCGGCCGGGTGCGGCCAGGGTGACGGTGAGTATCCCGGTGCCGCATCCCAGGTCGAGGATGTCGCGGGCATCGACCCGGTCCGCCAGGGCACGGTAGTAGTCGTGGTCGGGGCCGTCGGGGTTGTCCTGGTCGTAGAGGTCGACGATGCGCGGGTCGTAGTCCGGCGCACCCGGGCCGTAGGCGCCCCGGAGGAGGCCGGAGGCCGGGGGCATCACTGAGGCTCGCCCGGCGCGAGGGGCAGCGGGGAGGGGCGCAGCAGCCGGGTGGGCAGTGGCCCGCCGTAGATGTGCGGGAAGAGCTCGGAGTCGGGGTCGCTGGGGTCGCCCGGCTCCTCGCGCACCTCCAGGCCGTGGCCGGCCAGTGCCGCCTCATCGACCTGTAGCAGGACGACGTCGGGGCGATCGGGGTAGACGGCCTCCATGACGGCGCCGACCTGCTCAATGGTGGCGCAGCCGTGCACGAAGCCCTGCTGGGAGGCGAGCACGCCACGCGTGGACCACGGGTAGGTGCCGCGCCGCTGCGCCCGGGCCCAGTCCTCGGCCAGCGCGATGTGCAGGATCATGCGGCTCATCCTAGGGTTAAGTGGGGCGCTCGCCTGTCATCCGGGGCGTCCGGAGGCACCGGACCGGCCCGGCTCCCCGACTCGCGGACCACCCGGGCCGCCATGGCCGCGCCTCGGCCGCGAGGGCCGGTGGCGCCCCGGAGCGGCGGGGCGCGCGATACACTCGCCGCACCGGGCGGCGGCACAGCAGCCCGTGACCGGGCGGTCGAGTCGATGTGTCAGGTGAAGTCATGGGTATCAGGGTTCCGCCGGTCGTGGTGCTTGGCGCGGCTGGCGCAGCGCAGCGGCTGACAGGTCGGCGCCGCAGGCGCACAGCCCGCAGCGTCCTCGCATCGACTGCCGTTGCAGGCGCCAGTGGGGCGCTGATCCTGGAGGGGGTCGCGGAGTTCGCCCGGCACCGCACCACCGTTGATCCTCACGGCGTGGAGCGGGCCAGCGCCCTGGTGACCACGGGCCCCAACGCGCTGACCCGCAATCCGATGTATGTGGGGATGCTCGGTCTTCTGGTCGCACGGGCGGTGGCTCGACGACGTCGTCGGGCACTGCTGCCCGCGGTGGGCTTCTGGTGGGCGATCGATCGCTTCCAGATCCCGGCCGAGGAGGAGGCGCTGGCGGAGCGCTTCGGCCAGGAGTATGCGGACTACTGCACCCAGGTCCCCCGCTGGCTGTGGCAGGGCGAGGCATCCTCGCGCAAGCCCTAGGAGGGGAGCGCTCGGCACCCCGGTGCCGACTCGCCGGGTCACCCGCATTCTGCTGGGTCACCCGTATCCTGCTGGCCCACACAGCACCTCATGAGCCGGCAGCATGCGAGTGACCCGGCGGCAATCGGGTCATCCAGCAGCGCCGGCCCGTGCGCGGTAGGCTGCCCAGGGCTCAGCGATGGGGCGGAGACGCCCGCCGGGCGCACGCAGGAGGGATCGAGGAGGCAGGAGGAGAGCATGAGCATGGCGGGCCACGGGAGGGATCCCTGTGCGGATGACCCCTTCCTCACGGCACCGCGCGAGCCCATGCCCGTGGCGGAGCCCCACCCCGGTGCTCCATTCGGCGCCGACCCACTGCCCTCCCCCGCACAGGGCGGCCCGGGACCGGTGGCCTTCATCGATGTCCACGTCCACTACTTGGCCAGCGACTTCTCCCACCTGTTCAGGAGCCTGCGCTCCTCTGCACCAGTGCAGCTGCGGATCAACCGGGACCTGGTGGAGCTTGGCTCCCAGGGCGGCAGGATCCCGGTCGCTGCGGGCAGCCCCTTGAGCATCTCGCCAGTCTTCGCATCGAGCTTCGCGTCCAGCTCCTTGATGGTGACCCTGTCTCCGGGCCAGGTGATGCCCCTGTTCTACACCGATACCCGCTTCAGGAATGCACCGTCGGCGATCTCGTTGACGCCCTTCCGCGAGGTTCCCGGCACGGCCATGCAGCGGGCTATCCTCATCGTTGTGGCGACGATGCTCCTGCCGCCGCTGGTGATCGGGATCATCGTGCTCGTCTCTTTCCTGCTGCTACCCGGGTAGGGCTCATTGACGGGCGCGAGGATGAAGGAGGACGACGATGACCCAGGCCTCTGAGGGCACGGGCGGCACGGCAGCCGACAGGGCCGCTGCGGGCGGGGCCGCAGCAGGCAGCGCGACGACGGCGGGGCCCGGCGCGCCCCTGGGCCGTGAGGCGGTCCTGGAGCGGATTGCGCAGAGCCGACGCCGGGCGGCGCAGGCCGGGCGCGATGGCGCCTGGGACGCCGGGGCCCAGCTGCGGGAGGTGCGCGAGCTGGCCGAGGTGCTGGGCGCGGTCGGCGGGCAGGGGGCCCGCACCGTCCTGACTGAGGATGAGGTGGTCGGGGCCCTGGCCGAGGTCATGCGCCAGGCCACCAGGCTGGGCGAGCCCGAGGTGGCGCTGTCGCTCACCGGCGCGGTGGAGGCGGTGGCGGCGGAGCTGGGGGCGGAGCATGCGGATACCCTGACGCTCCGCTTCACCCTGGCGGGCGCCTACCGCCAGGTGGCGCCGGCGGTGGCTGTGGCGCTGTATGAGCAGGTGGTGGAGGGGGCGGTGCAGCTGCTGGGGCCCGACCACCCGCAGGTGCTCACGGCCCGCTCGGGCCTGGCCGGGGCGCTGACCGACGCGGGGGAGCCCGAGCAGGCGGTGGCGCTCTATCAGGAGATGGCCCAGGATGCCGCCCGCCTGCTGGGGCCCTCCCACCCCGATGCGCTCTCGGCCCGCAACAACCTGGCGCGGGCCTGGGAGGAGGCGGGTCAGGAGCGGCGTGCCCTGGAGATCTACGAGGATCTGGTGCGCGACGCCGAGCGGGTGCTGAGCGGCCCCCACCCCTACCTGCTGGTCTTCCGCCGTAACCTGGAGCGCCTCAGGAGCGGCACCGGCCGGCCCAGCAACCCCGGAGAGGCCGACGGAGCCGATCACTGACCGGGCTCGGGCTCGCGACGACGCCGCAGCCAGCGCCCTCGGTCTCCCGCCACCGCCGCATTCACTGCCTCGTGCCTGCCCCCTCCGTCTCAGGCGCCCCGGGCGCGGGCCGGCTGACCTCGGGGCGAATACCGCGCTGCGGCGAGTGGCCCAACTGGTCAGTTGTGGTGGTGCTCCCCTTGTGCGCCTGGCGTGATCACCTTGAGTCCTACGGATCTGGAGGCATCGGCGAGGCGATGGTCATAGGTGAGGACAGCCGCCGCCTCGAGTCGGATCGCCGCTTCGAGGTGGAGTGCGTCGAGGGTCCTGAGATAGGGCATGGGGAGGAGGCCTGCACCGCGGTACACGGCACGGTCGAGGGCGGCGAGTCCTACTCCTTCAAGGATGCGGGTGACGTCGGCTTGGTCGAGATTCTCCCGGATCGCGATTCGGCGCAGCTCTGTCTCAAGCAGATCGCTGGAGACGAGGATGTCTGGAGTCTGGTCGAGCCATGCGATGAGGGCTGGGCTCTCGGGCTGGTCGACGAGCAGTGCGCCGAGGGCCGAGGTGTCAACGTAGACGATCATGGTCGCCGTGAGCAGTGGGGTTCCACTCCTCACGCAGGTCGTCGAGAGTCTCGTGGAGACTGCGCACGCTGCTCTTCCGCACGATGCCCAACTCAGCCCATCCTCCTTGGCGAACGGCTGGGCGGGTGATGGTCAGTGCCGGCGAGGGCATGTCTGGGGAGTCGGGAGGATTGAGGGGGATAATCCTGCCCACGGGCACCCCGTCGTCGGTGAGGAGGAAGGCGCCGCCTTCTCGGACTGCCTGGAGGACCCGGGCGGGCTCGTCGCGCAGCTCGCGCCGCGTGAGCCGCCCGGTCTCCTGCCCAACGTCGGCGACCTGGTGCCCCATCCAGGGGCTGGTTGCGGTCATACGTCCAAGATTACTTCGCCGCGCCCATGAGTACTGTGCTCCCGATCACTGAGCCGCGCTCCCGACGGCGGTGCAGCCGGGTCCCGCCGCCTCCCGCCACCGCCGCACTGGCCGTCCCGTACCGGGCTCCTCTGCCTCGGCGCCCCGGGCGCGGGATGGAGGGATGAGTTGCGAATCGGCACACCTCGGAGCAGCCCGGCGGAAGGTGACGGTATCGTCACGATTTACCTCGACGCGCTGGCCTCGGCCTCGGGCCGCCCGGTCCTGGTCCCCGGTATCGACCGCGCCGACGCCGCATGATCCTGGGACTCGACCACTCCAGCCCCTCACGCCTTGCCCACGCTGGGCACCTTCCTCCTGCACCCGGGGCCATCCTGGCCGAACCTATAATCACGATCGTGCCTTTCAGTGCCGATTCGTGTGATGCTGCGCCCTCCGGCTCTCTGGGACAGCGCGTGTCCCAGGGCTCGTCCATGCCCGTGGCCGACGGCGCCCCGCCAGCGGACCCGGCCCCTCCGGCGCCTCCCTCCGAGTCCTTCGTATCTTCGGCACGTGCCGCAGCGCCGTCCCCTTCCACCACTCCCACTCCCGACTCTCCCATGACTGCTTCCGCTCCCCCGCCGCCGTCCTCGGCTCCTGGGTCTCGTTCCTCATCCCCGGCCTCAACTCGTGAACTGGCTCCCGGATCGGTGGTGCGGGTGCGTGACGAGGATTGGCTGGTCACTCAGGTCTCCTCGACCTCCGACGGCCTGCTGGTCACGGTCCAGGGCCTCTCGGAGCTGGTGCGCGATACCACTGCCCAGTTCAGCGCGGGGATCGACCGGATCGAGCCGGTGGACCCCCGCCGCACGCGGGTGATTGCGGATACCTCGACGCGTCATCGCCTGTCGCGCCTGTGGCTGGAGGCGACGCTGCGCAAGACGGCCCTGCCTGCGGCGAGCCCACACCTGGCGGTGGTGGGCGATGTGCTGGCCGATCCGCTCGCATACCAGTTGCGGGCGGTGCGCCAGGCCCTGGACCCGGATCATCTGCGCCCGCGTATTCTGCTGGCTGATGCCGTGGGTCTGGGCAAGACCCTGGAGATCGGCATGATCCTGGCCGAGCTGGTGCGCCGGGGCCGCGGGGATCGCATGCTGATCGTCACTCCTCGCCACGTGCTGGAGCAGATGCAGCATGAGATGTGGACCCGCTTCGCCCTGCCCTTCGTGCGCCTGGACTCTCAGGGGATCCAGCGGGTGCGCCGCAGGGTCCCGGCCACCCGGAATCCTTTCAGCGTCTTCCCCAGGGCGATCATCTCGATCGATACGCTGAAGAATGACCGCTACCTGGCGCATCTGCGCAAGCAGACCTGGGATGCCGTGGTGATTGACGAGTCCCATAATGTCACGAACAAGGGGACGCTCAATCATCGGCTCGCTGACTTGTTGGCGCGCCAGACGGATGCGCTGATCCTGGCCTCGGCCACGCCCCACAATGGGGACCCTCGGAGTTTCGCGGAGCTGATCCGTCTTCTGGAGCCGACGGCGGTCAACGCGGATGGCTCGTTGAATGAGGCGGAGGTGGCCCGCCTGGTGATCCGCCGGCACCGTCATTCCCAGGAGGTGCGCGATGTGGTGGGTGGGCGCTGGAAGGAGCGCCTGGCGCCGGTCAACCGCCTGGTGGCGCCGTCCCCGGCGGAGGATGCGGTGGCCTCGGAGCTCTCGCGCACCTGGCTTCATCGCGACGACGCACCGGCCGCCGGGGGCGCCGTCCCTGCGTCCCTCTCCCCCGCTGGGAGCACGGCGCCCGCAGCGCCCGGAGCGCATTGGGGCCGCAGGACCCGCGGGGATGCCCTGTTCTCCTGGACGCTGGCCAAGGCGTTCCTGTCCTCCCCGGCGGCGCTGATCCAGACGATTGACGAGCGCCTGCGTCGGCGCGGGTCGCGGGCCTCGGGCCCGCAGGCCGCCCAGGGCGGTGGTGAGCATGGGGCGTTGGTGCGCCTGCGCGAGCTGGCGCAGGCAGCCAGTACCGCGGAGTCGGGCAAGTACCGGGCGCTGCTGGAGGAGCTGGGTCGCATCGGGGTGGGGCCGCGCAGTGAGGAGCGGGCGGTGGTCTTTGCCGAGCGGGTGGCGACCTTGACCTGGTTGCGCGGGCGCCTGGAGGAGGATCTGGGCATGCCCTCGGGCGCGGTGAGGGTGCTCCATGGCGGGCTGTCGGATGTGGAGCAGCAGGCGATCGTGGAGAAGTTCCGCCAGGCGCACTCCCCGATCCGGGTGCTGGTGACCGGTGATGTGGCCTCAGAGGGCGTGAATCTGCACAGCCAGTGCCATGAGCTGATCCATTACGATATTCCTTGGTCGTTGATCCGCATCGAGCAGAGGAATGGTCGTATTGATCGCTACGGCCAGGAGGTCTCCCCGCAGATCACGACGCTGCTGCTCAATCCGTCGGATGCGCGTTTCAGTGGGGATGTGCGGGTGCTGGCGCGTTTGATGGAGAAGGAGGATGAGGCGCATCGGGCGCTGGGGGACGCGGCGTCCCTCATGGGCCTGTACTCCGGTGAGAAGGAGGAGGCGGCGATCCGGGAGGCGCTGCAGTCGGGCAGCGATATCGACCTGGTGGTGCCGGGGGTTGAGGAGGCTTTGACCCGTGACCCGATGGCGGCCCTGTTCGCCCGGCTGACGGGGGCTCAGGCCCCCGGTCAGGGACCCGTTCAGGCAGCGGGCCCCGACGACGCCGCATCGTCCCCTTCCACCGCGTCCGCCACTGGCCTACCCACTTCGGCTGCTTTCGCACCGGTTGGCGAGCAGGCCCCGGATCGCGCGCCTCTGCCGGCCTCGATCCTCTACGACTCGCAGGTGGATTTCCTGCGCGAGGCGCTCACGGAGCTCTATGAGCGCCCGCAGGAGTCGGCGCTGGCCTCGGGTGGCGGGGGCGTGTCCTGGCGGGAGCATGGCAGTGAGCATGTGGCGGAGCTGGTTCCGCCGCCGGGGCTGCGTGCTCGCATGGATGTGCTGCCGCAGAGCTATGTGCGCCAGCGGCGTGTCCATGATCTGCTGCGCCTGGCCACCTCTCAGCGCAAGGGGGCGCGCCTGCTGGCGGAGGCCCTGCGCGACCCCAGTGGGTCGTCGTGGCCTGAGGCCCATTACCTGGGCCCGTTGCACCCGGTGCTGGAGTGGGCGGGGGATCGTGTGCTGGCGCGCCTGGGGCGCGGCTCTGTCTTCGCGGTGCGGGGCCGTCCGGGGTCGGTGGAGGCACCGACGGTGCTGATGCTGGGCACGTTGACGAACAAGGCGGGCCGCACGGTGAGCATGGTGTGCGCCTCGGTGGCCTTCCCCTTCATGGATGTGGCGGCGGCCCTGGCGGATGTGGCGGCGGGGCGGCCTGTGAGGGGGCCGTCCACGGTGAGCGTGCATGAGTCGGCCGAGGAGATGCTGCGCGCCGTGGGGGTTGATGAGCCGTTGACCAATGAGGGCCCGGTGCCGCATCTGGATCTGCTGACGGCGCTGGTAGGCCCGGCGGTGGATGCGGCGGCGGCCCAGATGCGGATGACGATGGCGGTGGCGCGCCAGGATGCCGAGGACCGCGTGAAGGCCTGGGGTGAGCGGGCCGATGCCTGGGATGATGAGGCGGGTGTGCTGGTGCAGAACCGGCATCTGCGCTCTCATCGCTTCTCGGTGGCCCAGGAGAGGCGGCTGATGGAGCTGCATCGGCCGGCGCACTCCCTGGTGCGCCCGCTGCTGGTGGTGGTTCCGCAGGACTTCGGCAGGGAAGGGGGCCGCTGATGGCGGTGTCGGATGCGCTGGTGGTGGGCGAGGACTGGATCAGCGAGCACTACTTCACCTCTCAGGCGACCAAGGGCTCGTTCATGGCGCGGGTGCTGGAGCGGCGCCAGGAGTGGGCGGCGGCGGAGGCCGAGGGGGTGGCCACGTCGCGCTCGCGCTTCCGGGCCCAGCACTCCCGCCTGGAGTCCCTCCTGGCCGAGCTCCCCGCGCCTGAGGGGGCGCCGGGCCAGGACCCGGGGGCTCTCGGCGCGGCGGGCCTTGGCCCGACGGCGCCGGCGGTACTGGCCGGTGGGGCACCGGATGGCGCGGGTGAGCCGGCGGCGGAGGAGCTCGATGGGCTGCTGCGTGAGGTTCTGGGCTACTCCACGGGCGAGTTCGGCCTGTGGGAGTGCGGTCCGGTGACGCTGGTGCGCCCGGTGGGGGCGGAGGGGCCGGCGCCGGCGGCGCTGGTGCGGGCGCGCCCCGCGGCCACAGTGGAGGATCTGCTGGTCAAGGATGCGCCGAGCCTGGCGGCGCCGTGGGTGCCGGTGGATCTGGCCGATCCGGCCTCGGGCCCCCTGGAGGGCGCTGAGCCGGTGGTCTCGGTCTCGCGGGCGCTGTCGGTGCTGATGACTGACGAGCATGGTCCGGCTTTCGCCCTGGTGCTGGCGGGCCGGTGGGCGCTGGTGGTGGAGCGGGAGCGCTGGCCGGAGGGCCGGTGGCTGGCGGTGGATGTCCAGCTGGTGGCTGAGCGCAGTGAGCTGACCAGGGGCGGGGAGGTGGAGCGGGCGCTAGCCTGCCTGGAGGCGTGCTCGCTGCTGCCGACGGCGCAGGGCGAGACGTGGTGGTCGACCACCTTGGAGGATTCCGCGGCCCACACGGTGGGGGTCTCGAAGGACCTGCGCGAGGGGGTGCGCCTGTCGGTGGAGATCCTCGCCAATGAGGTGGTGCGCCGCCGGGTGGCCCGGGGGCTGGAGCCTCTGGAGCAGGGGCAGGCCCAGCCCTTGGCCTTGCAGTGCCTGCGCTACCTGTACCGGATCATCTTCCTGCTGTATGCGGAGGCGAGCCCGGAGCTGGGCGTGCTGCCGGTGGGGGCCCAGGAGTATGACGCGGGCTATGGGCTGGATCGTCTGCGCGAGCTGGTGCTGCGCGAGCTGCATGAGGAGTCCTCGCGCTCGGGCACGCATGTCTATGAGTCCTTGGAGCTGCTGTTCGCCCTGGTGGATCGGGGCAGGAATGCGGATGCGGGCAATGCTGGCAGTGCCGGCGGTGCTGGGGGCCCGGGGGGCGCGGCGGGGCCCTGGCCTGGGGATGGGGAGGCCGAGCCGTTCTCGGGGCTGGTCTTCCAGCCGATGCGCGCGGACCTGTTCCGCCCTGCCAGTACTGCGCTCATCGATGAGGTGGGCCTGGGCAATGAGGCGATGCTGCGGGTGCTGCGCCATCTGCTGCTGACCCGGGGGGAGTCGGGCGCGGGGCGCGGTTTCATCAGCTATGTGGAGCTGGGCATCAACCAGTTGGGCGCGGTCTACGAGGGGCTGATGAGCTATACGGGCTCCTTCGC
Organism: Actinomyces capricornis; assembly: GCF_019974135.1. Taxonomy (NCBI): domain Bacteria; kingdom Bacillati; phylum Actinomycetota; class Actinomycetes; order Actinomycetales; family Actinomycetaceae; genus Actinomyces; species Actinomyces capricornis. The sequence continues at coordinate 831,693 of NZ_AP025017.1, forward strand.
CACGGAGCGCCTGTGGGAGGTGGCCCCGGGCGGGGATGCGTCGAAGGGCTCGTGGGTGGTGCCTCGTGAGGTGGCTGAGGGCTTGAGCGATGCGGATATGGTGACGAGGGTCGATGAGGTCACCGGTGAGCGCCGCAGCGTCATCCATGAGCCGGGGACTTTCGTGTTCCGCCTCTCGGGCCGGGATCGGCAGCGCTCGGCGAGCTACTACACCCCGGAGGTGCTCACGCGCTTCACGGTGCAGCAGGCGCTGGCCGAGCTGCTGGATCAGGATGGCCGGGTGACCACGGCCCGGGAGGTGCTGGGCTTGAGCGTGTGCGAGCCGGCGCTGGGCTCGGGGGCCTTCGCGATCGAGGCGGTGCGCCAGCTGGCCGAGCAGTACCTCTCCCGCCGGGAGCGGGAGCTGGGGCGCCGGGTGGATCCGGAGGAGCGGCCCCGGGAGCTGGCGAAGGTGAAGGCCTTCATCGCCTTGCACCGGGTCTATGGGGTGGATCTGAATGCGACGGCGGTGGAGCTGGCGGAGGTGTCCTTGTGGCTGGACACGATGGTGGAGGGGCTCAGCGCCCCGTGGTTCGGCTTGCGGCTGCGGCGCGGCAACTCCCTGGTGGGGGCCAAGCGGGCTCTCTATGATGTGGCGGCGCTGAGGAAGAGGGCGTGGCTCTCGACGGCGCCGGTGCCCGAGCCGCTGTCCCGGGTGGGGAGTGCCCTTGATGCGGCGGGCCCGGATGCGGTGCGCCGCGTGGGCTCGGCGGTGGAGGTCTCGCACCGGATTCATCATTTCCTGCTGCCTGCGGCGGGCTGGGGCTCGGCGGTGGAGGTCCCCAAGCAGGTGCGCGACCTGGTGGATGCGGCGCATCTCAAGGCCCTCAAGGCGTGGCGCCGCTCGGTGACGAAGGCGCCGACGGCGGCGCAGGCCAGGCGCTTGACGGCGCTGGCCGCCCGGGTGGAGGTGCTGTGGGAGGTAACGCTGCGGCGCTTGCGGATCGCGGAGGCGGAGGCTTCTCGCCGTATCGTGCTGTGGGGCAGTGAGGGCGAGGATAGGGCGCCTGCCTCCCGGGTGAGCCGGGAGCGGATTGAGGGCTTCCTGGCGGATGAGTCCTCGGCATACCGGCGCCTGCGGCTGGTGATGGATGCGTGGTGCGCGCTGTGGTTCTGGCCGTTGAACCGGCCCGAGGTGGCACCCCCGGACCTGGAGAAGTGGATCGGCGCCCTGGAGGGGCTGCTGGGCACGGGTGGGAAGGCGAGCCCGCTGGTTCCTGCGGGTGCGGCGAGCCTGGCGGATGCGGGCTCCTGGGATGAGCTGGAGGTGGCTGAGCGCACGGAGATCCAGTTCAGTGGGGCGCTGCGCGTGAGTGAGGTGAGGCGGGCCCACCCGTGGCTGGGGGTGGTGGAGGAGATCGCTGCGCAGCAGGGCTTCTTCCACTGGGAGCTGGACTTCGCCCCGGTCTTCGCCCGTGGGGGCTTTGACCTGCAGGTGGGCAACCCGCCGTGGGTACGGCCGCGCACGGATGTGGAGGGCCTGCTGGCGGAGGGGGATCCGTGGTGGGTGCTGGCGGGCAAGCCCTCGGTGGCGCAGAAGGATGCGCGGCGCCAGCAGACCCTGGCGCGCCCGGGCATGGAGGAGCTGGTGATCAGCGGCACCTCGGAGGTGGTGGTGCTGGCGGAGATCCTCAGCGACCCAGCCCTGTATCCCCTGCTGAGCGGTCAGCCCGATCTCTACCGGGCCTTCATGTGCGCCGTGTGGGAGCATCAGGCACGGCATGGCGTCTCGGGGCTCATCCATATGGAGAGCCACTTCACGGATGCGAAGACCCCGGGCCTGCGGGCGGCGACCTACCGCAGGCTGCGTCGGCACTGGCAGTTCGTCAACGAGCTCCAACTCTTCGACATCGACCACCACAACCCTTACGGAATACATGTTTATGGGACAGAGACGGCCCCATCGTTCTTGCACGCAACGTCTCTCTACCACCCGGATACGGTACTGCGGTCACTGGCCCACGATGGGTCCGGAGAGGAGCCTGGCTTCAAGGACCCACACACGGGCACGTGGGACTTGCGGCCGCATGCCTCCCGTATCCAGCAGGTGACGAGGGAGACGCTGCAGACCTGGCAGTCGGTGACGCAGGCGGAGGACTGGCAGTCCACGCCGATGGTCTACACGGTGAACTCGGCGGCTGCCCGCACGCTGGCAACTTTGGCGGAGAGCCCGCGTCTCGCGGGCGTGGGCCTGCACTTCTCTCGCGGCTGGGATGAGTCGATCGACCGCCAGAAGGGACGGTTCGTCAAGGAGTGGGGTTCGGCCTCCTGGGAGGATGCCATTCTGCAGGGCCCGCATCTGCATGTCTCGACGCCACTGTACAAGCAGCCGAACGAGACGATGAAGCATAATCAGGACTGGACCTCGGTGGATGTGGAGGCGCTGCCGCCGAATGCCGAGCCGGTGACGGCCTATAAGCCTGCGGGCGATCGCGCCTCCTACGACCGCCTCTACACGCATTGGGGCGAGTCCTCGGCCCACGACCACTACCGCATCGCGTGGCGCCGAATGGCCGCCAATACCGGAGAACGCACACTCATTCCCGCCCTCATCGCACCGGGAGTAGCACACACCCACACCGTCTATTCAGCAGGCTTGATCGATACGGCAAAATACCCCAGAGAACTAGCAGGAGTTTTCGGCTCCACTTCATCCATTCTCGGCGATTTTCTCATTCGTTCCATCGGCCGCAATGACATCCATGGAACAGACTTCGACAGACTGCCCTCGTTAAATCTACAGCACCCACTTGTCTCACGAGTGACCCTTCGGGCTTTGCGCCTTAATTGCCTGACGGCGGCGTATGCGGACTTGTGGGAGTCGTGCTGGGAGGATGGTTTCGCAGGGGATGCTCCGATTCTTCCTCGGTATGATGAGCGTCCAGTGGGGCCGTTGTGGTCTCCTGGGGTGCCGTTGCGCCGGGCGGAGGATCGTCGGAATGCTCAGGTGGAGATCGATGTGATGGTGGCGGTGATGCTGGGTGTCCCGGTGGAGGATCTGTGCACGATCTACCGCACCCAGTTCGCGGTGCTCTACGATTATGATCATGGTCGGGGCCAGGGCGCGTATGTGTATGATGCGAATGGCCGCCAGGTTCCGACTCCTGTTCGTAAGGCGTGGGAGAAGCGCGAGCGCCCCGCCTCGGATGCGGACATGCCCCTGGATGAGCGCACCCACACCCACCCGGGCTCGGGCGTGTCCTACGTCTACTCCCTCCCCTTCCGCACCCGCGACCGCGAATCCGACTTCCGCACCGTCCATTCCACCCTCACCACGGCAACACAAGTTTAATAGAATACGAAACAAGTAGCAGGACACCACCAACTCCCCGAACAAGAACGAAACGCATGCATCTCAGACGTATAGAAGTTGAAGGATATCGCGCCTCCGCAAACACTCCGATCGTTTGCGAACTAAGTGGACGCTTCTCTTTGCTCCTCGGCCCCAATGGTTCAGGAAAGACAACGATCAATGAGGCGATTGCCTTGGCACATCCGCATCGCTTCCCTCGGCTCGCCCCTATAGACGCGGCCGCCCTGGGGCCGACTCCGCGAAGCGTCCATATCGAGTACGCGTTCGAAGTTGATTCATCCCAGGAAGGCTCATTTGGCCAGTATCGGAGACGGCGAAGGCTTGCAGCACCACAATGGCAGCGGCCACTTGAACGATCACTAGGCCAGGTTCGCGCAGGGCGGGTAGATGCAACGGACGACGGTTACGACGGCATTCGGCTCGTGCACCTTCCAGCACTGCGAAACCCAGTAGATGATCTTTCGAGGCGCGACACTCGCATTCTTCTTGAATTGCTTCGCGCCGACGAACGTAGACACCCCGAGACCGGCGGGCTTCGATCCCTACGAGCCCAAGCCGAGGGAATGCTCAGCTCGCTGACCAGCCACTCCCTTGTGAGAAATGTTGAAGATCGTATCGCCGAAAACCTCAGAATCATCAGCGGCGGAGTCCAGGAGCATCACGCATTCATAGGCACACAGATCGTTGATGACACCTACCTCGCCCGAGTATTCGAAATGCTCGTCACGTTAGTCCCAGACCGAGCAGCAGCCCGCCGCTTGCAGGTGTCGAGCCTCGGCTATGTGAACTTGCTTCACATAGCCGTCACTCTCGCAGGAATCCCGGACACAGGAACCGCCACGCCACCCGCATATTCGCCCAGCAACATAGGCAAAGGCAGCGAAAGCGCAAGGTCCACTCACGCACCCACGCCAGACTCTCTCGCTGAAGCCGCAAGAGAGCGACTGGCCCAGACAGAAGCGGCCGCCGAAGCCGACGCCGATTCGTTCTATCCAGAGCTCTTTCATGCAACCATTTTGATCGAAGAGCCAGAAGCACACCTCCACCCACAACTTCAATATGGCCTCATTCGCTATCTGCGCAACCTTGTCGACGAGCGCCCCGATATTCAGATAATTGTGACGACACACTCCGCCGATCTCGCTGCCGCTTGTGATCCCGAGGAGCTTGTCGTCATACGAAAGAATGCTGAAAATCGCACAATATCGCGCCGACTTTCCGACCTTCCATTGAAGGAAGACCTGAAGGTTCACCTATTCCAGCAAACTCGACTACACCTAGATGCAACGCGATCAGCCGCGCTGTTTGCTGACCGCCTTCTTGTCGTTGAGGGTGTCACGGAGGCCAGTATCCTTAGGTTGCTAGGGCGCGCTTGGGCCAATGGCGACGCCAGAAGAATCGGCTTCATCGACTCCCTCGCGATTCTTCCTGTCGGCCACAAGATTGGCCAATGGCCGATCCGCCTGCTTGCGACGCCGCACCACGAACTAGTCACCCGTGTCGCCGCTATAGCGGACACGGATCGACGCGATACACCGCTTCCCGACCCACAGCCGCCTGCCTGGCACGCAGAACTCAACTCCGAGTCGGCACGCTTCTATTGGTCCCGGCCAACGCTGGAACCCTCACTGGTCGACAGAAACGAGGAACTCATCAAGAAAGCCTTCGAAAAATGCGGACTCAACCCACCAGATCCAGTTGATCTCAACACAGTCGACCAGTTCTTCATAAACCACTCCAAGGACAAAGGCAGGTTCGCCCTCGAACTGGCGCGACTGATCGATCAAGATCTGAACGCCGTCGTGGTACCGAGTCACATCAGTGAAATGTTCACTTGGCTCTACGACGGCACCGAGCCCAGCACGGCTCCACAGGATAACCTCGTCTGAGCCATCGATGATCAAACTGACCGACGCCCAGGTACTTGCCGCCGCCGCGACTGATCGGCTCGTCAACGTCATTTCATCGCCTGGCAGCGGCAAGACGACGATCGCCACAGAGCGCTACGGCTACCTTCGATATCAAGCAGGTGACCTTCGTGGCGTAGCGGGCTTAACTTTCAACAGAGCGGCCGCCGACGAATTGCGACACCGAGTCAAACTCAAATGGGGCGACAACTGCATCAAAGCCCCTCATTGCGTCATTACTTTCGACCACCTCCATGTTGACCTCCTTAGTCATCTTGTTCGTGAGGGAAAGATAACCTGGCCAAACAGCATCGACACTCTAGACGTGCGCGACAACTACAATGGATTCAGAGGATTTCGGTACCTAGAGGCCGGGGGCTACAGGCGAGTAGCCCAACTAGATCACAATCGTATTGTCGTCTCAACAGGCCAGAAAGTTACGAAGCCTCGCACAGGGATTGGGCGCGTTAAGGATCACCGAGAAGTTCTAAGGGCAGGGATCGTCAGTCACGAAGACGTTCGCAGCATCCTGTGGTCCGCAGTAAGACAGGAGGATCTTCGACAACTCGCATCGAACTGGCTTTCTGAGAGGTATCGGGCTTTAGTCATCGACGAGGTATACGACGGAGATAGTCTCGATCTTTGTGTCGCCCACTTAGCTGCCGAGGCCGGGCTATCTGTGACCCTCGTTGGCGACCCCTGGCAGGCGTTGTACAAGTGGAGAGGCGCTGAGCCGGAGGTAGTAAAGCGCCTACTGACCAGCACGTCCGACCCATTTATCGAATACAAACAATCAGAGTCATTCAGGTTCCTCGGTGACCAAATGCCTAAACTAGCGAGCAACCTACGTGCCGGTGCCAGTGTAATTCTACCTCACACCACTAGCAACGAGATAGACGTCGCACTCGCTCGAACCTGGGGTCAATTGTGGTCGGTTGGCAACAACGTTCTACCGCTTGCCTTCCGAACAGTGAATAACGCAACAGATGCGGCATTGAATCTTCTCTTGGACGTTATCACACGCGCTCGCCTCGGTACAGCGTCATACGGACGCGAAACCGCAATCGCAAGACTGGGGCTTGAGCGCGAACAGTTTCTGGCAGTGCAGGACGAGATGTTCAATCCACTTATCGAGAGTCTGAGTCTCAGTGGAGACGAAGCTCAGGTTCTTGAAGATCTACGTGAAACTTTCAAGAGGCTCGGAGCACGCAAGCCACGCCGTCTCGAGGAGAAGAAGGAACGCATCGCTCATCACGAACTTGCTCGACTGGCGGCAAGACTCAGGCAGCCTAAGGTCATTCCTGGACTCACTGTCTTTCAGGCGAAGGGGAGAGAATGGGAACGTGTCGGAGTCGCACTCTCCGGCACACAACTTGCAGCACTCGAATCAGGACTTCACGAACTCGAAGAAGAGAATTGCATTACCTACGTTGCCATCACCCGCGCCAAACAATTCTGCGGCCTTCTAACCAGCGCGACGAGCCTCGAAACCGATCATTTCCGACTTGAAGTATAGGTTTTTCGCGTTATTCATCATATCGTCGACTTTCACTTAATCTGACACCTAATTTCGGAGACGAAGGGAGAGCGGCATTGAAGGACGCCGCTCAGGAATTAACCCAGCACGCCCCCTTCCGCCCCACCGAAACCCGGATGCCAAACCTGTTCAGACATGCCGAGAACTGCTCGGAAGTGCATTTAGACCTCGGTCGGAGTGAAAGATCTCCTCACCCTTGGCGGTAGGACCGTTGCGCACAGCCATATCGATGCACTGGCGGACAAGGTCGGTGCGCATATGGTCGCCCATCGCGTATCCCACGACTTTCTTTGTGACGCAGTCAAGAACAATGGCCAGATAGACGAACCCTGCCCAGTTATGGATATAGTTGATATCCTCATCCATGTAGCTCCCGGCGTCTTAGCGGTGAAGTCCCTGCGCATTCAGTCAGCTCGTCGCAGACGTCACCCCTCTTGCTATCGGCATGGCCGATAGCATCGCCGATGGAGACGCCATCAACTACGCCGCACAATTCTACGCCTCTGTCGCTAACGGGCAATCTGTTCGGTCGGCTCATCTCGCGGGTCAGGCCGCATTAGAACTCGCCGGACTGGACGGTCCCGAACTCCCGACCCTCGCCGCAGCTCCTGGCGTCGATCCCGCTACCACAATCCTGGTCTGGCCCGCCGACTGACCGCTGAAGCGATCCTGGGCGCGGGGCACACGCCGACGATCGCTCAAAGCACGTGTAAATGTATGTTGTTGCGCTGGTAAGTCATGCCAAGCACGTCAGTAATTGCCTGCCACGACCGGCCGACGTCGCGTTCGGGCATGACCGCCTCATTGAGGGCGCGCTCAGCCGCGCGGGCACGTGTTTGCGCAACCCTGATCGTCGCGAGGAGGGGATCATCGACCGTGGACACGGGATCCGGGTCGTCTCCGTTACGGGCGCTCTCGACCTCGTCGAGCATCTCCTCGGCAATCCTCACAACCCGCCTCCTCCCCCAGGATCCTTCGCATACTGGCATCACATGAAACTCGCCGTCGTCGTTGACACCAATCTCGCGCTGGCCGCCGGACCGCGGGAGTCCCATGATGATGGGATCCCCGCGTTCGGCGACCCCTGCACTTACCACTGAGGCTTCCTCGGCGCGCCTCCGCCACCTCTCCTCCGCGCTGACTGGGAATGACATCCGCCCAGTGTTTCGTATACGCTATTGGCGTGGGTAAGCGTCTTCTGCACGGCAAGACTGTCAGTGACGAGCAGATTCAGGCCTGGGCCGACGAGGCCGAGGCCGGTTACGACCTGTCGCAGCTGCCCAGGCCGCGCCGCGGCCGCCCTCCGGTGGGCGAGGGACCCGGCGTGGTCGTGCCGGTCCGGCTCGACGAGGCCACCCTCGCGGCGCTCACCGCGAAGGCCGAGGCTGAGGGCCTGACCACGCGCTCAGACGCGGTCCGAGCCGCCGTACAACAGTGGGTACACAGTGCCTGAACTGCACTCCTCCGCTCGCAAGCACTACCACCGCGACAAAACTCGACAACGACGCCCTTCACTACGCGGCCTCCCACGTACTGAATTCCCGTCCCCTCGACGACGAGGACGACCCACATCAGCGCTCTCGGTACGGGCGAGACTCTCCTGTCACACCCCTACGTTAGCCTCGTCCTGACAGCAGCTACCCCGGCAACACCCACCACCAGAACATGCCCATGTCCTCCTTGCTCCCCTCGCTCCAGGCCGAGCGTATCCGCAGCGCCGTCGTCGACTACCTGTCGACGACCTTCGCGCTGACCGACGCCGAGTCCCGCAGCGCCCTGGCCGACTTCCTCGAAAGCCCCGAGCGCGGGGTCTTCACCGGGCCCTTCGTGCGCCTGCGCCTGCCCTACCAGCCCTCCCGGGCCACCACAACCAGCGACTCCCCCCTGGACTGGGTCCCACCCTTCCCTCCCTACCGGCACCAGGAGCAGGCCTACCAGCGCCTGAGCACCAAGCGCCTCACCGCCGAGCGCCCCCGCCCTCAGCCCACCATCATCACCACCGGCACCGGCTCGGGAAAGACCGAGTCCTTCCTCCACCCCATCCTCGACCACGTCCTGCGCGCCCGCGGCCAAGGCATCACCGGCATCAAGGCGCTCATCCTCTACCCCATGAACGCCCTGGCCAGCGACCAGGCCCACCGCATCGCCCAGCTCATCACCACCGACCCCGCCCTGGCCGGTGTCACCGCCGCCCTCTACACCGGGGACACCACCGGCAGCGCCGACCAGCGCTCCCGCGTCACCCCCCAGGGCCTCATCACCGACCGCTACCACATCCGCCACAACCCGCCCGACATCCTCCTGACCAACTACAAGATGCTCGACCAGCTCCTCCTGCGCCCCGAGGACCAGGAGCTGTGGGCCGCCTCCGCGCACTCCCTGACCTACCTCGTCCTCGACGAGTTCCACACCTACGACGGCGCCCAGGGCACCGACGTCGCCATGCTCCTGCGACGGCTGGGCCTGGCCATCCGCGCCCACCTGCCCGCCGACGACCCCCTCCAGGAGACCTACACCACCTCCCCCCTGGGGCCCCTCACCCCCGTGGCCACCTCCGCCACCCTCGGCGACGACCAGGACCCCACCCGCATCCTCCACTTCGCCCACGAGGTCTTCGGCTGCCAACTCGACCCCAGCGCCGTCATCACCGAGACCCGCACCCCCCTGGACCAGTGGGCCGCATCCCACCTCCAGGCCGCCCAGGCCGCCGGCCTCCAGCCGCGAGCGCTGCACACCCTCAGCCCCGCCGACCTGGCCGCCCTCGCCGCACTGCCCGAGACCGCCCCCGACCCGAGCTCCCTCCTGGCCGGCGTCGTCGACTGCCTCCACACCCCGCCCGACCACCAGCCCCACCCAGCCGGCCCCACCGGCCCCACCAGCACGGAGGCCCCCAGCCCCACCCGGCCGGACGGCCCGCCCACCAGCCTGCTGGCCTCCGCCCTCCAAGCCCACCCCGCCATCCGGGACATCATCGAGGCCGCCCAGCAGGTCATCGCCCTGGACGACCTCGCCCTGCGCCTGCTCACCCCCGCCCAGCGCGAGGACCCCACCATGGCCCGCATGGCCCTGAGCACCCTGCTCGCCGCCCTGTCCGCCATCCGGGCGGGCCTGGAGGGCCAACCCGACCGCAGCGCCGTCAGTGTGGAGATCACCCTGTGGATCCGCGAGATCACGCGCATCGACCGGGCCCTATCCAGCCTGCCGGAGTTCCGGTGGGGCGATGACGAGGCCACCGCCTACACCACCGACCAGGACGCCCCCGCCCGCCCCGCCCTGTACTGCCGAGCCTGCGGGCGCTCCGGCTGGGGCATCACCCTGGCCCCCACCGGCCAAAGCGAGAAGGCCGACCACTCCACCGCCCGCCACGACCGCTTCCAGGGCTCCCCCCGCTTCCGCACCCTCCTGCACGCCCCCGGCGAGGAGGCCACCTACCTGGCCGCCCAGGCCGCCGGCGAGGAGCACCCCGAGGCGAGTGTGCCCGGCCTGCGCTGGTACTCCGTGGCCGACCGCGAGCTGCTCGCCCGCCGCCCCACCCACGAGGAGGAGGCCCGCGAAGGCCGCATCCTGCCCGTCCTGACCCTCACCGGCACCGATGCGGAGATCGCCGAGGGCTCCACCCGCGACCGCTGCCCCTCCTGCGAGAGCACCGACGTCATCCGCTTCCTCGGCTCCGCCGTCGCCACCCTGCTCTCGGTGAGCCTGACCACCCTGTTCGGCGACGAGCGCCTCGACGACGCCGAGAAGCGAGCCCTCGTCTTCACCGACTCCGTCCAGGACGCCGCCCACCGCGCCGGGTACGTCGATCAGCGCTCCCACACCATGAGCCTGCGCTCCGCCCTGCGCAGCGCCCTGACCACCCGGATGCCCCTGGAGGAGTGGGTGGATACGGCCATGGCCGCCGCGGAGGACGCCTTCGACCGCTACCGGCTCGTGCCCGCGGCCCTGACCCACCATCAGGGCTTCCAGCCCTACTGGGACGCCCGGGCCACCCGCGCCAAGAAGCGCTCCGCCACCACACGGGTGCGCCGCCGCCTGCTGTTCGACACCGCCCTGGAGGTGGGCCTGCAGACCACCTACGGTCGGACCCTGGAGGCCACCGGCTCCATCGCCGTCCACGTGGATGCCGGCGGCGCCCAGGACCTGGCCGCTATCGCCCACCAGGCCCTCGCCGGCCACGACGGCGGCCTGCTGCCCGCCTTCGCCCGCCTGCCCCAGCGGGACCTGCTGGCCTGGGCGCGCGGCACCCTGGAGCGCATGCGCCGCGACGGCGCCATCGACCACGAGTGGCTGACCCGCTACAAGAAGGAGGACAGCGCCCGCACCTGGATCTGGTACAAGCGCAAGCGCGAACAGGGCCAGCCCGCCTTCCCCTCCGGCCGCACCGCTCCCGCCTTCCCCCAGGTGGGAGGGCGGCCCAACCCTCGCTACAGCGCGGCTGTTCCCGTGGCCTCACCCCAGTCCTGGTACGCCACCTGGACGCGCAAGTGCCTGGGCATCAGCGCCCACCACGCCGCCCGCCTGGCCCCCGCCCTCCTGGAGGCCCTGGCCCAGGCGGGCATCCTGACCGCCACCGCCACCAGAAGCAAGGGGCGGGTCTACGCCATCCCCGCCGGCCGCGTCCTGGCCGCCCCACTGGGCTCCAACCAGCCGGGCCCCACCCACACGGACGCCGGCGATCCGGTCCCCACCGCCACGGGCGGGCTGCTGGTGTGCTCCACCTGCCACAGCCAGCTGCCCGTGGCACCCGCCATCGTCGCCCAGCTCGACGGCGCCCCCTGCCTGAGCGCCCCCTGCCACGGACGCCTGGAGGCCCAGCCCCACCCCCGGCACAGCTTCTACCGGGACCTGTACGCCGCGGGCCGGGCGCGGCGCGTCGACGCCCACGAGCACACCTCCCTGCTGGCGCCGCAGGAGCGCGAGCACGTCGAGACCGGCTTCAAGCGGGCCGCCCAGCGCCCCGGCGACCCCAACGTCCTGGTGGCCACCCCCACCCTGGAGATGGGCATCGACATCGGCGACCTGTCCACCGTCATGCTCGCCTCCCTGCCCGAGACCGTCGCCTCCTACATCCAGCGGGCCGGGCGGGCCGGGCGGCGCAACGGCTCAGCCCTCACCCTGGCCTACGTCCCCGGGTGGAGCAGCCAGCTGCCCCACTTGGCCGACCCCCTCCACCTGCTCAACGGCTCCGTGGCACCGCCCTCCACTTATCTTGGGGCCGAGGAGATCCTGCGCCGCCAGTTCCTCGCCTCGGTCATCGACCACATGGCCCGCCGCCAGGACCCCACCGTGCCCGGCACAGGTAGCCGGTCCCACAGGGCCAGCACCGCCCTGGGCTCCACCGCCGAGGGCTCCTTCATCGCCGCCCTCCTCGACCTCATCGAGCGCGACGGCACGGCCCTGGCCGCCGCCTTCACCGCCACCTTCCCTCACTCCACGCCGGGCCTGGGGCGCCTGGCCCCCTGGGTGAGGGACCGCGAGCAGGGGCCCGGCCTCATGCTCCACCGCGCCGCCGCCGAGCACCACCGCGAGGCCGAGGCACTGCACCACCAGATCACCCAGATCGAGGCCGCCCTCCCCGACCTCAAGACCACCGCCGAGATGCCGGGGGCCAGCGAGGAGGACACCCGGGCCTGGCGCTCCGCACAAGCCGCCCACACCGCCGCCATCAAGCGCGTGAAGGACCTGAACGAGGAGTACTGGATCTCGGCCCTGGAGCGCCGCGGGGTCCTGCCCAACTACGCCCTCATCGACGACTCCGTCCTGCTCGCGGCGCGCGTGTCCTGGCGCGATCCCGACTCCGATGAGGTGACCACCGAGCCCCACGACATCAACCGCCCCTCCCAGCGGGCCCTGGCGGAGCTGGCCCCCGGCGCCACCTTCTACGCCCACGGCATGGAGATGGGAGTCGACGGCATCGACGACTCCGATCTGTCCTTGAGCGCCCAGTGGTGGCTGTGCTGCGAGGCCTGCGGCTACGTCCACACCCACCCCGCCCAGGAGGCCGCCCCCACCCCTCCCCCGCACTGCCCCCGCTGCCTGAGCACCACCATCGCCGACATCGGGCGGGCCCGGCGCGTCATGCCCCTGACCCGCGTCTTCGCCGACGTCACCAAGGACGACGCCCGCATCGGGGATACCAGCGATGAGCGCATCCGTGCCCGCTTCGAGGTGCTGCCCCTGGCCGACTTCGACCCCGGGCGCATCCAGCGCCAGTGGAGCGCCCAGGGAACCGGCTTCGGGCTGGTGCGCTACCGCGGCCTCGCCCTGCGCTGGCTCAACACCGGACAGGCCACCAGCGGGCACAGCGTCGAGCGGATCGGGGGCAGGCCCCAGACCGGCCACGGCTTCCGCCTGTGCGAGGCCTGCGGCAAGCGCGACACCGACACCGGCACCAGCTCCCCGCGCGAGCACCGCCCCTGGTGCCGGTACCGCAACGACCCCGCCGAGCACGTCATCCAGCTCGGCCTCATGCGCGAGCTGCGCACCGAGGCCATCGCCCTCATCCTGCCGCTGGCCTTCGACGCCGACCATCCCGCCACCGCCTCCCTGGGCGCCGCCGTCCTCCTGGGCCTGGAGCTGGTCTCCGGCGGGGCGCCGGCCCACCTGGACATCACCACCGCGCCCCACCCCACCGAGGGCGGCGACCCCGGCGAGACCCGCCCCGCCCTCCTCCTGCACGACACCATCCCCGGAGGCACCGGCTACCTCACCGACCTGGAGGCCCCCAGCGCGCTCTGGAACCTCCTGGTGCGCGCCGCCCAGCACCTGGAGGCCTGCCCCTGCCGCCACACCAGCACCCACATGTGCCACCACTGCCTCCAGCCCTATGCGGGCACCACCGGCAGCGGGGTCTCGCGGGCCGCCGCCCTGCACGCCCTGCGCCAGATCCTGGGCCTGAGCGAGCAGGACACCATCGCCGACCTCAACCCCGGCCACCCCCAGTGGACAGTCCAGAACGCGCCCGTGGCCCACGGGGACGGCGAGAGCCCCCTGGAGGCCCGCTTCCGCGTCGAGTTGATCCGGCGCCTGGAGGCCAGCGCCTCAGTGAGAACCGTCCCGGACCGCTCCGGCGCCCCCGCCCTGGAGATCGACGGCGGCCGGTGGCGCATGCGCCCCCAAGTGGATGCCGCCGGATCACGGCCCGACTTCATGCTGGAGCCCTCCAGTGGAGCCGCGCTCGCCCCCACCGCGGGCGGGACTCCCATGATCGCCGTCTTCACTGACGGCTGGACCTACCACGCCAGCCACGAGCACAACCGCCTGGCCGAGGACGCCGACAAACGCGAGCGCCTGCGCTCCCAGGGCTACCGGGTGGTCAGCCTGGCCGCCGCAGACCTCGACGGCGCCTGGAACCCGCCGTGGCTGGCAGACCCGGCCGTCACCATGCTCAAGAACGGCGCTGTGGGGGCCGCCAAGGCGGGGTCCGTGACCGACCAGAGCGTCGAGGTCTGGCGGGGCGGGCCCATGGCCCTCCTGGAGGACATGATCCTGGGCCTCGGCACGGCCGGCGGCAGCCCCCACGGGCACGGCACTGGCGCGCTGGGCGCACTGGCCGACAGCGCCTGGGGGCCGCTCATGGTGGGAGCCTCCCTCGGGGCCCTGTCCTATCAGCCCTTCCGCCCCGGCAGCTTCGACGCACTGGGGCAGGCCGCCGCATGCCTGCGCCCGGGGCTCGCACTGCCCGAGACCGCTGACACCGGTGCCGGCTCCAGTCCTGGTTCCATGGCCTCCGGATCGCTGTTCATCTGGCCCCACCTCGTCCTGGCAGTGCGCCTCAACGGGGCCTCGACCGCGCAGATGGCCCTGGTCCTCGACGACTCCGCCCAGGCCATCGAGGACCCCGCCCACCGCGAGGCCTGGCTCACCTGGCTGCGCCTGGGCAACCTGCTGCCCCTGGCCGACACCCCGGTGACGATCACCACCGCGGGCCGGGCCGTGGAGGAGCTGGAGGCCAGGGCCCGCTTCCTGCCCGTTGCCCTGGCCGACCCCGCCGCCGGCCCCCGGGAGAGCGCCCACGTGGCAGACGAGGTGGAGCAGGCTGCGGCGAGGGCCCCGGGGCGGGCTCACCGACCGGACCCCAGCGCCTCCCCCACCGCTGCTCCCCGCCCAGGCGGCACCCCCGCAGGCTCACGCGCTCCTGCCGGCCATGGCGCCCCTCCAGGTGCTCGCCCCGCACCAGGCCAGGAGTCCCCCGCGCAGGCCTTCCACCGGCTGGGCTGGGGAGCCGTCGACCGCGAGCTGACCGACGCCGGCGTCCTGGCCCTCCTGCCCCACCTGGCGGCGCAAGGAGTGGCCCACGAGGCCGATGGGCAGGAGCTCGAAGGAGGCATCATGGCGGACCTGTCCTGGGAGGGCGGGCGCGTCGTCGTCCTGGCCGAGGCCGGTCAGGACGACGCCGAGGCGCTGGAGCGGGCCGGCTGGCATGTGGTCATCGCCGGCCAGGACCCCGCCGCAGCCGCAGAGCAGGTCGCCGCGCTCCTGGGCGCGGGGGGAGACGGGACTGGCGGGCCCACCGGTCCCGGGCCCCAGTGAGAAGGAGGCCGCATGAGCATCCCGACCACCGCCGTCGCCGCCCCGGGAGGAGAGCGGCCCGGCAGCACAGGCAGCGCCAGAGGCTGCCAGGAGTGCCACCAGACGGACCGCCCCCACCGACCCACACCCGCCACCGCACCGCCCCTGCCGGGAAGGTATTCATGTCGGCGCTGCGTGGAAGACTGCTGAGGCAGGTAAGGAGACTGACATGCCCTCGATCGTCATGCCGAAGGCAGCACCCAAGGACGCCCAGGCCAAGGACCCCTCGATCAGGGCCAAACTGGGGCCCTTCCTCATCAAGCTCGCGGAGTCCGACGCCTCCTCGGGCCTGCACGTCGAGCCCATCGCCGGCACCGCGGACCCGCGCGTGCGCACCGCCCGCGTGGACAAGTTCTACCGGGCCGTCCTGTTCAAGATCGACCAGGGCGACGACCCCATCTACGTCCTGCACGGCATCTGGGCCCACGACGACGCCATCAAGGAGGCCAAGCGCGTAACCCTCAAGGTCAACCCGCGCAACGGCGCCACCGAGGTCACCCGCGTCTCGCAGGCCGTGCTCGACAGCCAGGAGGAGGTGGAGCGGGCGGAGCGCCAGGCCCGCGAGCGCCTGGCCGCCGCAGCGCGTCAGAGCCAGGAGATCAACGCCCAGGCCGCCCGTATCGAAGCCGACAACACCCGCACACGCACCCAGCTCAACCAGTCCGGCGGGCCTGGGGCCCCCTCAGCGGCCCCGCCCTTCACCGCAGCGCAGGGCGGGGCCGCTAGCCCCGCCGGCGCCGTCGAGGCCATCACTGTGGAGCCGCGCGACCCCCGGCCCCACTGGCCCGCGGGGCTGAGCGCGAAGGTGCTCCATGAGGAGCTGGGGCTCGATCTCCCCCTGGCTGCGGCCGCCCTGGCTGCTGAGCGGGAGTCCCAGCTGCTCGACCTCGCTGCCACCGCCGAGGTCCCCTGGCACGGTGATGCCCTGCTGTCCCTGGCCACGGGCGCCACCCTGGAGGAGGTGCGCGAGGACTACGAGCTGATCCGCCCCCCAGAGCATCCCGCCAGCCAGCCCGACGAGGACGCCGCCCTCGTGGCGGGCCTGCGCACCAGGGCCGCGCGCTCCACCTTCACCTGGGTGGAGAGCGACGAGGACCTGCGGCGGGCCATCGAGGGGCTCAGCTTCCAGCAGTGGCAGCTCTTCCTCCACCCCAGCCAGCGCACCCTGGTCGAGCGCCGCACCAGCGGTCCCATGCGCATCAGCGGGGGCGCCGGGACCGGCAAGACCGTCATCGCCGTCCACCGCGCCAAGCAGCTCGCGGCCCGCGACACCCAGGAGGGGCAGGAGGTGAGCGTGCTGCTGACCACCTTCACGCGCAATCTGGCCGACGACCTCCAGCGCCAGCTCACCCGCCTGGATGCCGCCCTGCCCCTGTCCACCGGGCTCGGGACTCCCGGCATCATGGTCAGTGGCCTGGACTCCCTGGCCCTGGCGATCCTGCGCGGCGCAGGTGAGGCCATCGCGCCGGTGGCCAACGAGGTGCTGGGCCTCCCGCGCACGCAGGTTCTGGCCAACGCCCCCGGGCAGGTGTGGCGCGAGGTCCTGGCCATGGCCGGGGACGTGCTGCCAGACCGGCTGCATTTGGAGGACTTCCTGGCATCGGAGTACGAGCTGGTCATCCTGCCCCAGCGGATCACCACCCTGCAGGCCTACCTGCGGGTGCGCCGCCCGGGACGGGGCGTACCCCTGGACCGGCGCAAGCGCGCCGCCGTGTGGAAGGCCATCGAGATCTACCGCGACCGCATGGCCTCCCTGGATCTGACCACCTTCCCCGAGCGCCTCGCCCTGGCAGCCGCCTGGCTGGACCACCAGGCCGAGGCCGGGCAGGCGCGGCCCTTCAGGCACGTCATCGTCGATGAGGCCCAGGACCTCACGCCCGTCCACCTCCAGCTGCTGCGGGCACTGGCCGCCCCCGGGCCCGACGACCTCATGCTCGCCGAGGACTCCCACCAGCGCATCTACGGCAAGAAGATCATACTGAGCCACTACGGGATCCAGGTGCGCGGGCGCTCACGACGGCTGACCCGCAACTACCGCACCACCCGCCAGAACCTCGATGCCGCCTTCCGGATCCTGGATCCGGGCAGCTATGAGGACATGGAGGGGCAGGCCGAGGAGCACCACTACCTCTCCCCGCGCAATGGGCCCCAGCCACAATTGCTGCCTGCGGCGGACCGGGTCGAGGAGCTGGACAGGGCTGCGGCGCTGCTACGCCAATGGCTGGAGCAGGACGAGGGCCTTGAGGACGCAGCACCGGAGACCATCGCCGTGCTGGTGCGCGAGCGCAACCAGCGCGACGCCGTCGTCAACGGCCTGGCCGGGCGCGGCCTGGAGGTGCGGGCGGTGGACCGGGGGGCTGTCGGGCGCGGGCGGCCAGTGGTGATGACCATGCACCGGGCCAAGGGCCTGGAGTTCCGCAAGGTGCTGCTCTTCGACGTCTCGGCAGCCTCCATCCCCCGCAGCCTGCACGACCAGTCCTACTCCCAGGCCGATCGCGCCGACGCCGAGCTGCGCGAGCGGTCCCTGCTCTATGTGGCGGCCACGCGCGCCCGCGACCAGCTGGCGATCTCCTGGAGCGGGCAGGCCAGCCCGCTGCTGGAGGAGCTGGTGCCCCGCACCACGTGACACCGGCGGTCGAGCGCCGCACTCGCAGCCAGCGCCCTCGACGCCGCACCGCCGCGCCCGCGGTCTCGTACCTTCGCTCTCGATCTCGTCCCTCCAACCTACGAGATCAAGGCCGAAGGTACGAGACGGGGGCCTTGGGGGCAGGCCGATCGAAGATCCCGCCCCCGCGGGGGCCCGCCTCACAGGTAGGCGGCGCGCAGCTCCTCGGGGCTGCGGGGGGACAGGTCCGCCAGCGTCACATCGAAGACCGTGCACGCCCCGGTCTGCCCGCGCCCGGCCATCCTCGCCGCCGCGCGCCCCATGGCCACCACCACCGAGCCGGTGAACTCCGGGTTGGAGGCCAGCTGCAGCTCGAAGGACATGGTCTGGCCCACCCCCGCGGAGGTCTCTCCCCGGCGGACCACCAGTCCCCCATGGGGAAGACCATGGTGCTCGGCGGCCATCTCCTCGGCCGAGATGAAGGAGATGGAGGTCTCGTAGTCGGCGAAGTAGTGGGGCATGGTCGCGATCTCCCGCTCAATGCGCTCCAGGTCGGCGCCCTCGCGGGCCACCACATAGCACTCGCGGCGGTGCATCGAGCGGGTGGTCAGCTCCACCTCATCACCGGCCCGGACCGCCTCGACGGTGCTCTCCACCGGCAGGGTGTACTGCCTGGCATCCACCACCCCCTCCACGCGGCGCACCGCATCGGAGTGCCCCTGGGAGACGCCGGGGCCCCAGAAGGTGGTGGTGGCGCCGTCGGGCAGGATCGCCTCCCCCAGGACCCGCAGCATGGAGAACAGGCCCGGGTCCCAGCCGGTGGAGATGAGCGCGAGGTTCCCGGCCTGCCGGGCGGCGGCGTCCACGGAGGCGAAGTAGTCGGGGATCTGGGCGTGGATGTCGAAGGAGTCCACGGTGGTGAAGTGGGCGGCGCTCGCCGGGCCCTGTTCGGCCAGGTCGGTGGCCGAGCCGCCGCAGTTGAGGCAGACATCCACGCGGTCGGCCCACTGGGGCATGTCGTCCACATGGGCCACCGGGGCGCCCTGGGTGGTGATCGCGGCCGGGTCGCGCCGGGTGAAGACGACGACGAGCTCCATGTCCTCGGCCTTGGAGATCGCCTGCTCGGCTCCCCGGCCGAGATTCCCGTACCCGTTGATTGCGACCCTGATCATGAATCCTCCTGGCTCGTTGGCGCTCTGGCGGCAGGCGCCGCCGAGGCGTAGGGCTCAGTCTCCCACCGCCGGCCGGTCGGCGCGCGGGCCGTCTCACCTCCCGCTCGCCTCCCGGGGCGCAGGCGTCACCCGGCGCGACTGCGCAGCAAGGAGGTGGCCAGCGCAGGAGTGTCATCACAGAGGTCGAGAATAGATTACTGACAGCCCCACCTGGTTTACTCAAAAGAGACCATGGGAAGGTCTACGACCCCAATTCATACGACTCCCCACGGCCTACAATAGGAGGGCGCTCACCCCCTCCCAATGCCTTGCACGCACTCCTCGAACGACGCTGTCGAGGAGGTGATTCCTGCGCGATTGAGATCTCGACAGTCGAAAGGAATGCCATGAAGAACATCCACCAATCCGTGATCGGGGCACTGGCGGCAGCCTCACTTCTCTGCGGCGCCTCCACCGCCGCCGCCGATGAGCCGACCGTCCCACCGCCGTCACCGTCCGCCGAGGCTTCGGCCCCCGCAGGCGACCCCCTCCCCGAGCCCACCGCCGATCCGGGCGACGGCGAGCAGGCCCCACCGGCCGACGACGCACCCCCGGCGCAGCCCTCGGCCGAGCCCTCCGCGCCAGCCGAGCCGGCAGAACCCGCGATCAACGGCTGGAGGAGCGAGGGCGGGCACTGGTACTACTACGCCGACGGCGTCCGGCAGACCGGCTGGGTCACCGACAAGGGAGTCTCGTACTACCTCGGCGCCGACGGTGCCATGGCCACCGGCTGGACCAAGGTCGATGGGCGCTGGTACTACCTGAGGGACAGCGGCGCCAAGGCCACCGGTTGGGCCAAGGTCGGCGCCAGCTGGTACTACCTCGGCACCGACGGCGCCATGGCCACGGGCTGGGCGACGATCCAGGGCTCCCGGTACTACTTCCACCCCGATGGCGCCTTGGCCTCGGGGTGGACGAAGGTGGGAGGCACCTGGTACTACCTCGGCGATGGCCGCGCCGCGACGACGGGCTGGGCGAGGATCGGCGGGAGCTGGTACTACTTCGCCTCCGACGGCGCCATGGCCACGGGCTGGGCGAAGGTCGGCAGCTCCTGGTACTACCTCAACGCCAATGGGTCCATGGCCACCGGATGGACCAAGGTGGGCAGCACCTGGTACTACCTGAAGTCCGACGGCGCCATGGCCACGGGCTGGTCGAAGATCGGCGGAAGCTGGTACTACCTCAAGGCCGACGGCGCCATGGCCACCGGGTGGACCAAGGTCGGCGCCAGCTGGTACTACCTGCGGTCCAACGGATCGATGGCCACGGGCTGGATCCAGGTCGGCGGCTCCTGGTACTACCTCAACTCCTCTGGGGCGATGCTGTCCAGCACCTGGGTCGGCGACTACTACCTCACGGGCAGCGGCGCCATGGCCTCGGGCGGCTGGGCGATGGCCGGGAGCACCTGGTACCGCTTCCACAGCAACGGCCGCTGGCTCAGCGTCTACTCGGGCACCTACACCTGCCTCAGTCACGCGCCGATCAAGGGCAACAAGGACAGCATGATCTACCACATGCCCGGACAGCGCCACTATGACCGCACCAAGGCCGAGGAGTGCTTCGCCACCAGGTCGGATGCGGAGATCGCGGGCTACCGGGCCGCCCGGGTCTGATACCGCGGACGCCGTGGGCCCGACCGCCGCAGCGGGCCGCTGACGACGACCGCCACAGGCGGGGCCGCTTGGCGGCATACGAGTGGGGTGCGCTCCACGATCCGCGTGATCGTGGAGCGCACCCCACATGTGCGGCCCGGACCAGGAGGGGGCGAGGGACGAGCACTGCGGGAACCTCCACAGCCGTACATATAGGCACCATCATAAAGTACGACCACACCGTAGTGTGACACTAATCTATCCACACTTATTGGACACGTGAGACAGAACGGTGACAGGAACTCCATGAAACCGAGACCGCGAAGGCCCCATCGATAGCGAAATGAAAGCAGGCATACTCATACACTATCCGCGCACCCACCTTTCCGCGCAGAATCTCAACGATGCTCCCTGATCACTGAGGAAGCGTGGAGTCGTGGCTGATTGTTCTGCCCCCTGGAAGGAATCCCATGAAGCGCCTTCAGAAATCTGCCATCGGAACGCTCGCAGCAGTGTCTCTCATGTGGGCGGCGATCCCCGCTGCCGCTGGAGACACGAGCGGAGAGGCGACCGGCGGCCCGGCTGCCGAGACCGCTGCGACGTCGGAGAGCCCGGCTGGACCCGAGGCTGAGCCCCCGGCCGTCCCCGGTCCCGAGGACGCCGACCCTGGCTCCGAGACCGACCCCGAGCCCCGCGACGAGGCCACGGGCGACGCCGACCCCAAGGCCGAGGCCACCGACCAGGCCAGTGACAAGGCCACTGACAAGGCTGAGCCCACTGACAAGGCCACCGACAAGGGCGAGCCCGAGGGCGAGGCCACCGCCGAGCCCTCCAAGAAGCCCGAGGAGCCCCAGGCCGAGCCCACCGACAAGGCTGAGCCCACCGATAAGGCCACCGACAAGGGCGAGCCCGAGGGCGAGGCCACCGCTGAGCCCTCCAAGAAGCCCGAGGAGCCCCAGGCCGAGCCCACCGACAAGGCTGAGCCCACCGATAAGGCCACCGACAAGGGCGAGCCCGAGGGCGAGGCCACCGCTGAGCCCTCCAAGAAGCCCGAGGAGCCCCAGGCCGAGCCCACCGACAAGGCTGAGCCCACCGACAAGGCCACCGACAAGGGCGAGCCCGAGGGCGAGGCCACCGCTGAGCCCTCCAAGAAGCCCGAGGAGCCCCAGGCCGAGCCCACCGACAAGGCTGAGCCCACCGACAAGGCCACCGACAAGGGCGAGCCCGAGGGCGAGGCCACCGCTGAGCCCTCCAAGAAGCCCGAGGAGCCCCAGGCCGAGCCCACCGACAAGGCTGAGCCCACCGACAAGGCCACCGACAAGGGCGAGCCCGAGGGCGAGGCCACCGCTGAGCCCTCCAAGAAGCCCGAGGAGCCCCAGGCCGAGCCCACCGACAAGGCTGAGCCCACCGACAAGGCCACCGACCAGCCGTCCGCTGCGCCGTCGGCCACCGCGGCCCCGAGTGCCTCGGCTCAGCCCTCCGCCCCATCGCAGGAGCCCTCTGAGAAGCCCTCTGAGAAGCCCTCGGAGAAGCCGGAGGAGAAGGTCACTGGCTGGAAGAAGGAGGGCGGCCACTGGTACTACCTGGAGAAGGGTGAGAAGAAGACCGGCTGGGCCAAGGTCGACGGTACCTGGTACTACCTCAAGGCCGACGGCGCCATGGCCACCGGCTGGGCCAAGGTCGGCAACACCTGGTACTACCTCAAGAGCTCCGGTGCCATGGCCACCGGCTGGAGCAAGGTCGGCGACACCTGGTACTACCACACCCCCTCCGGCTCCATGGCGACTGGCTGGAGCAAGGTGGGCGACACCTGGTACTACCTCAAGAGCTCCGGTGCCATGGCCACCGGCTGGGCCAAGGTGGGCAACACCTGGTACTACCTCAAGGCCGACGGCGCCATGGCCACCGGCTGGGCCAAGGTCGGCAACACCTGGTACTACCTCAAGGCCGACGGCGCCATGGCCACCGGCTGGGCCAAGGTCGGCAACACCTGGTACTACCTCAAGGCCGACGGCGCCATGGCCACCGGCTGGGTGAAGGTCGGGGACACCTGGTACTACCTGAACTCCTCCGGCGCGATGGTGACCAACACCTGGGTTGAGGGCTACTACCTCCAGGCTGACGGCTCCATGGCCACCCGCTGATCAACAGCCGGCGCCGCGCTAGGGCGCATGTGATGAGCCGGGGGAAACCTGCGGTTGTCAAGCGCACGAGCGAAGCGGGCACGGGCTGATAGCCCGGTGTCTCGAGCCCGAGAGGCGGGCCCTGAGCAGAACCACTGCTCGGGGCCCGCCTTCGCGTGCGCGGCGGTGTGGTCTCAATGGCCCACCACAGGGCGTTGCTGCTGACCGGCCTTACGACCCTTGGGTACCTCACAGCCCCCGGTGCTGAAGCCCGACGACGCGCATGAGCCAGGCTTCAGGGGGTGCGTCGTGGTCACAGGGCCGGCCACCACCCGCCCGGCCGGTCAGCGCGATACTCGCCCTGACCTGGTCGAGCGGCGGTTCGCAGCAGAGCGTCCTCATCAGCTGTGGGTCGCTGACATCACCTATGTCAGGACGCTGTCGGGGTTGTGCTACACCGCGTTCTGGGGTGGGTGGTGTTTCTCGGACAGGGGAGGATTTTCGTCCTCCTTTGATTCAATAGGATGGAGCCATGTCGAGGGCGAAGTACTCTGATGAGTTCAAGGCACAGGTGGTGCGCGAGGTGATCGAAAAGGATCGCACGATCGCGTCAGTGGCCGCTTCCTACGAGCTGGCACCCCAGACAGTTGGCATCTGGGTCGCGAAGTACAAGAAAGAGCATGGCAGTGCCGGCAGTGCCGAGGAAAGAGAAGCGGCTACAGAAGCCGTGGAAGCAGCTCGTTTGAAGAAACAGGTCCGCGAGCTGCAGCAGGGATGCGAGCTCTTAGAGGAAAGCGGCGGCCTGGCGGGTGCGTCTCGTAGTGTGGTGGTAATTCCTGTGGTGCCCGGCTCGTCGTGGTTGGGGTTGGTGGCCTGTGCTGGAGGGGTGGGCATCGTGGGGTCCGTGTTCGTCGACCAAGATTCACAAGGAGTGTCCCCACGATGCCCAAGAACCAGTCTGCCGTGTCCGTGCTGATCCGGGAAGTCCTGGACGACCCCGGCCTGGCCCATGACGAGGTGTTCCGCCGGATGCTGCAGGCCGGCCTGCAGGACCTGGTGGACGCCGAGGCCGCCGCCGTGATCGGCGCGGCGCCCTATGAGCGCACCGAGCAGCGCACCAACAGGCGTAACGGCAAGCGCGCCAAGACCTTGGACACCACTGCCGGAAGCATTGAGCTGGCCATCCCCAAGCTGCGCACCGGGTCCTTCTACCCCTCGCTGCTCAACCCTCGCAGGCGGGTCGACAAGGCCCTGTACGCGGTGATCGCCACCGCCTGGGTCGAGGGGGTCTCCACCCGCAAGGTCGACGACCTGGTGCGGGCCCTGGGCTGCGAGTCGGGGATCTCCCGCTCGACGGTCTCGCGGATCTGCAAGGAGCTCGACGAGGCCGTCGGGGAGTTCATCTCACGCCCGCTGGACCACGACTGGTTCCCCTACCTGTTCCTGGACGCCACCTACCTGGACGTGCGCATCGGGCGCCGGGTCGTCTCCCAGGCCATGGTGGTGGCTACCGGCGTGTCCGGGTCCGGTAACCGCGAGATCCTGGGCATGGCCCTCGGGGACGCCGAGACCACCGACTTCTGGACCGGTTTCCTGCGCTCCCTGCGCCAGCGGGGATTGAGGGTCTCCAGCCCAACCGACCCGCTGGGGGTCGCACTGGTCACCAGTGACGCCCACGCCGGCCTGAGGGCCGCGGTCAAGGCGATCCTGCCGGGCGCGGCCTGGCAGCGGTGCCGCGTGCACTTCGCCCGCAACGTCACCCAGACCGTGGGCTCAGCCCACTCCAAGCCGGTCAACGCCCTGATCTCCACCGTCTACGCCCAAACCACCCCCCAGGCCGTGGCAGCGCAGTACAGCAAGGTCGTTGACTCCCTGAGCGAGTCCTTCCCCCAGGTCGCCCAGATGCTCACCGACGCCCAGAGCGACCTGACCGCCTTCGCCGCCATGCCCCGCGAGCACTGGCAGAAGATCTGGTCCAACAACCCCATCGAGCGCCTCAACCGCGAGATCAAGCGCCGCGCCGACGTCGTCCAGGTCTTCCCCGATCGAGACAGCGCCACCCGCCTCATCGGCGCCATCCTGCTCGAGCAGCACGAGGAATGGCGCTACGCCGAACGCCGCTACCTCTCCCAGACCTCAATGAACCAACTCGCCACCACCCTGACCACCGACCAACCCACAGCGACCACCATCACCCGATAGAACACTTACACCACACAAAAAGACTTGACCGGCCTGGCTTGCGAAGGAACAGCGGTGAGCCAGAGGTACGCTCTCACCGGTCGCGAAGAAGGCAACTACCCGATCGCCTCGATGTGCCGCTGGGCGAGGGTGTCGCGCTCGGGATACTACTCCTGGAGGGATAGACCACAGTCACGCAGGGATATCAGGAGGCAGGAATTGGCTGCCATGATCGAGACCGAGTTCAAGGCCTCCGATGGAACCTACGGCTACCGTCGTATCACCGCCGCCCTGGAGCGCCGGGGCGTGAGCGTGCACCGTGACACCGTGCGCGGCCTCATGCGCCAGGCCGGCCTGGTCGCCGCCTGTCCACGCCGAAAGGTCCGCACCACTACCCCGGCCGCCGACCTGGGAGTCAGACCCGACCTGGTGGAGCGCGACCACCGCCCCTAAGGCACCGGGAAGGAAATGGGTGGGAGACATCACCTATATCCGTACCTGGAAGGGATTCGTCTACCTGGCCACCGTGCTGGACTGCGCCACGAGGAAGGTCGTTGGCTATGCGCTGGCGGATCATATGCACACCTCCCTGGTGTGCGACGCCATTGATATGGCGGTGCGCGGGCTACCCTACCATCCGAGGTAAGACGATCTTCCACTCAGACAGGGGGTCCCAGTACACATCGGAGAAATTCTCCAAGCACCTGGGCGCCTACGGCATTCGTATGTCGACCGGCAGGACCGGAGTGTGCTGGGAGGGCGCCTGGGCGGAGTCCTTCAACGCGACGCTGAAGAACGAGAGGGTACACCGTATGGTCCACTCCACCCGCAAGAAGGCCATCAACGATATTGCCTCATGGATCGAGCTGACCTATAATCACACCCGGCTGCACTCGGCCCTGGGATACGCACGCACCCAACGAGGTCGAACGCGAACTCCTGGGGGACCAGAAAGCAGCCTAACCAATACAACAACCACAGTCCGAAAAACATCAATAATTCCAGACACTCCCAGTTTTCCTCAGCACTTCAACAACCACCACACCGACACCTCACCCGTCGGCAAGAGAGGTTCAGTCTACGTCTTCAGCTTCTTCCGCAGCCATCGCAGCAGTTGAGATAAAGAGGTGGTGTTTGTCATCGGACTCAAGGTAGGAAATGAGATGCTCGCGCAGTGCGTCCATCCCCTCGTAGTAGGTCCTGAAGGGCTCGGACCGGACTGACGCAACATCCGCACTCGAAGGGATAGGGAGAACGATCTCGCGGTAGCGTGTCCCCACATCCTCACGGTTCGTCTGCATAAACACGATACGTTCCCACTGTCTCCGCACCGCCTTCAGCGTAAGAGCCCACAGAAGGTAGAAGTTATCGAACGGAGCCTGGTCAGTGGCCCGAAGAATCAGCATCTCCTTCGTTAGCACGACATGCTCCTGGCCAGGCATCAAGACAGCGAATTCGCCGATGTTCTTACTGGTGCGGATTGGGGTGATGAGATCCCATTGACGCAGGCCGGACTCCGTACCCTTCCAGAACTTACGAGCGACGACCTCACTCACTCGGTTCGTTGGATTGATATTAATCTGCCCTGCACGGATATCAGAGACCTTGATGTAGGGGACCGTCCCGTGGCGAAAATCTGCTGGCGGACTGCCGTGGCCGCTCAGGGTTTCGATCCACTCGTTATCGATGAGCTCCTCGATCGTGAACTCATCGTAGTCTACCATCTCAGGATGACGCATCATCGCCTCGAAGTCGGCCATAGGGCGTGCATCGAAGTATGCCGGGACTGCCATCAGTCGATCGGTGAGCTCACCAACATCGACCCACCGCCCCGTAGCCGTGGCCTCACCGGCCTTGAGGCTCCGCACATCATTGAGGAGTTTGTCGTCGATAACGTCAGTGCGCTCCCCCGTGGTCTCGTCAATGATGTAGAGGTCCTCGCCATCCTTGTTAATACCGACCGTCGGCGCGTAGGAAACGAACACCCTGCCGCTTGTGAACCAAGCCGGCTTATGAATCATCGGCGATCACTTCTTCTCAAATACGTAGAGATTAGTCTTAGCTCGACAGAAGCCTTGGAAGGCCTCCATCGGAATATTGAACACTCCGCGGAGTTCGAACCGTGGCTCTAACCAGTCCGGCAACCAGCGGTAGGTCGAGGAAAAGAAATACGTCTCTGGCAGGATGATGCCGAGACGACCGCCGCTCATCAGGAGCCGGTGGGCGCGCTCGAGAAAGATGAGGCCGATCTCAAGATCGGCGTACCTCCCCCTGGCCTGCTTGGCAATCGTATAGCCGTTCACACGCGAGTCCGCTGCACTCACCTTAAGGTTTTTGCCGAACGGAGGATTCGTGATGACAACGGTGAACGAGCCATCCTTCAGCGGCGTCTCGAGGTAGGGATAGTCCGTTTTCCAGCGGTTCTGCCGGATCGAATCTCCTACATGGATATTGACGGAACCATCCCCTAAACTCACCATAAGTGCACGGGTAAGCTTGACGTTGATCGAGTCCTTGTCCACCCCGAACACCTGCCGGTGCGCCCACGTACGAGCCTGCGCCTCGGCACGTCCGCCAGTGCCTTTGTTTAGGATAGACAGGAACGCCTCGACCAAGAACCCACCTGTACCGCACGCCGGATCGATAATCTTGTCTGTGGGCTGAATGTCCAGGACCTCAATACTGGCCTCGATGACACGGGCAGGCGTGAAGTACTGCCCCTCTCCCGCCTTGAGATTAGCGCGCCGAAAGACCTGGAAAGCCGAAGAGATAGCTTCAGGCCTCACTGCCAGCAGGTTCAGAGCAGATAACTCGAACACAACCTCAGCAATCGTGTCGTCGTTGAGGATGAGGTCGGCATTGTCATCCTCTGCGAAGATCTCAGACCTGATGTTCTTGAGTGCCTTGAAGTCCTCGCGCATCTTGCGTGCAGTGTATGCGCTCCCCGCATCATTGAGCTGGAACGCCAGCGTCTTCTGATGGTCATACTCGCCGTTGGTGTCCGACTCCAACTTCAACAGCAGCAGGTTGCACAGCTGATCGAGCTGGACGTCCGACCTCGTGGCGCGACTATCTCTGGCAACGACGACATCGAGGAGTCGCTTGAAGACCGACCGAAGCTGCCTACCCGAAGGGACTTTCAAGTCCTCGAACTTGAGCGGCTGTTTGGAGGCCTTCGTAAAGTTCTCGCCTGGGTGGGGCACACCGCGGTTTTTGAAGTGCTGGAACCCACCGTCAGGAAGCTTGTAGACGCGAACATCATCTATCCCGTTCGTCCAATACCCCATACGAGCACGTGGCTCACGCGCGAGGTAAACCTCAAGTTGCGAAATTCCAGCACTGATATCGGGGGCCTTGAACTCACAGATAACAAGCAGGTGCTCCCACGACCCGACTGTGGAGGCGTCCTCGAAGATCACGAGGTCCACCGGCCATGAAGCAAAGGAACGTCCAGCTTCACGATTGGCAGCGTCGTGTGGTGACTTCGGTACCCGCCACTCGGGGGACCATTTAAGCTGCGCGCGATCCCAGCCAACTCGAACGAGTGACTCGATGATAGGAACGCGGACTTTCTGATGCTCGGGACCGCACAGATTCCCCTCTGTCACTTCCGACCCCCAGACGTAAGCCCGCTTCGGAACTCCACCACGTCGCCGTCGGCCATGATATAGTCCTTACCCTCCATGCGCACGCGGCCGTGAGCGCGGGCCTCGGCCACCGAGCCGTACTCGAGAAGATCGTCGTAGCTGACGATCTCGGCCTTGATGAAGCCACGCTCGAAATCGGTGTGGATGACGCCCGCGGCCTGCGGCGCCGTCGAGCCCTTGCGGATCGTCCAGGCACGGGCCTCCTTCTCCCCCGCCGTCAGGTAGGTCTGGAGCCCCAGGGTGTCGAAGCCGACCCGGGCCAGCTTGTCCAGGCCCGACTCCTCCTGGCCGTTCTCATGCAGCATCTCGGCGGCCTCCTCGGGCTCCAGCTCCACGAGCTCGGCCTCGAACTGGGCATCCAGGAACACCGCCTCCGCGGGAGCCACCAGCGCCCGCAGCTCGGCCTGCCGGGCCTCATCGCGCATAAGATCATCATCCAGGTTGAACACGTAGATGAAGGGCTTGGTGGTCATCAGCTGGAAGGTGCGCAGGACCTCCTCATCAATCCCGGCACCCGCCGCGCCCGCCGATAGCAGCGTCCCCTCCTCCAGGACCGCCATCGCGGCCCTGGCCGTCTCCAGCACCGAAGGATCGGCCTTCTTCCCCCGCACCTCCTTCTCCAGGCGCGGGATCGCCTTCTCCAGGGTCTGGATATCGGCCAGCACCAGCTCGGTCGTGATCGTCTCGATATCGCTGGAGGGGTCCACCCTGCCGTCCACGTGCACCACGTCAGGATCCTCGAAGGCGCGCGTCACCAGGCAGATCGCGTCCGCCTCACGGATATTCGCCAGGAACTGGTTGCCCAGTCCCTCGCCCTCGCTCGCGCCGCGCACAATCCCCGCGATATCCACGAAGGACACCGTGGCCGGCACCACCCGCGCCGAGGAGAACAGCTCGGCCAGCCTGCCCAGCCGCGGGTCGGGCAGCGGGACGACGCCGATATTCGGCTCAATCGTCGCGAAGGGGTAGTTGGCGGCCAGGACGGTCGCACGGGTCAGGGCGTTGAACAGGGTGGACTTGCCGACATTGGGCAGTCCGACGATTCCGATGGTGAGTGCCACGCCCCGGATTCTAAGCCACCGCCCGCCCCCGCCGTGGCACCTCCCCAGTCCTCCCGATCCTGCCCCGCCCCTCACTCCCCCGCAGGATTCCGCGCCTGCGCCCCGCCCGCCAGCGACCAGCCCGCGCCCGCGATGCGCAGGCCGGGGCGCCCGGACCGCCCAGGACTCGGAGGGGCGGGCGCGGGTCGCGGAGAGGCCGCCCGGGCCACCGGGCCGCCAGAGCGCCGGGCCGCCGCCATACGTGTCACACCCCCGTGGTGCACTGGCGCCATGACGATGCCCGCGAGCCTCCTGGCCCTTCTCCTGCTGCTCACCGCCGCCATCAGCGCCGCCCTGGGATACGCCGTCGCCCTCCTGCGCAGCGCCCATCACCCGCCCGGCCCGCACTCCGGGACCGCCCGGGAGGATGCGGAGGAGTCCACGGCCCTGCGCGTCGAGCTCGCCGCCTGGCGCGCCCGGGCCGAGGAGCTGGGCTCCCGCGCGGACCTGGCCGAGGAGCGGGCCGAGCGCGATGGCGCCATCCTGCGCGCCTTGGCCCCCGTGCGCACCCAGCTCGAGCAGGTCGGGGCGCGCGTGGAGACCATGGAGCGCCGGCGTGCCGCCCAGCACGCCGCCCTGGCCGAGCAGCTGCGCTCCACCGCCCTGGCCGAGCGCGAGCTGGCGCGCACCACCGCCTGCCTGGAGGGCGCCCTGCGCTCCCGCTCCGCCCGCGGGCTGTGGGGCGAGGTGGAGCTGGCCCGCATCCTGGAGGCCTCGGGGATGATGCGGCACGTGGACTTCTCCGAGCAGCGCTCGGTGGGGGCACTGGCCCACCGGCGCGGCGCCCCGCGCACCCCCGATTCGCCGCGCCGCACCGAGAGCGCCGAGCGCTCACGGCCCGACGTCGTCGTCCACCTCCCGGGAGAGGGCCACCTGGCGCTGGACGCCAAGGCGCCCATGGACGCCTACCTGGAGGCCATGGCCGTCGACGGCGCCGGCGACGCCGACCAGGAGCGCCGCACCCGCCTGCTCACCGCCCACGCCAAGGCCCTGCGCTCCCATGTCGACCAGCTCGCCGCCCGCCGCTACGACCGCGCCCT
Source organism: Actinomyces capricornis (assembly GCF_019974135.1). Taxonomy (NCBI): domain Bacteria; kingdom Bacillati; phylum Actinomycetota; class Actinomycetes; order Actinomycetales; family Actinomycetaceae; genus Actinomyces; species Actinomyces capricornis. Next base: position 862,559 of record NZ_AP025017.1, read on the forward strand.
GGGGGACTCCCCCGAGCTCGTCGTCCTGTTCGTGCCCGCCGAGCCCGTCCTGGCCGCCGCCCTGGAGGCCGATCCCACGCTCATGGAGCACGCCCTGGGCCGGGGCGTGGCCCTGACCTCACCGGCCTCCCTGCTCACCCTGCTGCGCACCTGCGCCACCGCCTGGGCCCGCACCGCCGTCAACGACGACGCCCGCGAGCTCCTGGAGCTCGGTCGCACCCTCTACGAGCGACTGGGAACCGTCGCCGGCCACCTCGACACCCTGGGCTCGGCCCTGCGCCGCAGCGTCACCGCCTACAACCGGGCCGTGGGCTCCATGGAGACCCGCCTCCTGGTCACCGCCCGCTCCCTGGAGGCACTCAGCTCCGAGCTCCAGTCCCCCTCCCCCATCGACGCCGACGCCGCCCAGGTCCGCGCCTTCTCCACCCCCGAGCTCTCGGCCGCCGAGCTCTCGGCCGCCGAACCCCCCGACCCCGGGCTCCCCAGGCGCCCCGAGCCCGCGCCCTCCGCCCCCGACGCCGCCCAGGCGACCAGCACCGCCCACCCACCTCCCCCACAGTGACGGACGCCACTGTTCTGGTGCGTGAGGAAAGGCCGGCTCATGGCGTCCTCCTCATGTCCCGGTCAGTGCGGCGCACCTGCGGCGGGCCCGCCCGCCATCGCAGTGCACCGGCCGATCCGGCCGTATCTCGGCGCCCTCCGCAGTCGCGGAGCGCCCCTGACCATCAAGCACCTCAAGGAGAGCCATGAGCAACGAGTCCATCCCCCAGACCGGCCAGCAGCGCGAGATCGCCAAGGCGCGCGAGGACAAGGAGCAGCAGGAGGCCACCCCTCGCGGCCCCCTCCAGACCTCCCACGGCGTGACCACCATCGACGAGACGGTCGTGGCCAAGATCGCCGGCATGGCCGCACGCGAGGTCCCCGGCGTCTACGACATGGGCAACGCCGCACGCCGCGTCTTCAACGCCGTCACCGACCGCATCCCCAACGCCCAGACCAACGTGGCCGGCGGCATCAGCATCGAGAAGGGCGAGACCCAGACTGCCGTCGACGTCACCGTCGTCGTGGAGTACGGGGTCTCCATCGTCGAGGTCGGCAACGCCATCCGCCGCAACATCATCCAGCAGGTCGAGAGCACCACCGGCCTGGAGGTCATCGAGGTCAACGTCAACGTCACCGACGTGCACCTGCCCGACGAGGACGCCGACACCACCAGCACCGACCTGAAGTAGCCCACCCCGCACGCCGACCGAGGAGTCCGCATGAAGACGACACACCTGGCCCTCGCCGTGGGCCTCTTCCTAGGCACTGTCCTCGCCTTCGGATCCTTCGCCGACTTCATCCTGGTGGGCCTGTGCGGCCTGGTGGGGGCGGCGGTCGGCCTGGGCCTGGAGGACCGGCTCGACCTGCGCGGCCTGCTCGAGCGCTGGATGCAGCGATGATGAGCGGCGCGCAGGTCACCGGCGGGCCCCACCCCGGCCTCCCCCAGCAGGCCGGCCCGCCGATCGAGCAGCGGGGGACCACCACCGTCCCCGCCCGCGTCGTCGCCCGCATCGCCGAGCAGGCCGCCCTGGAGGCGCCCCACGTGGGCTCCTCCGCCGGCGGACTGCTGGGCGTGGGCGCACGCCGCGACTTCCACACCCGTCCCGACGCGGACTGCGACATCTACGGGCAGGTCGCCATCCTGCGCCTGGACGTCGGCCTGACCTTCCCCACCGCCATGGCCTCGGCGGCCCAGCGGCTGCGGGACCACGTGCGCTCCCGGGTCGAGGACCTCACCGGCCTGGAGGTCGGCCGCATCGACGTCGAGATCTCCTGGCTCGACCCCAGCAGTACCGCGAGAGGAGCCCTGAGATGAGCAACGACCCGCGACGCCTGACCCGGCGCCCCTCACGCAGCCTGGCGGCGGCCATCCTGGCCGTGGGCCTCATCGCCCTGGGCGCCCTGGGCGCCTGGCTCGCCATCACCCTCCTGGTGACCGGCAACTGGCCCTCCCGGGCCGCCTCCACCATGAGGACGACCGGGTCCACCGCCATGGGCTCGCCCAGCGTGCTGATGGCAGCCTGCATCCTGGCCGGCCTCGGCCTCATCATGCTGATGGCGGCACTGTGGCCCGGGCGCCCCGCCCACCTGGCCATCCTGCCCGACGACATCCCCGGGCAGACAGTCCTGTCCCGCCGCGACCTGGCCACCCTCATCCAGCGCCGGGTCGAGCAGGTCGACGGCGTCGACACCGTCCGCGTCAAGGCCTCCCGCACCCGGGCCGACATCCGCGTACGCACCCTCATGGATGACGGCCAGCTGCAGCCGGCGGTGATGCGGGCCGCGCAGGACGCCCTGGAGCAGCTGCGCCCCGAGCAGACCATGCGGTGCCGAGTGCGCGTGCGGCGCGCCAACTGAAGGAGGACCACCAACCATGCGCTCAGTGTCTGGAGCACGCAACCGAATCGCACTGGCCCTCACCGGGCTGGTGGCCCTCCTGGCCGCCGCCTGGCTCACCGCCGCCCACCTCGACCTGGTCGCCTCCTGGCCCCAGGGCCGGGCGGCCCTGGCGCCCGCCGGCGCCCGATGGAGGGAGCTGGCCGCAGGCGGCGATCCTTGGATCGTGCCGGCAGCCGCCGGGGCCTCGGTCCTGGTGGTGCTGGCCGGGGTCCTCCTCCTGCTGGCCCAGATCCCCCGCCGGGCCCGCACCAGCCCCCTGCGCCTGACCGGCCACGACGGCACCCTCCTGGCCACACTCGACCCCCAGGTCATGGGCCGGGCGCTGTCCGAGCGGGCCGAGGAGATCCCCGGCGTCACCTCCTGCAGCGTGTGGGTGGCCGGCTCCTCGCGCAGCACCTGGCTCCAGGCGACCGCCCGCATCGCCCAGGACGCCGAGGTCGCCTGGACGGTCAGTGACCTGCGCCGTCGGCTGGCCGACGACGCCGCCACCGCCCTTGGCCAGGCGCCGCACCAGGTCGACGTGCTCATCCGGCCCCACCGCACCGCCGTCTCGCGCAGCATCACCGGAGCCCGGGGCACCCGCCAGGGCGGCGCCACCCAGGTGCGGCCCACCAGGGACGTGGTCACATGAGCCGGCCCCCCGAGACGGCCGGGTCGGCCGGAGCCCCCGGGCCTCCGGCTCCTACCGGCCCCCGGCCCGCCGACTCCCCCGTGAGCCGGGGTATCGAGCGCCACCTGGTGCTGCGGGCCCAGGACGGCGACACCACCGCCTTCGAGCAGCTCATCAGCCGCTACCAGGGGCGCCTCTTCCGCACCGCCTACATGATCCTGGGCAACCGGCAGGACTCCGAGGACGCCGTCCAGGAGGCCCTCATCCTGGCCTGGAAGCGCCTCCACCTGCTGCGCGAGCCCGAGGCCTTCCACGGCTGGCTGCTGCGGATCTGCACCAATGAGGCCACCAGCGCCGTCAGACGGCGCAGCCGCCACCGGACCGACCCCCACGACTCCGAGAGCCTGGAGGCCCTGGACTCCCAGGCCGGGGACACCCGCACCCGCCCCACCGGGGGGCCCGCCTCCGACCCCGCCCGGTCCAGTGAGGTCAACGCCCAGATCCAGGCGCTGGCCGAGGTGCTGTCCACCATCCGCCCCGAGCTGAGCATCGTCTGGGTGCTCAGAGAGGTCGAGACCATGTCCTACGAGGAGATCGCACAGACCCTGAACATCACCGCCTCCACTGTCCGCGGCAGGCTGGCACGCGCCCGCTCCGCCGTGATCAAGCGGATGAAGGAGTGGACATGACACCCACGGATCCCACCCGCCCCTCCACCCAGCCGGAGCAGGCGCCCGCCAGCGGCGGCGACCAGGAGCAGGCCACCCAGGACTACCACCGGCTCATCGCCTCCATCCACGAGGAGTGGGACGCCCTGGAGTCCCAGTCCGACCTCTCGGTCATGCCCTCCACCCGGGTCATGCAGTCCGTGATGGAGGCAGTGCGCGCCGACGCCCGGCACGGCGCCCAGGTCCAGGCCCCGCCCACCGACCTGGGCCCCTACACCCTGACCGAGCTCTCCCTGCGCACCCTCGTGCGCAGAGCCGTCGACGGTGTTCCCGGGGCCAGGGCCCTGCGCTCCTCCTTCGAGCACGCACCGGCCACCGACGGGCACAAGGGCCTTGGAGCGCCCATCTCAGTCCACTGCCGGATCTCCGCGCACGCCGCCTCCCCGGACCTTCCGGCACTGGCCCAGCAGGTGCGCGACGCCGTGCTGGAGGCCTTCCGCAGCGACCTGGACAGCAGCCCGACCGTCAGCATCCACGTGGAGGACCTGCACGATGACGAGTGAAGACACCGCCGCAGCCCTGGTCAGGACCATCACCGGAGTCCCCGGCGTCCGGGGCATCGAGCCAGGCATCGCCTCGGCCCTGCGCACCCTGGACACCCACCTGCGCGGCCGGGACAGTCACGTGGCCCGCTTCGGCATCGTCATCGACACCGCCGCCCAGCACACCACCATCGAGGTCGGCCTGGACGGCTCGCGGCCCATCAGGCAGGTCGTGCGGGACATCCAGGCCGCCGTCCTGCAGGCCCTCGACCAGGCCGAAGAGCCCGAGGCCAGCAGCAAGGCCGTCAACCCCGCCGCCGGCCACGACACCGGCCACAACACCGGCCAGGGCCACGCGGAGGCCGTCGAGCCTCAGCGCGCGCACCAGCGCGCCCGCCGGCCGGGGCACGACGCCGATACCCGGCCCCGCCCGAGCGTCACCGTGCGCGTGCAGTCCCTGTCGGCCTGAGCATGATCCCTGAGCCCCGGGGCTCAGGGATCATGCCCCGGGACAGGGGGCAGCCGCCGTCGGGCCGACTACCGGTCCCCGCGCGGCGCCGCTGCGCCCGAGACATCGACCTCGGCCAGCGGCACCATCGGCGTCCCCCGGGTCAGCCGGTGGCCCAGCCACACCAGGAAGAAGGCCGGCAGCCCGATATAGGAGGACAGCACCCCCAGCAGCTCGCCGCGGAACACCGCCTCATAGTTCTGCCCCAGGATCACCACCACGCACATGATGAAGGCCACCACCGGCCCCAGCGGGAACAGCGGCGCCCGATAGGGCAGGTCGGCGGGATCATGCCCCTGCAGCACGTAGGCGCGCCGGAAGCGGAAGTGGCACACCGCGATCCCCACCCAGACGATGAAGCCCGAGAGCGCCGAGACGTTGAGCAGCCAGGAGTAGGCCGTGTCCTGGCCCACCACCGCGGTGAGGAACCCGGCCGCGCCCACCAGCGCCGTCGCCCCCAGGGCCCGCACCGGCACCCCGTGGCGGTTGACGTACCCGAACCACTGGGGAGCCTGGCCCTGCAGGGCCATCGAGTGCAGCATGCGGGTGGAGGCGTAGAGCCCCGAGTTCCCGGCACTGAGCACCGCGGTGAGGATGACCGCGTTCATCACCGCGGCCGCCGCGGCGATACCCGCGCGGTCGAAGACCAGGGTGAAGGGCGAGTAGGAGACGTCCTCCGTGCCCGTGCGCAGCAGCCGCGGGTCGTTGTAGGCCACCAGGGTGCCCACCACGGCGATCGCCCCGATGTAGAACAGCATGATCCGCCAGAACACGGTGCGGATCGCACGCGGCACATCGCGGCGCGGATTGCGGGCCTCACCCGCGGCCACCCCCACCAGCTCGGTGCCCTGGAAGGAGAAGCCGGCGATCATGAACACCGAGACCACCGCCAGCGCCCCGCCGTGGAAGGGGGCGTCCCCCACCGTCCAGTTGCTCAGGCCCGCACGGTGGCCCCCCAGGATGCCGGCGATCATCGCCGCCCCGGCGATGAGGAAGACCACCACCGTGACCACCTTGATGGCCGAGAGCCAGAACTCCCCCTCCCCGAAGGCCCGCGCCGACAGGGCATTGAGCCCGGTGAGCACCACCAGGAACAGGCCCGCCCACACCCATGAGGGCACGTCCGGCAGCCAGTAGGCCATGATGATGCCCGCGGCCACCAGCTCGGCGGCCACCGTGATCGCCCAGTTGAACCAGTAGTTCCAGCCCATGGCGAAGCCGAAGGAGGGGCTGACGAAGCGCGTGGCGTAGGTCTGGAAGGAGCCCGCCACCGGCATATGCGCGGTCATCTCCCCCAGGGACTGCATGAGCAGCAGCACCATGAGGCCCACCGCCGTGTAGGCGGCGATCGCCCCACCCGGCCCCGCCTGGGAGACCGTCGCCCCCGAGGCCACGAACAGGCCCGTGCCGATCGCCCCGCCAATGGCGATCATCTGCATATGGCGGTTGGTCAGGGTGCGCCGCAGGCCGCTGTCCTCGGGCGACTCGCTGGGCGACTCGCTGGACGACTCCCTGGACGACTCGCGCCCGGTCGCCGCGCTGGGGCCGCCGGGGGCCCCGCCACTACCGGGGCCTCCGGGGCCGCTGATGCCGGCAGCCCCGGGGGCGGCGGCATGGGTCTCATCGTTGTCACTGTGCACCATCGGTGCGAGCCTAGCGCCCCCGCATCGGCCGCGGGGGCCAGTCTCAGGGGGTGGCGCCGTTCCCCGGCCCCGCTTCGCCTCAGCCTCACCCCCGCCTCACCTGCGGTGCGCCGCCGACGCCGTCCCTGGGGCCGGCCCCGCAGATGCCGCCCCCAGCGGTCCCCCGGATGCCCGCCCCGGCGGCGCTCAGCAGGTGTGGTCGGCCACCGGCTGGCGCCGGGCGGGCGCCGGCTGCCCGGAGGCGGCCTTGAGGTCGGCGCGCAGGTTCTTGGGCAGGGAGAAGGTGATCTTCTCCGTGGCGGTGCGCACCTCCTCGACGTCCTCGAAGCCGTACTCGGCCAGGCGCTCGATGACCTCGCGCACGAGGATCTCGGGCACCGAGGCGCCCGAGGTCAGGCCCACGGTGCTCACGCCCTCCAGCCAGGCCGGGTCGATCTCGCTGGCGAAGTCCACCCGGTGGGAGGCGCCGGCCCCCGCATCCAGGGCCACCTCCTTCAGGCGCACGGAGTTCGAGGAGTTGCCCGAGCCCACCACGATCATGAGGTCGACCTGGGGGGCGATCACCTTGACCGCGGCCTGGCGGTTCTGGGTGGCGTAGCAGATGTCCTCGCCGGGCGGGTCGGACAGGGCCGGGAAGCGCTCGCGCAGCAGCCGCACCGTCTCCAGGGTCTCATCCACACTCAGGGTGGTCTGGGAGATCCACACGACCTTCTCGGGGTCGCGCACCTGGACCCGGTCCACTTCGTGGGGGCCGTTGACGACCTGGATGTGGTCGGGGGCCTCCCCCTGGGTGCCCTCGACCTCCTCGTGGCCGGTGTGCCCCACCAGGATGATGTCGTAGTCGTCCCGGGCGAAGCGCACCGCCTGCTTGTGCACCTTGGTCACCAGCGGGCAGGTGGCGTCGATGGTCTCCAGGCGGCGGGCCGCTGCCTGCTCGTGCACGGCCGGGGAGACGCCGTGGGCGGAGAAGACGACGCGGGCGCCCTCGGGGACCTCGTCGGTCTCCTCCACGAAGATCGCGCCGCGCCGGGAGAGCGCATCGACGACGTACTTGTTGTGGACGATCTCCTTGCGCACGTAGACCGGCGCCCCGTAGTGGGCCAGGGCTTGCTCGACGGCGTCGACCGCCCGGTCCACCCCGGCGCAGTAGCCGCGGGGGGCGGCCAGCAGGATTCGCTTGGCGCGCGCGTTCTCGCGCGTCTCGCGCGTCGTCTCACTCGTCATGGTCACCCTCCCACTGTGCCACAGGCGGCGCCCGGCACGCAGCGGCCCCGCCCCAGGCCACAGGCATGGCACAGTGGTGCGCGTGACAGGCCCCACCGCCCCCCAGCCCCAGTCCGCCGCCCAGCAGGAGCGCGAGCTGGCGCCGCGCGCCAACCTCACCACCGCGGAGAACCCCTGGCCCCTGCGGCTGCTGTCGACCAAGATCGAGGAGTACGTGGCCCGCATGAGCCAGGTGTGGGTCGAGGGGCAGATCGTCCAGCTCAACCGCCGCCCCGGCGCGGGCATGGCCTTCCTCACCCTGCGCGACGCCGAGGCGGATGTCTCCATGTCGGTGGCCGTCTACTCCCGGGTCCTGGACGCCATCCAGTCCCGCGGTGCCGGGCTGGCCGAGGGCGCCCGCGTGGTGGTGCGCGCCAAGCCCACCTTCTGGACCAAGCGCGGCTCCCTCCAGCTCCAGGCCGACGACATCCGGGCCGTGGGCGTGGGCGACCTGCTGGCCCGTATCGAGCAGCTGCGCCGCATCCTGGCCGCCGAGGGCCTGTTCGACGCCGAGCGCAAGCGCCCCCTGCCCTTCCTGCCGCGCCGCGTGGGGCTCATCTGCGGGCGCCAGGCCAAGGCCAAGGACGACGTCGTGGTCAACTCGCGCCTGCGCTGGCCGGGCCTGCCCTTCGAGATCCGCGAGGTCGCCGTTCAGGGCGCGCGCGCTGTGCCGGAGGTCACCCGCGCCCTGACCGAGCTCGACGCCGATCCGGGCATCGATGTCATCGTCATCGCCCGCGGGGGTGGGGCGGTGGAGGACCTGCTGCCCTTCTCCGACGAGGGCCTGGTGCGCGCGGCGGCCGCGGCCCGCACCCCCCTGGTCTCGGCGATCGGGCATGAGACCGACTGCCCCCTGCTCGACCTTGTGGCCGACTACCGGGCCTCAACGCCCACCGACGCCGCCCGACGGATCGTGCCCGACCTCGCCCAGGAGACCGTGGGCCTGGACTCGGCCCGCGAGCGCATGCGCTCCCTCATCACCTCCCGTCTTCAGGCCGAGCAGGCCGGGCTGGACCAGTTGCGGGCCCGCCCGGTCATGGCCGACCCCACGGTCATCGTGCGCGACCGCATGGGCGAGCTGGAGCGGGGGCGCGAGCGCATGCGCCGGGCCCTGGGCCATCGCCTGTCGCTGGCGGCCGCCGACCTGCGCGCCGAGCGGGCCCGCCTGACCGCCCTGTCCCCCCAGGGGGTGCTGGACCGCGGCTACGCGATCCTGCGCATGCCCGGCGGGCAGGTCGTCACCAGCGCCGAGCAGATCAAGAAGGGCGATCTCATCGAGGGGGTGCTGGCCTCCGGGCGCCTGGTGGCCCAGGTGGTGGGGGCCACCAAGCCCCAGTCCCAGCCGGCTGAGCCCTCATCGCCCTCATAGCCATAGCCGCCCCCGCCCGTGCTGCGCATCGTCGGCCCTCGGGGCGCAGTGGATCGCTGCGATGGCGCGGCTCGGCCAGTCGGCGGCCCCTCCATGGGACCCGAGGATGTGCCGCAGGGCCCGCGCTGCGCATCGTCGGCCCCTGGTGAACCCGCCCGCGGATCACGAAGGCGCGGGCTCGTGCGGATGACCGTGCCCGAGGCCGTCGGCGATCCTGCGAGGATGCCCCACTGGCGGGTGGCCGCGGGCCGACGGCCGTCCTGGGCGGCAGGGCCGGGGCGTGCAAGAATCGGGGTGTGAGCCTTGACCCTTCCACGCAGTCCTACGGCCCCGAGTCGGGCTCCTCCGACCTGGCCGATGTCGCCTCCCTGTCTTATGAGCAGGCCCGCGAGGAGCTGGTGGCTGTCGTCCAGCGCCTGGAGGCGGGCTCGGTGCCTCTGGAGGACTCCCTGGCCCTGTGGGAGCGCGGCGAGGCGCTGGCCCAGCGCTGCCAGGGCTGGCTCGATGAGGCCCGCGCCCGCCTGGCCGCCGTCGTCGAGCAGGACTCGGGTGCCCCGGCCCCCGAGGGCGCCCCCGCCTCGCCGGAGGCCTGACCCACCCGCCCGCCACACCCCCACCCCCCTGGGGCCGGCCGAGCCGCCTGAGCGCCGCATGCCCCAGCGGCCCTGCTCCCGGCCCGCGCCCGCTCGCCACTCCTCCACCATCCGGCCCGCTCCGGGCCCGCTCCGGGCCCGCTCCGGGCCCGTGCCAGGGGCGGGACCGGCCTCCCACGCACTCCGAGCGCCGATGGGCCCCGCGCGGGCGCTGGGCTCGGTAGGCTGGCCCTGTCGGTGCTGCGGGGCTCACGCCGAGCCCTGGTGCACACGTGCACACCGCGCGCGGATGCGCGGTCTGAGGCGCCGCCGCCCGTCCATGTGCCCGTCAACGTGCCAGTCAGGCCAGCCCAGCGCCAGCCGAAGCGCTGGCCAGAAAGCCATCAGTGAGCCATTCGATGCGCATCGGATGAGGCCCACCCCAGTCATCCCCGCGAAGGAGCCACCATGAGTGCACCCGGCCGCCAAGGAGCCGCCCTCGTCATCGGCGAGGCCCTGGTCGACGTCGTCATCCACCCCGGCCAGGAGCCGGTGGACATCCCGGGCGGCTCGCCCGCCAACGTGGCCCTGGGCCTGGCGCGTCTGGGCCGTGAGGCGGAGCTGGACTGCTGGATCGGGACCGACGAGCGCGGCCGGGCGGTGCGCGCCCACCTGGAGGACTCCGGGGTGCGCCTGACCCCGGGGGCCGACGGCGCCCAGCGGACCTCCACTGCGCAGGCGACGATCGGCCAGGACCGGGCCGCCACCTATGTCTTCGACCTGGACTGGAACCCGCCCTACCCCCAGGCGTCCCAGGGCGCCGAGCCCCCCGTGCTGGTGCACACCGGCTCGATCGCGGCGATCCTGGAGCCGGGCCGGGCCACCGTGGAGAAGGTGCTGCGCGATCACCGCGAGACCTCCACGATCTGCTACGACCCCAACGCCCGTCCCCAGCTCATGGGCTCCCCCGAGTCCGCGCGCGCCATCGTTGAGCGCCTGGTGGCGCTGTCCGACCTCGTCAAGTGCTCCGATGAGGACGTCGCCTGGCTCTACGGCGAGGATGCTGATGTGGAGTCGGTGCTGCGCAACTGGCTGGACCTGGGAGTGGCCGTAGTGGTGGTGACCCGCGGCAAGGCCGGGGCCATGGCCCTGACCGGCTCGGGGCTGCGCGTCGAGGTGCCCGCCGACCCCAGCGTGGTCGTGGCCGACACCGTGGGGGCCGGGGACTCCTTCATGGGGGGCCTGGAGGACGCCCTGTGGAGTGAGGACCTGGTGGGTGCGGACCGCCGCGAGGCCCTGCGCGCGGTGGACGCTCCTACCCTGGAGCGGATCGTGCGCCATGCGGCGGCGATCGCCGACATCACGGTCTCGCGCGCCGGGGCGAACCCGCCCACTCGCGAGGAGCTGGCCGGCTGATCCACTCCGGCCCGGCCGGCTCCACCCGGCCGGGCCTACGCCGGCTCGGTGGCGAGCCTGGAGGTGATCCCCTCGCGGATCGTCTCCAGGGCCTGGGCTCGGCCGGCGCCATCGAGGTGGGCCGGCCCGAAGGTGGCCAGGACCGGTAGCACCTCGAAGCCGCAGAACTCGAGCGTGCCCTGGTGGATGTGGAACAGGAAGGAATCCAGGCTCCCATAGCTCCCGGGAGTATCGGGGGCGAAAGCCTGCTGACTGCCGCCGGTGGTCAACAGGACCATGGCCTTCTTGCCCCGCATGCCGCCCTGCTCCCGTACCCCGTGCTCCCCGCCGAAGGCGGCGCCCATGACCAGGACGCGGTCCACCCAGCCCTTGAGGATCGCCGGCATGGAGAACCACCACAGGGGGAAGGAGAGAATGAGCAGGTCCGAGTCCTGGAGGAGGCGCAGCTGGGAGGCGACCGGCTCACCCAGCGAGCCCTGGGCGACGGCGTTCATCTGCGCGGCCTGGGGCTTGAAGTAGCCCGATGAGTCGGGGTCGTCGGGGAACTGGTCTGCGGAGAGCACGGGGTCCCAGTGCTCGGCGTAGAGGTCCACCAGGGTGGTCTCAACGCCGTCGGCCCGCAACTGCTCAGCGACGGTATGTGCCTGGGCGGTGGAGAAGGAGCGCGGCTCGGGGTGGGCGTGGACGATGAGGGCCCGGTATACGGGCTTGGAGGAGGTCACCATGACTCCATCGTATTGCGGATTCGCGAAACGTCAATATTTTGGTTAGGTTCTCATTGCGAAGGCGGCCGTGTCGGCGGACCGGCGGGCCGCTTGGCGCAGACATGCGGCGCAGGTTGGACCTCACTTGGCGAAATGGGCGTCGTTTGGCGGAATCGACGTCGCCTACAGGTGTCGCCCTTTCCGCCAAGTGACGCCCATGGCGCCAAACGACGCTCTTCTGCGCTCTGCCAGTGGCTCGACACCACCCTGCCCGCGGCAGGCCACCAGCTCGTGCCGGCCGGGGCTGCCATGCTCGCCGGGCTCGTCGGGGCACTGAGCCAGCCGACCAGGCCTCATGGCCGGGCAGCGCTCCGCATGGGCCACCCCTCCGGATCCGCAAAGCCGGCCTGCCCCGGCCTGACGGGCCCACGGATGAGACGGCCACCAAAACAGTCACCTTGGCGCACTCCTGCGCCCCGGGGCCTGCGGTGGGCCAGGGGCGGGCGCCCAAGGCCCTACCGCAAGCACTCCTGCAACAGCGACTAGATATGCCGGCCCAGCTCGCTGAGCACTTCCTCCACGCGGGAGTCCTGGCGCCGGTAGTGCGTCCACTTCCCCACGCGCACCGAGCTCACCATCCCGGTGCGCTCAAGCATGCTCATGTAGGTGGACACCGTCGACTGCGCCAGGCCGCTCTTGGCGGCCAGGTGGGTGACGCACACGCCGACCTCCTCGGGATCGGCGATCGCCTCGTACTCCGCGAAGGACGTCTTGGGGTCACGCAGCCACTCCATGATCTGCAGGCGGGCGGGGTTGCCCAGCGCCTTGAGCACCTCGAGGAGGTCCACGGGGGCGGGCTCGGGCATCGATCCGGACATGGCGGGATTCTCCCATGCCCGCCCGGTGGCCATTCCAGGGCCGCCCAGCCCTGGGCCGCCCGGGCCCACTCCCCCGCCTGGGCCGCCCGGGCCTCCCACGGCCAGCCCAGGGCCGACTCAAGACCGACCCCACGGCCGCCTCAGGCGAAGAAGGCCTCGTCGACGTCGAGGATCCGGAAGATCCGGGTGGAGCGCACGCCCACGCCGTGGCGCATCATGAGGGAGGCCAGGCCCTCGCCGTCGATGAGCACGATCCTGACCGGGCAGCGCTCGGCGTAGGCCCACGTGTCGGCGGTCAGCTCCCCCGTGGTGATGAAGACGCCCTGGGCCAGGGAGCGGCGCTGCACCTCCCGGGTGAAGGCCTGGATGACGGGCCGCCCCGCGGGCAGTCCCGCCGGCGAGAGCCGCTTGGCCTGCACATAGCTGCGGCCCCCGCCCTGGGAGCCGTTGTCCACGACAGTCTCGATGCCCCCGTCGGCGGTGGCCGGGACCTCGGGCGACTCCCCCACCTCATAGCCCATGGCCTCCAGGACCGCCAGGATCGTGCGGCCGTAGGACTCCAGGTCCTGGGCGTGGAGCCTGCCCAGGAGCTCGGCGGCCAGCCGCTGGCGCAGGCGCTCGACGCCATCGGCGATCTGGTCGGTGGGGCTGACGGCCTGGGCGCTGATGATGGTGCCCGCCCGGGAGCCCGAAGGCGCCTCGTGGGCGTGCCGGCCCGCCGGGGAGCGGCGCTGCGCCGCGGCATAGTCGGTCAGAGCCACCACATCCTTGTGGGTCAGCCCGCCGCGGAACTCCGAGAGGATCTGGCGGCCCAGGTCGGTGATGCGGAACTGGCCGCGCGAGGGACGCTCGACCGCGCCGATGCTCACCAGGTGGGACAGGGCCAGGGCCGCCCGGCTGTCGCTGGGGCGGCGCCAGGAGCCGGGCTCCCCTTCGGCCTGAGGGTCCTGGGGCGACTCGCCCAGGACGATGCGCTGGAGGACCCTGAACTGCTGGACCCGCCCGTCGTCGAGGAGGCGCAGCAGCGGGGTCATCAACTGCTCCCAGGTCAGGGGCGCGGCTGACTCCGGCTCGCTGCGGATAGTGCGCGTGTCATCGGGGGCGGGCTGCTCTGCGATGACCATGCCGCCAGTCTATGGGGCGCGCGCCGGTGATGGGGCCGCTCTCAGCCGCATCCACCAGCCCGCCCCCCATCGGGCCGATGAGCCGGGCGGCCGCAGCGCAGGGCCCGCTCAGCCCTGACCGGCCGCCCCTGACACCCCGGGCTCCTCGGGCTTCTCGGGCTTCTCGAGGCGGGCGGTGGTCACCGGGTTGCCGTGCTCGGCGATGAGGGCGATGACATCCTCGCATCCCACCCAGGCGGTGGCGGTGTTGTCATTGGGGTGGATGCCCATGAGCCCGCCCAGGAAGAACTCATCGATGATGACCTGCACGTCACGGGCCTCATTATTGAGCACCGCGAAGGGCCCCACCGCACCCTTGGCGATGGCCAGGCGCTGGGCCAGGTCGGCCTCGGAGGCGAAGGACAGGCGCCGCGAGCCGATGACCCCCTGGATGTGGCGCAGGTTGACCGGCTGCTCGCCGGGGACCACGAGGAGGTAGTAGTTGCGCTTCTTGTCGTCGCGCACGAAGAGGTTCTTGGCGATGCGCTCGGGGTGCGGCAGGCCCGCCTCGATCATGGCCTCAATGGTGAAGACCGGCTCGTGCTCGCTGAGATCGTAGGGGATCCCCCGGTCCTCAAGGACGTCGAGGATGTCCTGGCGTGCACTCATCTGCTTCAGCCTCTCTGCTCTGGGCGACGGGGGCCCGGGGGCGGATCGCCCCGGGCCACCAGGGTAGGACGCGGTCACCCCACGGCGGGCGGCCTGCGCCGGGCGCCTCAGCCCAGCGGCGGGGCGGGCATGCCCACGTAGATGGTCTCCAGGTAGTCCTCGATGCCCTCCCTGCCGCCCTCACGGCCCAGGCCGGAGTGCTTGACGCCGCCGAAGGGCGCGCCGACATTGGAGATGGTGGCGGAGTTGACCCCCAGCATGCCCACCTCCAGGCGCTCGGCCATGCGCATCACCCGCGCCATGTCCCGGGTGTGGAGGTAGCCCGAGAGCCCCACCTCGTCGTCATTGGCCAGGGCCAGGGCCTCCTCCTCACTGGTGAAGGGCAGCACCGGGGCCACCGGCCCGAAGATCTCCCGGCGCATGATCTCGCTGGTCGCGGGCATGTCCACCAGGACGGTGGGCGGGTAGAAGTAGCCGGCGCCGCGCGGGATGGCGCCCCCGCACAGGGCGCGGGCCCCGCCGTCCAGGGCGCGCTCGACCATCTCGGCGAGCCCGTCGCGGTGGCGCGCGGAGATCAGCGGCCCGACCTGCACGCCCTCCTCCAGCCCGCTGCCCACCGCCTGGGCCGACATGGCCGCCGCGAGCCCCCGGGTGAAGTCCTCGTAGACGCCCTCCTGGACCAGGAAGTGGTTGGCGGCATTGCAGGCCTGCCCCATGTTGCGCATCTTCGTGGCCACCGCCGCCTCGATGGCGGCATCCAGGTCGGCGTCGTCGAAGACGATGAAGGCGGCGTGCCCGCCCAGCTCCATGGAGGTGCGCAGCACATTGTCGGCCGAGCGGCGCAGCAACTCCCTGCCCACAGCGGTCGAGCCGGTGAAGGAGACCTTGCGCAGGCGGCGGTCGGCCAGCAGCGGGCTGGTGACGGCCTCGGAGTCCCGGGTGGGGAGCACCGACAGGACGCCCGGGGGAAGGCCCGCCTCGGTGAGGATCCGGGCGGCCAGCAGCGCCGTCAGCGGCGTCTCGCGCGAGGGCTTGAGGATCGCGGTGCTCCCGGCGGCGAAGGCGGGGCCGATCTTGCGGGTGGCCATGGCCAGGGGGAAGTTCCAGGGAGTGATGAGCAGGCAGGGCCCGACGGCGCGGCGCAGCACCATGGCCCGGAGGTGGCCCTCGGGCACGCGGAAGGCGTCCCCGCGCACCCGCACCGCCTCCTCGGCGAACCAGCGCAGGAACTCGGCCCCGTAGGCGACCTCGGCGCGGGACTGCGCCAGGGGCTTGCCCATCTCCAGGGTCATGAGCAGTGCCAGGTCCTCGCGGTAGTCGGTGGTCATCAGCTCGAAGGCGCGGTGCAGGATCGTGCTGCGCTCGCGCGGGGCGGTGGCGCTCCAGCGCTCCTGGGCCTGCGCGGCGGCATCCATGGCCCGGGCGGCGTCGCGGGGGCCGGCGCAGGCCACGGTGGTGAGCACCTGGCCGGTGGCCGGGTCGAGCACGTCGAGGCGCTCCTCGATGGAGCCGTCCTGGAACTCCCCGCCGATGAAGATCCCGATGGGAGTGCGGCCGAGCAGCTCGGTGGCGCGTGACGCGGCATGGGACTGTGTCATGGCTCTCCTCCTCTACGGGCGGTCTTGCCCTCAGCGGCCCTCAGCGTGCCATCGTGCCACGCGGTCCTGGGCGCCGCCTCCCGGCAGCGGCCGGCCGGCGCCGGCCCGCCCGCCGGCCCTACCTGCCCAGGCGGCGCTCGCGGCGGGAGTAGTCGCGCAGGGCGCGCAGGAAGTCGATGCGGCGGAAGGCGGGCCAGTTGACCTCGCAGAAGTAGTACTCGGAGTGGACCGACTGCCACAGGAGGAACCCGGAGAGCCGCTGCTCACCGGAGGTGCGGATGACCAGGTCGGGGTCGGGCTGGCCCTTGGTGTAGAGGTGGTCGGTGATGTCCTCCTCGCGCAAGGAGGCCGCCACCTCCTCCAGGCTGGCGCCGTCGGCGGCGCGCTCGCGCAGCAGGGCGCGCACGGCGTCGGCGATCTCCTGGCGCCCGCCGTAGCCCACGGCGATATTGACCTCCATGGCGGTGCTGCCGGCCAAGGCCCCGTCGCCCCCATCCGGGCTTCCGGCGGCCCCGTCCTCATCGTGCGCCTCGCGGGCGACGGCGGCGCGCAGGCGCTGGGCCACCGGCTCGGGCAGCAGCTCGACGGCGCCCACCAGCCGCAGTCTCCAGTGCCCGGTGGCGGCGAGGTCCTCGACGGCGCGGTTGATGATGTCCAGCAGGGGGGAGAGCTCGGCGGGGTCGCGAGAGAGGTTGTCGGTGCTCAGCAGCCACAGGGTGACCACGCGCACCCCGGCCTGCTCGGCCCAGGTGAGGAACTCGGCGATCTTGTCGGCGCCGCGCTTGTGGCCCTGGGCGGCGCCGAAGCCCATGGCCCTGGCCCAGCGGCGGTTGCCGTCCAGGATGACGCCGACGTGGTGCGGGGCCCTGGCCGGGTCCAGGCGCGCCGCCAGGCGGCGCTCATAGAGGTTGTAGAGGATATCGCCTGACATGCCGCTCCTGGGGAATCGGAGGTCCGGGACCCGGCGGCGTCGGGCGACGGCGCCGGGTTGGGACAACGGTAGCGCGAGCGCACTGCCATCGCCCGCCTTATCCACTTCCGCGCCCACCGGCGTGCGATCGACCCCGATCGGCCGCCGACCAGCCCCTGACCGGGGGCCGCCGAGCCGCTTCTCCGGCACCGCCCAGGCCCTCCTCCGCCACTGCCCTGCCGGCCCGCCGAGGAACGGCGCATTCCGACCAGTCGCCCACAGTGCTCCTGGTCGCCACCCAGGAACCTACGGTAGCGTAACCTACGTGACCGTAACTTCCGGTCGTCGCGCTGGCAGCCGACGCCGCACGAGGACACCCATGACCACTCCACTCGCCCCGCAGTCCCCACCCGACAGCGCACCCACGACTCCCGCCGCCCCCGGCGCCGCGGACGCCGCGAAGGCCGCCGCCGGGGCACCGTCGTCGTCGGCACCCCGGGCCCCCTTCCCAACCGCCCCGGCCCCCACGGGCCTGGCGGCCTCGCTCAAGCCCCGCCTGCGCGGGTGGATCCATGCAGGCACGGCCCCGCTGGCCCTGGCGGCCTGCATCGTGCTGACGGCGCTGGCCCCCAGTGCCGCCCTGAGCTGGGCCAGCGCGGTCTACCTCACCTGCTCACTGCTGCTGTTCGCCAACTCCGGGGTCTACCACATCGGCAACGGGCACTGGTCGGCCCGGGTGACCTCGGTGCTGCGACGCATCGACCACGCCAATATCTACCTGCTCATCGCCGGGACCTACACGCCACTGTCGGTGGCGCTGCTGCCCGGACCGACGGCGGCCCTGGTCCTGGGGATCGTGTGGGTGGGGGCGGCCATCGGCACCGCCACCAATCTGCTGTGGATGAGCGCGCCGCGCTGGTTCACCGCCGGCCTGTACGTGGTGCTCGGCTGGGTGGCGATCTGGTTCCTGCCCCAGTTCTGGCGCTCGGGCGGCCCCGCCATCGTGTGGCTGCTGGTGGCCGGCGGCATCATCTACACCCTGGGCGCGGTGGTCTACGCCCGCAAGGCCCCCGACCCCTCGCCGCGGTGGTTCGGCTTCCACGAGGTCTTCCACGTCTGCACGGTGGCGGCCTGGGCGTGCCAGTGCGTGGCCTGCTACCTGGCCATCCTCTGAGGCCGCCCCCGAGAGCACCCCACCGCGCCGGGCCGGCGGCGCACCGGAGGGCAGACGTGCCCATGGACCCCTGAGCCATCTTGCATCGGCAGACATCGGCGCAGGTCACAGTCGCTTAGCAGTCGATACCGGGAGGGTCTCGACCTGCGGAAGAACCTTCCCGCACCCAGGATTCTCACAGTTCGCTGCGTAGAGTTGCCCACCAGACCCGCCTGGGCCCATGACCTGCGCGACAGGCCGACGCACGGCCGATACGCGACAACCATCGCCCGCAGGACTGTCGCGCCTCTACGACGCGGCGCGGTCGAGCACTACCCGAGGAGCACACATGTCCGAGCAGACGCAGGGAACCTGGCTGACCCAGGAGGCCTACGACCGTCTTGCCGCCGAGCTCGAGCATCGCAAGACCACCCAGCGCAAGGAGATCGCCCAGCGCGTGGAGGACGCCCGCCAGGAGGGCGACCTGCGGGAGAATGCCGGCTACCACGCCGCCCGCGAGGAGGCCGGGCTCAACGAGGCGCGCATCATCCAGCTCGAGGAGACCCTCTCCAGCGCCCAGATCGGCGAGGCCGCCGATGACGGGTCGGTCTCGGCGGGCACGATCGTCACGGCCACCGTGGCCGGCAAGGAGCAGATCTTCGCCCTGGGCGGCCAGGAGATCACCGAGGATGTGCCCGACGGCGTCAAGGTCTTCTCCCCCGACGCCCCCCTGGGCCAGGCCCTCATGGGCCACCGGGCCGGAGACGAGGTCTCCTACGAGGCCCCCAACGGCCGCACCATCTCCGCCCGGATCGTCAAGGTCACGCGGGTCTAGCCCGACGCCGGACACCAGCCGGCCACCAGCCCCGGCCGCGCCGCCCCCTCCCACTGCGGGAGGGGGCGGCGCACGCATCGAGCCCCTCTCCTCCGGGGAGCGCACCGATGCCGTATTCCCGTTTTCAGCGAGGAGCATCCCGCTCAGCGCAGAGGGAAGAGGCAGGGGAAGGGGCGTAGGCGGGGAGTAGCGTACCGACCATGACAGCACCGGCCCCAACCCCTGCACGCAACCCGCTCCTGCCCGGCCGCGAGCGCTCGATCCTGCCCGCGCCCGGCACCCACGTCGTCCTGGGGACGCCCATCGATGGCCCCTGGCCCGAGGGCGCGGAGGCGATCTACCTGGCGGCGGGCTGCTTCTGGGGTGTGGAGCGCATCCTGTGGCGCCAGGAAGGGGTCATCTCCACCGCAGTGGGCTACATGGGCGGGACCACGCCCAACCCCACCTACCAGGAGATCTGCACGGGCGCCACCGATCATGCCGAGACCGTGCGCGTGATCTACGACCCCGCGGTGTGCGGCCAGGGCGGGGACACCCTGCTGCGCACCTTCTGGGAGAACCACGACTCCACCCGTCTCAACCGCCACGGCAATGACGTGGGCACCCAGTACCGCTCCGCGGTGTGGACCACCACCCCCGCCCAGCAGGAGGCGGCGCTGCGCATCCGCCAGGCCTTCCAGGACGAGCTCACCCGCCTGCGCCTGGGCACCACGGTGACCACGGTGGCGCCGGCCGAGGAGGTCTATGCCGACTTCGGCGGGCCCTTCTACCTGGCCGAGGACTACCACCAGGGCTACCTGCACAAGAACCCCGGCGGCTACTGCAACCACGGGCCCAACGGAGTGACCTGCCCGGTGGGCATCACCGATCTTCCCGCCCAGACCGAGGTGCTGAGCCCCGACCGGGCGCCGCGCGCCTGAGACCCGCCCGCCCGGCGCCCGCGCAGCCCGGCAGCGCGGGCGCCGTCGTCGCCGGGCACAGAACCTGTGCGGTTCCTGTGACGGTACTCGTTGGACGTATAGTCGCGTCATGACCCCACCTGTCCAGCCGGGCAGAGACCTGCCCCGGCTGACCTCCCTGCGCTTCTTCGCGGCCCTGCTCATCGTCCTGTTCCACGCCAGGCTCCACCACTTCGTCCCCCAGGGCCAGTTCTTCGACGTGGCCCACATGGGGGTGGCCTTCTTCTTCGTCCTGTCGGGCTTCGTCCTGGCCTGGGCGAGCCAGGGCCGGCGCGTGGAGCCGCGGCGCTTCTGGGTCAACCGCTTCGCCCGCGTCTACCCCTCCCACCTGGTGACGATGCTCATCGCGGTGATCCTCATCCCTCCGGCCACGTGGGGGGACCTGGCCCTCAACACCCTCCTGCTCCAGGCCTGGTCGCCCCACCAGGCCACCGCCCTGGCCCTCAACGCTGTGGCCTGGTCCCTGTCCGCCGAGGCCTTCTTCTACCTGCTGGCGCCCTGGCTCATCACCGCCGCCCGGAGGCTGCCTGAGCGCCACCTGGTCCTCGCCGCGGGGGCGTGGTGGCTGACGACCATCGTGGCGGGACGGATGCTGGTGGTGGTCGCCGGCACCGAGGAATGGCCCTACTACCTGCCGCTCCTGCGCTCCTCGGAGTTCCTCATCGGCATCGTGCTGGCCGAGCTCTTCCGCCGGGGGCGACTGCGGGTGCGCCCGCCCATGTGGCTGGCGCTCCTGGCCTGCCTGGGCTCCTACCTGGTGGCACTGGCGGTCTACCGCGGGGGCGTGACCATGCAGACGGTGCCCGCGGTCATCACCCTGCCGGCGATCGTCCTACTCGTGGTCAGTGCCGCCCAGGCCGATGTGCAGGGCCGTGGGGGCCTGCTGGCCTCCCCCGCCCTGCAGCATGCCGGGCGCGTCTCCTTCGCCCTCTACCTCACGCACTACCTGGTCCTGGCGGTGCTGCCCGCCCGGCTGCCCGTCCCCCGCGGCGCCCTGGAGGGCCTGGCCTACCTGGCCCTCACCCTGCTGATCTCCTGGGTGTGCGCCGAGGCCCTGCACCGGGGCGTGGAGCTGCCCGCCCAGCGGGCGATCCGCGCCGCGGTGGGGCCCAGGCGCACGCAGCCGCCGGCCGCGGCTAAGGCCGGTCAACCGGCCGCCCCAGCCCTGGGCGAGGCCCTGACCCAGGCCGCCGGCAGCCTCCCGATCAACAGCGAGGTCCCGCCCCCGGGGGAGAACCAGGCCCCTGGCAGCGCCCCGATCAACAGTCGCGTCCCGGCCCCGGGCGGGGCCCAGGCCCGCGACACGGCTCAGGCCTAGGCCAGGTCCAGGCTGCGGTAGCGGCTGACGGCGGCGGCCACATCCACCATGCGGGGGCGCACGAGGAAGGCGGGCCGGTCCTGGGGGCCCTCGGCCAGGGCGTCCAGGCCCTCGTCGTCGAGCAGGTCCTCCAGGTCCTCCAGGCACTCGGCCAGGGGCGATTCGCCATCGAAGCGCTGCTCCAGCAGGGCCCGCAGGGCGCGGGCCAGGGCCTCGGCCTGGCCGGGGTCCACCACGCCCGCGACGTCGGAGATGTCGATCTCCTCGCGGTCCAGGACCAGGGCCCGGGTGCCGTGGGCGCGGGTGCGCGAGGGCCCGCGCCTCGTGCGCGGCGGGGCCGGCAGGGGGATGCGCGCGATGGGTGCGGGGAAGTCATCCAGCTCGGTGAGGGGCCGGGGCTGGTCGGCCACGACCTCGCGGGCCTGCTGCGTGGCGTCGCGCAGCCGGTAGGAGTCCATGAGCAGGACGCGGTCGGCCACATCCAGGTAGTCCCCGGAGCCGCCCATGACCATGACCGTGGAGACAGCCCGCTGCCGGGCCAGGGCGCCGATGCGGTCGACCAGGGGGGTGATGGGCTCGCGCGCATCGGCCACGAGGCTGCGCATGCGCGCGTCGCGGATGAGCAGGTTGGTGGCGCAGGTGTCCTCATCGAGCAGCAGGGTGGTGACACCGGCCTCGATCGCCTCAATGATGGAGGCGGCCTGGGAGGTCGAGCCCGAGGCGTTGCGGGTGGTGAAGGAGGCGGTGTCGCGCCCGGCGGGCAGGTGGGAGATGAAGGGCGTCAGGTCCACGCCGGTGACGGCCCGGCCGTCGGCGGCGCGCACCTTGACCGCCTGGGGAACGGTGGCCACGAGCTCGCGCCCATCGCCCGGCACATGCGGGTAGACGCCCCGCTCGATCGCGCTCAGGAGGGTGGACTTGCCGTGGTAGCCCCCGCCCACGATGAGGCTCACGCCCCGCCCGATCGCGGTCCCCCTGACCGTGCCGGCATGCGGCAGCTCGACGACGGCGGCCAGGGAGTCCGGAGCGGTCAGGGGCACGCCGTCGGTCAGGGGCTCGTCGCTGACCCCCGAGCGGCGCGGGAGGATGGCGCCGTCGGCCAGGAAGGACACCCAGCCGCGCTGCCGGACCGCGGCGCTCAGGGCACGGTGGTCCTCCAGGGCGGCGATGTGCTCGCGCAGGCGCTCAGCCCTGGCCCCGGTGAGACTGAGGACCTCCTCCAGGGCGCGCACGAGGTCGAGGCTGACGCTCCGGGCGGCGGCACGGCCCTGGATGGAGCGGCCCTGGGCGGGCAGGGCGAGGCGGGCGCGCACCTCGATGATCCAGTCGGCCGCGCTGTCCGGCAGCGCCCGGTCCACCGGCGCGGGGCGGTACGCACTCTCGGCATGGCGCTCCTCGGACTGGTCGGGCCCGTCCTCGACGTGCCGCCCGCCGGGGCCGCTCACAGCCTGGCTGCGGGCGGTGGGGCGCAGCACGATGCTGGAGCGCTCCAGGATCTCCTGGCCGGGTGAGGCGATCGACAGGTCGGTGCCGCGGAAGGCGGCGTGCAGCTCGCGGGTGAGCAGGTCGGCCAGGGCCAGGCGGCGGTCGGCGGTGCTCAGCAGGTCCTCGCGCTCAAGCATCTCCAGGCCGGGAAGGTCGGCGGGGATGTCGATGTGGATGCGCGTGGGTGGGGCATAGGGGTCGGGCTGGACCCGGTCGATGTGCAGCACCCAGCCGGCAGGCGACTCGTAGCGCCCCACGATGGCCTTGTAGGCGGCGTAGGAGCGGCCGTCCAGGGCGTGGAGGTGGCCGATGAGATCGGAGAGCACGCCGTCGCGGGGCTCATCGCGGTAGATGCGCCGCTGGCCTCCACTGCGCCGGTCCCGGGAGTGGCCGCCGTCGCGGTAGCCGCCGCGGCCCCCGCGGCTCTCGTACCCCCGGCCGCCTGCCGACCGGCCCGGCCCGCCGGACGCTCCCCATTCATCACGATCGCTCATGCCCGCACCCTATCGGCCCGCCAGACTCCGCCCCTGCACATCTTCAGCGCGCCCACCGACGGGACCATGCGGAAAACTCGAGGTCCACCGGGCGGGATCGGCCCGAAGATGTGCAACGGGGAGGGCGTTGCACATCTTCACCTCGAGGGCCGACGGGATCCTGCGGGAAAGTCGGCCCCGGGCGGAGCGAAGGGCACCGAAGATGTGCAACGGAGTGGGGGCGCCGCCCCGGCGCGAGCACCCGGCGGGCGATTGCCGGGCGGCGCGCGCCGGCTCATGCCCCGCTCGTCTCCCGGTGGGCGGCGAAGGCCCGGCGGACCGCCTGGGTCAGGCGCTCCAGGAGCGCTGAGCGCAGGCGCCACCGGTACCAGGTGAGCTCACGATCCAGCGGGGCCAGCCCCGGCACCGGCAGCAGGCCGGGGTGCCGCTCGAGCAGGGATCGCGGGAGCAGGCCCCAGCCCATGCCCGCCTCCAGGGCCCGGGCGTAGGCCTCATTGCCGGGGACGTGCGGCCCCGGCAGCCCTGATGGCAGCCCGGCGGCGGTCAGGACGAGGTCCTGCAGGTCGTCAGTGTCGTCGAAGCGCAGCACCGGCAGGCGGGCGACCTTGTCCCGTACACCGTCCCGTACGCCGTCCCGGATGCGCTCGTGGGGCCCAGCGCCGGCGACGCGCAGGCCTGCGCTGGACAGGAGGGCGGGTGAGGCGACGGGCAGGTAGCGCAGGCGGCCCAGGGCCTGGCTGGAGCAGCCGGCCACCGGGTCTCGGGCCGCCGAGACCGCGGCCATCACCGAGCCCTCGCGCAGCAGCTCGGCGGTGCGGCCCTCGTTATCGGCCACCAGTCGCAGGCGCATATCCGGCCAGTGGGCGATCTCGGGGAAGAGGGAGGGGAACCAGGTCGCCAGGGAGTCGAGATTGACGGCCACCGCGATCTCCACGGCCTCCTGCGCGCCGGGCCCAGGGCCATCACCCCTGGCACCTGCCGACCCCAGGCCGAGCTCGGCGCTCATCTCCCCGGCCAGGAGCTGCTGCTGGCGGGCGTAGCGCAGGACCGTCGCACCCTGGGCCGTCACCCGCGAGGGGCTCCCGCGCTGGATGAGGACCCGGCCCAGGGACGACTCCAGGGCGCGGATGCGCTGGGAGACCGCGGAGGTGGAGACCGCCAGGGTGCTGGCGGCGCGCTCGAAGGAGCCGGTGTCGGCCACGGCCAGGAGGGCGGCCATCTGATCGGGGTGCATGAAGGCCTGCTTCACGAGGTTCAGATTATCGCGCTTTGCTTCACCCGCGCCGGCTCCTAGCGTGGGGGCCATGGATCTTCTGACTCCCGCACTCACCGGATTCGGCACCGGCCTCGGACTGATCGTCGCCATCGGCGCCCAGAACGCCTGGATCCTGCGCCAGGGAGTGCGCCGTGAGCACATCGGCCTGGTCATCGCCATCTGCACCATCTCCGACGTCGCGCTCATCGCCCTGGGGACCGGCGCGATCGGGGCGGTCTCGTCCCTGGCGCCCTGGGTGCTGGAGGTCCTGCGCTGGGGCGGGGCGGCCTACCTGACGGGATTCGCCCTGTCCTCCTTCCGCTCCGCGCTCCGGCCCGCAGCACTGAAGGCCCAGGAGGAGCGGCCCGCCTCCTCGGTGGCGGTGACGACGCTGGCCCTGACCTGGCTCAACCCGCATGTCTACCTGGACACGGTGGTCATGCTGGGCTCGGTCACCAACCAGTTCGGCCAGGAGCGCTGGGTGGCGGCGGCGGGGGCGATCGCGGCCTCCGCGATGTGGTTCATCGGCCTGGGGCTGGGGGCGCGGGCCCTGTCCCGCCCCCTGTCGCGGCCCGCGACGTGGCGCGTGCTCGACGTCATCGTCGGGCTCATCATGCTGGTGGTGGCCGTCCACCTGGCCCTGTGAGCCGCGGGCCCCTCGGCATCAAGCCCCGCGACGACGGGCGGGGCCGATGACGGGCGGGTGGCAGGCGGGTGACGGGGTCGGGCCCGCACGCGCGCAGGCGCCCCCGGCCGGGAGTGGCCGGGGGCGCCTACGATGTCCGGTCGGCGCTCAGCGCAGGGTGGACAGGGCCTTGTCCTGGGTGACGATGGCCTCAACCATGCCGGCGAACTTGCGCTCGTGAGTGGATGCCGGGCTGAAGGCGCCATCGACCACATCCGTGGCCAGGGACAGGGTCACCTGGGGGCCCACAACACCGGTGGTGAAGTTGACGAGCACGTCGCGCAGGTGGGCCAGGGGCTGGTAGCCGTGGGAGTAGGAGTAGCCCACCAGCCCCACGGCCTTGTTGGCCAGATTGGAGGGCACGATGAAGTCGATGGCGTTCTTCAGCGCACCGGGGATGGAGAAGTTGTACTCGGGGGTGACGAAGATGTAGGCGTCATAGGAAGCCAGCGCCTCATTGAAGGCGATGCCCGCGGGGTCCTTCGGGGCGGCCATCATGGGGGGCGTCTCCTCGGCGAAGACGGGCAGGTTGAAAGCGGCGATGTCGACCAGCTCGGCCTCAACACCGTCGACGGAACTGGCCTTGGCCACGACCCAGTCGGCCACCTCCCCACCGACGCGGTTGGGGCGGATGGAGCCGAGGATGACGGCGATACGGGTCATGAGGTGATCTCCTTGCACGTGAGATATTGCGGTGTGCCGGGACGGGCGCCAATGCCGGCACGGGACCGAACAGGGTGATTTATGACTGAACTACCCTAGGTCCGGGCCCGCCCGGGCGCCAGGCCCCCGCCCATGAAGCCTGCCACAACCCAGCCGGGGCCGCGAGGCGGACGCCACCGCGGCCGCACATCCTCCATGCGCTCCCCGGTGGTGGCGGTGGCGGCTCAGCGGGCCAGGAAGAAGCGGGCGGCAGGGTCGGCGGTCTCCTCCTGGTAGGCGTAGCCGAGGCGGTCCATGTACCTGGTGAGCTCGGCGTCGCCGGCATCGGCGGCGAAGGCGCACAGGATGCGCCCGTAGTCGGCGCCGTCGGTGCGGTAGTGGAAGAGGGTGATGTTCCACTGGGTGCCCAGGATCTCCAGGAAGCGCGCCAGGGCCCCGGGGGACTCGGGGAAGAGGAAGGAGAAGAGACGCTCGGGGACCCCCTGGGTGGCCCGCCCCCCGATCATGGAGCGCACGTGGACCTTGGCCAGCTCGTCCTCGGTGAGGTCGATGACGCCGTAGCCCTCGGCCTCCAGGTCGGCGACGATCTCGGCGCGCTCCTGGCGCCCACGGGTGATGCGCACGCCCACGAAGATGCGCGCGGGGTCGTCCTGGGCGCGGCTGGCGGACAGGCGGTAGTTGAACTCGGTGACGGCCCGGCCGCCCAGGATGGAGGCGAAGCGCAGGAAGGCGCCCTGCCGCTCGGGGATGGTCACCCCGAGGATGGCCTCGCGCTGCTCGCCCAGCTCGCTGCGCTCGGAGATGTAGCGCAGCTGGTGGAAGTTGAGGTTGGCGCCCGAGAGCACGCACCCCAGGCGCTCGCCGGCCAGGCCGTGCTCGACGGCGTAGCGCTTGAGCCCGGCCAGGGCGATGGCCCCGGAGGGCTCGGAGATGGCGCGCAGGTCCTCGAAGAGGTCGCGCACGGCGGCGGAGGTCTCGTCGGAGGAGACGGTGATGACGTCGTCGAGCAGGGCGCGGCACAGGCGGAAGGTCTCCTCGCCGATGCGGCGCACGGCCACGCCCTCGGCGAAGAGCCCGACGCGCTCCAGGGTGGTGGGCTCGCCCGCATCCAGGGCAGCGCGCAAGCAGGCGGACTCCTCGTGCTCCACTCCGATGATCCTGATCTGGGGCATGAGCTGCTTGATGAGGACGGCCACGCCCGAGGCCAGGCCGCCGCCGCCCACGGGCAGGAAGATGCGGTCGAGCTCGGCGTCCTGCTGGATCATCTCCAGGCCGATGGTGCCCTGGCCCGCGATGACGCGGGGGTCGTCGAAGGGCGGGATGTAGCTCAGGCCCTCGGCCTCGGCCAGGTGCTGGGCCTGGGCCTTGGCGGCATCGAAGTTCTCGCCGTGCAGGAGGACCTCGCCCCCCAGGGCCGCGACGGCGTCGACCTTGATCTGGGGGGTGACGGTGGGCATGACGATGAGGGCGCGCACCCCCAGCAGGGCGGCGGAGCGGGCCACGCCCTGGGCGTGATTGCCGGCCGAGGCGGTGACCACGCCACGGGCGCGCTCGGCCTCGCTCAGGGAGCGCATGGCGGTGTAGGCGCCGCGGATCTTGAAGGAGTGGACGGCCTGGAGGTCCTCGCGCTTGACCTGGACGGTGCAGCCCAACCGGGCCGAGAGGGCCTCCATGGGCTGCAGGGGGGTGTGCTCGGCGGCCTCGTAGACGGGGGCGCGCAGGATCTCGCGCAGGTAGCGGGTCGGATCCCAGGTGGTGCCGGGGGTGTCGAGCTCGTTCACGGCCGACAGCCTAACCGCGCGCTGCGGGGCCGCGTCGAGCACTGCCGCAGCCCTGACGCCCCGAAACCGCGCCTCGCGCACGCGCGGGCCGGCCCGATGTGAGGAGGTACGTGCGATCCGTGGACAGCGCCAGATGGTATCGGTTAGATTAAGCACTGCTCTCACGGATCGGATGGGTGGTGGCCGCGGAAATGCCGGATTCCGGCATTGTCGAGCAGCACCATCCCCGATGAGCATCGGAGGCTGGGCGGTGAATATCCGTCTTCAGTGGAGTGACCTCATAGCGTTGTCGACCTCGGTGGATGCGGTGCGCGATGGCCTGGACGGCCTCGATATTGCTGCAGCGCTTGATGGCGTGGAGGCGGCCATGCCGGGATCGACGAGCGCGGGGAGGGTGGCAGCCGCGGCAGGCCTGTTCGGGCTCGTATGGCCGGACGCATCGAGGAACCTTCTGCACTACCTCGAGAACACCGGAGAACCCCAGCAGATCAATGTCAACCGCATGATGAAGGACATGCCCGACCTTAACAACAACACCCATGCAGAGGTCAAGAAGTTTGCAGATGACGCCAAAGATGACGCCATCGCCTCCGGCGCATCAGGGCCGGTGACCTACACCTTCAGTACCCCCTGGGAGCCGGAATACGCAGAGCAGAAAGAGCACCCCAACTGGTTCTACGCCACAGGCGGCTATCAGCGCGCCACCGAGGGCACCGTGACGGTATACCCCCCGACCGAAGATGATCCAGAATGGACATACAAGTACAACTATCGCGTCCATGTGGCGGACCGGTACAACTGGGACGGCAAAAAAGCGACACCGATCGGACCACTTACTATCACAGACAAGGAACTACAGGAACTGCACCGAGCCGGACTCGCTCAGGAGTACGATCTCATCGGCGAATCATCAGTAGTGAGCGGGCCATGAGGATCTCGAAATCAGTCAACATGCACCGTTCTCCTCTTTATGTTGTCAAGGTCTTCGCACTCGCCAGTGTCTGCGTCATGGGAGCGTCAGGATGCGGCGCACTGCGACCAGGGCCACCTGAGGCCTCAGGAACACCTCGTTCATCCCAAGGAGCGAGCATGGCCAGCACCCATCAGGAAGGGGCGCCCTACCCCGCGGACATGGAGCACCTCGACCAGATCCTCGCCATCGGCCAGGGGCACGACCTGCCCGAGGGCGCAGAGGTCACCTCAGTCAGCCCGGCCACCAACTTCGCCGAGGGATTCCCCGGAGGCTGGGGCTACATCATCACCTTCACCGCCACCGACCCAGCCATCCGCACCTACGTCACCAACAACACCATCCACGACGGCAGAATTCTCGAAAAGTACTCAACGGCTCCCCCGGACGGGCTCGACCTGGAGGATGTGGACGTCAGCACAATCAGCAACCCATGGTCCGCACGCTCCAAAGGCGCAACACTCCTCCTGGAGCGCCCCCTGGGCCGCGGCTGGCTCATCATCAAAGGCGCACCCCGCTGAGGAGGCGGTCGCCTGCAGGCACACCCTCACTCCTGGCCGGCCGGCTCCCCAGCACGGTCGTGGGAGCCCCGGCGGGCCGCCGGTAGACGCAGCCGGGAGGCCGCCACAGCCGTGACCGCGAGTACCACGAGGGCCAGGGAGGGCGTGGCCACGGCCCAGGGGGCCCGTTCGATGTACGGCAGTGCCTCGGCCAGGACCAGCCCCCACTCCGGGCTGGGCGCCTGCGCCCCCAGCCCTAGGAATCCCAATCCGGCCAGTGCCAGCGCCACCCCCGGCAGGCGCAGAGCGGCATGGCTCAGCAGCGGCCCGGTCACCGCCGGCAGCACCCGGGTCAGGGTCACGCGCACGCGCCCCTCCCCCAGCACCGGCGCCACCAGCACATCGGGCCGCAGCCGGGCCTCCTGGACCAGGGAGGCCGCATGAGCCGCCAGAGGCGCCCAGGCCACGCAGGCCACCGCCAGTGCTGCCCCCAGACCGCTGGGGCCGGTGACCGCCGCGACGATCAGCCCGGCGAGCACCGGCGGAGCGGCATTGGCCACCTCCACGAAGCCGATCGAGGCCCGCGGCACCAGCCCCAGCAGCAGGGCGATGACGAAGCACACGGCACTGACCGCCAGCGCCATCAGCGCCGTCGAGCTCGCGCCATGGGCGACGCGGGCCAGCACATCGCGCCCCAGCGCGTCGGCCCCCAGCGGCAGGGCCGCACTGGGCGCCTCCAGGCGGGTCGCCACCACGGCCAGGGGGTCGCGGCCGATCCCTGCCGCCACCATGACCACCAGCAGGCCGCTGCCCACGGCCGTCAGCACCCTCGCGGCCCGGACGGGATGGGCCACCGGCGCGGGCGCCGGCAGGCCCCCGGCCTGCGCGGCAGGGCCCAGCACGAGGCGGCGGGCCAGCTCCGCCAGCGCCCCCGCCCCCAGGGCCAGGGCCAGCAGGAGCACGATCCCCGCCTGGAGAGCCGGAACATCCTGGGCCGTGGCAGCCCCCAGCAGGGCCCGGCCGATCCCGGGGATGGCGAAGACCTGCTCCACGGCCACCGCCCCACCCGTCAGCCCCACCACCGCCAGCGCCACCTGGCCGGTCAGGGGCGCCACCGCACGGCGCAGCACCGCCAGCGCCACGGGGCCGCGCCCGATCCCCGCCGTCGTCCACGTCCTCACCCAGCCCTCGGAGAAGGTGGCGGTGATCGCGTCTCCCAGCAGCCCTCCCAGCAGGCCGCCCGCCGGCAGGCCCAGGCTCAGGGCGGGCAGGACCACCTGCGCGGGAGTACCCCACCCGTAGGGCGGCAGGAGCCCGGCGTAGACCGACAGGATGAGCAGCAGCACCGGCGCCAGGAGGTACTCGGGCAGGGAGGTCAGGATCGCGGCCGCCGCCCCACCCCGGGGCCGGGCCCGCCCCCGCAGGCCGTCGCGCAGGGCCGGGCCCGCCAGCAGGACGACGACCACCAGGGCCACCAGGAGGCTGGCCCCCATGAGCCCCAGGGACAGGGCGAAGGCCTGCCAGCTCCCGGGACCCACGTCGCGCCCCGAGATCCAGGAGGTGCCCGCCTCGCCGCGCACGAGCCCGCCCAGCCAGTGGCCGATGCTGCCCAGGGGGCCGCCGTCCAGGCCCAGGCGCTGGCGAATCGACTCCAGGACCTCGGGGGTCGGCTCGCGCTCGGCGGAGGTGGCCCGAAGGATCGTCAGGGCGGGATCGTTGCTGGAGAGCCAGGGCATGGCGCCCACGAGCGCGACCAGCCCCAGGAGCGCCACCAGGCGGGACAGGGCCATGACGGCGTCGGAGCGCACCGCCCCCAGCGCATGCCGGGCCCGACGGCGCACCGAGGCTCCCAGCAGCGCGCTCACTGGCCCGTCTTCGTCTCGACCGTGACCAGGGCGCGCTCGCGCGGGTCGCGCTCGGCACCGCTGAGGCCCGCAGCCTCGCCCTGGATGACCCGCTCATGCAGCAGGGGGATCGCCGCGGTCGTCGCCAGGATGGCCTGCTCGGCCGCCATCGTGGCCTTCTGCCGCTCCTGACCCGGAGCCAGGGCGCCGGCCCTGGCCAGTGCCTCATCCACGGCCGTGTCCTTCAGGAAGCACAGGGTGAAGGAGCCCGAGGAGGAGAAGTCGGAGACCATGTAGGCCACGGGGTCTCCGGAGTCCAGGACGGTGGCGCGCGAGAGCAGGAAGGCGTCGAAGGAGCCCGCCAGGGCATCGGCCTCGATCTGGGCGTACTCGCGCACGTCGGTGCTCACGGTGAAGCCCGCCGCCTCGAGCTGCTGGGTCAGGAGCACCATGATCTCCTCCAGCTCGGGGCGATCGGTGTAGGAGCCCACCGTGATCGTGGTGCCCGCGGGCACCGATCCCGCCTTGGCGGCGCCGGGAACCGAGCCCTGGGCGGCGGCCCCCTTGGCCCCCGCATAGGCCCCGTCCCAGGAACGCAGCGGGGGCGCCCAGGGCAGGGCGGGCCCCAGCAGGCCCGCGGCGACGTCGGCATGGCCCTCGTAGACGGTGGAGATGAGGGCCTCGGGGTCCAGGGCGTCTCGGGCCGCGGCCCGCAGGCCGGCGTCGGCGAAGGCCCCTGAGGAGGTATTGAGGTAGAGGGTGCAGGTGCGGGGCATGGGAACCTCGTGGAGGAGGGCATCATCGAGGGTGGCCACCTGGGAGACCGGCACGGCCTCCACCAGGTCGGCGGTCCCGGTGCGCAGGGCGGCGCCGCGCGCGGTGCCATCGGGCACGAAGGTGACGTCGATGCCCGGCGCCTTGGCCTTGCCCGCCCAGTAGTCCTCGTAGCGCTCCAGGGTGGCCCCGGCGGTGCCCTCCACGGAGGTCAGCCTGAAGGCGCCCGTCCCGTGGCCCACAGGGTCGACCGGGCCGTCGGCCCGGTCGGGGTAGGCCGCGGCGGCCAGGATCGCCAGCTGGGGGCTGGACAGGCGGTGGGGGATCAGGGGGTCGGGGCTGGCGGTGGTCACCACGACGTCCTGGCCCTGCGCGGTCACGCTCAGCTCGATGCCGTCCAGGATGCGCGGCGGGGTGCTGTAGGCGGCCGCGAAGCTCAGGGCGGCGGCCGCCTGCTCGGCGGTCAACTCGGTGCCGTCGTGGAAGGTCACGCCCTCGCGGATGGTGAAGCGCCAGGTGGTCTCGTCATCCTGGGTCCAGGAGGTGGCCAGGCCCTCCATGGCGTTGCCCTCGGCATCCAGGGTGATGAGGGTCTCGGCGCACGACCAGCGCGAGAGCTTGAAGGCGTCGTCGGACAGCGGGTTGAGGCCGCTGCGCGGCGGCTGGAGCATGGCCAGGCGGATGCGCCCGTCACCCGAGCCGCTCCCGCCGGAGCTGCAGGCGACCAGGGTGGCGGTGGCGGCGCCGGCACTCAGCAGGGCGAGCACCTGACGGCGGGTGACCGGGGCGGTGGTGGTGGACGGGTTCATGAGCTCTCCTCGGGTTCATCGGTCTGGTGGGCGCACCGGGCGGCAGGCCGCGCAGGTGGTCGCAGGCACTGGTCACGGGCGCTGATGATGGGACTGGTCGTGGTGGGCCGGGGGCTGGCCAGGCGGGGTCCGGCGGTGGGCTATGGGCTCAGTGGCTTCGGTGTGCTCGGGGGTCTCAGGGGCCTTCCGGTCGAGTCGGTGGCGGTCGGCGGTCGTCGTGGCTGGTCTGGAGGCGGGGCCCGGGGGATCGAGGCCGGCACGGGGCGCCCGCCGGGCTCAGGCGCCTATCGCGGGCATCTGGGGGACGGCGTCGCGCAGCGCCCGCGTGGCCCGGTGGGAGGGGCTGGTGAGGATGCGCTCCATGGGGGCGTCCTCCACCAGGGCGCCGTCGTCCATGACCAGGCAGCGCTGGCAGATGCGGGCCACCGCCGCCAGGTCGTGGGAGACCACGAGCAGGGCCGGTGCCGGCGCCCGACCCTCCGCCGGTGCCGCCGCGTCGTCGTCGCCGCCCTCCGGGGGCTCCCGCCCCGCCCGCTCCCCCGACGACGGCCCGGCAGCCTGCGCTGCCGTTCGCCCCGTGGCGGGCTCGGTGCCCGATCCGCGGCCGCCGAGCCCGGCCAGGAGCTCGAGAACCTGGCGGCGCAGGGCCGGGTCGAGCCCAGAGACGGGCTCATCGAGCAGGAGGTAGCTCGGGCGGGGCGCCAGGGCGCGGGCGATGGCCACGCGCTGGGCCTGGCCCCCGGAGATCTCGTGGGGCCGGGAGCCCCACAGGTGCTCGGCGACGCCCAGGCCCTGGAGCAGCGCCGCGGCCCTCTCCTCATGCTCCGCGCGCCCGCCCGCAACCCCCAGGGTGCGCAGGGGCGTGGTCACCTGGTCCAGGACCCGGCGGCGGGGGTCGAGGCTGGCCGCGGCGTCCTGGGGCACGTACTGGACGGCGCGGCGGTAGGGGCGCATCCGGCGGGCGCTGCCGCGACGGACCTCGCGCCCCTCCAGGAGGATCTGGCCGCCGTCCTCGGGGCCGGGGCGGTCCATGAGGAGCAGGGCGCGCAGCAGGGTGGTCTTGCCGCAGCCCGAGCGGCCCAGCAGAGCGGCGCTCTGGCCGGGGGCCAGGGCGAGGTCCAGGCCGCGGAGCACGCGGTGGTAGCCGCCAGCGGCGCGGTAGGAGCGCGTCAGGCCGCGCACCGCCAGACCGCTCATGCGGCGATACCGGGGCGACGCCGGTGCCCGGACTCGCCCGATCCGGCGCCGCCTCCCCCGCCGCCACTGCCGCTCCCGCCTCCCCGGACTCGCAGTCCTGCAGCCGCCAGGGCGCCGTCGAGGGTCTCGTCGGCGGCCGCCTCGCACATGGCGCGCGTGGCCGGGTGGCGGGGGTCGGTGAGGACCTTCGTGGTAGCGCCCCGGTCGACGACCCGGCCCTGGTGGAGCACGACGATCTCCTGGCAGATAGTGGCCGCGGGCAGGTCGTGGGTGATGAGCAGCAGGGAGGGGGACTGCGGGCCGCCGGTCACGTCGCGAAGGAGGGCCAGGGCCTCGCCGCGGGCCACCACGTCCAGGGCGGTGGTGGGCTCATCGGCGATGAGGACCGCAGGATCGCCGGCCAGGGCCAGGGCCAGGCAGACGCGCTGGCGCTGGCCGCCCGACAGGCGCCCGGGGACGCGGGCACCGGTGCCGGCGTCCAGGCCGACGGCCTCAAGCAGCTCGACCGCCCGGTCCCGGGCGCGCTCCCCCGCCCGGGACCCGCCGGCGCCGCGGGCGGCGAGCTCGACCTGGCGCAGGGCGGGGATGAGGGGGTGCAGGGCGGTGGTGGGGTCCTGGGGCACCAGGGCCGCCCGACTCCCCCGGGGGCGTGCCGCGGCGGGCGTGCCCAGCAGGTCCGGGCCCGCCGGCGCCTCCGGGGCACCCTCGTCCTGCGCGCCGTCCCGTGCTGCGTCCTCCACGACGCGCAGGGAGCCGCTGGCCTCCAGGCCGGGGGGCAGGGTGCCGGCCAGGGCGGCGCAGGTCAGCGATTTGCCGGCCCCCGAGGCGCCGACCAGGGCGGTGCGGCCGCCCGGGACGAGGCTGAGGCTCACGCCGTCGAGCAGGGTGCGTCCCCCGGCGCGAAGGCCCAGCGAGTCGAGAACGATAGTCATATGCAGCACCCTAAGTGCTGTTGAGACTCATTTTCAACTCACCTCCCCACCATCTTTCGACAATTTGCATGAGATCGGCCTTTTCCGGGGCTGGAAAAGGCCGATCTCATGCAAATTGTCGAAAGGAAGGGGAGGGAGGGTCAGGGGCGGGGGACGCCGAGCCTGCGCAGGTCCCGCACGGCCCCCAGGTCGGCGCTCGTGGCGAGCATGGCATAGGCGCGCAGGGCCGCCGAGACCTTGCGGGGCCGCTCCACATGCGGGGTCCAGGCCGCGTCCCCGCGGGCCTCCTCCTCGACCCGGCGCCGGGCGATCTCCCCCTCATCCAGGCGCACCGAGATCGAGCGCGCCGGGATGTCGATGTCGATGATGTCGCCCGAGCGCACCAGCCCGATGAGGCCCCCGGCCGCCGCCTCGGGCGAGCAGTGCCCGATGCTCAGCCCCGAGGTGCCCCCGGAGAAGCGCCCGTCGGTCAGCAGGGCGCACTCCTTGCCCAGGTGCATGGACTTGATGTACGTCGTCGGGTAGAGCATCTCCTGCATGCCCGGGCCCCCACGCGGGCCCTCGTGGCTGATGACCACGACGTCGCCGGCCTTGACCCTCCCGCCCAGGATCCCCGAGACCGCATCGTCTTGGGACTCGAAGACCACCGCAGGCCCCGAGAAGGTGAGGATGGAGTCGTCCACCCCCGCGGTCTTGACGATGCAGCCCTTCTCGGCGATGTTTCCGAAGAGCACCGCCAGCCCGCCGTCGGCGGAGTAGGCGTGCTCCAGGTCGCGGATGCAGCCCGCTGCACGGTCGGTATCCAGGGCCTCCCACCGGGAGGACTGGGAGAACATCTCCGTGGTGCGCACCCCGCCGGGGGCGGCCAGGTAGCCGGTGTGCACCTCCTGGCTGAGCCCCGAGCCGGGGACGCCGTCGGGGCCGGGGCGCACGATGTCGTAGGTGGCCAGGGACTCGGCCAGGGTGGAGCCCAGCACATTGGTGGTGGAGGTCTCCAGCAGGCCCGCCCGGTCCAGCTCGCCCAGGATCCCCATGATGCCGCCGGCGCGATGGACGTCCTCGATGTGGAACAGGTTGGTCGAGGGCGCCACCTTGCACAGCTGGGGCACCCTGCGCGAGAGGCGGTCGATGTCGGCCATGGTGAAGTCCACCCCGGCCTCCTGGGCGGCGGCCAGCAGGTGCAGCACCGTGTTGGTCGAGCCCCCCATGGCGATATCCAGGCTCATGGCGTTCTCGAAGGCGGCCTTGGTGGCGATGGACCGCGGCAGGACCGAGTCGTCCTCGCCCTCGTAGTAGGCCTTGGTGATGGCCACGATCTGGTGGCCCACGCGCTTGAACAGTTCGCCGCGGTCGGCGTGGGTGGCCAGGATGGTGCCGTTCATGGGCAGCGCCATCCCCAGGGCCTCGGTCAGGCAGTTCATCGAGTTGGCGGTGAACATCCCCGAGCAGGAGCCGCAGGTGGGGCAGGCCAGGCGCTCGATGGCGCTGATGATCTCATCGGAGACCGTGGGGTCGGCGGCGTCCATCATGGCGTCGATGAGGTCGAGCTTGCGGGTGGTGCCGTCGGCGGCCGTCATCTTGCCCGACTCCATGGGCCCACCCGAGACGAAGATCGCCGGGATGTTCAGGCGCATGGCCGCCATGAGCATGCCGGGGGTGATCTTGTCGCAGTTGGAGATGCACACCAGGGCGTCGGCGCAGTGGGCCGAGACCATGTACTCCACGGAGTCGGCGATGAGGTCGCGGCTGGGCAGGGAGTAGAGCATGCCGTCGTGGCCCATGGCGATGCCGTCGTCCACGGCGATGGTGTTGAACTCCTTGGCGATGCCCCCGGCGGACTCGATCTGGCCGGCTACCAGGCGCCCGACGTCGCGCAGGCCGACGTGCCCGGGGACGAACTGGGTGAAGGAGTTGGCGATGGCGATGATGGGCTTGCCGAAGTCGGAGTCCTTGACACCGGTGGCGCGCCACAGGGCGCGGGCCCCGGCCATGTTGCGGCCGGAGGTGGAGGTGGCGCTGCGGTACTGCGGCATGGGGTCTCCTTGACGAAGGACGCGGGTCTGCGCTCAGGGTAACTGTCACGACGTCAGGTCTCTTCCAGGCGACCACCTCGTGGGACCAAGGACACCTGAGCGGCCCGGGCGACTGACGGCGTCACACCTGGGGCCGTCGTCGCCGGCCTCCTCGACGACGGTGCGGCGGCTCCACCGGCAGCACTGGCGACCGGACCATCGGTCGAGTTCCAGGCCCACCCATGCGACGGCAGTCGGCGGGCCGTAGCCGATGGTGATTCCCAGTGCCAGAGCTCCGACCACCAGTGCAGTGGCAACCATGAGGGTCCACAGCGCGCGAGCGGGGAGCCTGGCGGCGGATCCTGCCTCGGCTACAGGGCAGGGCGAGCAAGGCCGAGGTGGTGTCCTCTGCGAGCTCCCGCCCGAACATCCAGGCGAGGATGGTGCCGCCGCCCAGGAGACCCGCAACGCCGGCGACCTGAGTGGCGCCCGCCAGCAGGCCGCTCCAGTCCAGGCTCGCCGCGGGGCCGGCCTCGGCGACGAGTTGGGCGTTGCCGCCGGCCACGCCCACAGTGATGCCGCCCAGCAGCAGGACCGTGCCGGCCACCATCACCACCGCGGTGAGCGCTCCAACCCTGGAGTGCCGCAGCAGCAAGAGCTCCATCCTGAGGATCACAGCCATGATGGTTGCGGTCCGGCGCGGCCCATCCAGTCCAGTCCACCCCGGCGCCCTGCCCCGCCCGATCGGGGGCGTGATGGCCGCGCACGCAGAGCCGCCCCCGGCTGCGGGGCCAGCAGCGCGGGGGCGGCACGGGTTCGCCGGCCGGGGGCCGATGCCGGGTCCGGCCGGGAGTGACGCTCAGGTGGTCACATGACGCCGAGGATCTCGGTGACGAAGACGAGGGTGTCCCCGCCCTTGATGCCGGCCTGGGGCACGCCGCGGTCGCCGTAGCCCAGCTCGGAGGGGATGGATAGCAGCAGGCGCGAGCCCACGCGCTGACCCACCAGGGCGTCGTCCCAGCCGCGGATGACCATACCGACCCCCACCTGGAAGTTCAGGGGCTGCCCGCGGTCGTAGGAGTTGTCGAAGACGGCGCCGTCCCAGGACTGGCCCAGGTAGTGGGCCACGATGGTGTCGCCGGCCTCGACGACCTGGCCGTCACCGGCGTCGAGCACCTGGACCTGCAGGCCCTCGGGGGCCTGGGGCCCCGGGAAGGTCAGGGTGGGCTTGGAGCCCGCGGCTCCCTCAACGGTGGGCATGTTCGTGTTGATCATGGCCGCGAGCCTACGCCAGGCCCGCGTGCCGCCCGGGATCCACCCCTCGGCTCGCCGCGAACCGGCCCGCCCTCGCCCGCGGCACCGGGAGCACCGCGCACGGGGCCTCGCCCGAGCCTGACCCGGAGCAGCACACCGGGCCAGACGGGGAAGCCGTCTGGCCCGGTGCGTTCAGTAGGTACTGCCCGGGCGGGACAGCCGGGTCGGTACGAGGCCGGCCCAGCGCCTCGGCTCAGTCCCGGAAGTAGGACAGCAGGCGGAGGAACTCCAGGTACATCCACACGATGGTCACCACCAGCCCGAAGGCGCCGGCCCAGGCGTAGCGCTGGGGCAGGCGGTTCTCCACGCCGCGCTGGATGGACTCGAAGTCGATGGCCAGGCAGAAGGCGGCCAGGACGACGGCCACCAGGCCCAGGATGACGCCCAGGGGGATGCCCATGACCTCGATGCTGCGCAGGCCCCACTGCCCGCTGGCCACACCGGTGAGCATGAGCCCGAGGTTGATCAGGGAGAACAGCGCGTATCCGGCCACCGCCACCAGGACGATGCGCAGGAAGCGCCCCTGGACGCGGAAGCCCGCGAACTTGTAGGCGCACAGCATGGCGGTGAAGGTCGCCGCCGTGGCTAGCACCGCCTGCATGACGATGCCCGGGTAGCTGTACTCCATGACGCCCGAGAAGCCTCCGAGGAACAGCCCCTCGAAGGCGGCGTAGAGCATGATGAGGGCCGGTGAGGGCTTGGACTTGAAGGAGTTGACCAGGCCCAGGACCAGGCCGGCGATGGCGCCCACGAAGGTCGCCATGTAGCCCAGACCCATCGTGGCCGGAGAGGTCACGAGGTTCCAGGCGATGGCGCCGGTGACGACGATGATGCCGAACAGGCCCGCGGTGCGGATGATGACGTCGTCGTAGGTCATGCGGCGCATGTCCACGCTGCTGGCCGACGGCGCCTGGTACTGGGCCTCCAGGCCCGCGAGCTGCTCGGGGGTGACCTGGCCGTAGCCCTGGGGCGCCTGGCCGTAGCCGGGCTGGCTGTAGGTGGTCCGGCCGTAGCCGGGCTGCTGGCCGTAGGCCGGGGCGCCATAGGACTGCGTGCCGTAACCGCCCTGGCCGCCGGGCTGGTAGCCGGGCATGGTGGGGTAGCCGTTGGGGGTGTAGGCGGGGGCGGACTCGCGCACGCCGCCTCCGGGCTGGAAGGCGGAGCTGCGACTGAAGAAGGGGTTGCTCATGTGGTGGCTGTCCTCTCTCGGGGGACGGTTGAGCGCAGCCCCCGTCGGGGGCCGGCGACCCGGGCGAGGCGAGCGACCGCCCTCGGCCGGGAACTGGCCCCATTATGCCCAGGCGATCCTCCTGGTTGAAATCCCTTCCCCGCGCCAGGAGGCCTCCGGACCGGCCCGGCCCATGGGGAGTCCTCCCCTGGACCCCCGCCGACGGCCCTCAGGAGGCCCAGAGGATCCTTCAGCGGCGGCACCGCCCACCCGCCTCACGCGCCCTCCTCGCCTGTGGCCGATGCGCTGGTATCGAACCGTGACTTCGGGCAGACTCCGATCATGCGTTCCCGCACTCTCTTCGCCATTCCCGCTCTCGTGGCGCTGACGGTCGGCCTGACGGCGTGCCGTAACTACGAGCCCCTTGCCGTGGAGCCCCTCGAGCCCAGCGCCTCGGCCTCCTCGGAGGACTCCCCGCCCCCCAGCGGTGAGCCGAGCGCCTCCGCCTCCCCGACGCCGGGCAAGCCGAGCGCCGCCCCCTCCGAGACTCCCCGACCGACGCGGATCTCCGACCTGGCGGTGGGCGACTGCACGCTGGAGAACAGCGCCGCGGCCGACGGGGAGAGCGTCAGCGAGGTCTCCGTCGTCAACTGCGAGACGCCGCATGACCGGGAGGTGATCTCCATCGGGCAGTCATCCCTGGGCGCCTATGACGAGACCGCCCTGACCTCGGAGATCGACACGGCCTGCTCCACGGCCCTCATCGAGTACATGGGGGGCTCGGTGGGTGATTTCTCCACCAGTTACATGTACCCCTCCCAGAACGCCTGGGACGCCGGCAACCACTCCTACTACTGCTTCGCCACGACCAAGGACGGCAGCCAGAGCACGGGATCGGTGAAGAACGGTCCGACGACCACCGGCGAATCCAGCGGTCCCACGGCGGGCCCCGCAACGAAGAAGCCGGAGACGACCTGACCGGGGCGAGCCGGTCCCCGGCTGCGGATCGGGAGTGCGCCGCGGCCCGGCGCTGAGGTGAGCGCCGCTGGCGCACCGGGCGAACGATCGCGGGGGCGTCAGTGGCCTTGGGCCTCCTCGCCCTGGTCGGTCAGATAGGTCTGCAACCTCACCAGATCGAAGGGCTCATCACTCTCCGTGGTCGTCAGCACCCCGGCCACCGCCCGCGCCGGGCCCCCATCGACCGAGTACGTCGCCCGCCACGTCGTGGTCAACGTGATCCTGACCCCCCGCGCCGTGGCGGAGTACTTGTGGAACACCGTGTGATCAGGCCACGGCGCCCCCGCATCCGTCGTGGTCAACGACGTCCCATCACCCCAGGACCACGTATAGGACACCGGCGTGGCCACCACCCGCACCGCCGAGCCACCCACCACCGTGTCAACCACCTGATCAGCACCCCTGTGGACAACCCCGCCCCCACCGGCTCCTCCCGCAGGAGGACCCCTCTCGGCCGCTGGGGCCATCAGGCCCTCCGCCAGGTTCGTCAACCGGGCCGATCCGACCGGGGCCGCCGCCCGCCTACCGTGATGGATACCAGGGCAGCACCGGCCGCCCACAAGGCACCCCGGCACAGCAGCCCTCACCGGCTCCCATATCCCGAGATCGCCAGACCCCGCATCACCCAACCGCACCGAGCAGCCACATCGAGCAGAGGACTCCACCATGATTGAGGCAGTCGACCTGACCAAGCACTACGGCGCCAAGGTCGCCGTGGACCACATCTCCTTCACCGTCGAGCCCGGCACCGTCACCGGATTCCTCGGCCCCAACGGCGCCGGCAAGTCCACCACCATGCGCATGATCATGGGTCTGGACAAGCCCACCACCGGCCGCGTCACCGTCAACGGCCGCCCCTACCGCGAGCTGGCCGCGCCCCTGTGCGAGGTCGGCGCCCTCCTGGACGCCAAGGGCCTGCACCCCTCGCGCTCGGCCCGCACCCACCTGACCCAGCTGGCCATCTCCAACGGCATCCCCACCAACCGCGTCGACGAGGTCCTGGAGCTGACCGGCCTGACCAGCGTGGCCAAGAAGCGCGTCAAGGGCTTCTCCCTGGGCATGGGCCAGCGCCTGGGCATCGCCGCCGCCCTCCTGGGCGACCCCCAGACCCTCATCTTCGATGAGCCGGTCAACGGCCTGGATCCCGAGGGCGTCAAGTGGGTGCGCGAGACCTGCCGCAACCTGGCCTCCCAGGGCCGCACCGTCTTCATCTCCTCCCACCTCATGAGCGAGATGGCCCAGACCGCCGACCAGCTCATCGTCATCGGCCGCGGCCGCATCATCACCTCTGGCCCCGTCAACGAGGTCATCGCCGCAGCCACCGCCGACCGCGTCCGCGTGGCCTCCCCCCAGGCCACCCGGCTCGCCGAGCTCATGGCCTCCCACAAGCTGGCCGCGCGCCCCGTTGAGCCCAGCGTCCTGGAGACCACCGACACCACCGCCGCCGCCATCGGCGAACTCGCCGCCACCCACGGCATCGTCCTGCACGAGCTCACCACCATCCGCGCCAGCCTCGAAGAGGCCTACCTGACCCTGACCAAAGACTCCGTGGAGTACGCCGTCGGGGAGCACACCCCCGCCGACCCCGGGCCAGCCGGTCCCCGCCCCACCGGGGGCGCGGCGCCGCGCCCCTCCTCCCCCACCCGCCACAGCGCCCGGGCCGCCTGACCCACCGGCCCACGAAAGGAACGATCATGACCGCCACCACCATGCAGGGGCCCGCGCCTGCCGCGCGGCCCAGCACCCAGTCCCCCGCCCTGCGCCGCCCCGCCATCACCGGCCGCCAGACCTTCGCCCGGGCCGTCGCCTCGGAGTGGACCAAGATCCGCACCCTGCGCTCGACCTGGGTCACCGGGGCGATCACCGTCGTCGTCACCGTCCTGTTCGGCGCAGGCCTGGCCATCGCCTTGAGCCAGACCCCCGAGGTCCAGGACGGTGCCGCAGAGGCCATCACCGTCGGCGCCACCTTCGGCCAGATCGCGGTGGCCGTCCTGGCGGCCCTGGCCATCACCGGGGAGTACGCCTCGGGGCAGATCCGCTCCTCCCTGGCCGCCGTGCCCCGCCGCGGGCGCCTGCTGGCCGCCAAGGCGATCGTGGTGGCAGCCCTCGCCTTCGTCCTGGGGCTGGTGTCCATCA
This sequence comes from Actinomyces capricornis, assembly GCF_019974135.1. NCBI lineage: Bacteria > Bacillati > Actinomycetota > Actinomycetes > Actinomycetales > Actinomycetaceae > Actinomyces > Actinomyces capricornis. The sequence continues at coordinate 904,755 of NZ_AP025017.1, forward strand.
CCCTGTCCTGGGCTCTCTCGGCCCCCTTCATGGACGGGCACGCCGGCTCCCTGGCCGACGCCGAGTACCTGGGCCTGTTCTGGGGCACGGGCCTGGCCTTCGCCCTCATCGCCCTGATGAGCCTGGGCCTGGGCTTCCTCATGCGCTCGACCGCCGGGGCACTCACCGTCACGACAGTGCTGCTGTTCGTCATCAACCTCCCCCTCAACCTCATGGCCCTCAAGTGGGACTGGGCCACCAAGGCCCTGGAGCTCACGCCTTCGGCCGCCTCGAACGCCGTATCCGATCCCTTCGAGTACACCTCGCGGTGGGCGGAGGCCTCCGTCGACCACCCGGTCGTGCTGGCCGTCTTCCTGGCCTGGACCCTGGTGCCCCTGGTCCTGGGCGGCCTGTCCTTCCTGCGCCGGGACGCCTGAGGCCCCCATGGAGCTGACCCGCCGAGGTGAGCCCGCCCCGGGCGGCCCCGCAGTGCTGCGGGGCCGCCCGGGGTATCCCACCAGCCCTATCGAGCCATCACCGTCATCACCCGACCAGAGCGGGTCTCCCCGCCTACCCGGCCAGGATCGCCCCACCCCCAAGCCGCCCCACCCCGGGCCCGGCAGCCGCGGGCCGGTGCCGCCTCCTGCCGGCCGCCTCGACGACGTCGACGCCTCCCCCCGCTCGGCCCACCTGGCACTCCTCCAGGCCGCCGCCCGGGCGCTGCCGTTGTCGTCGGGCACCGCAAGCCATAGCGCAACCTCCCCCGCCGAGCCCGCCAGGACCGGACCCGAGGGCCACGCGGCCCCAGAAGATGCCACACTTGCCATGATGCACCTCACCACCGCACTGCACCGCGACTCCCCCGTGCGCGCCTCCCTGGGCGGCCGTCTGCGCACCTGGTATCGCGAGCACCCCTTCCAGGTGGACTCCCTCATCGCCGTGGGCGTCCTCCTGGTCAACATCCCCCTGGGCTTCCTGCTGCTGATGCGCCCCTCACCAGCACTCGAGCTCCCCCGCGAGATCGCCAGCGCCCTGCCCATGGCCCTGGGCTCCAGTGTCATCGCCACCGCCCTGCTGGCGGTGCGGCGACGCTTCCCGATGGCGAGCTGGCTGGGCCTGCTCCTGCTCCTCGTCGCCTTCCAGACGATCGGCCAGGTGCTGCTATCGCTGAGCCCCGAGGAGAGCGCGACGGCGCTCGGAGGCCTAGCCGCCTTCGTCATCCTGGGACTGCCGCTGTGCCTGGGCACGATCGCCGTCTACCGGCGCCCCGCCGCGGCCTGGGGGGCCTGGGCCGTGACCGGCCTGGTGTTCTCCATCAACTACCTCATCACCGAGAGCAGTAACCAGACTGCCGAGTCGGCATGGCGCAACATCACGACCAATCTCATCATGTTCGCCATCCCCGTGCTCGTGGGCCTGACCATCAGGGCCTCGCGCCGCAACCTCGAGGATCTGCGGATGCACACGGCTCGCATGGCCCTGGCCCGCGAGCAGAGCGCGCTGCTCGCGGCCGCCGAGGAGCGCAGCCGCATCGCCCGCGAGATGCACGACGTCGTCGCCCACTCCCTGGCGGTGATGATCACCATGGCCGACGGCGCCGCCGCCGCCATCGACCGCCGACCCGAGCAGGCCAAGCAGGCCCTGGAGGTGCTGGCCGAGACCGGGCGCAGTGCCCTGGCCGATACCCGCCGCCTCGTGGGAGTCCTGCGCGAGGATCCCCCCGCCACCTCCATGGCCCCGGAGGCCTCGCCCGCCTCGGCCGCATCCCCGTCGGGCGTCCGCACCACCGGGGCGGGCGAGCAGGACGGTGGCGCCCACCAGGCCGATGATCCGCGCACGGGCCTCCCACGCGGCGGCCAACCCCAGGCCAGCCCGGTGACCTCAGGCCCCGTGCCGGTCGTCCGCGAGCTGCCGGTTCCCGAGTTCGCGCCCCCGGGCACGGTGGCGCCCGTCGAGCCCAGCGCGCAGATCGCCGACCTGCGCCGTCGGGCCACCGGTACCCAGGCCGACCCCACCACCGGCGAGGCCCCCATGTCCCCCGCCCCCGAGCAGGCCGACATCGCCACCCTGGTGGAGCACTTCAGGGCCGCCGGAGTGCCGGTGGCCTACACGTGGACGGGCGCGAGCCTGCCGCAGGACAAGGCCCTCCAGCTCACTCTCTTCCGCATCGCGCAGGAGTCCTTGACCAATGTGCTGCGCTACGCCCCCACCACGAAGTCCGTGGCGGTCACCGTGGAGCGCCATACGGGCACCGCGGTGCTCACGGTGGACAACGAGGCGGCCCCGGGCTCACGGCCCATGCACGGATCGGGCAAGGGCCTCATCGGCATGCGGGAGCGCGCCGCGGTCTATGGTGGGACAGTGCAGGCCGGCCCCACCCCCATCGGGTGGCGTGTGCGCGCCGTCCTGCGCTGGGACGAGCACGATGAAGGGAGCTCTTCGTGGCAGATGCCTCTGTGAACACCGCAGCCGGCGACGACGACCAGGAGGCCGAGCCCCTGCGCACCGTCCGCGTGGTTCTGGCCGACGACCAGTCCCTCATGCGCATGGGCTTCCGCATGGTCCTGGATGCCGAGGAGGGGATCGAGGTGGTCGGCGAGGCCTCCGACGGCACCACCGCCATCGCCCAGGCCAAGGCCCTCCGGCCCGATGTCATCCTCATGGATGTGCGCATGCCGGGGATGAACGGCATCGAGGCCACGCAGATCATCGCCCAGGAATGCCCCAGCACCCGGATCCTCATCCTGACCACCTTCGACCTGGATGAGTACGCCTTCTCCGGGCTGCGGGCGGGTGCCTCCGGCTTCCTGCTCAAGGACACGCGCCCCACCGAGCTGGCCGAGGCCATCCGCACGGTGGCCTCCGGGGAGGCGGTGGTCTCGCCCCGCGTCACCCAGCGGATGCTGGAGATGTTCGCCGCCGACCTGCCCGACACCGGTGGGACGCCGTCGGCCGAGGACCCCAGGCTGGCCTCCCTGACGCCCCGGGAGCGCGAGATCCTCATGCTCATGGCCCGGGGCATGTCCAATGCGGAGATCGCGGCCCATCTGGTCGTCTCGGCCACCACCGTCAAGACCCACGTGGGCAATGTGCTGGCCAAACTGGACGTGCGCGACCGGGTGCAGGCCGTCGTCGTGGCCTACGAGACCGGCCTCATGACCTAACCTACCCCTTTTGCATGAGATCGTCCTTTTCCGGGCCTGGAAAAGGACGATCTCATGCAAATTGTCGAAGAGTAGGGGTCAGGGGGTGTGGAGGCGCTGCTGAGCGGCCTCGAAGCCCTCGGCCACCACCTGCTCGACGACGTCGGCCGCCTGCTCCAGGGTGACCCCCAACTCCTCGCGCTCGCGCGCCGGGAAGTCGGACAGGACGAAGGCCGCGGGGTCCTGGCGTCCCGGCGGGCGGCCCACCCCCACGCGCAGCCGCGCGTAGTCCTTGGTGCCCAGCACCGAGGAGATGGATCGCAGGCCGTTGTGCCCGCCCTCTCCCCCGCCGCGCTTGAGGCGCAGCTCATGGGGCGGGATGTCGAGCTCGTCGTGGATGACCAGCAGCCCCGCGCGGGGGTCCACCCCGTAATAGCCCAGGAGGGATTTCACGGGGCCACCGGAGACATTCATGAAGGAGGTGGGCGCGGCCAGGATGGCCCGGGGGCCGGGCGCTCCGCCCGGCAGCATCCCCAGGCGCACCTCGGCCAGGCGGGCGCGGGCCTTGTGGGGGGAGAGGCGGGCCCCGGTACGCCCCGCCAGGACGTCGATGACCATATGGCCAACGTTGTGGCGGTTGCGGGCGTACCGGGCCTCGGGGTTCCCCAGCCCGACGATCAGCCAGGGGGCGGTCACGGGCGGCTCACTCGGCTCGCGGCGACGGCTCGGTCACTGCTCCTCAGCGGCCTGGTCCCCAGCCTCATCCTCGGGGACGGAGGCGGCCACGGCGCCCTTGTCGGCCACGTTGACCACGGCGGCCTCGGGCTCGGAGACGGCCTCGACGCCCTCGGGCAGGGTCAGGTCGGCCACGGTCAGCACGGTGCCGCCGGCCACGCCGGTGATGTCGACCTCGAGGGTCTCGGGGATGGAGACGGCGGGGGCGGAGAGCACCACGTGGGAGGACTCGATCATGTGGATGGTGCCGGGGGCGGCCTCGCCGACGACGGTGACGGGCACCTCGACCTCAACGCGCTCGTTGCGGTTGACCAGCAGGAAGTCCACGTGCTGGACGCCGGGGCGGATGGGGTGGCGCTGGACCTCCTTGGTCAGCACCAGCAGGGTCTCGCTGCCGACCTTGAGCTCGACCAGGGCGTTGTCGTTGCTGCGCAGGGCCAGGCGGGTGGCGTGCTCCTCCAGCAGCAGGTGGCGCGGCTCGGTGCCGTGGCCGTAGACGACGACGGGGACCTGGCCGGCGCGGCGGGCCTGGCGGGCCGAGCCCTTGCCGAACTCGGTGCGGTCCTGGCCCGTGAGGGTGATGGCGTTGTTGGCCATGTGGCTCTCCTAGATGATGAGGAGCGGGACCAGGGCCCCGCAGTCAGTGGTCCGGCGGGCGCGTCGACGCGCAGTACCGCCAGGTACCACCACGTCGATCACGGATGCGCGCTGGGCAGCGCGTCCCTCGCCGGGGCAACGCCGGGCAGTCTACGCCACCGCCAAGCGGCCCCGGAAGGCGCCCTGCGGTGAGGCGCCCCACCCGCCGGCATCGCCGCCGCCGGGACTGGGGCCACCTGAGCTGAGGCTTCCGGGGCTGAGGTGTCCGAGGCAGACCATCCCACGTGATGCGGGGGCAGGACGCCGGCGCTACGTCACGGGGTGCGTCCCTTTAGTGCGGTGGCAATTCCTGCGGGTCCTCACAGGAGGCTCAGGCGCCGCCCCGTGCCTATAGAACGCGGGGTTGTCCGTGGATTGCAGGTGCTGTCGGCACGGTGCAGGTCTGGGAGACCCGCATTCCGCAGACATCCCCCGCAAAGTGCAGACAATCCTGCGCAGTGCAGACAACCCCGCACAGTGGACCCATCTCCGCCATGCGCCGGAGTACTCAGCGCCCAGAGCCTCCGGGCGTCAGAACCTCCGGGTCCCCAGCGATTCCGGCTGTCAGTAGCTCCGGGAGGCCAGCAGCGCCAGCCTCCGGGCCGCGGCGGAATCAGCCCCCCAGCCACTCCAGGCAGCGGCGCACCTGCTCGATGGGGAGCTGGCCGGGGGCGGAGGCCAGGGCCTCACCCTCCTCATCGGGGACGACGACGAAGGTCAGGGCCGAGCCGAAGACCGGTGCCACACGGCTGATGGTCCCCAGGGCCCCCATGGACATCGCTGCCACCGGCACCTCCAGCGCCGTCGACATCCGCGCGCTGACCCCCAGCAGGCGGGCCACGTCCTCCGCGCTCAGCGGCATCACCGCCACCTTGGCCAGGTCGGCGCCCTGGGCCGCCATACCCGCCAGCACCTCCTCCAGCTCGGCGTCGCCGGGAGTGCCCTCGAAGTCGTGGAAGGATCCGACGACGTCGATCCCCCGCTCGTGGGCGCGCGCGGCCAGTTCGGGCAGGCAGCCGCGCTGGACCTCGACGTCGATGGCCGCGAGGCGCGCGGTCCGCGGCAGTGCCTCCACTGCCTCCAGGACCGCGAGCAGGATCTCCCTGTAGGCGGCATCCCCCACCTGCGCCCGCCCGCCCTCGGCCGTGGTGCGGCAGGTGAGCAGGAGCGGGGCGGGCGCCTCCAGGTCCGCACCGGCACTGGACTGCCCCGGGGCCCCCATGCCTGCCTGAGCCTCGTACAGGCCTCCCAGGCACTCCAGGATCCGGGATGCCGCCGGACCGGGCCCCGCCTCCAGGCCCTGGCGCACCTCCTCCAGCAGATCCACGCGCATCTCCAGAACCTCGGCCCCAGCGCTCACGGCCCGGCGGGCCTGGTCGGCGGCCTTAGCGAGGGTGGGGCCGGTCAGGGCGACGACGAGCGCGGGCCGTCCCGCACCGACCCGTGCCCCGCCCCAGCGCAGGGGGCCACTGCCGGGGCCCCGCTGCCCCGGCTCCTGCCCCGGCTCCTGGCCAACGGCCTCATGCGGCTGGTACTGCTGCGGTGTCATGGCCCCGCCGCCTCACCGCACGGCGGGCCCGCTGCCGGCGCCGTCCAAGGGCGCCGCGCCGGCTCCGGAGGACTCCGTGGAACCAGCCGACTGCGGGGAGCTGGGCGCCGCCGCTTCCACGGGCACCAGCGAGAGGGCGACGCCGTCGAGGATGTCGCGCAGGCTCGTCACCGTCCCGCGCAGGGACCGCCCGGCGGCCGCGGTATCGGCGGCCACCCGGGCCACGATCTCGCTCCACACCAGGGCCCCGGCGGCGATGACGTCGCGGCGCCCGGGCGACAGGAAGCCCCACCCCTCGCGCTGGGCGGGGGTGGAGTGGATGATCGCCTCGCAGGAGGCCAGGACCTGCTCGACTCCCAGCTCGGCGCCGTCGACGGCCTGCGGGTCGAAGGCCTCCAGGCCCAGGGCATGCGATGTCACGGTGGTGATCGTCCCGGCCATGCCCACGATGAGCTCGGGGGCGCCGAGGTCGACCACCTGGGCGGCCTCCTCCAGCAGGCCGCGCACCTCCGCGCGCGCCGCCTCCTCGCCGCCGGCGGTGACGCCGTGGGCCAGATGGCGCTCGGTGATGCGCACGCTGCCCACGTCCAGGCTGATCGCCGCACTGGGGGCGCCCGCCCCCAGGACCAGCTCGGTGGAGCCCCCGCCCAGGTCCACCACCAGGCGGGGGGCCTGCGGGGCGGCCGAGCCAAGCAGGGAGCCGGCGAAGGCCAGGCGCGCCTCCTCATCCCCGCTGATGACCTCGGGGGCGATGCCCAGCAGGCGGCTGACCCCGGTGGTGAAGGCCTCCCGGTTCTCGGCGTCGCGGGTGGCGGAGGTGGCCACGAAGCGCCGGTGCCCCGGTCCCTGGGGGACGCCGTGGCGCTCGCACTGGGCGGCGTAGTCCTCGACCACCGCCAGGGTGCGCTCCAGGGCGGCATCGTCCAGGCGGCCCGTGCGGTCCACGCCCTGACCCAGGCGCACGATCTCGTTGCGCCGCTCCAGGGTCTCCAGCCTCACGCCGCCGGCCTCAAGGTGGGCGTCGGCGATGAGGAGGCGGATGGTGTTGGTTCCGCAGTCGATGGCGGCCACGCGGGTCATGGGCGGGTCCTCCTGGAGGGGCTCGGCTCAGGCGGTTCGAGGGGCGCTGGGCGCTCCTGGCAGGAAACGTAGCAGCCCGGGCGTGTGGGGTGCCGTGGCCCGGCGCGCGGCCGGCCGGGCGCTGAGGCAGGCCGGGCGGCGGAGCGGATCGGCCCGGCCGCAACAAGGGCATCGGGGGCGCAGGCCCGCGCCGCACTGCGGGGCGGGCGGGCCCCGGTAGTCGGCCGCCGCGGCGGCCGGCGGCTCAGCAGTGGCAGCGGGCCTCATCCCACAGGCCGCGGGCCCGCAGGGCCATCAGGGTGCGGTCCCCCATGGGGTTGATGCCCGGCGCTGTGGCCAGCGTGTGGCCCAGCACGGCGTGGAGGCACTTGACGCGCGTGGGCATGCCCCCCGCGGAGATCCCCTCGATCTCGGGCACCTGCCCGAGCTCGGCGCGGCGGGCCAGGTAGTCCTCGTGGGCGCGGGCGTAGGCCGCGGCGAGCTCAGCGTCCTGGGCGAGCTCGGCGTTGAGCTCCTCCATGAGGTGCTCGGCCTCCAGGGTGGAGCACCCCTTCACCGCGGCGGGGTGGGTGAGGTAGTAGCTGGTGGGGAAGGGGGTGCCGTCGTCCAGCCGCGGGGCGGTGCGCACGACGGCGGGGCGCCCGCAGACGCAGCGCGCGGCGATGGCCACCACGCCCCGGGGGATCCGCCCGAGCTGCTCGGTCAGGGCCTCGAGGTCGGCCGGGGTCACGGGGGTGTCGGTCATGGCGTCTCCTGGGGCGCGGGTGCCTGGCTGGGCGCTGCGCTGGGCTGGGGTTGGGGTGCGGGCGCCCCACCGGGGGCCCCGCTGGGCTCCTGCCCCGGCCGGCCGCCCGGTGCTCCGCTGGGGCTCGGCTGCCCGCTGGGCTGCGGGGTGGTGGGGGCCCAACCCCGCTGGGCGGGGTCGGTGGGCGCCTCGGTCTGCTCGGCGCCGCCCGCCGCCCGCGAGGACTTCCGGAGGGTCTCGTACCAGGGCAGGCGCTGGGAGTCCTGGTCGGTATCGCCGCCGCCCTCGCCGTCGGCCAGGCCGTCAGCCCCCACGACGACGTAGGTGGTCTCCCCCGGCATGACGTAGCCCAGGCGCTGGCGCACCTGGGAGCGCACGAAGGTCTCGTCCTGCCACTGGGCCAGCTCCTGCTCCAGGGCGGTGGAGGTGGCCTTGGCCTCGGCGAGCTGGTTGACGACGTCGTCGTACTGGGCGCGCTGGGACAGGTAGGCGCGCAGGGAGGTGAAGACGACGGCGAAGGAGATGAGCGCCACGATGACGAGGGTGACCACGCGCGGGGGCACCCCCCTCTCGGCGACCACGGGGGCCTCGGCGCTTTCCCGATCGGAGGCTCCGCGCGAGCCGGCGGGCCCGGCGGAGGCCCCCGGGCCCGCGGCACTGGAGGAGGCGCGGCCGGGGTGCGTTCCCGAGCCGCGCGAGCCACGTGAGCCTCGGTGGCTGGCGGTGCGGGAGGGTCGGCGCGGCGTCATGCATCGAATCCTGCCCCAGGTCGATGGCGCAGGGCGCGCACGACACAGGAGGCGTCACCGACACCGCCCGATGGCGGCGCGCACCTGAGCGGGCCGGGCGCCACGAGTCGCGGCGGCGGCCAGGGGCGGCCCGCTCCACGTGATCAGGAGCGGCCCGGGGCTCCCGGCAGGTCCATGACCACGCCCAGTCCCCCGGCGGGCCTGGCATGCAGGTGCAGCTCGCCCTCGTGGGCGGTGACCACGGCCGAGACGATCGCCAGGCCCAGGCCGTGCCCGGCGCCCCGCGAGCGCCCCTGGCCGCGGACGAAGGGCTCACGCAGGACCGGGATCCTCTCGGCGGGGATGACCGGGCCATCATTGTCAACGGTGAGCCGCACGGCGCAAGGCCGGCCCCGATCGAGTGGGCGGCTGTGGACCCGCACCATGACCCGGCCGCCCTCGGCGCTGTGGCGCACGGCGTTGCGCAGGAGGTTGGAGACGGCCTGGCGCAGCAGGACCGGATCTGCCCTGACCCGGGGCTCCTCCAGTGCGCACTGCACGTGCAGGCCCCGGTGATGCGCCTGATCGCAGAGGCGCGCCAGCTCGCCGCGGATGATGGCGGCGATATCGACCTCCTCGCGCTCGAGCTCCCCGGCCTGGGCATCGGCGAGGTCCAGGAGGGCGTCGATCAGCTCCCGATTGGCGTCGTTGGTCTGCCGCACCCGCACTAGGACCTCGCGCAGGCCCTCGACTGTGGGATGGGGGTCGGTCAGGGCGACGTCGATCATTGTCTTGGTGGTGGCCAGCGGTGTGCGCAGCTCATGGGAGGCGTTGGCCGCGAAGCGGCGGTGCACCTCGAAGGCCCGCTCCAGGGAGGCCAGCATGCTGTCGAAGGTGTCGGCCAGGTCGTGGATCTCGTCATGCGGGCCGGACAGGGACAGGCGCTGGCCGAGGTCTCCTGAGGCTGCCCGCCTGGCGGCGGCGCTCACGGAGGTCAGTGGCCGGAGCATCCTGCCGGCCAGGATCCAGCACACCACCGCGGACAGGAGGGTCAGCACCAGCAGGACGATGACTGCCGCGCACAGGATCGTGGTGTACAGCGAGCTCTCGACGTCCCTCAGCAGCTCGTTGAACTCCGGCGACGAGAGGTCGACCTGCTCGGGAGGGATCTGCCCGCCGTCGGAGATGATGTAGACCTCGAAGAAGGTATAGGAGGAGACCAGGGCAATGAGGACCGCCCCCGTGGCAGCCATGAGACCGGTGTAGGTCAGGACCAGGCGAGCGCGGATGCTCAGGCGCCGTGCACGGCGCAGGCCTGCCTCCGGCAGCTCCCCTCCCGCCGGCCGGGACTGGAGCGCCGGTGCCGCAGGGGCGCCAGCGGCTGGGCACGGGCGATGCCTCATGCGCTGAACCGGTAGCCCGCGCCGCTCACCGTCTGGATCACCCAGGGGTCGCCCAGCTTGCGGCGCAGGTGGGAGATGGTCACGCGCACGGAGTTGGTGAAGGGATCAGCGTTGGCGTCCCAGGCCCGCTCCAGCAGCTCCTCGGAGCTGATCACTCCCCCATCGGCCTCCATGAGGACCTGGAGGATGGCGAACTCCTTGGGGCTGAGCCGAAGGGGGCGCCCGTCGCGCCGCACCTCGCGTCGGAAGGGGTCGAGCCTGACGCCGTGGGCCTCAATGACAGGGATGCGCGCGGGCTGGTTGCGCCGCTCCAGGGCCCGCAGCCTGGCCACCAGCTCGGGGAACTCGAAGGGCTTGACCAGGTAGTCGTCCGCCCCCAGCTCGAAGCCCCCCACCCGGGCGTCCAGCCTCCTGGCGGCGGTGAGCATGAGCACCCTGGTGCCGGGGTGCTCCTCGGCGACCCGGAGGCAGACCTCGTCTCCGTGCACCAGGGGCAGGTCGCGGTCCAGGACCAGGACGTCGTAGTGGTGCTCCCCGATCCGCTCCAGGGCCCCGGCCCCATCCCCGACGACGTCCACCGCCATCGCCTCGCGGCGCAGCCCGGCCGCGATGGCCTCGGCCAGGTACTCCTCGTCCTCCACGACCAGCACGCGCACTGCTGCCCCCTCGATACCCGCAGGCGCTCATCGCGCCTGACGCCGTGAGTCACTGACGGCCAGATTGAACCACCACCGACGTTGCCACGGCATAAGCGGCACCGTGAACGCCATGGCAACACCGGTCCGGCTTGTCTTGCCCCCGCGGGCGGGACGCATCCGCTCCTGTCCGCCCAGTAAGGGCTGCGCCACTGGGCCGGCCACCGCACCTAGTACGGAGGGACATCCATGACCACCATTGGAGGGACCAGCATGATGAGAAGGGCCGCGGCCACCAGGACGGCCGCGGCCGCCGGGGCGATCTGCGCGGCGATGGTACTGAGCCTGCTCGCCGGCTGCGCCCAATCCGCGGCCCCCGCGTCGTCCTCCCACTCCTCCACCGACGCCGCCGACCTGCAGCAGTACACGCTCTCCATCTCCCGCTGCATGCGGGACAAGGGCTTCGATGTCCCTGATCCTGACAGCGATGGAGCCCTGGCGATCCCCACCACGGGCGACCCCGAGGCCATTGAGAAGGCCTACAAGGAGTGCGAGAGCAGCGCCGGCCCGCTCCCGGGGGCCGAGGACGTGTCCGAGGAGGAGATGCAGCAGTTCTATGTCCTGGTCACCGAGTGCCTGCGCCAGGAGGGGTACGACGTCGCCGACCCCGCCCCGGGCGAGGTCCTGCGCCTCGATGAGACCATCCCCGAGGAGGCCCTGAGCACCTGCGCTGAGAAGGTCGGCTCCGGGTCTCCCAGTGCGCCGCAGACCACGAGGGGCGGCAAGTGATGCGAGCCCTCAATGACCGCGCGCCCGCGCCCTCGGAGTCCACGAGCGCTGCGAAGGGCGCCACCGCGCAGGACCGGACGGAAACCACGGATGCCGCCCGACCCGACGCTCCCGCGAGCGAGGCCCGCCCCATGCGACGCCGCGCCCTGCTGGCCGGCGGAGCCTGCGCCGCCCTGGCCCTGACCGCGGGCGCCGTCATGCGAGCCAGACGGATCGGACCATTCTCAGCACCCTCGGAGCCGTCCTCCCGCCCCTTCAGCGGGGCCACCGACACAGTGACCCGCGGGGACCTGCAGGGCCAGGCCTCGGTGTCCGGGACACTGCGCTACTCCGAGGCCCGCACTCTCACCTCGGGGTTCGAGGGCGTGCTCATCGGCCTGCCCGCCTCCGGAACCGTCCTGACCCAGGGCGACCTCCTGTACCGCGCGGGGGCCGAGGCCGCCTACCTCATGCACGGCGCCCTGCCGGCCTGGCGGACCCTCGAGGCCGGCGTGGACGACGGCGAGGACGTCCGCCAGCTCCAGGCGGCACTGAGGTCCCTGGGCTACTTGGAGGGCGAGCCCGATAACCGCTTCGGCCGGGCGACCACCGGCGCCGTCCTGCGGTGGCAGAGGGATGCGGGGCTGTCGCGCACCGGGAGCGTCCCGCTGGGACAGGTGGTCTTCTCCCCCGGGGATCTGCGGGTGGGGCCGGTCAGTGCCAGGCTCGGGGACCGCGTGGGCATGGGCTCCGAGCTCTACGCGGTCACCAGCACCACCCAGGTGGTGGATGCCCCCGTCAAGCTCTCCGACCAGGGGCTGGCGGCCGTGGGAACGGCTGTGACCATCACGATGCCCGATTCCTCCACGGCCTCCGGCACCATCAGCACCGTGGGCACGCCCACGGAGAAGACCTCAGGATCGGGGGAGTCCAAGGAGAGGATCATCCCGGTGACCATCACCCTCGATGAGGCCGGGTCCAGCACCGCCTTCCAGGAGGCCTCGGTGACGGTGGCCCTGCCCAGCCAGACGCGCGAGGACGTGCTCTCAGTGCCCCTGGGCGCACTGCTGGCCCTGAGCCCGCAGCAGTACGGCGTCGAGGTCGTCCAGGACGATGGCACCACCCGCAAGGTGCCGGTCACGACCGGGCTGTTCGCGGCCGGGCGCGTGGAGATCTCCGGTGAGGGGATCACCGCGGGCCAGTCGGTGGTGGTGCCGCAATGAGGAACCGCATCCTGTCCCTGCGGGACGTGCACCGCAGCTACGGAGAGCCTCCCGTGACCGCCTGCGCGGGCGTGAGCCTGGAGGTCGATGACGGCGAGCTGGTCGCGATCGTGGGCCCCTCGGGCTCGGGGAAGTCCACGCTCCTCAATCTCATCGGAACCTTGGACCGCCCCAGCTCGGGCACGGTCGAGATCGACGGACTCGACGTCGGCTCCCTGGACGACGCGAGCCTGTCGGCGCTGCGCGCCAGCCGGATCGGCTTCGTCTTCCAGCAGTTCCACCTATCCGATGGCGTCACGGCGCTGGACAACGTGGCCGACGGCCTGCTCTACAGCGGCATGCCCCGCTCCGCCAGGCTCCAGCGCGCTCGCCGGGCGCTGGAGCGTGTGGGACTGGGGCACCGGCTGGATCACCGCCCCCACCAGCTCAGCGGGGGCGAGCGCCAGCGCGTGGCCATCGCCAGGGCGGTGATCGGCGATCCCGCGCTGCTGCTGGCCGATGAGCCGACCGGGAACCTCGATTCGGTCTCAGGGGCCTCGATCGTCGAGCTCCTCCACGAGCTGCACCGGCAGGGGACCACCATCATCGTCATCACTCATGACAAGGAGCTCGCCTCCCGCCTGCCCCGGCGCATCAGCCTGAGCGACGGCCGCGTTGTGGGCGACTCGATGCGGAAGGAGGACGCGCATGGCAGCGCACGCATCACGCACTGAGACTGGTGCCGCCCGCCGTGCAGCAGTGGGGCTCCGACCCTCACGGCTGCTCCCCGGCGACGCACTGCGCCTGGGGCTGACCGGTCTGCGGGCCCGGCCCGCCCGGGCGCTCCTGTCGGCCCTGGGCGTCGCCATCGGTATCGCCGCCATGGTCGCGGTGGTGGGGGTCTCCGCCTCCAGCCACGCCCAGCTCACGGCCCAGCTCGACTCACTGGGCACCAATCTGCTGACGGCGGGCAGCGGCCAGGACCTCTTCGGCAAGGATGCTCCTCTCCCCCAGGATTCTGTGGGCAGGGTGCGGCTCATCGAGGGGGTGCGCAGCGCCTCGAGCACCGGGACGGTCAAGAGCTCCCTGGTCTACCGCAGCCCGCTGATCGACAAGAACGCCTCCGGCGGGATCGCCACCCTGGCTGCCGAGCAGTCGCTCCTGGAGGTTGTGGCGGGACGGGTGAGCAGGGGCGGATGGCTCAACGAGGCCACCGCGGACTACCCGGCCACGGTCCTGGGGAGCAGCGCCGCACGAAGACTGGGGGTGGTCTCGCCGGGGACGAATGTGTGGATCGGGGGGACGTGGTTCACGGTGGTCGGCATCCTTGAGCCGGTCGCGCTGGCCCCCGAGCTCGACAACGCCGCGCTCATCGGCCAAGGCGCGGCCTCCTCCCTACTGGGACACGATGGCAAGCCGAGCAGGGTGTACACACGCAGCGATGACGACGCCGTGCCCACCGTCCGGTCCCTGCTGGCGCCCACGATCTCGCCGCAGACCCCCAACGAGGTGAAGGTCTCCCGCCCCTCCGACGCGCTGGAGGCCAAGAACGCCGCGGACAGGGCACTGACCGGCCTGATGCTGGGGGTGGGCTCCATCGCCCTGCTCGTCGGCGGCATCGGCGTGGCCAACACGATGATCGTCTCGGTGCTGGAGCGGCGCAGGGAGATCGGGCTGAGGAGGTCCCTGGGCGCCAGGCGCGGTCATATCCGGATCCAGTTCATGGCCGAGGCTCTGGTGCTGTCCTTCACCGGAGGGATCCTGGGCTGCCTCATCGGCATCGCGGTATCAGGGGGGATGGCTGCGCTGCGCGGCTGGCCCTTGGCCATACCGCCCCTGGCGATCGTGGCGGGACTGGGGATCACGGTGGTCGTCGGCGCACTGGCGGGTGCCTACCCGGCGGCGCGGGCCGCCCGCACGCCACCGACCGCCGCGCTCAGCGCGCCCTGACAGGACGCCCTGACAGGGACCAGTGGCACCCAGAGCCAGGGCAGTGGCCCGGGCCTCCTGAGCGGCTCGGGAGGCCCGGGCAGCACTGCGGGGTGCGGCCGATCCGGATCGGCCGCACCCCGCAGATGGGTGCCCTCATCTCAGGTGGGCGGCGCCAGTGCGCTGCCCGACAGGCTCAGGCCTTGAAGCGGGGGAAGGCGTCGGCGCCGGCGTAGACGGCGGCCTCGCCCAGGGCCTCCTCGATGCGCAGCAGCTGGTTGTACTTGTTGATGCGCTCGCCGCGGGCGGGGGCACCGGTCTTGATCTGGCCGGAGTTGGTGGCCACGGCCAGGTCGGCGATGGTGACGTCCTCGGTCTCACCGGAGCGGTGGGAGGTCATGGACTTGTAGCCGGCGCGGTGGGCCAGCTCCACGGCCTCCAGGGTCTCGGTCAGGGAGCCGATCTGGTTGACCTTGACCAGCAGGGCGTTGGCGGCGCCCATCTCGATGCCCTTGGCCAGGCGCTCGGGGTTGGTGACGAAGAAGTCGTCGCCCACGATCTGGACGCGGTCGCCGATCTTGTCGGTCAGGGCCTTCCAGTCATCCCACTCGTCCTCCGAGAGCGGGTCCTCGATGGAGACGATCGGGAAGTCGGTGATGAGCTTCTCGTAGTAGTCGACCATCCAGGCGTTGTCGCGGGCCTCGCCCTCGAAGCTGTAGGTCTTGGTCTTCTCGTCGAAGAACTCGGTGGAGGCCACGTCCATGGCCAGGGCGATGTCCTTGCCGGGGGTGTAGCCGGCCTTCTCGATGGCCTCGACGATGAGCTCGAGAGCCTCGCGGTTGGAGTCCAGGTTGGGGGCGAAGCCGCCCTCGTCGCCCAGGCCGGTGGACAGCCCGCGCTCCTTGACCACGGCCTTGAGGGCGTGGTAGACCTCCGCGCCCCAGCGCAGGGCCTCGCGGAAGGTGGGGGCGCCGATGGGGGCGATCATGAACTCCTGGATGTCCACATTGGAGTCGGCGTGGGAGCCGCCGTTGAGGATGTTCATCATGGGCACGGGAAGGACGTGGGCGCCGGGGCCGCCGACGTACTGGAAGAGGTCGAGGCCGGCGGACTCGGCCGAGGCCTGCGCGGCCGCCAGGGAGACGCCCAGGATGGCGTTGGCGCCGAGCTTGCCCTTGTTGGGGGTGCCGTCCAGGTCGATCATGAGCTTGTCCAGGCCGCGCTGGTCAGCGGCGTCGTAGCCGATGATCTCGGGAGCGATGATGTCGTTGACATTGGCCACGGCCTTCTCCACGCCCTTGGCGAGGTAGCGGCCCTTGTCGCCGTCGCGCAGCTCGACGGCCTCGAAGGCGCCGGTGGAGGCGCCGGAGGGGACGGCGGCGCGAGCAGAAGCACCGTCCTCCAGGAGGATCTCGACCTCCAGGGTGGGATTGCCACGGGAGTCGAGGATCTCGCGGGCGTGAACGTTCTCGATGAGGGCCACTTGGTGCTCCTAATGCTGAGTAGATCCGGAAAGCGCTCCCAGCCTAGCGGCAGGCGCCCGGGTCCACGAGGGCGTTGGTCCTGCCGGACTCATTGTTCACGCCCGGCGAGAAAGCGGGCGCCCGACGACGACGCCCACCGCCTCCCGCCGCTCCCCGCTCCTCCTCGCAAGACTCCCCCCCCGCACCCGCCCGATTCCCGGCTGCTATGCTCGAGCGCGACCCTCAGGACAGGAATGGGGGCGGGCCGGCGGCCTCGGCGCACAGGCCCTCTCCGTCCCCGGCCGCTGAGCCGAAGAGACCCTCTCGATCCGGAGTGTGGAGGACATGATGACCCGCTCGCCCCTGCGTTCCCGCCTGACCCGCGCCGTCGTGGGCGCGCTCATCGCCGGAGCGGCGCTGGCGGGCTGCTCGGCCCACCCCGGGCAGGCGGCGGTCATCACCTACACCGACTCCCAGGGGCAGCGCCAGCAGCTCCGCCTGAGCGAGGACCGCATCCAGGGCATCGTCTCCGAGCTCGGCCCCCTGGGGGCCGGCGCCGACCAGGTGGTCCAGATCCTCAGCGATGCGCCCTTCGTCGAGGATGCGGCCCAGGCCCACGGCCTGTCGGTCAGCGCCCAGGAGGCGCGCGAGACTCTGGATGCGGCCCAGGCCCAGGCGCCGGCGGGCGCGACGGTGGATTCCGCGTCCCTGTCCGAGGGCGCCGTGGATGTCCTGCGCATCTCCCTGCTCAGCGGCAAGCTCTCCGAGCTCCCCGAGGCCCAGCAGATCCAGGCCCAGTACCAGGCCTGGCGCGCCTCCTCGCAGGTGGCCTACGCGCCGCGCTACCAGAGCCAGTCGCGCCCCTGGATCCTGGGCGGCGGCCCCAGTCTGCTCCAGGGCTGATCGGCCGGGTCCCGCGCGCCCCTGCCGCCCTCCGAGACAGGAAGGGCGGCGTCCCCGGCCAGCACCAGCCGCAGCCTCTCCTGGGACCGGCCCTCACCCCGTCATCGGGGCAGGTCGGCCGGCTCGCCCCGATCCTCGTGACCCCGCTCCTGGGCCCGCAGCTCCTGCCACAGGTCGATCCAGCGCGCCACCACGGCGTGGGCGCTGAAGGAGCGGCCATGCTCGTAGGCCCGCCGGCCCGCCTGCGCGCGGGCCTCGTCGTCGCTCATGAGGCGGCTCAGCGCCTGGGCCAGGGCCTGCCGGTCGCCCTGGGGCACCAGGGGGGCGCCTGCCCCCATGGCCAGGCGCATCCCGGGGGTGGAGTCGTAGGCGAGCGTCGGCACGCCGGCCATATTGGCCTCCAGGATGGACATGGACAGGCCCTCGGAGCGCGAGGGCAGCGCGTGGATGGCGGCGCCCTGGAGGACCGGGCCGACATCGTCGACCGTGCCGCACAGCTCGATGTCGCCCCGGGCCCGGGCGGCGTGCTCGCGCAGCGCGCCCTCCTGGGGGCCGCCGCCGTAGATCCGCAGGCGCCAGTCCTCGGGGGCGGCCTGCTCGAAGGCGTCGATGAGGTGGTCGATCTGCTTGCCGCTGGACAGGCGGCCGAGGTAGACCACTGTGCGCGAGCCCCTGACGTCGGCCCGGCCGCCGGCCTCGGGGGCGGGGTTGGGCAGGAAGACGGCGGGGATGCCCCGGTCCTGGAGCCGGCGGGCGCCCTCGGGGGTCAGGGCGGTGATGGTGCGCGAGACAGTGGAGGCCCCGCGCACCAGGGCCCACTGGGCCGGGGTGAGGGCCTCGACGTCGGCGTGGACCTGGGAGACCAGGATGCGGGGGCGCACCCCGGCCCGATCCAGCAGGCGCACGGCGTCGAGCCCCGCGCCGATGACCAGCGCCTCGGGGCCCCAGTGGCGCGCCAGCCGGCGCAGGCGGGCCGAGGCCACCGGCCACCACAGGGCGGTCAGGGCGTGGCGCAGGGGCTTGAGCACCGCCTTGGAGCGCTCGAAGCCCGCCATGGCGGAGGTGTAGCGCCGCCCCGGCAGGGCGGTGATGACTCGGTGGCGCTGGGCCAGGTCGGGGTCGCAGGGGCCGAAGCACAGGATGTCGATCTCGATCCCCTCCTGGCGCATCTGCCCGGCCAGCAGGTCCACGCAGGAGACGATGCCGTTGGGGCGGTGCAGGTCGTCGATGACGACGACGACCCGGGGCGGGAGGGGTCGCGGGGCGGTGGTGCTCACCGGGTCACTCTAGGACCTGCACCGCGGACCGGGCGGCTGCGGGCGAGCCCGCGGCCCAACCGCCGCGCCCTGGCCGCCCCTCCCGGCTGCCCGTCCTGCCGTCACTCCCCGCCGCCCGGCCCGTGACGGCCCACGGCACTCACCTCCGGCGGTAGGCGGTGGCCTCGGTCTCGTAGGCGGCATCTCCGGCGACGACGGCGCGCAGGAGCACCTCGGCCCAGCGCAGCACCTCCTGGCCACTGAGCCCGCCCCCGCCCATGCGGGCGGTCCCGGGGGCGGGGACCACGATGGTGCGGGTGGCGGGCTTGAGGGTGGTGCCAGGGTAGAGGCGGGTCAGGCGCATGCGGGCGGACTCGGCCAGGTCCACCGGCGCGAAGCGCACGGACTTGCCCTGGGCCACGATCTCGCGCACGCCCAGGCCCGCGGCCAGGGCCCGCAGGCGCGCCAGGGCCGCCAGGTGCTCGGTGGCCTGGGGCAGGGGCCCGTAGCGGTCGATGAGCTCCTCGACGACGTCGTCGACCTCGGCATCGGAGCGGGCGGCGGCGAACTTGGTGTAGGCCTCCAGGCGCAGCCGCTCGTGGGGGATGTAGTCCTCGGGCACGGTGGCATCCACCGGCAGCTCCACGCGCAGCTCGGCATCCGGGTCCTCCTCGGGGCCCGGGGCGCCGTCCTGCCCCTGGGCCGCCAGGGACTTCTTGTAGGCGGCCACGGCCTCGGAGACCATGCGCACGTACAGGTCGAAGCCCACCCCGGCGATGTGCCCGGACTGCTCCCCGCCCAGGAGGTTGCCCGAGCCGCGGATCTCCAGGTCCTTCATGGCCACCTGCATCCCGGCCCCCAGGTCGGTGTTGGTGGCGATGGTGCGCAGGCGCTCCAGGGAGGTCTCGGTCAGGGGCTTGTCGGAGGGGTAGAGGAAGTAGGCGTAGGCGCGCTCGCGCCCGCGCCCCACGCGCCCGCGCAGCTGGTGGAGCTGGCTCAGGCCCATGCGGTCGGCGCGGTCGACGATGAGGGTGTTGGCGTTGGACACGTCCAGGCCGGTCTCCACGATGGTGGTGCACACCAGGACGTCGATCTCCTTGCGCCAGAAGGCGTCGATGACCTGCTCCAGGCGGTGCTCGCCCATCTGGCCGTGGGCGGTGGCCACGCGCGCCTCGGGGACGAGCTCGGCCAGGCGCGCGGCGGTGGACTCGATGTCCTCGACCCGGTTGTGAACGAAGAAGACCTGGCCCTCGCGCAGCAGCTCGCGGCGGATGGCGGCCGAGACCTGCTTGGTCTCGTAGGCGCCCACGTAGGTCAGGATGGGGTGGCGGTCCTCGGGGGGCGTGGCCAGGGTGGACATCTCCCGCAGGCCGGTGACCGCCATCTCCAGGGTCCGGGGGATGGGGGTGGCGGACATGGACAGCACATCGACGTCGGTGCGCAGTGCGGTGAGGGTCTCCTTGTGCTCCACCCCGAAGCGCTGCTCCTCGTCGATGACCACCAGGCCCAGGTCCTTGAAGCGCACCTGCCCGGTGATGAGGCGGTGGGTGCCCACGACGACGTCGATGCTGCCGGCGGCCAGCCCCTGGAGGACCTTCTCGGACTCGGCGGCGTCCTGGAAGCGGGAGAGTTGGGCCACGGTGACGGGGAAGCCGGCATAGCGCTCGGTGAAGGTCTCGGCGTGCTGGGCCACCAGGAGGGTGGTGGGCACCAGGACGGCCACCTGCTTGCCGTCCTGGACGGCCTTGAAGGCGGCTCGCACCGCGATCTCGGTCTTGCCGTAGCCGACGTCGCCGCACACGAGGCGGTCCATCGGCTGGGGCTTCTCCATGTCGGCCTTGACCTCGTCGATGGTGGAGAGCTGGTCGGGGGTCTCGGTGTAGGGGAAGGCCTCCTCCAGCTCGGCCTGCCAGGGCGTGTCGGGGCTGAAGGCGTGGCCCTGGGCGGCGGAGCGGGCGGCGTAGAGGCGCACGAGCTCCCCGGCGATCTCGCGCACGGCCTTGCGGGCGCGGGACTTGGTCTTGGCCCAGTCGGCCCCGCCCATCCGGTTGAGGGCGGGGTTGTCCCCACCCACGTACTTGGTCACCTGGTCCAGGGCGTCGGTGGGCACCAGGAGGCGGTCACCGGGCTGGCCCCGCTTGGAGGGGGCGTACTCGATGACGAGGTACTCGCGGGTGGCCGCACTGCGGGCGGTGCCCACGGTGCGGCGGCTGAGCTCGATGAAGCGCCCCACCCCGTGCTGGGCGTGGACCACCAGGTCCCCGGCGCGCAGGGACAGGGGGTCCACGCTGCGGCGGGTGCGGCGGGCGGGCAGGGCGCGGGCCTCGCGGGGGCTGGCGGGGGCCCGTCCGGTGAGGTCGGACTCGGCGATGAGGGCCAGGCCCAGTCCCTCGGCCACGAAGCCGTGGCCGGCACTGGCCTGGGTCACGCGCACGACGCCGTCGCCGCGCCCCCCACCGGCATCGTCGGGACCGTCGGTGCTCTGCGCGGCCTCGGGGGCCGGGCACAGCTCGGCGGTCTCGCTCAGCTGGGTGACGATGCGGGCCGGCACATCGCCATCGGCCAGGAGCTGGGCCATGCGGCGCCCAGGACCGGGGCCGTCGGTGGCCACCACGACGCTCCACCGGCGGCGGGCCATCTCGCCCAGGTCGCGCACGGCGGCCTCCAGCTCACCGCGGTAGGCGCGGGGGTCGCGCAGGGGCAGCTGGAGGGTGTCGGGGCCGGCGGCCAAGGCGGTGAAGGACCACCAGCCCCGATTGGTCGACAGTGCCAGGGCGCGGGCCTCGGCCAGGTGGGCGAAGGCGGCGGCGGACAGGTCGAGCGGCACGGTGCCGCCACTGGCGGCCGAGGTCCAGGCGGCGGCCAGGAACTCGGCGGTGGTGGCGGTCAGGTCCTCGGCGCGCTTGCGCACCCGCTCGGGCTCCAGCAGGACCACGAGCCGGTCCCCCACGAGGTCGAGCAGGGGCACCATGGACTCCACCAGGACCGGTGCCAGGGACTCCATGCCCTCCACGGCGATCCCCTGGGAGATGCGCTCCAGCATGTCGGCGGCCCCGGGGACCGCCCCGGCCAGGGCGCGGGCGCGCTCGCGCACCTGGGGGGTGAGGACCAGCTCGCGGCAGGCGGTGGCGCTGACGGCGGGCAGGGCCTCGATGGTGCGCTGGTCGGCCACGGCGAAGGAGGAGACCTCGTCGATCTCGTCGCCGAAGAAGTCCACGCGCACGGGGCGGGGCTCGGTGGGCGGGAAGAGGTCGAGGATGCCACCGCGCACCGCGTACTGGCCGCGGGTCTCGACCATGTCCACCCGGGTGTAGGCGGCGGCCTCCAGGCGGGCGGCGACCTCCTCCAGCCCGATCCCCATCCCGGGGGCCAGGTCGATGGGCTCCAGCTCGCCCAGGCCGGCGATGACGGGCGCCAGGAGCGCGCGCACCGGGACCACCAGGACCCGGATGGGGCCGCGCCCACTGAGCCCACTGCGCCCGGCCGGCCCGGCACTGGCGTCCTGGGCGTCCTCGGGGTGGGCCAGGCGGCGCAGGACGGCCAGGCGGCGCGCCACGGTGTCCGAGCGGGGGGAGAGCCGCTCGTGGGGCAGGGTCTCCCAGGCGGGCATGACGGCGATGTCGTCGTCGGGCAGGTAGCTGCGCAGGGCGGCGGCGGTCTCATCGGCCTCGCGCCCAGTGGCGGTGACCACGAGCAGGGGCGTGCCACTGGTCTCGCCGGCCGTCTCATCCTCCGACGGCGCCGGGCCCGACGACGGCGCGGGGGGCGCAGGCGCGGCGCCCGGACTTCCGGCCTGCGCCACGCCGTCGGCGCCCAGGGCCATGGCGGCCAGGATGGCGGGGCGGGCACCGGGTGCCACGACGAGGGTCCGATCGGTGCGGGCCCGCGAGCCCGCCTGGCGCACGGCGCGGTCGATGAGGGGGTCGTCGAGCAGTGGGGGCAGGAGGGCAGTCAGGCGCACGGGCGCGAGTCTAGGGGCTGGGGGCGGCGTCGCGGGCACCTGCCGGACCCTGGCAGCGGCCCCCGGGGCGGCTGGGCACCGCGAGCGGCGGTCCGCCCCGCTCCCGGCTGCCCGGCGCAGGAGTGGGGCGGACCGCCGCTGCTGTTCAATCGGAGGACGCCGGGCGCCCCGGCGTCAATCCGTGCCCCGCCGTTGTCAGCCGGCCTTCACGGAGCCCACGGAGGTGTCCCCGGTGATCGTGGCCGTCCCGACCCCGGGCAGGGAGCCGGTGTGCGTGGCGATCAGCTGGGGGGTCTCGGCGCCGATGACCTGATTGCCGCTGACGTTGAGGTTGGTGATGCTGCCGATGAGCGTCTGCTTCTGGTCGGGCCCCGCCGAGACCTCGGCGCCCACGTAGACCACGGGGACCCTCGCCGTGCCGGGGGTCAGGACGTTGCCGGTGACCGAGACCTGATCCAGCGCGCCACGGCCGCCGTTGTAGGCCACGGCGGAGCCGTCCACGGGGCTGGGGATCGAGCCGCTGGCCATGTAGGAGGCCGGGGAGCCGTCAGCCGAGCGCCCGTCCCAGACCGACTCGATACCGATGAGCGCCTTCGTGGCACTGCCGGTCACGGTGTTGCCGGTGAAGGTGGTGCCACTGGAGTCGGGGCCGACGTAGAGCACCCAGGCGGGAGCCGAGTCCCCGGTGAGGGTGACGGTGTTCTCGCTGAAGGTGTTGCTCCTGCTGCCCTGGTAGGCCTGGAGGAGGCCCTGGCCGGTGGCCCGGTCCGAGGAGATCGTGTTGCCGTGAACAGTGTTGCCACCGGAGTTGTAGGCCAGGTGCACCGCCGAGGAGCGGCTGTTGGTCAGGGTGTTGGACTCCACCCGGTTGTTCGAGCAGTTGTTCTGCATGGAGATGGAGCGCATGTTGTTGCTCACGGAGTTGCCGGAGACGACGCTGTCGGTCACGCCCGACAGCCCGATGCCGTAGTACCCCCCGGAGATGGTGTTGCCCGAGATCGTCAGGCCCGAGTTGGCGTACCGGTTGGGGCTCACGGTGCCGTCGGCGACGTAGCGCTCCCAGATGGGGCTACGGCTGGCGGCGAAGCGGCTGTCGGGGTCGTCCACCGCGGTGGTCACCAGTAGCGAGTAGGCCACCCCCTTGGTGTCCTTCGACCCCTCGACGTTCTCGATCCTGTTGTCGGTGATGCGCACCCCGGTCATCGGGCCCGAGGATGCGGCGAGCTGGATGCCCCGGAAGGTCACACCGGTCATGGAGATACCGCTGATGGTGGCGTCGCTCAGGGCATCGCCCTGGAGGCCGATGGTGTAGGGGGAGTCGGCCAGGTCCAGGGTCATGCCCGTCACCGCGGTCCCGCTGGACCCGGTCGCCAGGCTGATGGCGATGCCGGGCCTGGCCTGGGTGGTTCCGGCGATCCTCACATCGAGGGTGGCACCGGCGCCGTCGAGGAAGGGCACCTCGTCGGGGATCCGCAGGGAGGCGGTCAGGGGGTAGGCCTGGGTGGGGCTCAGGCGCACACCCACCCCGCGCTCGGCCGCCTTGGCCACCGCCTCGGCGAGCACCTGCGTGGCGTCCCCGCTGACGTCGAAGGCCAGGAGGGGGACGACGTCGGTGAAGACCGCCCCGTAGGTCCGCCCGCCGATGGTCGCCGTGGCATCGGCGCCCTGGGTGCGGTCCTGCTGGAAGTGGATGTGGGAGGTGCCGTCGGACACGACGATGTGCGGGGCGGTGGCGCCCATGTCGCGGGCCTCCTGGAGGGAGGAGACGACCTGGACCTGCCCATTGGCCCGGGCCTCGGTCAGGGACTGGGAGGCCAGGTACTCCTCCAGGGAGGGGGAGGCGGGGATAGCGGGGACGGGCGCGTCCTGGGCCGGGGCCTCGGGCGTCTGCGGGGGCTGCGCGCCCGGGCCGGGGGCCTCAGGGGGGTCGACCGGCGCAACGGGGTCCGCAGCACCGGCGGAGGGGGCCGGCGCCTCCGCCTGCGGGGATGGGGCGCCGGCGGGCGACTGGGCGCCCCCGCCGGCCCCGGTCTGCGGGGCGCCCTGAGCAGGATCGGTGGCGGGCCCGGCCCCCTGCGAAGCGCTGCCGTCCAGGCTGCTCCGGGTCGGCTCGGCCGGGATGACCAGGGGGATCTCCTCCGTGCTCTCCTCGGCCCCGGCCGCCTGAGTGGCCGACGCCGTGGGGCTGGGGTGGGCGCCCTGGGAGCCATCGGAGGCCTGGGGGGAGCCGAGCTGGCAGGCGCTCAGGGCCAGGCTCAGGGCGCCCGTGGCGGCCAGTGCCAGGAGCCGGGACGGGCCGGCCCCCGCAGTGGGCCCGGGGATGGGACTGCTCGCGATGCTGCTGGTCAGGATGATGGGAGAGTGTTTGCGCACGGCGCGATGTTCGCGATGTTACAGAGAAGCCACAGATCCCTCCCAGTCGACGTGTCGCAATCCTGCGATACGGGTGAGGGCCCTCCGCCGTGGCGGAGGGCCCTCACCCGTGATTCAGTGCCCGGGCCTCAGGCGGGCGCCGTGCACCGGCGTGCGGTTCAGGCCCTGCGACGGCGAACCAGGACGACGCCGCCGATGATGGCGGCCAGGGCCACGAGGATCGGCAGCCCCACGCTGATGCCGGTACGGGCCAGGGAGGGCCCGGCAGCGACAGGGGTCGTCGACGGCGCCGGCTCACCGGGGTCGCCGGGCGCGCTGGGCGTCACGGACGGGCTCGGCGTGGGGTCCGCAGGCGGCGGGATCTCGGTGTAGGCGTTGACGAAGGTGGTCTCCACCACCTCGTCCTTCTGCGAGATCGTTACCTCCTGGGCCGCCGGGGCGGTCAGGGCGTGGCCGTCGATCCCAGCACCGGCCTCGTCCTCGGTGATGGTGCACTCGGTGCCGACGGGCAGCGTCGGGCCGGACACGGCATTGCCGTCCGCCTTGGCCGTGAGCGAGCCCTTCTCACCGCTGGTGCAGGTGTAGGTGAAGGTGAACTCCTTGTCCCCCACCTGAGCGCCCGTCACCTGCTTGGCCACTGAGAAGGAGCCCATGTGGCGGGTGTAGGTGTTGGTGAAGGACAGGGCCTTGGTGGTGCCCTTCTCCTCGATCGTCAGGCTCTGCGCCTCCGGGACGGCGACGTCGTAGCCCTCGGCCTGGGCCGAGGCGGGCCTCTCCGTCACCTCGCACTTGGCGCCGATGGGCAGCTCGACCCCGGACTTCACAGCGCTGCCGTCACCGGGGACCTGGATCTCGCCCTTGCGCTCGCCCTCCACCGAGGTGCAGGAGTAGTCGAAGGTGAAGGTCTTGGCCTTGTGCTCCTCGGCCCCATCACCGGCGACCTCCTTGGCCACCGAGAAGGTGCCCCGCTCGAGGGTGTAGGTGTTGGTCGCGGAGACCGCCACTGCGGCATCGGCCGCACCGGTGATGTCGAAGGCCGCCTCATTGCCGGTCACGGGCTTGCCGTTGACGGCCAGGGACCCCGTCCAGGAGGTGTTCTCCACGCCTGCCTGCGCCTCGCTCAGGGTGCAGGAGCCGGTGGGCACGTCGGAGATCTGCTTGGTCTGGCCCGCCTTGAGCGTGATCTCCTGGGGCTGGCCGGCCTTGCCCGTGGCGGCATCGGTGCAGGTGTAGGTGAAGCCGAACTCTTTGTCGGCAGCCAGCGCCGCGCCGTCGCCCTCGACCGTCTTGGAGATCGAGAAGCCACCGGTCAGCCGGGTGTAGGTGTTGGTCACCACGACCTCGGGGGTCTGGTCCTTGACGATGGTCACCGTGGGCGCGGAGTAGGCGGTGGCCACGGCGAAGCCGTCGCGGTGGGCCGAGGCGGCGTCCTCGGTCAGGGTGCAGGTGGTGCCGGTGGGCAGGCTCGGGCCCTCGACCGCCGCACCGCCCATGGGCACCTCAAGGCTGCCCGTGGTCTTCTCGGGGTCGTCACAGGTGAAGCCCACCGTGACCTTGTCCTCGCCCGTGGGCGTGTAGTCGCCCTCGACGGCCTTCTTGACCGCGAAGGTGCCGGTCTCGCGGGTGTAGGTGTTGGTCGCGGTGACCGCCACGGTCTGGTCCTTGGTGATGGTGACGCTGTCCTGGGACAGGGTCGAGGCCACCGCATAGCCCTCCCTGGCGGCCGAGTCGGCGTTCTCGCTCAGGGTGCAGGTCGCGCCGGCCGGGATCCTCGGGGAGGTCACCGCGGTGCCGTCGCCGGGCACCGTGAGCGTGCCCTCGACGCCGCCGGTGCAGCTGTAGGCGAAGGAGTAGGAGCCCTTGGCGAAGTCCTGGGCCCCGCCCTCCACGGTCTTGGCGATGGAGAAGGCGCCGGTGTCGCGGGTGTAGGTGTTGGTGGCGGTCACGGCCTCATTCCTCTTCGCGGCGATGGTCACGCTGTCCTGGGACAGGGTCGAGACCACTGCGTAGCCCTCCCTGGCGGCCGAGTCGGCGTTCTCGCTCAGGGTGCAGGTGGCGCCCGCGGTGATCCACGGAGAGGTCGTGGCGCTGCCGTCACCGGAGACCGTCAGCTCCCCCTTCTCCCCGGTGTCGCAGGTGTACTCGAAGGTGAAGGAGCCCGTAGCGGCATCCGCCGGGCCGCCCTGGACGGTCTTGGCGATGGAGAAGGTGCCCTCGTTGCGGGTGTAGGCGTTGACGAAGGCCACGGTGACCACCGGCTCAGCGGGGTCCTTGATCGTCACGGTCTGGTCCGCCGGGGGGTTGAGGGTGTAGCCGTCGATGGCCGCGGCGCCGGTGTCCTCGGAGATGGTGCAGGTGGTGCCCACGGGGAAGGTCTTGTCGGCCTGGACGGCGACGCCGTCCCCCTTGGCGGTGATGGTGCCGGACTGCCCGTCGGAGCAGGTGTAGGAGAAGGGGAAGTCATGGGACTCCACCCCCGGGACGCCCTCGATGGGCGGGGGCTCGACGCCTGTGGCGGTCTTGGTGACCTGGAAGGTGCCGGAGACCTGGACGAGTTCAGCGGTGTTGGTCAGCGCGACCCTGGTGGAGGTGCGGTCGCCGATGGTCAGGGTGCTGCCGGGCTTGTTGGCCACCATGAAGCCAGGCGTGCCCCAGGTGTAGCCGGAGGGCGCCGGAGAGGCGGTGGCGACATCCTCCGACAGGGTGATGACGGTGCCCTTGGGGAAGGTCCCCTGGTAGGTGTTGGCCTTACCGATGGCGACCTTCATGGTGGTCGACCCGCTCTGCCCATCGGGGTTGAGGGTGCCGGGGGCCGCCCAGCCCGCGTAGGTGCTGGCCGGGGCCGGCAGGGCGTAGTCGACCTTGACGTCCAGGGAGGTGTTCGCCACGTCGACGGCGTCGACGCCGGTGCCGGCCAGGCCCTTGACGATCTCGAATCCCCCGAAGCCGGCTTCCATCTGCACCGTCACCTTGAAGGAGTCGGTGTAGGAGCGGGTGAACTCGGCAGAGGCCCCCGAGTCATTGAGGGTCGCAGCGTTGTGGTACTGCACGCCGGCGGTGGCCTTGCCGTTCTGGGAGGTGAAGGTCACTGGGTAGTAGAGCTTGTAGTTGGACTGCGCGGCGAAGGGCCCGGTGATCGTGATGGTGGCGACCTGGCCCTGGACATCCACCGCCATGTCGAAGTCCCCGTAGGTCGTGTTCAGGTCCTTGCCGGCCGCAGTCGTCACCGCGACACCCGTGAGACCGGGCTCGGCGGCGCTGTTGCGCACCATGAAGCCCCACCTGCTCAGGTCGGGATTGAAGACCATGCCGGGACCGAGGGTATCGGTGACGGTGATGGTCTGGCGGGTCTTGCCGTCCACGGTGATGGGGCTGGCACCCCCGGCCAGCTGTTCCTTGATGTAGTCCGAGCCGAAGTTGACCTCCCAGATCGTGGAGGCGGACGTCGAGGCGATGACCGCTGAGAGCTTCGTGAACTTCAGGGGGGTGTAGACCCCCTTGGGAGCGTCCTTGATACCGCCGGTACCGGGGAGGTCCACGCTCACCTTCTGGGTGCCATTGACGGTCATGTCCACCGTCTCGGCGGTGGTGGTCTGGGTGATGAGGAGCAGCGCCTCACCGGAGCCCTTGAAGTTCGTGAACCCGGCGGCCTTGAGCTCATTGACCTTCTCGGCGAAGGTGCACTCCATCGTCCTCTCGGTCAGGGAGCAGGAGCCGACCTCGGTCTGCGCACCGTTGTAGGGCAGGCTCATCGCCACCGTCTTGGGGTTCTCCAGGTTCTTGAAGTGGGCACCCAGGTCGATGGAGAAGGAGTCCCCCGGGTTCACGGTGGTGCCGGTGGCGTCCCAGGAGTAGGACAGCTTGGCCACGTCCTGCGTCGTCACCGCCCCTGGGCTGTTATTGCCGTCACGGTCGGACTTGCTCAGGGTGAGGTTGGTGACGGTGATGCCCTGATTGATGGCGGCATGGGCCTGCAGGGGGGCCAGGAGCCCGAGGAGCAGGGCCGGCAGGGCCAGGAGTGCGACTGCTAGCCGCAGGCCTGGCACGGGCGACCCGCGGTCGGCGAAGACCATCATAGAGAGTTCCTCTTCGGTAGGGAGAACGGATAGGAAGATCCGCGAACAACCCCTCCAGGCTACAGACAGAAAAGGCCTCCGAAGCCCACTGTGAGCAAACATTCCATCGCCATCACAAAACGTTACTCATTCGCGATCCGACCGCAATAGGATGACAACCTCTCCAGGGATTCCGACACCTTTCCGATATCCTCTTGGAGCCATCCCCCAATTCCTCCCCCCGTTCTTGGAGACATTCTCCCCGGGGGAGGCGCCCTCAGCGGGTCGGCACCAGGACGCCGAAGGCCTTGCCAGGCGCCCTGGTGCCGACCCGCCTACAGCCCCCTGCCGGTTCAGTGGTGCCGTGGGGCTGCCGCAGAGCGAGCAGAGCGAGGGGCCCTCCACCCGGGCGGGTGGAGGGCCCCTTCTTCAGGCGGCCGGCGGGGCAGGGGGTGCCGGCCGCCCGGTCTCAGGCCCGGCGGCGTCGCACCAGGAGGATGCCGGCCGCCAGCGCCGCCAGCGCCACCCCGGCGGGCAGCAGGACGGTCGCACCGGTGCGGGCCAGGGAGGAGCCGGTCGGGGCCTGAGCCGCAGCAGTGGTCCCCGCCGTGGGCGCGGCCGTGGGCGAGTCCGCAGCACCCGGCTCGGCCTGATCCTGCGCCCCCGGCGTGTAGGTGTTGGTGACGTCGACCGTGCGGACCCGGCCCGGGCTCAGCTCGAAGGTGACGGTCTGCCCCGTCACGGGCTCGGCATCGACGGCGTCGACCATGAAGGAGGTCTGCAGGTCGGCTCCCGGCGCGGCGGCGCCGCGCTCGGTGAGGGTGCAGCTGCCCTCCTCGACGACGTCGACCAGGCGGCTCGTGCCGGCCTCGACACTCACCGAGCCCTCGGTGGTCGTGCCGTCCGCACCGGTGCAGGCGTAGTCGAACAGGAAGACCGTGCCGGCCTTGTCCGAGGCGCTGCCTGCCACCGTCTTGGACAGCTGGAAGCCGCGGGGGCTGTCCGCGCCGCCCGAGCCGTCGGCAGGGGGCGCCTGGCCGGCGGCGGTGTAGATGTGCTCCACCACCACCTCGGCCACCTCACCGGCGACAATGGTCACCCCGGGCTTCTCGGCGCCGACGGGGACGATGCGGGTGGCCACGGTGTAGCCCTCGCGCGCGCGGGTGGCCTCGGACTCGCTGATGGAGCACTCGGCGCCGGCCACGATGTCGGAGGCCTTGACGGTGCTGCCGGCGGCGACCTTCAGGACATCGCTGACGATGCCACCTCCGGGCAGCGTGCAGGAGTAGGCGATCTCAAAGGTGTCGGAGGCGAAGGGCGAGTCCTGGGGGGTGACCTTCGCGGTCACAGCGAGGGACCCCACGGCCTGGACCTCCAGGGAGTTGGTCAGGTCCGCCTCGATGACCCTGCGGTCCTCGATGGTCAGCTCGGAGGCCGGCGTGCCGCCGATGGTGAAGGCGCCCTCGCCCCAGGTGTAGCCCGTGGGGGCCTGCGCAGTGGGGGTCTTCTCCGTCAAGGACACCTTCGTCCCGGCGGGCAGGACCATGGAGGCCTTGGGGCCCGTGAACACACTGCGCCTACCCACGGTGACCTCGAGTTCAGCAGTGCCGCCGGTGCCTGCGGAGTTCACCGTGCCGGGGGCCTGCCAGCCGGGGTAGTCCTTGAGACTCGCGCCGCCGGGGAGCTGGTAATCCACGGCCACGGTGAAGGTGGAGGCGGGGTCGACCTGGTCGGAGGCCTGGCCGGAGAGGAACTTGGCCACGGAGAAGGTGCCGTAGCCGACCTCCATGGTGACGTCGAAGCTGAAGGAGTCCACGAAGGACTTGGTGGCGCGCTCCGCGAGGACGGCCCCCGATACGGCGACAACATTGTCGTAGACGAAGCCGGCCACGGCCTTGCCGTTCTGAGAGGTCACGGGGGCGTCGTAGAGGACCTGGTAGTTGGTCTGGGCGGCGAAGGGGCCGCGCAGGATGATGGTGGCGTCGGAGCCTCCCTCATAGACCTGCCCGGGGACCACCTCGATGGAGAAGGACCCGGCCTGCGTGGTGGTGGCCCCGGCTGCGCTGGTGTCCAGGATCAGGCGCTCACTGTCGGGGGCGCCCTGGGAGTTGGTGCGCACCAGTGTCCATGCACTGGGGTCGGGGAAGGCCTGCCCGGGACCGAGCTCATCGGTCAGGGTGATGGTCCTCTCCGAGCCGTCGAAGGTCGTGGGGGTTCCCGCAGCGGCGTAGGCCTCCTGGAGCTTCTCGGTGCCGAAGCCGATGACCCAGCCCACGGCGGTGGACTGATCGGTCAGGCCGCGGGCGCCCTTGGTCAGACCCAGGGGCTTGTAGACGGCGGCGCCCTTGATGATGCCGCCCTGCCCGGGCAGGTCCACGCTGACGTCCTTGCCGTTGACGCGGAAGGTCAGCTCCTCCTGGGCGGTGGCGGCCACGGTGCCCACCTGGATGCGGCCCGAGCCGTTGAGCGCGGTGTAGCCCTGGGCGGCGCGCCCGGGGATGACCTCGTTGAAGGTGCAGGTCATGGCGGTGGTGATGATCTCGCAGGACCCCACCTCCGTGGGCTCGGACTCGCCCAGGTCATAGGTGAAGGGGCGGACACCCGGGGCGCGGTAGGCCAGCTCGGCGGGCAGCTCGATGGTGAAGGAGTCCCCCGCCTTCAGGGTGGTGGCCGAGCCGGTCCAGGTGAAGCTCAGCGTGGCGATGGAGGAGCCCACATGGAGGGGACCGGAGATCTCCTTGCCGGTCTCGTCGATCTTGGTCACCACGAGGTTGTCCACGGCCAGGGACGCCGCGGACTGCGGGGCCGCGGGGTCCTGCGCTGCGGAGGTGGTGGTCGGGGCCTGGCCGTCCGCAGGAGCGTCGGTGGTGGCACTCGGAGCGCTGCTGGGGTCCTGCGACTGGGAGGACTCGGCGGCGCCGGTGGCGGGAGCCGTGGGCTCCGCCGGCGCGGCGTGGGACATCGCGGGCAGGACCCCGACGATGAGGACGACGGTGACTGCGAGCAGCAGGAAGCGCGCGCACGTCCGGAGAAGGGCTCTGCGACCGGTGGTGAGCCCACGAGACATGGGATTCATTGACATTCCTCTTCGGTGAAGGCGCATCAGGGGAGTAATGCGCTTTGTCCGACATCGACAGTATTGTGCGATTCCCACAAACTCAACCCCGCGACGGCGAATCACGGATATGTGACGGAACCGTGATCTCGCGCCCGTAACGGCAGTCACGGACAAATCACGCATCGGCATTGATCGGCGTATTTCCTACCGTCCTCGGAAGAATCTGGGCGCCTCCGTCCGAGGCCGCCGGCCCCGATCGCGACCCCGGGCGGAGGGTTCGCGGCCCCGCGGCGGGCGGCGACGGTGCCCGGCATTTTGTCCCTTTTCTCCATCGTCGGCGAGGCGGGGCCCCAGGAGGAGGTGCGTCGCCACACCTGGGAGCATCCGCGCTGGTCAGGCGGCTGCCAGCGGGCCGGGATGGCCCGAGGCGGTCGGCTCGGTGGCTTCGGGCGGGTGGAGCCGTAGGCCTTCGCGGGCTTGGCGGCCAGCGATGCCTCTCGGCGTCGCGGCGTGTCTGCCGGCGGCCGGGGCTCCAGCATCCCCGGCGGTCCCCGCCACGGCTCGACGGCGTCCCGGGAGATGCGAGGGCCCCTTCCCCGCCATGGCGGATGAGCGGGGGCCACGGGGAGGACGTGGGGTTCCTGGGGAATACGCGGGGAGAAGGAAGGCGTCGATTTCTTCTGTTTCCCTGACAGGCCGTTACTGCTTTGTGACAATAACGGGCCATAGGGCGCCGCACCCTATGGCCCTTGCAGGAGAGGTATGTGATGACGACACCTTCAATACCGCCGTGGTCCCCGGAGCCTCGGGCTCCCGAGGGCCGGCCGGTGCCGGTGGGCTATGGCTACGTGGACCCCCGGGCCCTTCACGGGTATGGCCTGCAAGGCGGGCATCCCCCCACTGGGGGCGGACCGGAACTGAGGCCTGGGCGGCCTGATCAGCCCCGGGGCGGGCTGGCGGTGGAGCATCGCCAGGGGCAGGTTCCACTGGAATGGTGGGAGCGGGCACTGGGTGCCTTCCGGGCCTGGTGGGCTCGCCATGAGCGGTTGGCGCGCGCGGTGTTCAGGCTGAGTCGGGCGCTCCAGAGAGTGACGCTGGTGCTGCTGGTGGCCGCCCTGGTGCTCGTGCCGCGCCTAGCGATCGCGATGGTGCCCCTGCTCTTCATGCTGGGCTGCCTTGTGGTGCTGGTGGTGCTGGCTCGCCCCAGGACGGTGCGGTGGCGGTCCTTGACTCTGATGATGGGGCTGTGCGCCTCCTGGGCACTGGTGGTCGCCGTCGTCACCCAGTGGGGAGCCGCGCTCTCGGGTGTGGGCCCGAGCGACGAAGGGGCGGTGGTCGGTCTTGCAGCATCCTTCGAGGAGCCTGGCAAGCTGGTGCCTCTGGCGGCGGTGGCGGTTCTGGCTCCAGGCAGGATGCGGCGCCTCGCGGCGGTGGACTGGGCGCTGCTGGGCTTCGCCGCCGGTGCGGGCTTCACCATCGCGGAGGATGGGGCGCGTCGGCTGGCGCCCTTGGGCGTGGTGGAGCAATCCTTGGGAGAGCACCGGGTGGGCTACAGCCTCAACCCGTGGACTTCGGGGGCGTTCCGAGTGCCCGAGGGCGGCTGGTTGCTCAGCCTGCTGGAGCCCGACGGCCCGCAGAACTACGTCGGGCCGATGGTGGTGGGCCACCATGCCTCGACCATGGGTGTGGCCATGTCCATCGGTCTGGGGATCGCCCTGTGGCGCACCGGCAGGCCGTGGTGGCGCGCCGCAGCCTGGCTGCTGCCGCTGACGATGATCGCCCTGGTGGTGGCCGACCATACCGCTTTCAATGCCGCCGCGACCTGGAGCCGCTGGAGTGAGGAGGCCACTGCGGTGCCTGAGTGGATCAGGTGGGTGTGGCTGACGACGGGGCAGGGCCACGCCCAGGCGCCGATATCGATGGCCTTGTTCGCCTGGTGCCTGCTGGCCGATGCCTGGCGCCGGCTGCGAGCCGGGACTCTGGGAGAGACGGTGCCCGAGGCACCGCGAGTACCTCGGGTCATGTCCGGGGCACCGGCCTCACTGCGCGTCCCGGTGCAGGCGGTGGTGGCGCTGGCGGTCTTCTCAGCCGGCGATCTGCTGGTGGTGCTGCGGGCTTACGGGGCGAGGGGCTTGAGCCGTTCCCAGAGGATGGTCGAGGGCCGGCTGATGGCCTCCCAGGTCATCGGTGTGCGTCATGACGCGATGTCGGCTACGACTCCTGGCATGGAGCCCGGCGCCCGACGGCGTTTCGCCCTGGCTACCACCCTGCTCGCCTGCGCCGCTGTGATCAGCTGCATGATCTACGGAATCACCATCACCCAGGCCATTGGCACCTCACTCCGCCCGGGTGTCGGCGATCTGTTCTTCGCCGCCTTGCTCGATGAGCTGGCCCGGTGGTGGGAGTCGATGAGTCTGGCGGAGCAGATCCTGTTCACGGCCCTGGCGGTGGCAGCTTTGGCCAGCATGGGCTTGGCGGTGCCCACGGCACTGGCAGCGGTGGGCGTCATGACCTGGGCCTTCTCTCACGGTCATGGCCTGGCCTCCTTCATCGGCAACCCGCGCGCCGCGACGAGATCGTATATCGCCAACGTCACGCCAGGGCAGCTGGCGGCCGACCTGGGGGACTTCATCCTGACCTTCGTTCCCGGCTCCGCCCTGGGGCTCGGCGGTCGAGCGGCGCTCCGCACCTCTGCCCAGCAGCTGGCCGCCGCCCGCACAGCACGGACAGCGCGCGCCGCATCGCAGGACCTGAGGACGCTCAGCGCCCAGATCGACGACGGCCTCGCCGCCTCCCAGCGACTCGCTGACCAGCATGCAGCACACGCGGCGCACAGGCTCGCCCAGCGCCGCCTCGAACTATCCAGCCTCATCGAGCAGCATCGAAGCATCAGGGCACAGAAAGCCGCCCTCAAGAATCGCATACAAGAAATTCTCCCACCAGAATTTAGTACCGACAAACTCACTGCATACGACATCCGAGATCTGATCGAAAAACTAGAAAAGCGTGGAGCGCCCCCAGAACTCACCGACGAGCTACGCGACACCATGAGTCAACACACAGAACTTCACGCATACCACCCTCGCCTCGGCGAATACATCGGCGAACGCGGAGGTGAGTTAACGCTTACCCGGGAAGGGTATCGCATCCCCGTAGACTTTCAGTCCACCGGACCGAAAGTCCCTGGAGTGGGGGCCGGCAGGGTTGACGGCATGGCCATCTCACCCTATGAGGACGCGATCGTTTTTCCCGAGTACAAGGGCATGAGCGGCAGGCTCCCCCAAACACTCTTCGACACGCGATTCGAAGGCCCCGCCTATCAGGCCACTCCTCCCTACGTGCGGGACCGCATGCTCACCGACGATCGGGTGGCGAGATACTTCTCCCAGCACCCCCACCTGTGGGAGGCGGTCAAGGAAGGACGCACCACTATGTACTGTGAGGTGCTCTACACGCGCGGGGTGGACAAGATCGTCCGAGAAGGTCGCACCCCCATCGCACTCACACCCGATCTTGTTCGGGAGATGGACCTGGCCATTGCAGAGATCTCACGACAGAGCCCGTAGAGCACTGCTAGACTTATCTAGAAAAACAAGCCGCACCGAGGAGAAGCCATGACTGAGATGAGAACCCTTCCCGTGGACGAGGCGCTGCGGTGGATCACCGCCTGGACCGAGCACCCCTGGCCCATCACCAGGGAGACCGCCTTCGCTATCCGAGACCATTTCGGATGGCGACCCCACCCGCAAAACGGCAGGCTGTTCGCCACCCACCTGTCAGAGACCGGCAGGGAGGACGGCCGAATCGGCTGTGTTGGCGACACAGTGAATGACGTCAAGCTCCCACTCAGCTCCATCGTCTTTGAAGGCCAAGAGGATGAAACCACTGCCCCAGTGACACAAGCAGCCTTCAACACCTACGTGCAAGCATTCACCAATCGATACGGAAAGGGGCAACGAAAGCAGCTAAGAACGGGTAGCCAATTAGCTAGATGGATTCTCCCCAATCGCGTTGCACTCTCACTCAGTGCCCAGCCAGGAATTATTAGTGCGATAATAGACTCCCCCAGATTCACCGACATCGTGGAGATGGAGAACCACTTCATCGAGAAGTACGGCGAGGACGAGTACTTCAAGGACTAGCCCATGAAGGAGGGCCCGTGACTGAAATGAGAACCCTTCCCGTGGACGAGGCGCTGCGGTGGATCACCGCCTGGACCGAGCACCCCTGGCCCATCACCAGAGAAACCGCCTTCGCCATCCGAGATCATTTCGGATGGCGACCCCACCCACAAAACGGCAGGCTGTTCGCCACCCACCTGTCAGAGACCGGCAGGGAGGACGGCCGAATCGGCTGCTTCGACGACGCAGAGAGTGGAGACACAGTAAGTGACGTCAAGTTACCACTCACCTCCATCGTATTCAAGGGGCAAGAGGACGAGAATA
Source organism: Actinomyces capricornis (assembly GCF_019974135.1). Lineage (NCBI taxonomy): Bacteria > Bacillati > Actinomycetota > Actinomycetes > Actinomycetales > Actinomycetaceae > Actinomyces > Actinomyces capricornis. The sequence continues at coordinate 940,801 of NZ_AP025017.1, forward strand.
CCGCCCCAGTAACACAAGCAGCCTTCAACACCTACGTACAGGCAGTCACCAACCGATACGGAAAAGGACAGCACAAGACCCTCAGGATGGGAGGAAGGATAGTCAAATGGACCCTCCCCAACCGGGTCACACTCACACTCAGCACCCAACCCGGCATCATCAGCGCAACAATAGACTCCCCCAGGATCACCGCAGTCGCCGAGATGGAGAACTACCTCATCGAGAAGTACGGCGAGGACGAGTACTTCAAGGACTAGCCCACCGCCAAGAAGGCCGAGACGGCACAGCAGGGCGTCGAGACGCACAGCGAAGAGACACACAACCACCAGGGCCGGCACACCACGGCACGGGCAGCGGCACACTCATCCCGAGGACGCGCGCTGCCGGAGCTGCCCGCAGATCGCAGGGCAGGCCCAAGGAGAAGGGCCCCCCGCCCAGAGGCGGAGGGCCCTGCCGAGGCGAGGCGGAGAGGAGAATTGGCCGGCCTCGGTCCTGGCCCGGTTCGTGCGACACCAGACCAGGAGATCACCCCACCGCCGAGCACCCTGGCGCACAAGAGGCGCACAGCGGCGGGGAAAACCCTGAAGAGCACCACCCCGCACGCCACCTGATCGAGAGCCCTGAAGAGCCCGGGAGGGCGCGGGGAGGCTTCCCTGATTCGAGGGTATGGACTTCCCCGAGGCAATGACGCCATCGTTACCATCCCTCAACCAACATTTACCCAACTGTGACGTCAAGGTAGAGAGAACCTCAAAAACCCGCCTGCACACCTGTGCCATCCGTAACAGGCCGCCACCGCCGGCGGTTGTCAAACCTCCACCCGCCGTGCCCCCGCCCCACATGCGACGGTGCCCCGCGCGGACCACAGGTCCCGCGGGGCACCGTCGCAGACACGCCCGACGCCCTCACAGGCGCGAGGCGTCGAACAGGGAGGTCACCGAGCCGTCGTCGAACACGGCCTTGACCGCACGCGCCAGCAGCGGGGCGATCGGCAGAACCGTCAACTGCTCGAAGCGCTTCCCACTGGGGATCGGCAGCGTATCGGTGACCACGACCTCCCGGGCGCCACAGCTGGAGAGGCGGTCCACCGCCGGGCCCGAGAGCACGCCATGAGTGGCTGCCACGATGACGTCCTTGGCGCCGGAGTCCAGGAGCACCTGGACCGCCTTGGCGATCGTGCCCCCGGTGTCGATCATGTCATCGACCAGCACGCAGGAGCGCCCCTCGACCTCGCCCACCACCCGGTTGGCCACCGACTCATTGGGGCGCGTGACATCACGGGTCTTGTGCACGAAGGCCAGCGGCGTGCCCCCCAGCTGGTTGGCCCAGCGCTCGGCCACCCGGATCCGGCCCGCGTCGGGGGAGACCACCGAGGTCATCGCAGGATCCACCCGCGTGCGCACATAGTCCACCAGCACCGGCTGGGCCCACAGGTGGTCCCACGGCCCATCGAAGAAGCCCTGCTCCTGGGCGGTATGCAGATCCACGCTCATGATCCGGTCGGCCCCCGCCGTCTTGTACAGGTCGGCGACCAGCCGCGCGGAGATGGGCTCACGCCCCAGGTGCTTCTTGTCCTGACGCGCATAGGGGAAGAAGGGTGCCACCACGGTGATGCGCTTGGCCGAGGCCCGCTTGAGTGCATCGACCATGATCAGCTGCTCCATGAGCCAGTCGTTGATGCGGTCGGCGTGGGACTGCACGACGAACACATCGCAGCCGCGCACCGACTCGTTGAAGCGGACGTAGGTCTCCCCATTGGCGAAGTCGTAGGCCGTGGAGGACAGCACCTCAGTGCCCAGCTCCTTGGCCATCTCCTGCGCCAGTTCGGGATAGGCCCGGCCCGAGGCGATAACCAGGCGCTTCTCGCCCTTGGTGATGATGCCCGTCATGACATGGTTCCCTTCTGTCGGCCTGTGCGGCCATCGACGGTGCGCCCGCGTGCGCGGGCACGGTCCTCAGTTCTCCCCCGGCTCCTGGGTGCCGAGCTGGCTGAAGGGCGCGACGACGGCGCCCGGCGGGATCTGGGCATCGGTGAGGATCGCGTAGGCCCCCACCCGGGCGCCCTCCCCCACGACCGTGCTCCCGCGCAGCAGCGCCCCCTGCTCCAGGGCCACATCCCCGCCGAGCTCGACGGTGACATCGACCCAGGTCGAGGCCGGATCCACCACGCCCACGCCCCGCTCCATCCACGAGCGCAGGACGCGCCGATTGAGCTCGGCACCGAGCTCGGCCAACTGGGCGCGGTCGTTGCAGCCCTCGACCAGCCAGTGGTCCTCCACCGCCAGGGCACTGGTGGAGCGGCCCTCGCGGTAGGCCAGGGCCACCACATCGGTGAGATAGACCTCCCCCTGGTCGTTGTCCGAGCCCAAGCGGGTCAGGGCCTGGCGCAGGTGGGCGGCGTCGAAGACGTAGACCCCGGCGTTGATTTCGCGCACCGCCAGCTGCTCGGCAGTGGCATCGCGGTGCTCGACGACGGCGCTGACAGCGCCCCCCGGGCCGCCCTCGCGGATGACGCGCCCATAGCCGCTGGGATCCTGAAGAACCGTGGTCAGCAGGGTCACGGCGTCGCCGCGCTCCAGGTGCTGGACCAGCAGGGCGCGCAGAGTGGCGGTGTCCAGCAGGGGCACGTCCCCGCTGGTGACGACGACGGGGCCGGTGAGGTCCTCGGGCAGGGCCGCCAGGCCGCAGGCCACCGCGCGCCCCGTGCCGGGGATCTCATCCTGGTCCGCGGGCACGGCGTCGGGCGCCACCTGGGCCAGGTGGGCGACGACGGCGTCGCGCTCATGGCGCACCACGACCACCAGGTTCCGGGGCTCCAGGCCACGGGCCGCGGTGATGGCGTGGTCGACCAGGCTCCTGCCGCCAATGGTGTGGAGCACCTTGGGGGTGGCCGAGCGCATGCGGGTGCCCTTGCCCGCGGCCATGACGATCACCGCGGCGGGGGCCACGCTGGAGGCGGGCGGGGTCGATGCGACGGGTGCAGTGGATGCTGTGGGTTCCACGTGTCCTCTTCTCACTGGTCTGCCCGCGCCCGCCTGCACAGGCGAGGCGGATCCATGACATGCGGCTGACGTACGGGAGGGGCGAACAGCCCACATGCTACGCCGCTCCGCCCCCAGGATTCGAACCCGGGCCTCAAGGCTCCAAAGGCCTGCGTGCTGCCGCTACACCAGGGCGGAACGCTGCGCCCGTCGAGGACCCGGCAGGCACGACGCCGGGATAGTGTCTCATGATCCGCCGTCCACGGGCGCCCCGCCGGAGCCGTGCCGGCCCAGCGCCGGCCCAGTGCGCGGCGAACGGGACGAATGATCACCACGGTCAGTAGAGCCGTTTGAGCACGCCCAGGCCCCGGAGCTGGGAGGCCTGCACCAGGGCCGCGCCCAGGGCGAAGGAGACAAGGGTGATGAGCACCCCGCGCACCAGCCCGGCGCTGTGCACCAGATCTGCCCCCAGGGCCAGCATCACCCAGTAGTGGATGAAGTAGACCAGGCTGCCCGTGTTCCTCGCCAGGAGCTGGCCGGGAAGCGGCTTGGCGGTGGTCACGGCCACCAGGAGGCACAGCAGGGCCGGCACGAGCACCAGCGCGGCCAGCCAGCTGGTGGACACCGGCCGGGCGGGATGGGCCCCGAACAGCAGGGACCGGCGTGCCACCGCCTCCACGAACAGGACGATCCAGGCCGATCCGGCAACCCAGGCCGCCGTCCGGGGGCGCCACCCCCCGGTGCGGCCCACCCACGCCCCTGCGGCGATGAAGCAGGCGCCCGTGAAGACCCCATCGCGGGGAGCCAGGGACAGGTACTCCAGATCGCTCAGCACGGCCGCCGCGCCGTGGGGCAGCAGCTCCCTGTCCAGGGCTCCATAGGCCAGGGTTCCCACCGCGCTGAGGCAGGACAGGACCACCAGCAGGCGGCCCGGGCTGAGCACCTTCAGGCCAGCGGCGACAATGACGATCCCCACCGCGGCGGCGGGCAGGTACCACAGATGCGTCCTGCCTCCGGTCAGGAGGAGCTGGACCAGGTGCAGGGGCCCCTGGAGGCCCTCCTCGAGCTCGTCACGGACGATGATCGGCAGGTAGATCACCAGCCACACCGCATAGAGCTCGAGCACTCGCCTGAGCTGGCGGCGCACGGGGGCGTCGGCGCGGCGGAAGAGCAGGTAGCCGGATATCGCCAGGTAGAGGGGGACGGCCAGGCGGGCCACGCCGATCGTGGCATAGGCGCTGACCCTCGGCGTGATGCCCGCCAGGGGCTGGGTGTGGATCCAGATGACCAGGAGGGCCAGGACGGGCTTGACCATGTCGATGCCCGGGACCCAGCGGTGGGCGCTCATGAGCCCCACCCCCGGGCCTGTGCAGCCGCGCCGCCGGCACCTCGGGGGCTCCACCCTCCTGCCAGGACTGGGGCGTGGGCCATACCCCCTCCTCTCATCACTGGACTCCCGCTGCGCACGGGGGAGGCGAGCGGGTGCAGTCCCCGGCAGTTTACGGCAGGCCCGCCCGGCTGCCGGGACGCCCCCGCCCGGCCCCGGCCCAGCCGTGCAGGAGCCCGGGCGCAGGGCCTGCCGGGTCGGGCACAATGAGCCGCATGGCGAGCAAACGAACCCGGATGAGCGCCGGGGAGCGGCGCGAGCAGCTCATCGCCGTGGCCCGCAGCCTCTTCGCCGAGAAGGGCTTCGATGCCACCAGCATCGAGGAGGTGGCCGCGCGCGCCAAGGTCTCCAAGCCCGTGGTCTACGAGCACTTCGGCGGCAAGGAGGGCCTGTACGCCGTCATCGTGGACCGTGAGCTGGGCACCATCTCCTCGACCATCACCGCCGCCCTGGAGTCCTCGGACTCCTCCTCGATGACCGTCGAGCTCGCCGCCCTGGCACTGCTGACCTACATCGAGGACCGCCCCGACGGCTTCCGCATCCTCTCGGCGGGCAATGACCGGGCCGCCGGCACCTACCAGACCCTCCTGGCCGACGTCGCCATCCAGGTCTCGGGGATCCTGGCCTCCCGCTTCGAGGCCCGGGGCATCGACCCGCGCACCGCGCCCCTGTACGCCCAGATGCTCGTGGGCATCGTGGCCATGCCCGCCCAGTGGTGGCTGGAGAACCGCTCCATGAGCAAGGAGGAGGTAGCGGCCCACATGGTCAACCTCGCCTGGAACGGGCTGCGCAGCCTCAGCGGCGCCCCCGAGCTGCGCTCCGCCGCCGCACCGGCCCCGGCGGACGGGCCGGCGGCCCGGCACCACCACATTCCCCGGAGAAAATCAGCAACCAATCAGCAATAGTCCAGTTTTGCGGTTATCTACACATCCGGGCAGTATCTGACCTGTCGGACAGACTCCCGCCGTAGGAGGCCACCGCGGACACCGCACCTCTCCCCCGAGCATGCTGGAACAAACCTGAGAACTCTGAGGCCGCTCCCTACGTCACAGACGAGCCCCCTCAGGGCGCGTTACTCTGGCTTCTCTCGCAATCACCGAAACAGAACCATGGACCCGGATAGCATCGTCATCGCACTGCGCAAGAACGCCGTTCTTGTCACTATGCACATCATCCTCGGCACCGTGTTCGGCCTGGCCTTCGGCCTGCTGACGCCCGCCACCTACACCTCAACCGCCTCGGCCCGTGTGGGGGCCGAGCAGTCCAGCGGTTCCCAGAGCGTCTCGAGCGTCCAGAACTACATCACCCAGATCATGCCCACCCTCGTGGAGGTCGGGACCTCGGAGTCCACCCTCGCCAAGGTCTCGGAGTCCACCGGGCTGAGCCAGGGCGAGCTGCGCAGCGCCATCTCGGTGTCCACCAAGACCGAGACGGTCATCATCGAGGTCAGCGCCACCCACACCGACCCCGCCAAGGCCCAGGCCATCGCCGAGGCCGAGATGGCGGCTCTGGACTCCGCCGCCCGGGAGGTCTCCGGCGCCGGGCAGAACAGCGACCTGACCCTGACCCTGGCCACCCTCAACTCCCCCTCCCTGCCCGATGAGCCCTCCAGCCTGTCGACCTTCTGGACCTCGGTCCTCGGCGGTGCCGCGGGCCTGGGCCTGGGCTCGCTCATCGCCATCCTGCTCCACGCCCTCAACCGGGGCTCCCAACGGGGGAGCGCCAGCGAGCCCCTCATCGTCGTCGGGCGCGGACCCACCGTCGAATCGTGAGCCGGCCGCCCGACGGAGGGCGCCCCTCCCCCCACACACACCCAGTGCCGCCCCAAGGGCGGCCGGCGGCCACGGCGGCCCCCGGGTTCTCAGCGCCGCCCTCCGCTCCGGCCGCACCCTCACCCAGCGCACCCCCGACCCCCGCCGCGCCTCGGCGCGCCGTGCCCTACCGGGCCGCTCCCCTGTCCCCCACCCGGCGGGCGATCGTCAGCGATGAGGTCGTCCCCCTCGCCCTCTACCCCGAGCCCCACACCCCGGCCCCCCGACCGCTCAGACTCCTGGGCAGCCCCATCCAGCACTCCGGGGAGCCGGTCCCCGAGCGCAGTGGGCACGATGGGCTCAGTGAGCCCAGTGAGCCCGACGACGAGGCCCGGCGGCGTTCGCGCCGTGCACGCCAGGTGGCCGCCATCGTCCTGCTGCTGCTCATCGGCATCCGCCGCGACCTGGTGGGCTCCATGGCCCTCGGGGACATCGCGGCCCTGGCCGCCATCCCGGTGACCTGGTCGGCGGTGCGCCACCAGCGCCGCTTCAGCCCCCTGCTGCTACTGGGCACCCTGGCGGGGGTCACCGGGCTCCTGCTGTCCTGGACGGTGGGGCCCACCTTCCACATCAACGGCGGCCACCAGCGGGCCATGGTGATGAGCCTGCTGGCGCTGCCCTGGGCGACGGCCGCCTTCGTCTGGGGGGCCCGGCACCTGGGCGCCTCCCGGGCGGCGGCGGCCCTGTCCGCGGGCACGATGCTCAGCGCCCTGCCCCTGCTGGTCACGAATGACAATCCCTGGAAGTTCGGGATCGGGGTGCCCATGACCCTCATGGTCCTGGCCCTGATCAACCACCGGGGCCGCCCGCTGCAACTGCTGGCGCTGGCCGCCCTGGCCGCCGTCTTCATGGCCCATGACGCCCGTCTTCTGCCGGCATTTCTGGCCATCATCGCGGCCACCGTATTCTGGCAGGCCACGGCCTCCTGGTTCCGCTGGAGGCTGCCCGCCCCCAGGCGCGCAGCCATCATCCAGGCCCTCGTCCTGACCTTCATCGGCATCGGGGCGATCACCGCCGTGCTGGCGGCCTCCGCCTCTGGCTCCCTGGGCGTCGACGCCCAGACCCGGACCCTGGCCCAGTCCCGGGGGGAGTCCAACTTCCTGCTCAATGCGCGCCCCGAGCTGGGCGCCGCCTGGGCGCTGGCGCACCACCGGCCATGGGGCTACGGGGCCGGGGTCCTGCCCCGCTACGAGGACATCCAGGTGGCCAAGGACGGTATGGCGGCCCTGGGCTACGACCCCTCCAACGGCTATGTCGAGAACTTCATGTTCGGCAACGGATTCGAGCTGCACTCGGCCCTGGTCAATGTCTGGGTGGCCGCCTCGCTGCCGGGGGCCGCGCTCATGCTGCTCATCGCCGGCCTGACGCTGCTGGCCCTGCTGCGCGACCTGGGGGGCCTGCGCATCACGCCCTGGCTGTTCCTGGCGGGCATGGTGGTGCTGCAGAACATCCTCGTGGGGCCCTGGGCGGTGCTGCCGCCCTACCTGCCCTTCGTCCTGGGCTCCTGGATCCTGCTGCCCTCCCTGCGCGAGCTCAACCACCGCAGGCAGGCCGAGCGCGCCACCTGAAACCCTCGCGCGAGTGCAGGACCGGCCCTCTCCGCCCGGCGGCCGGCTCAGGCCGACGACGGGCGCCCGTACTCCTGGTGCCCGGCACGGCCGAGGCTGGCGGCGATCATCCCGCGGCCGCGGGCGGCCAGACGCGCCCCCCTGGCCGCATGGCGGGGGCTTGCCAGCAGTGTGCCCGCTGCCCTGCGCGCCAGGCCCACGGCCAGGCGCGCCGCCCCTCCCAGGCCGGCGCCCGCCCGGATAGCCGCCTGGCTCCGACCCGTGCCCGGAACCTGGCCCCGCCCCCGGGCCAGGGCCAGCTCCACGCGCACAGCGGTGGCGGCGTGGGAGGCCTGACGGCGCAGGATCCAGCCGCGGTCGAGCCGGGAGGCGGGCACATGGTCGCGCACCCGGGCCTCATCGCACCACAGGATCCGCCCCCCGCAGGCGCTCAGGCTCCGGGTGAAGAGCGTGTCCTCACCGCCGGTGGCGCCGAAAGCCTCATCGAAGCGCAGCCCCATCCGGCGCACGAAGCGCAAGTCCAGCAGGAGGCAGTTGGAGGCGGCCACCGGCCGCAGGGTGCCCGTGGGCCAGGTCCGGCGCACGAAGAACTCCCCCTGGGCCACCCAGGAACCCGGCTCGCGCTCATAGGCGGGGATGACCGGCCCGGCCACCGCCTGGCACCCCTGGCGGGCCTGGAGCCCCAGCAGGGCCTCCAGCCACCCGGGCTCGGGCTCCTCGTCGTCGTCGATGAAGATGAGCAGGTCCCGGGTGGCGGCCTCATCCAGGGCCCGGTTACGCACGGCCGCCACCCCCGGCCGCTCCTCCACGACATGGCGCACCGCCACCGGGGCCCGCCCGGCCATCCCTGAGGCCGCCTCGGCGGCCGGCTCACCGGAGGCGGCCGGATCGTTGTCGATGACGAGCACCTCGATGTCCATCGCCCCGTGCTCGGCGATGGGCGCGGCCTGGTCGAGCACCCCGCGCAGCGCCCGGGCGAGCTGCTCGGGCCTGCGGAAGGTGGGGATGGCGATGGTCAGGGTCGAGGCCGGGGCATCATCACCCCGGCGGGCCTCGGCTCCGGGCCCGCCGGGCCTCCCGCTGACGGCGCCCGGGCCCGCTGAGCCCACCGGGCCCGCCCCACCCGCCGTGCCGGCGGCCACCGCGGTCGGGGTGGCGGGGCGGCCACGCCCGGCGCCCCGCCTCAGCGGCCCCCGCCGTGCGGGGCGCCCGTACTCGCGCACCTGCACCCCCCAGGCCCCCACCACCATGCCCAGCCCGCCGCGGCTGGAGGTCTCATAGCGGGCCTGGGCGGCGGTATCGCCCCGCAGGCGGGCCACCGCCCCGCGAGCGCCGTCGACCCCGGCCTTGGCGGCGCCCTTGGCGGCGTAGGCGGCCCGCAGTCCCAGCCGGGAGCCCCGCCCCGGGCCCGCGGTGTCGATGCGCACCCGGGCCCAGGAGGAGCCCGAGCGGTAGGCGCGCTGGAGCACCCAGGCACGAGTGGCCCGCGCGGGCGGGACCCGCTTGGTCACCACGGCGTCGGCCGCGAAGAGGATCCGGCCCCCGCCCCGGGTGAGCTGGCGGGTGAACAGGGAGTCCTCCCCACCGGTGAGCCCGTAGCGCGGGTCGAAGCGCAGCCCCACGGCGCGTACCGCGGACAGGTCCAGCAGGAGGTTGCCGGTGTCGGCGCTGCGCACCTGGGCGCCGTCGGCGGCGCTCCAGGAGTCGAAGGCCCCACTGGCGCGCACCCAGCCATCGGGCTCGGCCTCGAAGGCTGGCGGGGTGGGCCCCGTGACGGCGGCGCAGCCCTGGGCCCGCCAAGTGCTCAGCAGGGCATCCAGCCAGCCGGGCCCGGGGGTCTCGTCGTCGTCGATGAAGGCCAGCAGGTCGCTGCCGGCGGATTCGTCCAGGGCGCGGTTGCGGCCCGCCACGATCCCCGGGGTGGGCTCGTGGACGTAGTCGATCATCCCGGGCGCCTGGGCGGCCGCGGCGGCCACCACCGGGCGCCCGCCGGCATCGGGGTCGTTGTCCACGATGAGGACCCGGGCCCGCGCCCGGGGGGCCACGGAGCGGGCCTGGGCCACCAGGAGGGGCAGGACCGCCTCCAGGTAGGCGTTGCGCCGGTAGGTGAGCATGGCGATGGTCAGGCGGACCGCATCCACCGCATCGGCTGCATCCCCGGCAGCGGCGGTGCCTGCTGCGCTTGCCTCATGGCCACTACCCGCAGTGCGCTGCGTGCTGTCGGTGTCCTCGGCATCCACGGCGTCGCCCTCCTCCGGTTCCCGCGGGTCTCCCGCTGCTCTCGTCCTGCCCGCCCTCCCGGGCGGGTGGCCCGGCGACGGCGCCGCAGCACTGCCCGCCCCGGCCTGGGATGCGGGCCGCTGGGCTGCGCGGTGAGGCGGCCGGCCGCTCCAACGGTACTATTCCAGGGCGCCGAGCACCCACCCGCGCTGCTCCTTGGAGCTCCCGGGTGCCTACCGCCCGGGCCGCCGCACCACCGACCCAGGAGAACCGCGCATGAGCCCCTGCCACCCCGCCGCGCCGCCGTCCCCGGGAGGCGAAGGCCCCCACCCGGTGACCGGTGCCGCCATCACCGGCGCCCCCGACTCTCCCGACTCTCCCGCCTCCCCCGTCGTCGGGCCCCGTGAGGCCGCCGGGCGCCGGGGTGCGGGCCGGGCGCCCGGCGAGCGGGAGGCTGCCGGGCTGGTGGGGCGCACGGCCATCATCGTCGTCAACTACGACTCCGCGCCGCTGCTGGAGCGCAACCTCGCCCATGTGGCCCGCCAGGCCCCCGAGGCGCGCGTGGTGGTGGTGGACAACCACTCCACCACCCAGGCGCGCAGCGAGCTGATCGCCCTGGCCGGCCGCGAGGGCTGGTCCACGGTCCTGCCGGCGGACAACACGGGCTTCGGCGGCGGCATGAACCTGGGGGCGCAGCGCGCCGCGGCACTGGGGGCCGAGATCCTGGTCCTGCTCAACCCCGATGCGCTCATCGACCGCGACGGCCTGGCGCGCCTGGCCTCCCGCGCCGCCCAGGATCCCGGGCTCCTCGTGGGGCCGGTGATCCAGGACTCCACCGGGCGGACGGTCTCCGATGGCCATGTGGTGTGCCTGGCCGACGGGTCGATGCGCTCGCGCCGCTCCCCGCGCCCTATTCCACCCGGGGGGACGCGCCCCTGGCTCTCGGGGGCCTGCCTGGCCCTGTCCGCCCCGCTGTTCTCCCAGGCGGGGGGCTTCGATGCCCGCTACTTCCTGTACTGGGAGGATGTGGACTTCTCCGCGCGCGTCCTGGCCTGCGGGGGACGCCTGGCCGTGGAGCGGGGGGCCGTGGCCATCCACGACGAGGGCGCCACTCATGCCGAGGCCCACCAGGGCGAGCGGGCCAGGTCCGACACCTACTACTACTACAACATCCGCAACCGGCTGCTGTACGCGGGCCTGCACCTCAGCGGCCCCGCCCGACGCCGGTGGGTGGCCACCGCGGCCGCGGCGGCGCGCGAGGTGGTGCTGCGCGGGGGACGCCGGCAACTGCTGTCCTCCCCCAGGCCCGCACTGACCGCGCTGGCCGCGACCCGCGACGGGCTGGGGCTCATGCGCGCCGCCGGCCGCGGCGCCCTGCCCGACCCGGACACCCCCCTCATCCGCTGACAGCCGCTCAGAAGCGCCGCGCAGCACGTCTCCTCCCGCAGGGATCCCCCGCCCCTGGCAGGCGATCGTCGAGCCGCCCCGGCATAGCGGCGCCCCCGGGGCCGCCGGCACCAGTAGGAGGCGGTGGCGGCGGCCCCGGGGGCATTCCGGATACGGCGGGCCGGTCTCGGTCCTGCCCGGCTCAGAGCTGGGAGACCTTGATCCCCTCGATGGACAGGGTGACGGTCTCAGGGCCGGCCAAGCTGGACATGTAGGTGTTGATCCTCACCCACCCCGGGTCCTTCAGGGAGCGCTCGCTGTCGACGACGTCGACGCCCCACTCCTCGGGCTCGCCGTCCCCGGTCCACAGCTTGGCCTGGAGGGTCGTGGAGGCCTCGCCGGCGACGACCATGCGCAGGTGGAGGGTCTGGCCGGCAGTGTAGCCCTCCTTGAGCAGGATGGAGCCCAGAACGGTCTCGCGCCCCTCGACCACCTTGGAGATCGTGGCCACCGGCGCTCCGGCCGCCCCGACCTGCACCTTCGCCTGGTACTCGCCGGCTTCCGTGGCGCGGGCCACGTAGGAGATGAAGGCGCCGTTGCCGCCGGGGATGGCATCCAGCGAGAAGTCCAAGGTCGCGTCGGTGGAGGTGGACTTCAGGACCTCGGAGCGGATCGAGGAGGAGGCGCGCGGACCGGCCATGGCCACGCGCCCGGCGGAGTCGGCCACGGAGAAGGCGTCGCCGTTCCAGGTCACGCCCCACGAGCCGCCGGTCTCGGCACTGCCCCACCCCCGGGCCACCGTGCGGTCGAAGCCGTCGGACAGCAGCGTGGTCTGGGCGGGCGGGTCCTGCGGGTCGCGGTCCGGCTCCACCTCCTTACCGCTGCCCAGGGTGTAGTGCTGGGCGACCTGGGCCGGTCCCAGCGCGCTGCCGTAGACGGCGACCTCGTCGATGTCGCCGCTGAGGAAGTGCGAGGAGGGGGCACCGTTGACGCCCTGGAGCAGGTCGCCGCCCACGCGCCAGTACCCGGTGTAGTCGTCACCCGCGGTGAAGGCGGAGTCGAAGGCCACCACCTTGCCGTCGACGTAGAGGGTGGCGCCCGTCGCCGGGCTGAGGGTGGCCACGACATGGTGCCACTGGCCGTCGTTGTAGCTCTTCTCGGAGGTCACCGTGGACAGGGTCCCGGGGTAGAGCATGAAGCTGAGGGTGCCGTCGTTGCGCATGTAGACGATGCGGTCGCGCCGGGCCGAGTACCCCGAGGCCGAGGAGCCGAAGCCCACCACCGCACCACCACTGGTGGACTCGGTGCGCACCCAGGCCTCCACGGAGAAGGTGGAGGGCGCGCGCGAGGCCGAGACGGTGGCCGCGTTGCTCATCTCCGAGCGGTCCGAGCTCAGGCCCAGGGCCGATCCGGTGTCCAGGAAGGACGGGGCGCCGCGGGTGTACCGCGAGCCGTAGAGCGTCAGGTCGCGCCCGGCCACGAAGTCCGAGGCCGCCCCGCCCTCGGTCTCATCCAGGGGCCAGTAGTGGGCGGCGCCGTCGCTGAGGACCCGGCCGCCGTAGGGGCTCAGGCCCTCGCCCTCGGCCGCGGTGATGGTCACCCAGTCCGAGTGGGTGAAGGCGCCCCAGGGGTCGGTGACCACCACGCGGTAGCGGTGGGTCGAGCCCGGCTCCACCACGTCGGTGGCCGACAGGTTCGAGGGCTCCCAGTAGCCCGCGGTCACGGTCTGGCTGTTGATCGGCTCGGAGCGCTGGGTGTCGCGGTAGACCGTGTAGGTCAGGGTCTTGTCATCGCGGTCCCAGTTGGTGGGGAAGGACAGGGTGACCACGCCCGCGCGCGGGGAGGTGGCCGAGACCTTGTAGGCCCCGCCCTTGTCCATGGGGCCCTGCTGGTTGGGGGCGGTGTCGCGGCGGGCGAAGCGCACCAGGCCCTGCTGGGCCTTGCCGTTGACGGCCAGGAACTCCCCGCCGTAGACGACGTACTGGTCATTGCCCTCCACCGTCCAGGCGGCCTGGTTGGTCTTGGTGTACTTCCCGGCCCTGAGCTCGGGGTAGAAGTTGAGGTTGGTGGTGCCGTTCTGGCCGCCGTAGCTCTCATACCCGCGCCGGGCGTTGGGCTTGACCGTGCCGGTGGCGGCGTTGGTGTAGGCCACGGCGGAGTGGTAGCGGGCGGGGGCGCCCTCGGGGAAGCCCCCGATATTGGCGCAGTCGTGGGCATGGCTGGCGACGTAGACGACCTCCCCGGCGGGGTGGAGGGCGTAGGAGTCGCCGTGGCAGTCGGCCATGTAGTCCATGTCCCCAGTGGCCCAGTTGGCGCGGAACAGTCCCTCGAAGGCGCCGGTCATGGCGTAGGAGACCCCGTAGAGGCCCTTGTCGTCGGCCTTGAGCTCCATGATGCCCGCCCGGGCGCCGGAGGTGCGGATGACGGAGGTGAGGCTGTTGCGGCGCAGGGCGCCGGAGGGCTCCAGGATGGCCATGCCGAAGCCGGGACGGTCCGAGCCCTCCACCGAGGTGAAGGATCCGCCGATGGCCACGGCGCTGCCGTCGGGGGCGGCGGCGATGGAGCGCACGAAGAAGTCGTCGACCTGCGCGGAGAAGTCGGTCAGCCTCTGGCCGGCCAGGTCGAAGGCCGCCACGCGCTTGCGGTCGGCGCGGTTGACCTGGGTGAAGGCGCCCCCGAGGTAGAGGGTGGAGCCGTCGGCGGAGAGCTCCAGTGCCTTGACGCTGCCGTTGGAGGCCAGGGGCAGGCCCCGGCTCTGGCCGTCGGCGGCGTCCACCGCCCCCACGCGCCAGGCCCGCTCACCGTTGAGCGTGGTGAAGTCCCCGCCCAGGTAGATGACCGAGCCGTCGGCCGAGGCCTTGACGGCGTTGATCTGGCCGTTGGCCGAGGGCGCCCAGTCCTTGAGCTCCCCGGTGGTGATGTCGTAGGCCAGAGCGTTGGCGCGCGGCACCTCGTTCTGCCCGGCCGGGGAGCCCGCGGGGCGCGCGGTGGAGAACTGCCCCACCGCGTAGACCGTGCTGCCCACGACCGCCTGGTCCCACACGACGCCGTTGATCTGCACCGTGGGAAGGCCATCGGCCGCGACCGTGGTCGCCTCTCCGCCGGCGCCGGGCGCGACGGCCTGCTCGGCGGCAGGAGCGGCGTCGGGCTCGGCGGCGGCGGGCGCGATAGGAAGGGTCAGGGCCGCAAGGCCCAGTGGCAGCGCCGTGATGGCGGCGAGGATGCCACGCAAAGGACGAGCGGAACGCACGCGCACTCCATTCAGATTCTCATGGGTAGGAAGGGATGGCCGGCTGAGGGGTCCGGCGGGGCCGCACGACCCTATCACCGTTGAGATGCAGGATCGTGATCAGTCCAGCGATGAGTATAACGACAACCCACCTCCCCCTCGTTTTGTTGATCCTCACGAAAGAAACGTGCGCACCGGACCTCCTGGGTCCGGTGCGCACGGCGTGGGTGATGGTTCCGGGGCTCAGCTGGGCGCGGGTCCCTCGAAGACAGCGGCCGGGTAGTCGGCCCCCAGGTCGACGACGACGCGCACCTGGCCCCGGCCCTCGGCCGGGATGGTGAAGGCCCGCTCGATGGACTGGGACTCGCCCGCGGCCAGGCTCGCAGGGATGACATCCGAGACGCTGGTGACCTCCTCGGCGGGGGCGCCGTCGGCACCGTAGGTGACGGTGACGACCAGGCCGCTCAGGGACAGCGGCTCACTGGAGGTGTTGGACACGGTGACCGGCACCACGACGCCGGCACCGCCGACCTCGCCGGGCCCCGCCTCCAGGTCCTGGGAGCGCATCTGACCGATCTGCACCGAGGCGGCCTCGTTGACAGTGACCGCCTGATCGGTGCCCACCGCGTCGAGCTGGTCGGCGGACAGGTCCCCGCGCTCCACCGCGCCCGGGTCGACGCCCGAGGCCGAGGGCGCCACCGGGCTCTCGGGGGCCGAGGTCGGGTCGGGGGTCTCCACCAGCGGGGTCGGCTCCGCCGCAGGGGATGTCCCACCCCCGGAGGCCGAGGCGGTAGCGGTGGCGGCACCGGAGGATGGGGCGGCACTGGTGGCATCCGCACGGCCATCGCCGTTGGAGCCGCAGCCGGTCAGGGCCAGCGCGAGGAGGGCGGGCAGGAGGAGCATGCGTGAACGTGACACGGCGGGCAGCCTACGACGCTGCTGGCGCATTGGCACATCCGGGACAAGGCGCGGCGCTCCGGGCAGGTGCGGGAGGCGGGCGCCCATCACCAGCCCCAACCCCAGCCCCAGCCCCAGCCGTCCCAGCCGTCATCGTCGTCCCTGGGCTCCTCGTCCTTGGGCTCCTCCCCCTTGGGGTCGGCCTGGTTGCCGGAGGTGGAGAAGCGGACCAGCCCCTGCTGGGGGGTGCCGTTGACGGCCGTGAACTCCCCGCCGTAGACGATGTACTGATCATTGCCCTCGACGGTCCAGGTGGCCTGGGCGAGGCCGGTGACCGAGCCGAGCTGGAAGTTCGGCAGGAAGTTCTCCATGACCGTGGGGGCCGGCTGGCCCTGGTGGTTGTAGTAGCCCCAGACCCTGTTGCGCCGCACGGTGCCGGTGGCCTTATTGGTGAAGGCCACACCGTGGTAGTACCGGTCGGGGACATCGCCGAAGCCCCCGATGTTGGAGCAGTCGTGGGTGTGACTGGCGATGTAGACGAAGCTGGTGGTGGGGTGGACGTCGTAGGAGTCCCCGTGGCAGTCGGCCAGGAGATCCAGGTCACCGGTGCTCCAGTTGAGGCGGAACATGCCCTCGACATTGCCCTCGCTGCGACTCTGGGAGTAGGCCACGCCGTAGAGCCCGTTGGCGTCGGACTTCAGGCTCATGATGCCGGCGTTCCTGTCGGCGTTGCGCACCACGGCGTTGATGTTGTTGCGGCGCAGGGACCCGTTGGGCTCCAGGATCGCCAGGCCGTAGCCGGGGTCGGAGGAGCCCTCCACGGAGGTGAAGGACCCGCCGATGGCCACCGCGCTGTTGTCGGCCGCCACCGTGATGGAGCGCACCATGAAGTCGGCGACCTCGGGGGCGAAGTCGGTGAGGGTCTGGTCGGCCAGGTTGACGGCGGCGGCGCGCTGACGCGCGGACTTGTTGACCTGGGTGAAGGAACCGCCCATGTAGAGGGTCGAGCCGTCCGGGGAGATCTCCAGGTCCATGACCGAGCTGTTGGTCGCCACGTTGAAGGCCTGCTTCTTGCCGTCGGCGGCACCCACGGCTCCCACGCGCCAGGTCTTCTCACCGTTGAGCGTGTTGAAGCGCCCACCCAGGTAGAGGACCGACCCGTCGGCCGAGGCCTCGATGGCGTTGATCGCGCCATCGGTGGTGGGGGCCCAGTCCTTGAGCTCCCCGGTGGTGATGTCGTAGGCCAGGGCGTTGGAGCGCGGCACCTCGTTCTGCCCGGCCGGGGAGCCCGCGGGGCGCGCGTTGTTGAACTGGCCGACGGCGTAGACCGTGTTGCCGACGACCTCCTGATCCCAGACGATCCCATCGATCTGCACGGTGGGCAGGGCCTCCGGATTGGCCGGGGCCGCCTCCTCGGCGGCCCGGGCGGAGGGGGTGGTCGCGGGGGCCAGCAGCGCTGCCGCGACGAGGGGGAGTGCGGTCGCGACGGCGAGCACAGGACGGAGACGAGGGACTGGACTCAACAGATACTCCTCACGGAGACGGGAAGGCGAGGTGAAAGGCAGTCGGCACGGGAACGTCTGCGAGCGGGCGTGAGGACCGACTGCTGCAAGGAGCGTAGTACATCGGTAACACTGAGATAACAGGTGCTGCGCACCGCATTTCCCGATCTCCGGTGAGTATCCTCACACGACCTTCATGGCCTATCCATGGCGGCGATATAACCCGGATTCTCCTGCCCTTTCTCCTGCTCTGCGGCGGTAATGCGGCCGTGGGGCGCCGTCGAGCCGCCGGCCCCACCCGGCCGGGCCCCGGCCCGGCGGCGGGCCCTCCTCGCCCTTCCTAGCCCTGCTCCTGTCGACCGCTGTCATCAGCCGGCGGGCCGCCCTCCTCCTGGGGGCCCTGGTCCCCCTCGCCGCCCGGCGGGGGGCCCTGCGCCTCCACGGTGACCCGCTCCGAGCGCGTCCAGGCGCCCCAGGAGTCCCAGACCACGACGACGTAGCTGTGGGTGCTGCCGGCCCCGACCTCATCGCGCACCTCGTAGGTCGTGGTCTCCCAGAAGGGCAGGTCCTGCTCCGTGGTCCACACGGGCTGCTGGGCCTTGAGGGCCTCCAGGTCCCCCATCGGCCCGGGGTCGCGGTAGACGGCGTAGGTCAGGTGCTTGTCATCGCGGTCGTGGTTGGCGGGGATGCTCAGCCGGACCACTCCCGGCTCGGTGGAGGTGGCGCTGACCCGGTAGGCCGCCCCCTTGTCCACCGGCCCCTCCTGGTTGGGGGCGACGTCGCGGCGGGCGAAGCGCACCAGGCCCTGCTGGGGGGTGCCGTTGACGGCCGTGAACTCCCCGCCGTAGACGACGTACTTGTCCGTCCCCTCCACCGTCCAGGTGGCCTGGGCCATCCCGGTGAAGGAGCCCGGGGTGAACACGGGGTGGAAGTGCAGGCTGGCGGCGGCCGGCTGCCCGGTGTGACTGGTGTAGCCGGGAACGGGGCTGGGGCCCACCTCTCCGACCGGCTCACTGGAGAAGGCCGGGGCGTGCCAGTACTGCTGCTGCTCGGGGAAGCCGCCGATCATGGAGCAGTCGTGGGCGTGGCTGGCGACGTAGACGACCTCGCCGGAGGGGTGGACGTCGTAGGAGTCGCCATGGCAGTCGGCCATGAGCCGGACCTCGCCATCGCTCCACTCAGCCCGCACCATGCCCTCGAAGGAGCCCGACATCGAGTAGGACACGGCGTAGAAGCCCCGGTCGTCAGAGGCCATGCCCATGACCGCGCTCTCGGTCCCACCGGCGGTGATGACCTCGTTGACCTTGGCCCGGCGCGGGGCGCCGGAGGGGTCGAGGACCGCCAGGCCGGGCCGGGCCTGACCGCCCACCGAGGTGAAGGAGCCCCCGATCGCCACCGCACTGCCGTCCCTGGCCGTGGTCAGGGCGCGCACCGCCATGTCGTCGACCTGGGGCGCGAAGTCCGTGACCCGCTGGGCCCCCAGGTCC
Source organism: Actinomyces capricornis (assembly GCF_019974135.1). Lineage (NCBI taxonomy): Bacteria > Bacillati > Actinomycetota > Actinomycetes > Actinomycetales > Actinomycetaceae > Actinomyces > Actinomyces capricornis. Next base: position 959,269 of record NZ_AP025017.1, read on the forward strand.
ACCGCCGCGACGCGCCGGCGATCCAGGCCGTTGACCTCGGTGAAGGCGCCCCCGAGGTAGAGGGTGGAGCCGTCGGCGGAGACCTCCAGGGCGTGGACGGTGCCATTGGCCGAGGCCTCCAGGGCCTGGCGGCTGGCGTCCGCGGTGCTCACGGCCCCCACCCTCCAGGTGCGGTCCCCATTGATCGAGGTGAAGTCGCCGCCCAGGTAGACCGTGGCACCGTCCTTGGCGGCGTCGATCGAGCGGATGGCGCCGTCGACCTGCGGGGCCCAGTCCTTGAGCTCCCCGGTGGCGATGTCGTAGGCCAGGGCGTTGGACCGGGGCGCCTCATCCTGTCCAGGCGGCGATCCCGCGGGGCGCGCCGTGGTGAACTGGCCCACCGCATAGACCGTGCCTCCCACGATGGCCTGATCCCAGACGACGCCGTCGATCTGGACCGTGGGCAGGGCGTCGGCCGCCACCGTCTGCGGCCCGGAGGAGCGCTGCTGATCGGCCTGCTGGTCGGCCCGCCCGGCCGCATCGTCGGCGCAGGCCGGGGGCACCAGGATCGCCGCACCCCCAGGGAGAATCACCATCAGGAGCGCCAGGACCACGGTCAGTATTGATCTGGACCTTCGCGTCGGCCGTGACGTGAGGTGTGGATTCACAGGTCTCTCCCTTCGGGGTCGCACAGGCGGAAGTGCCGGATGACGGGCCACCTCTGGCGCGCACGACCGGCTACCGCCTCAGCATGACCTGCGGGTCCTATCAGGAGAATGGGGAGCAATACCGATGCGCACGCACCCTCCATGACAGCGTAAAAAAACCTGTGACGCACGCAGGACGGCACCGCATCCCGGCTGCTTCCGCTGCTGAGCAGCACGAATACGCCGCTCACCCCGGGCGTGTCGGGACGGGCCGACCCAGGGCGACCCCCACCCTCCTGCCAACGGCGACCACCGGCCGCAGGCGGCCACGGGTAGCCGGCAGCGAGCAGCGGAGTCGGCCCCGGGCAGGAGACATCCAGGACGACCCGATACCCTGCTCCCGGCGGGCAGGCCCGCCGTCGGCCACCGCCAGTGAAAGGCCCTCCGTGTCCTCAGTGCCCCCCACCTCAGTACCCCCGCCCGCGCCCTCGGCCTCCCCCGCCGCTCCAGCGGCCGCGGAGCCCGCCCCGCCCGCTCCTGCCCGGCGCGCCCTGCCCCGCCTGCGCGCGCCGCTGCCCGGGGGCGCGGGCCGCGCCTCGCGCCGGCCCGACCCCTCGCGCCTGCGCATCGCCATGCTCGGCACCCGCGGCGTGCCGGCCCGCTACGGGGGCTTCGAGACCGCCGTGGAGGAGGTGGGCCGGCGCCTGGCGGCGCGCGGGCACCAGGTCCTGGTCTACTGCCGCAATCCCGAGCCCGCCGTCCCCCTGCCCGCCACCTATCTGGGCATGCGCCTGGTGGAGCTGCCCGCGGTGCGCCACCGCAGCCTGGAGACCCTCAGCCACACGGGCCTGTCGGTGGCCCACCTCCTGCGCCGCCACCACCCGGATGCGGCCTTCGTCTTCAACGCCGCCAACGCACCCTTCCTGCCCGCGCTCAGGGCGGCGCGCATCCCGGTGGCCACCCATGTCGACGGCCTGGAGTGGAAGCGCGGGAAGTGGGGGCCCACCGGCCAGCGCTACTACCGGGCCGCCGAGGCGCTGTCGGTGCGCCTGTCCGATGCGCTCATCGCCGACGCCCAGGGCATCGCCGACTACTACGCCCAGGAGTTCCGCGCCCCCACCGAGCTGATCTCCTACGGCGCCCCCACCATGAGCGCCGACACCTCCCGCCTGGGCGAGCTGGGGCTGGAGGCCGGATCCTTCCACCTGGTGGTGGCCCGCTTCGAGGTGGAGAACCACGTCGATGTCATCGTCGAGGGCTACGTGCGCTCAGCCGCCCGCATGCCCCTGGTGGTGGTGGGCTCGGCCCCCTACGCCGATGAGTACACCGCCCGCGTGGAGTCCCTGGCCGACTCCCGGGTGCGCCTCCTGGGCGGCGTGTGGGACCAGGAGCTCCTCGATGCCCTGTACGCCGGCGCCCTGGTCTACTACCACGGCCACTCGGTGGGCGGCACCAATCCCTCCCTGCTGCGGGCCATCGGCGCCGGGGCCGCGGTGGACGCCTTCGACGTCTCCTTCAACCGCGAGGTCCTGGGGGAGGCGGGACGCTACTGGTCCAGCCCCCAGGAGGTGGCCGCCCTGGTGGAGGGCGCCGAGGCCGACCCCGCCGGCCAGGCCGCCCGGGGCCGGCTGAGCGCCGAGCGGGCCGCCCTCTACGACTGGGATGAGGTCGCCGCCCGCTATGAGGAGCTGGCGCGCCGCCTGGCCCTGGAGGGTCCTGTGCGCCACCGGCCCTCGGGGCGCCGCACGGGCAGGGCTGAGCAGTGAGCCGGATCCTGGTGGCCCACCCCTCACCCGACCTCTACGGCTCGGACCTGCAGCTGGTGGAGACCATCCACGGCCTCGTCGGCGCCGGACACCGGGTGGATGTGGCCCTGCCCCTGGAGGGGCCCCTGACCGGGGTACTGCGCCGGGCGGGGGCCCGTGTGGCCATCGTCCCCTTCACCGTGCTGCGCAAGTCCCTGCTCAACCCCCGCGGCCTGGGCTCTCTGGCCCTGGGAGCGGGCGGCCAGGTGGCGCGCCTGCGCTCAATCATCCGCGCCTGCCGGGCCGATGCGGTGGTGAGCAATACGGTGACCATCCCCTGGTGGCCGCTGGCGGCCCGCGCCGCGGGCGTGCCGGTCCTGTCCCACGTGCACGAGGCCGAGGACACCCAGCACCGCCTCATCCGCTCGGGCCTCAACGCCCCACTGCTGGCGGCCACGCGGATCGTGGCCAACTCCCAGGCGGCCCGCCGGGCCCTCCTGGACGTCCTGCCCGTGCTGGAGGGGCGCACCACCGTGGTGCACAACGGGGTGGCCGGGCCGCCGGCCCCCCTGGCCCCGCCGGCCCGGCGCGCCCCCGGGGATCCCCTCCGCGTGGTCATGGTGGGGCGCCTGTCGCCTCGCAAGGGCGTGGACGTGGCCCTGGAGGCCGTCGGCCTGCTGCGCCGCGACGGCATCGACGCCTCCCTGACGGTGTGCGGCTCGGTCTTCCCCGGCTATGAGTGGTACGAGGAGGAGCTGCGCGAGCGCGCCGCTGCCCCGGACCTGGCCGGTCATGTTCACCTGCTGGGCTATGTCCACCCCACCTGGCAGGTCCTGGAGGGCGCCGACGCCGTCGTCGTGCCCTCGCGGGCCGAGCCCTTCGGCAATACGGCGGTGGAGGCCATGCACGCCGCCCGCCCGCTGGTGGCCTCCCGGGTCCAGGGCCTGGCCGAGGTGGTCGCCGATGGGCGCACCGGCCTGCTGGTCGAGCCCGACGACGCCGCGGCCCTGGCCCGGGCCCTGGCCCGCCTGGCGGCCCAGCCCGCCCTGGCCGCCGACCTGGCCGGCCGCGGGGCCCAGGAGGCCGCCGAGCGCTTCTCCGTCGGCGTCTACCGCCGGCGCATGGCCGATGTGGTGGAGGAGGTCATCGGGCAGGGCGCCTGAGCCCGGGCGGGCTGCGCAGCCGTGGGGATCCTGACCGGCGCTCCCGGTCGGCGGGCGCGCAGGCGGAGCCCTGGCCGGCTCAGGGAGCCCTGCGCAGTTCGAGGTACCACTTGGGCAGGGCCATGGCCACGTAGGCGGCGTAGCCCAGCAGCATGGCACCGTAGATCCACAGGAAGGCCGTGGGCAGGAAGCGGAGCATGAGCACGAAGCACATGAGTCCGTAATCCGTGGGGGCCGAGAGCACCGACTTGAGCAGCCCGGGGCGCTCCCCACTGCGGGCCATGGGCGTACCGCCGTGGTAGCGCAGCTGGTAGGTGAGGATGTAGCTGAAGAAGTGGATGCTCTGCACCGCGCCGAAGGCCAGGGGCACCAGGAGCGCCGAGGGCGCGACGTCGGTGAAGCGGAACAGGGAGATGGCGATGGCGCCGTGGATGGTGGAGAGCTTGATGACGTCCGCGACGTGGTCGAGCCACTCCCCCGCCTTCGAGCCCCCGTGGCGCAGGCGGGCCAGCTGGCCGTCGGCCGCGTCCAGGGCGTAGCCGAGCATGAGCAGCAGGGCGGTGGCCACGGCGCTGAGCACGCTGGGGCGCCACAGGGCGATGAGCGCGATGGCCGTGTAGGTGCAGGCCGCTGAGAGCAATGTCACCTGATCCGGGGTCAGGCCGAGGCGGTGGGCCACCGCCGCCAGGACCCGACCCGCCGGGCGGTTGATGACCCGGGAGTACAGGGGCGCCCCGGCATTGGACTTCTGCGCGCGCGACAGGGCGCGGATGCTCTGCGCGATGCTCGCCCCCGGAGGCGGGGCGTCGCCCCGTGCTGTGCTCTTCGCGCTGCTGGGCGGCGTCATGGCATGTCTCCTTGCTCTGTTGCCGGTGGCTGATCTGCCCGCTCTCGAGGGTCCGGCCGGCCCTGGCGGCGGGTCCGGCCCGGGGCCTGCGGGCCAGTATCCTCCCGATCCTCCCGCGCCCCGGCGGCGACGGCGTCGCCGGGCTCGCCGCGGACCTGATCGCCCGAGTCCCGGAGGGGCGCGTCGCGCTGCTCGGCCCGACGGCGCGCGACATCGCGTCGCACCCACCACGAGTAGGGCAGGAGCTGGCACAGGATGACCGAGATCACCGAGCCCATGACCGGGCCGGCCGGCCCCAGGGGCGCGATGAGGATCCAGGAGATGGCGAAGTTGACCGGCACGAGCACCAGGACGGGCACCACCTGGAAGCGCAGGCCCCTCGGGTCGGTCATGTACATGCCCAGGGGCTGCTTGGCCGCCTCGACCACGACGTAGCCCAGGAAGGCCAGGACCAGCACCGCGGGCAGGACGATCTGCCCGTCGGAGAGCACGTGGGCCACCCAGGGGGTGGCACCGGCCAGCGCCAGGCCGACCGTCAGGCCGCCGGCGCCGAACAGCAGGGCGGGCACGATCGGGCTCTCGACCTGTCCCCGGGCGCGCGCCCGGGCGAACAGGGGCCACATGGCCACCCCGGCCACGGTGATGGTCTGGGTCAGCAGGTTGAACAGGTTGGCGGCGAGGTTGTACTGGGCCAGGGACTGCGGGGCGCCCAGGTGGGACAGCAGGAGCCGGTCGGTCTGGAAGGCGATGGGGATGACCAGGGACTGGATGAGCTGGGGGCCGGCGGTGCCGCGGATGGGCACGCCGGGCACGGCCCGCAGCCGGGGGACATCGCGGAGCACTTCGCGCAGGAGTGGGCGGGTGGCCCGCCAGGCCACCACGATGCAGATGATCGAGACCAGGGTGTTGGCCAGGTAGGACAGCACCGAGATGGCATTGCCGGCCTCCAGGCGGGCCAGGACCACCATGAGCAGCAGGCAGGTCATGGCTGGGGAGACCACGCCCTGGCTGATGACCTGCGTGGCCGAGCGGCCCATGCCCACGATGACGCGCTGGCCGATGCCCAGGGGCAGGGCCATGGCGTAGATGACCAGGCACCAGGTGGCCGTGGCGCCCCCGCCCTCCATGAGCTTGGCACCCAGGAGGGTGGGCCACAGGCCCAGCAGGCCGATGACCACCGCCAGGGTGCAGATGACCAGGGCCGAGACCAGGAGCACGCGGGTGGCCGTCACCACCGTGCGGCGCACCGCGGAATCGCGGGAGGGATCCTCCGAGCCCGCCACGACATTGAGGATGACCGCCCCGATCCCCAGGTCGGTGAAGGGCATGAGGCCGGGGAAGGAGGCCAGCAGCCCGTACTGGGCCCAGGCGTCGGGGCCGAAGTGGCTGATGATGAGGCGGGTGTTGATCAGGCCGAAGACCCCGGCGACGCCCATGACCACGATCTTGGCCACGGCGGTGCGGCCCACGGAGGACCAGGCCTTTCTGCGCTGCCGGGCCTGCTGCCGGGCCTGCTGCCGGGCCTCATCGTCCGAGCGCGGCGAGGCGCCGGCGCGATGCTCGGGCAGGTCCTCCCGGGGGCGGCCAGAGCCGTCCCGCGCCCGCTGGTCCAGCGGCTCGGGGACGGTCCGGGGAGTCGTCATCTGCTTCTCATTTCCTTTCCCGCGCGGGCAGGGCCCGGCGCGGGCTTTGTCGTAGGGCTGCGGGGAGTGACCGCATTCTCATTAAGAATTGAACGATCGGGGCTCGAGCGCCCGTCGATGGGGAGCCCTTCCCATGTCGGGAAGGAGGGCGGGCCCGCATGCTGGACGGGTGATCACAGATTGACAACGGAATACCACAAAGGGCTCTTTATCGTTTTGTGACCTTCATTCCATTGCTCAGATAAAACCCGTGACACCATCTCGAGGTGGCGTCATCCCAGGGATGACAAGCTCTTCTCAATGTTCACTGAAAGCCACCTCATAGCCTCATGGGCACCCCCTCATCGTTGCGAACCTGTAACATAGGCACATGTCATGACGGCGAAAGCAACAGGTGTCCCACCTGCGATCTTGGCCACTTCCTACAACTCCTGTCCGCATCCTTAGTAGAGTTCACAAACTGCTGGCGGCCGGACGGCGCGTCAGCACACCCTACGCCCACCCACGATCCCAAGCGGAGTCCGCCTTGCCTTCTTCGACAGTGACGCTGCCCCAGACCGAGCAGCAGCAGCGCTCTGCCCTGGCGTCGGGAACCACCACCATGGCCTCGGTCCCGCGCAGCGCCTGGGCGCGCATGCGCGGGGACCTGGTGACCTGGCTGGTCCTCAGCGATATCGCCGCCGTCGCCGTGCCCACCTGGATCGCCGCCCTCGTCGGCGGCCTCGCGGCCGCCTGGCCGGTGGCCCTCACCGGCGCCGCCATGGTCATGACCGCCTGGTTCCTGGGCGCCATGGGCATGGACACCGTGGAGCAGGGCACCGTGGGGGCCGGGCGCCTGGTGGCCGCCACCATGGCGGCCATCCCCGTGGCCCTCCTCCTGGGAGGCGATCTCAGCGCCCCCATCCTCACCCGCACCGCCCTGGTCACCGCCCTGCTGCTCCAGGGCACCCTCATCATCATCGGCCGCTCCGTGGAGTCCGGCTGGCTCCACCGCCGGCGGGTCGAGGGCCACGGGCTGCGCCGCACCCTCATCGTCATGGGCTCGGGAGCCCAGCCCCTGCTCACCCAGCTGCGCCGCCACCCCATGGACGGCTTCCTGGTCGTGGGCTACCTGTCCTCCGGCGGGGGGCGCGACGGGCGCGCTGCCTCCCCCGTGCGCAGCCCCGAGCACATCGCTACCACCGTGCGCTCCGAGCGGATCGACGCCGTCATGACCGTCGGGTCGGTCACCCCCGAGGACCTGGTGACCATCATGCGGGGCCTGGAGTCCACCACCGTGCGGCTCATCGTGGCCCCCGGCCTGCAGGACGTCGTCCCCCAGCGCATGCGCGGCCTGTCGGTCACCCACGGGTGGACGGGCCTCATCGCGGTCAAGACCCGCCGTACCCGCGCCGTGGGCAAGGCTCTGTTCGACCGCGTAGCCGGCAGCCTCATCCTGGTCCTGGCCTCCCCCGTCCTGGCGGCCACCGCCGTGGCACTGCGCCTGGACTCCCCCGGCCCGGTCTTCTACACCCAGACCCGGGTGGGCCAGGACGGCAAGCACTTCACCATGTGGAAGTTCCGCTCGATGTACATCGACTCCGACGCGCGCCGCCAGGATGTCGTGGCCGCTGGCGGGGACGCCGGCAACGAGGTGATGTTCAAGTCCCGCCAGGACCCGCGCATCACCCGCGTGGGCCGCATCATCCGCCGTCTGTCCATCGACGAGCTGCCCCAGCTGCTCAACGTCGTGCGCGGCGAGATGAGCCTGGTGGGACCGCGCCCGGCCCTGCCCCACGAGGTCGCCCAGTACGACGCCGAGGCCCTGCGCCGCCTCCTGGTTAAGCCCGGCATGACCGGCCTGTGGCAGGTCTCGGGGCGCTCGGACCTGTCCTGGGCCTCCACCGTGGCCCTGGACCGCCACTACGTGGAGAACCGGGGCGGAGCCCTGGACGCCAAGATCTTCCTGGGAACACTGCGAGCCGTCATCGGCGGAAAGGGCGCCTACTGATGCTCGTGGGCTACGTCCCCGGTGGCTTCGACATGCTGCATGTCGGCCACCTCAATATCCTCACCGCGGCCGCACAGCGCTGCGACCACCTCATCGCCGGCGTGGCCACGGACGAGTCCCTGGAGCGGATGAAGGGCCGCGGCCCCATCGTGCCCCTGGCCGAGCGGATGGCCATGGTCGCCGCCATGCGCATGGTCGACACGGTGGTGCCCGACTACGACCAGGACAAGCGCCTGGCCTGGCACCGCAGCCCCTTCAACGTGCTGTTCAAGGGCACCGACTGGCAGGGCACTGACAAGGGCATGCGCCTGGAGGCCGAGATGGCCGAGGTCGGTGCCACCGTGGTCTACCTGCCCTACACCCCCACCACCTCCTCCACCATGCTTCGCCGCACCCTGACCCAGGAGGTCGCGGCCCGTCATCCTCAAGGGGTTCAGTGAGCGCCTCACCCTCCTCCCAGCAGCCCGCCTCCGGCGCCGGCGCCAGCGAGCCCGGTCGGCCCGCAGGCGCCCCGGATGCCGGTCAGGGCCTCCGGGGCGCCCCGCGTCCCGGCGTTCTGGGCCGTCTGAGCGCCAAGGCCCGCCGCTCCACGCGCTCCCCCCAGGACGGCGCGGCCCGTCCCCCGCGGCGCGGTGCGCAGGCGGTGGGCCGCCCCAGCCCCTCGCGCGCCCGCCGGGCCCGCACCCGCAGGCGCCTCTCCTCGGCGGCGGCGCTGCTGTGCGTCACCGCCCTGGCCACCGCGGCCTGGCTGCATGACGGGATCGCCCAGGCGGACCTGCACCTCAATGACGGCGGGGTGTGGGTGACCTCCACCTCCAAGCACATGGTGGCCCGCCTCAACTACCCCTCGCGCAAGGCCGACAGCGCCATCCGCACCGCCTCATCGACCTTCGACGTCACCCAGGACGCCGAGCACGTCCTGGTGCCCGACTCCGCCGACGCCACGGTCTCCACCGTCGACCCGGTCCAGGTCTCCTTCAGCCAGCGCACCCAGCTGACCCAGGGCCTGGACATCCAGCAGGGCGCCGACCGGGTCCTGGCGGCCGACGCCTCCGAGGGCACCATCCGCGCCACCTCGGTGGAGGCCATCGCCTCCCTGGCCACCGCCCCGCCCCTGGTCACCGGCATGCCCGACGTCGTGGCCGCCGCAGGCCGGGACGGCTCGATCCACGCCGTGTCGGCCACCACCGCGTCCCTCATCTCCCTGCCGGTGAGCGCCTCGAGCTGGGAGAGCGCCGAGCCCCGCAAGCTGCCGCTGACCGCGGGCACCGATGTGGCCCTCACCGCCGTGGGGGATCAGCCCGTGGTCCTGGAGCGAGGCACCGGCATCCTCCACCTGCCCGACGGCGTGACGGCCGACCTGGGTGAGCCGGGCCTGGCGCTCCAGCAGCCCGGCCCCAAGGCCGACACGGTGCTCGTGGCCTCGCGCACCGCCCTCATCTCGGTGTCCCTGGAGGACGGCACCTCCACCACGATCCCCGCCTCCAAGGAGGGGGCTCCGGCCGAGGGCGTGGCCGCGCGGCCCGTGCGCCTGGGCTCCTGCGTCTACGGCGCCTGGTCGGGCTCGGGCCAGTTCGTGCGCGAGTGCTCCGGCCTGGGCGGGGGCAATGAGACCCTCCACAACGAGTCCCTGGCCACCTCGGCCTCCCCCGTCTTCCGGGTCAATCGCGACGCCATCGTGCTCAACGATGTGGAGACCGGCGCCGTGTGGCTGCCCGATGAGGAGCTCATCCTCATCGACGACTGGACCGACGTCACCGCCCAGACCGACGACGACTCCGACGTCGAGGACGACTCGGCCAACACCTCCGAGGAGCAGACTCCCCCCGAGCGCACCGAGGAGAACCATCAGCCCGAGGCCAATGACGACACCTTCGGCGTGCGCCCGGGCCGCTCCACCCTGCTGCCGGTCCTGGCCAACGACTCCGATCCCGACGGCGATGTGCTCACCGCCTCCGCCCAGGACCCCGGCACCGGCGTCTCGGTCTCCAGCGCCCAGGGCGGCCTGGCCCTGCGCCTGGACGCCCCCGCCGAGGCCACCGGCACCTTCACCGTGCCCTACTCGGCCGACGACGGGCGCGGCATGAACGACTCGGCGGTGGCCACCGTGGAGGTCCACGGCTGGGACGTCAACGCCGCCCCCGAGCAGACCACCACCCCCACCCTGACGGTCTCGGAGGGGGGCTCGGGCTCGGTCAGCGTCCTGGGCCACTGGCTGGACCCCGACGGCGACGACCTCTACCTGGTCTCCGCCCAGGGCGAGGGGCTGGATGTCAAGACCTCCCACGAGGGCACCGTCACCGTGCGCGAGATGGGCGCGGGGGCGGGTACCCGGCAGATGACCGTCGTGGTCTCCGACGGCCAGCAGACGACCTCGGGCACCGTCTCGGTCGACGTGCAGGCCGCCGACAGCGCCATCCCCACCGCCAATGCCGACCACGTCCGGGTGGTCACCGGCTCACGCGCCGTCATCTCCCCCCTGGACAACGACGTGTCCCCCTCCGGCGCGCCCCTCTACCTGGCCGGCGTGCAGGAGGCGCCCTCGGGCACCTCCATCGAGCTGGACCAGCAGGCCGGGGTCTTCACCTTCTCCGCCGACGACATCGCGCCCCAGAGCCTCTACCTGACCTACGACGTCATCGACGGGGTCAACACCGCCCAGGGCATCGTGCGCATCGACGTCATCGAGCGCTCCGAGGCCACTGTGCCCCCCGAGGTGGAGGACGACACCGCCCTGCTGCGCGACGGCGGCTCGACCACCATCGCCCCGCTGTCCAACGACTTCGACCTGTCCGGAGGGGTCCTGGTGCTCCAGTCGGTCTCGGCTCCGGCCGACTCGGGCGTGACCGTCACCGTGGTGGACCACTCCCTGCTCCAGATCACCTCCTCGGGGCAGGTCCCGACCTCCACCACCGTGGAGTACACGGTGACCAACGGGACCACCGCGGCCACCGGCCAGGTCTCCATCGTGCCCATCTCCTCCCCGGCCTCCCAGCCGCCGGTGGTCGAGGACGACACGGCGGTCGTGCGCGCCGGGGACGTGGTGAGCGTCCCGGTGCTGGACAACGACTCCTCCCCGGCGGGCCTGACCCTGTCGGTGGCCTCCGACCTGGAGGTCTCCGGCCCGGATCTGGGGACCGCCTGGGTCAGCGAGGACACCGTCCGCTTCCGCGCCGGGGACCAGGCGGGCCGCACCACCCTGACCTACACCACCACCGACTCCCACGACCAGGCCACCACGGGGGCCGTGACCGTGGAGGTGCGCCCGCGCGACGACGCCAACAACGCCGCGCCCTCCCCCCGGGGCCTGGAGGCGCGCACGGTGGCCGGCTCCGAGGTGGAGATCGGCATCCCCCTGGACGGCATCGACCCCGACGGCGACTCGGTGAGCCTGGTGGGCCTGGACCAGGCCCCCACGCTGGGCACCGTGGAGGTCTCCTCGACCTGGCTGACCTACACCCCCCTCCAGGGGGCCTCGGGCACCGACACCTTCACCTACGTCGTCGAGGACCGCTTCGGGGCCCAGTCCACGGCCACGGTGCGCGTGGGCGTGGCCTCGGCAGCGGCCACCAATGCCGCGCCCGTGGCCACCGACGACCTGGTGGTGGCCAAGCCGGGCCGCACCGTGGCCGTGGACGTGCTGTCCAACGACCTGGACGCCGACGGCGACCCCCTGAGCCTGGAGGGCTCCGCCACCAGCTCCGACCCGTCCATGGCGGTCTCGACCCGCGGCGGGCGCCTCATGCTCAACCTGCCCTCCCAGGAGGGCGTGCACTCGGTGACCTACACCGTGACCGACGGGCGCGGGGGCACCGACACCGGCACCCTGACCGTCGATGTCAGGGCCGACGCCCCGCTCATCAACCCCGTGGGGGTCGACGACTACGTCTCGGTGGACCAGGTCGACGCCGACGGCCGGGTGACCATCCCCGTCCTGGACAACGACCTGGACGCCGACGGATCCCCCTGGGACCTGACCCTGTCCTCCACCGAGCCCGATGTGGAGGTCGGGGAGGACTCCATCTCCCTGAGCGTGACCGAGGAGCCGCGCCTGGTGCTCTACACCGTCACCGATGCGGACGGCCTGACCGGCAACGCCGTCGTCGTGGTCCCCGCCCGCAGCGCACTGCGGCCCCGGGTCAACGCCTCGACCGTCCCGGTCCAGGTGCCCGCGGACACGGCCACCACCATCAGCCTGTCCTCCCACATCACCACCCGCGCGGGCACCCAGCCGGTCATCACCGACTCCTCCACGATCCACACCGGCACCGGCACCCAGGAGGCGGGCCTGTCGGGCAACGGCTCCTCCCTGCACTTCGTCCCGGACCCCGGTTTCACCGGCCAGACCTCGGTGACCTTCACCGTGGCCGACGGCACCGGCGAGGGCGCGCTGAGCTCGACGGTGACCCTGCCTATCCAGGTCAAGTCCACCACCAACGCGGTCCCGGTCTTCACCCCCACGGAGATCACGGTGGCGCCCGGGGAGGGCCCCACCGTGGCCAACCTGGCGGCCATGACCAGGGATCCCGATGAGGGCGACACCCTGTCCTTCTCGGTGGGATCGGCGCCCGCGGGCTTCGAGGTCTCCCTCAGCGGCTCCTCGCTGTCGGTCAGCGCCGCCTCGGAGGCCACCGAGGGCACCATCGGCTCGGTGGAGGTCACCGTCTCCGACGGCGAGACGACCCCGATCACGGCCAGCCTGCCGCTGAGGGTGGGGGCCTCGACGCGTCCCCTGATGACCACCGCGCCCACGACCCTGGACTCCGACGGCTCCCCGGTGAAGGTCGATGTCGCCTCCCTGGTGACCAACCCCTTCCCCGACAAGCCCATCACCCTGAGCGGGCAGCCGACGGTCGCCGGTGGCGAGGGCACGGTCAGTGCCTCGGGCACCACCCTGACCATCTCCCCGGCTGCGGGCTTCCACGGGCGCCTGAGCGTGTCCTACACGGCGCTGGACGCCACCGGCTCCCCGTCGCGCGCCGTCACCGGCACGGTGACCGTCACGGTCAAGAGCGTCCCCGAGGCCCCCACGGGGGTACGGGCCCGGGCCGTGGGGGCCACCGCCATGGTGGTCACCTGGTCCAGTGGCGCCGACAACGGCTCGCCCATCACCCAGTACACGGTCACCGAGGTCGGCGGCGCCGGGCGCTGGGTGTGCACCGGCTCGCCCTGCCGGGCCGACGGCCTGACCCCCGGGACCTCCTACTCCTTCCAGGTGATGGCCACCAACGCCATCGGCGACTCGCCGCTGTCCTCCCCCTCCAGCCCGGAGGTCTTCAATGTCACGGCCGATACCCCGGCCGCGCCGTCCCTGGTGGCGGGCCAGGGACAGCTGACCGCCAGCTGGACCCCAGTCTCCCCCATCGAGGGGGTCTCCATCACCTACGAGTTGCGCCTGAGCGACGGGAGCGTGCACACGACCACCGGGACCTCCCTGACACTGCACTCCCCCGAGGTGAGCACCGGTACCGCCTACACGGCCGCGGTGCGCGCCGTGCCCTCCACGGGCCAGGCCTCGGGCTACTCCAACCGCTCGAACTCCGCCACGCCCTTCGGCACCCCGGGGACCCCGGGCCAGCCCCAGGTGACCTCCAGCGGGGACCAGGTGCGGGTCTCCTGGAGCCCGGCCTCGGCCAATGGCTCGCCCGTGAGCTACACGGTGCATGTCTCGGGGGCCGCCGCGCGCAGCGTGGATGCGGGGGGCTCCACCTCGACGTCCTTCCGTCTGGACCCGGGGAGCTACTCCTTCTCGGTGACGGCCACCAACGATGCGGGCTCGGCGACCTCCAGCACCACCTCCTACACGCACAAGACCGTACCCCTGCCGCCCTCGGCGCCCACCGCCCAGGCCAACGGCAAGACCGGCCAGATCGAGGTCAGCGCCTCCCCGCGCGCCGGAAACGGCTGGGACGAAGGGGATCTGACGGTCGAGTACTCCATCGGCGGTAACTGGCAGACCTCCACGACCTTCACCAACCTCACCGATGGGCGGACCTACACCGTCCAGGCCCGCACCGTGGCCGCGGACGGGCGCGAGTCCGCGGCCGTCACGGGCGCATCTGCGGTGCCCTACACCCAGGAGACCGCGCCCTCGGTCCCACGCATCAACTGCACGGCCAACGGCACCACCGTCAGCTGCACCTGGCAGCCCGGGGGCCGTGACAGCCAGGGCACCATCTACGAGTGGACCTACGCCACCGATGACGACGACATCGAGGACGAGGACTGGGCGGACTACCAGGCCATCCAGCCCGGCCAGGCCCTGAGCTTCACCGCCGAGGCCGGTGGCGAGGCCCAGGCCTGCGTGCGGGCGAGGAACGGCGCCGGCCGCGAGGAGACCTGCAGCAATGTGCTCTCGGTGGCCGAGGGGAACAAGGTCCCCAAGGGCGATGAGGTCGCCTTCCACATCACCACCGACTCCCCCGACGCCGCCTGCTCCGAGCAGGACCTGCGCGAGACGCAGTTCGCCCGCAACAGCTGCTGGCGGATGGTCGTGGACATCTCGGGGATGAACCCCGGCTCCAGCGCCCGGTGCGCCTACACCTACCTGGATCGGCGCGACGGGCAGGCCAAGCCCCACAGTCAGGACGTGCCCCTGGACTCCCACGGCGCCAGCCACGTGGTCTTCCAGCACCGCGCCTCCGACCCCAACCAGACCGTGACCTGCACCCAGATGTAGGCTCTGGCGGCGCACCACCGGGGCCGTGGCCGTCCTGCACCGGCGGCCACGGCCCCGCGTGATCGCATTGTTGCGCCACGCGCCGCATCTCACGCCCCCAGACCTCCCCCGTCCCGCTCAAGCAAAGGATCATTGGTGCCATGCCTATGACTCAGGACAACGCGACCTGGTTCGCCGATGCCTTCTCCACCATTGTCGACAACGTCGGCAAGGCCCTCCTGGGCAAGGACGAGGTCATCCGCCTGGCGCTGACCGCCATGCTCGCCGAGGGCCACCTGCTCCTGGAGGACGCCCCCGGCACCGGCAAGACCGCCCTGGCGCGCGCCCTGGCCGCCTCCGTGCAGGGCACCCACTCGCGTATCCAGTTCACCCCCGACCTGCTGCCCAGCGACATCACGGGGGTCACGATCTTCGATCAGGGCACCGGGGCGTGGCAGTTCCACCCCGGACCGGTCTTCGCCTCCATCGTCCTGGCCGATGAGATCAACCGCGCCAGCCCCAAGACCCAGTCCGCACTCCTGGAGGTCATGGAGGAGTCCACCGTCACCGTCGATGGCAAGCGCCACGACGCCGGGCGCCCCTTCATGGTCATCGCCACCCAGAACCCCGTGGAGCAGGCCGGCACCTACCGCCTGCCCGAGGCGCAGCTGGATCGCTTCCTGATGAAGACCTCCATCGGCTACCCGGCCCGCGAGGCGCTCACCACGATCCTGGCGGGCTCGGCCAAGCCCGACCGCTCCAAGGACCTGGCTCCGGTGGTGGCCTCCACCGTGGTGGCCTCCATGGCCGACCTGGCGGCGGACAACCACGTGGAGAGCTCCATCCTGGACTACATCGGCGCCCTGGTGGAGGCCACCCGCACCGCCGACGAGACGCGGATGGGGGTCTCCACCCGTGGCGCCATCGGCATGGCCCGCGCCGCGCGGGTGTGGGCCGCCGCCCAGGGGCGCACCTACGTCCTGCCCGACGACATCAAGGCCCTGGCCCAGGTGGTCTGGGCCCACCGCCTGGTGATGGATCCCGACGCCGAGTTCACCGGGGCCACCGCCAGCGGCGTCATCACCGCCGCCCTGGCCTCCGTGGCCGCCCCCACGCGCCGGAACTGAGCCCATGGCGCCCACCGCCCCACCCCCCGACACCGCCGGGGCCCCCTCCGCCGAGGGCCCGGCGCAGCCCGCGGCGCTCACCCGCGGGCTGCGCCCCCTGGCGCCCGCACTGGCGCCGGTCACCCGCCCCCTGCGGTGGCTGGTGGGGGTCATCAGCCCCATGGGGTGGGCCTGCTTCCTGCTGCTGGGCTGCTGCCTCCTGGCCGGTGCGCGCCTGGGGTGGCAGGAGGCCTGGAGCGCCGCGGCGGTCCTGGGCTTCATCGCGGTGACCGCCTGGATCTGGCTCATCCCGCGCGGGGGGCACGAGGTCAGCCACAACCTGCTGGAGCCGCGGGTGACCGTGGGTGATCACGCGCTCATCCGCGTCACCGTCGCGAACCCCACCGCCAGGCCCCTGCTGCCGGTGCGCATGGAGATGCCGGTGGGGCAGGGCCAGGCGGTCTTCGTCGTGCCGACCCTGGCCCCCCGGGCCCGCCATGAGCGCGGCTTCGTCCTGCCCACCCAGCGCCGCTCAGTGGTGAAGGTGGGCCCCGTCGTCTCGGTCTCGCGCGACCCGGTGGGGCTGCTGCACTCCGAGCGCGCCCGCACCCGGGCCCAGCTGGTGCACATCCACCCCCGGACCCTGCGCCTGGGCACCAATCTGCGCGGAATCCTGCGCGACGTCGAGGGCGCGGTCACCCAGGACCTGTCCAGCTCCGATGTCTCCTTCCACGCCCTGCGCGACTACGTGCCCGGGGACGACCGGCGCAATATCCACTGGCGCACCACCGCCCGCACCGGCCGGCTCATGGTGCGCCAGTTCGAGGAGACCCGCCGCTCCAGCCTCCTGGTGCTGCTGTCCACCCGCGAGGAGGACTACGCCGGCGCCGAGGACTTCGAGACCGCCGTGTCCATCGCCTGCTCCCTGGCCCTGGAGGCCATCGGCGACGGCCGGGAGGTCCACCTGCTGACCCAGGACGGGCCGCTGCCCACGGCCACCGCCCTGCGCCTGCTGGACGCCTCCTGCCTCATCGAGCTCGGCCAGGGCGAGACCAGCGACCTGCTCACGCGGCGCGGCTGCGTGGCCCACCCCGAGTCCTCCATCGTCATCCTCGTCACCGGGCAGGAGGTGAGCACCTCCACCCTGGTGCGGGCCCGCGCCCACGCGCCCCTGTCGATGGTGATGTTCACCCTGCGCAGCGGGCAGCGCCCCCTGTCCCGCCTGCATGCCGGTACGCTGCCGGTGGTCGACCTGGACCGCTTGGAACAGCTCCCCATCGCCCTGAGGCGGGCGCTATGACGCCATCACCCACCACCACGCACTCCCCCGCACCGCCAGCCCCCTCGCCGCAGGCCGGGCAGGACCCCCGCGAGCGCGCCCCGAGGAGCGCCTCCCACAGTGGGGAGACGACGCGGCGCTCCCTGCTCCTGGGCCCCCATCAGCGCCTCGCCCTGGCCCGGGCCTCGCGCCCGCCCCTTCCCCTGGAGCGCTTCCTGGCACGGCGCACGGCCCCCACCCCGCCCAGCCGCCCGGCGGCGGCCCTGGAGTTGCTGATCATCGTCGTCGTCCTCGCCCTGGGGATGCTGCCCTTCCTGCCGGCCTTCGGCACCACCAGCGGCTACACCGCGGGGCTCATGGGCGCGGCCACGGGCCTGGTGGTGATTCTGGGCTGCTCGGCCCTGAGGCTGAGCGCCCTGCCCACGATCGCGGCCCTGGGGGTGGCCCACGCGGCCCTGGCCCCCCTGCTGCTGCCGGATGTGGGCTCGGGCCTGCCCGCGGTGGGCGCGGTGCTGTCCTCGACGGTGACCGTGTGGCGCGACTCCCTCAATGTGCCGCTGCCGCTGAGCTCCTTCGCGGCCATGACCACTCTTCCCTGGCTCATCGGTCTCATCGTCTCGGCCCTGGCCGCGCGCCTGGTGCTCCTGGGCCGGGACGTGCTGGCGGGCCTGGCGGTGGCCCTGGCCCCGGCGGCGGCGATCGCCTGGGGTGGCCAGAGCGCCGTCCTGCCTGCGGTCACGGGCCCGGCCCTGGCCGCCGGTGTACTGGCGCTGTGGTCCTGCGCCTCCCTGCGACGGCGTCGCAGCCGGGTGGCCGAGGCGCTCAGCGCGCCGGCGCCCGGGGGGCCCAGTGCGGCCTCGGCGCGCCAGGGGCTGGATCAGGTGATCCGGCGCGGCGCACTGTCCTCCACGGCCGTGGTGGCCATGGCGGCGGCCCTGGCCCTGGCGGTGGCCCCCACGGTGCCCAGCACCCGCATGGTGCTGCGCGATCTGTTCGAGCCGCCCCTGGACCTCACCGAGTACGCCACGCCGCTGTCCCTGGTGCGCAGCATCGAGACCGATATGGCCGGCACCGAGCTGCTGTCCCTGTCCGGGGCGCCGGAGGGGGTGCGGGTGCGCGTGGCGGCGCTGGACTCCTATGACGGGCTGGCGGCCCGGATCGGTGAGGACTCCGGCGGGGCCTCGCGCTTCGAGCGCGTCGGGGAGCACACCGTCCTGGCCGAGGGCGGCGCCGAGGCCTCCCAGGAGGTGAGGCTGGAGGTGGAGGGCTACTCCTTCCCGTGGGTGCCGACGGTCTCACGCACGGTGATGCTGCGGGCCTCGGGCCCCCGCGCCGCCGCACTGCGTGAGAGCATGTACTTCGACGCCTTCTCCTCCACCGGGATCGCCACGGCCGGCATGGTCCAGGGCGATGTCCTGACCCAGCAGGTCGATCCCTACAGCGCCCCGTCGGAGAACCAGTTGGACAACGCCACCTTGGCGCGCATCTCCCTGGGCACGGTCGAGCAGGTGCCGGCCTCGGTGGCGGCGCTGGCCCAGGAGATCGTGGGCTCGGAGTCGGACCCGCTGGCCCAGATCCGGGCCCTGCAGCAGCGGCTGCGCACGAGCTACTACTCCGATGGGACCCAGAGCAAGTCCGACCCCGGCCACGGCGCCTCGCGGATCGCCAGGATGGCGGAGGCCGAGTCCCTGGTGGGCGACGACGAGCAGTACCCGGTGCTCATGATGCTCATGTGCCGCTCCCTGGGGATCCCGGCCCGGGTGGTCATGGGCTTCGACCCGGCCACCGACGGGGACGCCACGACGGTCACGGGTGAGGACATCAAGGGCTGGGTGGAGATCCCCTTCGAGGAGCTGGGGTGGGTGGCCTTCGACATCACCCCGGACCGCGACCAGGTGCCCCAGCAGCAGACCACCCAGCAGGTCTCCAACCCCGAGCCCCAGGTCCTCCAGCCGCCCCTGCCCATGCAGGATCCGGCCGAGCTGCCGCCGTCCTATGAGGACCCGGACAATGATGAGCCGCAGGACGACCCGCCGGGGGGCGTCCCGCTGGGGGTCTACATCGCCGCCGGTGCGGCGGCCGCCCTACTGGCACTGCTCGGGGCGATCCTCGGGTGGAAGGCGCTGCGGCGCCTGCGGCGGCGTCGGCGCCCCGGGGTGGAGCAGGCCCTGGGCGCCTGGGATGAGATCGTGGATCGGGCGCGAGACCTGGGCACGGTGTCCTCCTGGGGGGCCACCCGCAGGGAGGCGGCCGCGGAGATGTCCGGCCACTTCCCCCGGGCGGATCTGTCCCGCTTCGCCCATGCGGTGGACTCCCAGGTCTTCAGTGCGGGCGAGCCGGCGGCGTACGCTCTAGGGGAGTTGTGGGACTCGTGCGACGCGATCGTCCGCGCCATGGGGGCGGATCGCTCGTGGCTGCGCCGGTCCCTGGCCCGCCTGTCCCTGCGATCCCTGGCCCATCCTGCTGGTCGGGAGCCGCGCCGACGCCCACCCAGGAGGCTCCGTTCATGACGACGACGACCCTTCCTCATACGGGTGCCTCCGGATCCCCTGGATCTTCAGCATCCGCGGCCTCCGCCCGCCCGGTGGGCGGCGAGCTGCGCTTCGCCTCGGTGGGGGCGCGCCTCGGGGCAGTGGTGATCGATGTCATCGCGGGCGCCCTGGGGCTGGTCCTCCTGACGCTACTCTTCCTGCTGGGAGCGGGGCAGTCCCCGGTCATCAGTGCGGCCAGCGCCCTGGTCTGCGTCGTGCTGGCGCGGGGCGCGTCCCTGGCGGTCAGTGGCTGGAGCCTGGGTGGGCGCGCGGCGGGGGTGCGTCTGGTCAGCGCCTCGACCCGCCGCCCCTCTGCGCTGGGAGTGTTCCTACGCGCCGACATCACCCTGATTGTGATGCTTCCCACACTGGGCCTGGGTGGGATCGCTCTCCTGCGCTCGGTGGCCGCCGACCCCCAGAAGCGCGGCTGGCATGACCGCACCTCGGGAATGATGGCGATCGCCACCCGGGCCAAGGGCCGGGCCGCCTCGCCCCAGGCTGAGCACCAGGGCCGGAAGGCCCACCGCCCCGCGCAGGAGCAGGCTCAGGGCAGGGATCGGGATGGGAGCCGGGATTCGGCCCGCAGGCCCGCCGTCGATGCCGCCACCGCCCCACGAGGGCGGGGGCCGGGAGCCTCCCGGCACTCCGCCCCCTCAGGGCCCCGGCCCAGTCCGCGGCCCAGTCCCCGGCCAGTGGCCGAGCAGTCGGCCGACTCAGCGGCCGATTCGGCGACCGAGTCCTGGACGGCGAGTTCGGAGCACTCCTGGCCCCGGGTCACCCCTCTCACCACGGATCCCGCTCGGGCCTGGCACTCCGAGCAGCCGCCGGCCTCCCGCACCCCCGAGGAGCCGGGGCGCCGCGCCGCCGGCCGGGGCGAGGAGGAAACCGCGTCATCGTGGGATTCTCCAACACGCCCGGGCAAGATCGGCGCAAACCCCGTAACATCGCAGCCGATGGACGCACGACCCGCCAAAGAACAGCCCTGGCAGCCCCGACCCGAGCAGGCCGCCTCTCCGGCGGCGCCGCCCGAGGCGGCTGAGCCTCAGGCATCACGTGGCCCTATTCCTCCACGCGAGAGCCTGTTCGCTGCTGACCGCAGTTTCACCGCGAGCAGCTCCCGCCATTCCGACGTGGCGCACACCTTCGACACCGCCAGTGTTCTTCCGGCGGCCGACCGCAGTACGCAGGCGCTCATCGACTCGGTGCCCTGGTCCTCGGTGCCCACGTCCCTGGACTCCACGACGATGGACTCCCTGCCCGATCAGATCCGCAGTGCCATGCAGCACGACGAGCAGGCGCGGGGCCACGGCGCCGCCCACTCGGAGTTCGCGGACACCGAGAGCCTGACGCCGATCTCGGCCTCCTCGCCGGCCAGCCCCGCCGGCCGGCACCGCAGCGTCAACCTGCTGGACCCCCAGGAGGTTCCCAGCGCCCACGGTGCCGGCCCCCGCTCCTCCTCGGCGCCCGAGGCCCCCGGCGGCGCCACGCCCGCGCTCGGGAGTGCGGCGCCGGCCGAGGCGCCGGATCTGCCCCGCTCCATCTCCCCGGGAGCGCGCCCGGCCCCCGGCGCCTCGCCCCTGGCCTCCCCCTCCCCGGCCGGCACGGGCGCCACCCCGGCGACGCCGGCCGCCTCGGCCTGGTCCGGCGCCGGGCTGCACGCGGCGCCCACGCCCCATACGGCCTCGACCGGCAGCTCGCCGGTGAGTGCCTCCGCCACTGCCTCCAGCGCGGCCTCGGCCAGTGCCGCCTCGGCCTCGCGCGCCTCCTCCCGGAGCTCGCATGCCGCCTCCCCGGCGGGCTCGGCCGCCTCCCCGGCCTCCGCACCAGCCACGCCCTCGCCCTATGCGGCCTCCCCGGCCTCGCATCTGGCACCGCCGTCCTCCATCTCGGCGCCCTACGGGGGCTCACGTGCGGCCCGCTCGGCCGCCTCGGCGTCGTCGGCCGCCTCGGCCCCGCAGCCCGCCTCCCCGGCGGCCCCCTACGCCGCCTCGCATGCGGCGCCCACCTCCCACTCCGCCTCCTCGGCGCCCGCACGCCCCCACTCCCACCGGGCGGCCCAGCACCGCGCCCCGGACGCCGAGACCCCGGACTCCGGTGCTCAGGACGCCCAGGATCGGGGCTCCCGCGCCCCGCGGCGCCCCGTGCCCCCGACGGTCGAGGTGCCCCGGGTCTCGCGGCGCCGTCGGGCCTCGGCCCGCTCCCACCAGGCGCCGGCCGCGATGCCCCCGACGATGCCCCGGCCCAACACGGCCAACCCGCCCCTGTCGGTGCGCCTCATCCCCATGACGGGTGGGGACCCGCTCATCATCCACGAGCCCACGGTGGTGGGCCGCGACCCGGACAACATCTCCGACTACCCGGGGGCCGAGCGGATCTCCCTGAGCGACCCGACGCGCTCGGTGTCCAAGACCCACGCCGCCATCTTCCCGCTGCTGGACGGCGTGTGGGTCACCGACCTGCACTCGACCAATGGCACCCGGGTGGAGGGCAAGGACGGGTCTTCCCTGCCCGCCACCCCCGAGGAGCCCCTGGCGGCCATGGATGGCTCGACCATCTTCTTCGGGCGCATCGGCTTCCGCGTCGAGGTCATCTGACCATCCGGGTCATCCCGACCCGCTGAGGCGCGGATCGTGGGGCGCTCCTGCACCGGGGGCGCCCCACGATCGTCTGCGGGGCGGGCGGGCAAGCCCTCGACGCAGGCTCAGCCCTCGACGCAGGCGGTCACCGAGCTGGAGGACTTCCCGTCCTCGCGCAGGCTGTAGACTTCCAGGCAGGTGCGCCCCAGGTCTCCCTCCACGGTGACGGAGGTGTCCTTGGTGGACTCCAGGGGGGTGTCCTGCCCGGCAATGACCTGCCGGTACAGGTAGCGGCCGCTCCAGTCCTCGCTGGGCGCCTGCCAGGTGAACACCACCGAGCCGTCCTCGTTGACCCTCCCCTCCAGGCCGGTGGGCGGGGCCACCTCGGCCTCGACAGGGCTGACGGCCGGCGGGGCGATGGTCTCGAAGGTGCTGGGCGGCTCCGCGCCGCCACGCAGCTTGGCCCAGCCCATGGCGCCGATGATGACCACCAGGGCGATGACCAGCATCCCGCCGATGACGATGCGCAGGCGGCCGGGCTCGGCCAGCTCCGCCTCCTCCTCGGCCTCACGGCCCCGGTACTGGGAGGAGGCCGGGGAGTGGGCCGCGGGCGGGTCGTCCACGCGCATGGCGATGCCGTCGCTGGTGACCTCCACGCGGCTGAAGACGCCCATGTGGGTGGCCTCGTCGTCCTCCTCCGTGCGGGCGCTGCGCGTCGCTGCGGTGTCCGCCTCGTGGAACAGGTCGACGGTGGTGATGGGCAGGTCGAGCTCGGCCTGGACCTGCTGCAGGGCGCGCGCGAAGGCCAGGGCCGTGGGGTAGCGGGAGTCGGGGTTCTTGTCCATGGCCACCGAGAGCACCCGGTGGAGGGAGGGGGGCGCGTCCTGGCGCCCCAGGGGAGGCAGGGGGTCCTTGACGATGCGGCGGGAGAGCTCATAGACGTCGGGGACGCCGTCGAACTCGAAGGGGCTGCGGCCCGTGAGCATGGCGAAGGTGGTGGCGCCCAGGGAGTAGACGTCCGAGGCGGGGTTGGCCGAGCGCATGCCCACCAGCTGCTCGGGCGGGGCCCAGGGCACGCTCATGCCCCGCAGCTCCTCGGAGCCCTCCGGGCCGCTCATGGCCGAGATGCCGAAGTCGGAGAGCACCGGGCGGCGGTAGGTGGTGAACAGGATGTTGGCCGGCTTGATATCCCGGTGGACGATGCCCGCGCGGTGCGCGGTCTCCACGGCGCCGGCGATCTGGATCGCGGTGGACAGGGACTCGGGGACGTTAAGCGGCCCCTCCCGCAGGATCGCCCCGAGCTGGGGCGGGGGGCAGTACTCCATGACCAGGAAGGGGTGGCCATCGGTGGAGACCCCCGCCCCGTAGATGGACAGGATGGCCGGGTGCGAGGAGACCCGGGCCATGAGGTTGGCCTCGGACTCGAAGCGGCTGGCCGTCCTGTCCTCCACATCGGCGTTCATCACCTTGACAGCGACCTCGCGGCGGGGCATCTGCTGCTCGAACAGGTATACCGTCGAGTAGCCCCCCGCCCCGAGGTCGCTGAGATAGGTGAAGCCCGCGATGACCGGGGGCGTCCCGTGCGGCTCCAGCATCAGGGCAGATTCTCAAAGGTGAGGGTCTGGCCATCGCCTAGATCGAGCACGTCCCCGCTGCGCAGGAGCACGGGGTTGGAGGCCGCCAGCCGCACAGAGGGCTCTCCGGCGCGGTTGAGAATGGTGCCGTTGCAGTTGCCCAGGTCCTGGGCCAGCACGCTCCACGCATCCAGCTCGATGAGGATGTGGTTGCGGGAGACCAGCTGGTTGGGGCTGGGGATCTGCAGGGTGCGCACCGGCACGTCCGCCACGGAGGCGACGTCGGAGGCCACCGGCCCTCGACCCACCAGGACGGGGCGGTCCAGGGCGATGGCCTCCCCCGAGGAGGTCACCATCTGGCCCAGCGGCGGGCAGGCCACCGACTTGGCCGGGCGGTTGAGCTCGGCCCCGCACTCCCGGCAGGTCGTGTAGTTGGTCGGGTTGGGGTGCCCCTGGCCGCAGACCGCGGAGAGCACGATGCGCACGGCATCGGGCTCGGCGGGCGTGACCACGGGCAGGGCCTCCTCGACCTCCTTCTCGGGGCCTCCGATGAGGCTGACCAGCTGGCCCACCAGGTCCTCGGGCAGACCGGCGACGGTGTGGCCGTCGTGGTCGCCGAAGCGGGGGGCCTCCTGGAGCAGCACCGCGGATGCCGGCGCCCTGCCCGTGCCGTCGGTGGCCTCAGGGCCATCGATCGGCGCGGCCACGGGGTCGCGCCGGGTGCCGCGGGGGGAGTCCCCCGGCTCATCGGGGGTGACCCCCTGGTTGAGCAACTCGGCGCGCAGCTCCTTGGACAGGTCCTCCGGCAGGCTGGCGATGGTCCGGCCATCGTGGTCCCCGGGGCGCTCGACGGCGTTCTGGCCCACCCCCGCGGGGGAGGCCTCCATCTCCAGGGCCCCTTCCAGGGTCCCGGCCCCGTCGTCCTCGCCCTGACCGGGCGGGGGCGGCGGGGGCACCAGGTCCGAGGCCGGCGGATCGGCCTGCGGCTCCACGGGGAGCTCGCCCAGGGGCACGGAGGCCAGGGGGTCCTCCTGCGAGGAGCTCGCCGCGAAGGCCAGCTCCTCGGCAGTGGGCTCGCCGGGGGCCTGCCACGCCTCGGTGCCGCTCAGCTGGGCGGCACCGTCAGCGGGCTCCTCGCGCCGCTCGTCCTCCACGAGGAAGTCGGGCAGCTCGACGGGCAGAGGGCTCGGAGCACCGGCCGGTGAGTCCGCCTCCACCGGCTCCACGGGCTCGGCCGACTCCTCCACGGCCTGCGGCTCGGCGAAGGCGGCCGCGAAGGCCTCGGCGGCCTGGGGGCTCGCGCCGGGCTCACCCAGCACGGCGCCATCGACCTCGCCGAGGTCGCGGGCCTCACCGGCGACCTCGGGGGTCGCCTCGGGCTCAGAGTCGAGCCCCGTCCCGGCCGCCTCGTCGGAGGCGAGGAAGGCGGCCGCGGCCGGGTCCTCAAGGCCCGGGGTGCTGTGGTCCCGGACCTGGTCCCGCAGCTCCTCGTCCTCCACCGCGATGGGCTCGGGGGATGCGGCGGCGCCGTGGTCCTCGGACTGCTCAGCGCCGTGCCGGCCCTCAGCAGTCCCGGTGGTCCCAGGGATGGCCTCGTCGACCTCATCGGCCTCGGTCTCGGGGCTCTCATCGAGCCCCGTGGCCTCGGCGTGGGGCGCCTCGGCTGCGGAATCGACGGCATGGTCGCCGTCTGCACTGGTATCAGGACCCGTCTGGGGCAGCTCGCCGGTCAGGGCGAGGGCCGCGGCGGCCTCGGCTCCACTCTCCGCGGGCTGGGCGGCCACTGCCGCTGCGGGGGAGTCCTCGGCGCTCTCAGTACTCTCGGTCCACTCATTGCTCTCGGCGCCGGTCTCGACGCCGCTGTGGTGCTCAGGTTCCGGGGAACCGGCACGATCGGGGTCCTCGTCCTCTCCGTCGTCGGTCTGGTCCCGGCCGCCCTTGATGATGAGGCGGCTGGCGCAGACGACGGCGTCGGAGGCCGGGCGCAGGATGGGGCCGGCCTTCTCCGGGGTCTTGGCCACGACCGAGGTCGGGGAGGTGAATGTGGTCTCAAACCACGTGGTGATCCCGGCGGCGTCCACGGGACGGCCATCGACCTCGACCTCCGCCTCACCGCGGAGGGCCATGTGCAGGACGTCGGGCGTGGTCACGGCCAGGACGAAGTCCGGGATCGCTCCCAGACGCCCACCCATGCCCATGACCAGCTCGTCCAGAGCGTGGGTCAGGGATCCTTCGTCGCTACGCAGCAGCCACCACAGGCGCTCCGTCAGGTCCTGGGGGACCGAGGGGGGCAGCAGCATCACGGCACGGTCGGTAATGACACCGTTCCATGAGCCCTCGGCCCACCACACGACGTTGTTCGAGCTGTCGGTCATCTTCTTCTCCTCAACGGACGACGCATACTCCGTCACCCAAGTATGCCTGCCGTCCGCGGCCCACGTGACCCTGCTGCCCGGCAGCGAGACGGCGAACGCCCGTATCGCTCTCTATATGCGTGCCGTTCGTGGAGCCCAGATCTGTGATGTACACACCATCTGGGGCGGGCAGGACGAGCACGTGGGTCTTGGATACCGAGTCATCGCCTTGCAGAACGGCGACGAGCTGGGCGCCGGGATGATCGCGGAGGGGTGAAGGGCGCCGGCCTAGGACCAGAGGCCCGGAGACAGGAATCACAGCGCCGTCGAAGACCAGGGAGCAGGTCACCCCCGAGGAGGCCCGGGAGGACAGGAAGACCGTCCCGGCCATCCGATCGAACCAGGTGCGGTGCTCCCCGAGCATGATGCTGCGCGCCCACAGCGCCAGCGCCACTACTCCGGCCGTGGGCACGAAGGCCAGGAGCACGAAGGCGACATGGGCCACGGCCGCCCAGCCCGGGGCGGCCGTGGGGTCCCCCACACGCCGTAGCCGCACGCCGGCGATCAGCCCGCCCGGGGAGGCCCCGGTACGGGCCATCATGAGAGTCATCACAGCGATGAGCAGGGCGCAGGCGCCCAGGGCCACGGGCACTCCACGGCCCACAGCCCATGTGAAAAGTGCGAGAATGAGACCCAGATCTATGAGGGCACGGCCGATGCGCCCGCCCGTCGTGGCAGGCATAATCGTCGCATGGTGCTCTCGGGCTCTCATAGGACAGACATAGTAGGGGTCTGGGCGACTAGAGTGCATCGGACAAGAGTCTCGGAAGGAGCACAACGTGCAGATCGCTGTCACGCCTGATCCCCAGCGCTGGGTGATCATCCCGCCCTTCCCGCCTCCCGGGTGGGCGCGGGAGGAGGCGCGGCACCGCAGTGCCCACCTGGGCGTGACCGGACCTCAGTGGCGCTCCGAGCTGGAGTCCCTCCTCGACGAGCTCCAGGCCATGGAGCGCCAGGGGCGCTTCGCCCGGCTCATGCACATCGACGACGTCGCCAACCCGCCCTTCGTGGTGGACCTGAGTCTGGAGATCGCCGGTGACGACGGCTCCAAGGAGGGCCGGCGCGCCACCCAGCGGGCCCTCATCGCCACGATGATCCCCGAGGCCGAGCCCACGCGGCTGCGCCCGGGCCACGACATGGCCGGCTTCTCGGCCTTCGGGGAGGACTCCGGCGCCACCCAGGGCGCGGTGGTCCTGCGCCTGGCCGGACTGCCCACGGTCCCAGTCGACCTGGTCATGCGCCTGTGGGGCGCCTCAGCCACGAGCATCGCCCCCCACCTGGAGGACCTGGTGGAGCTGGCCCGCCAGGTGGCGCCCGTGTAGGCCGCGCCCCCGCCTCCTGCGATCCCTGAGTTCCCCTCCGCTCCCGAGCCCCTCCCCCGCACCGGGCCCCGGCCGCGCCCCGAATGCACCACGGCTCAGCGGCGCGCGGCCGTGCGGGGGCCTCAGCGGCTGTGCCGGTAGCTGTCTGCAGCGGGTCTCAGCGCTGTCTCAGCGATCGGATTCGAGTGCCTCAATGGCCCCGGCGGCCTCCAGCCACTGCTCCTCCAGGGCGGCGTGCTCGGCCTCGGCGGCCGCCGCCTCGCGCCCCAGCTCGGCGAGCTCGCCCACCCGGGAGGGGTCGGCGGAGACCTCCTCCAGGCGGGCGTGGAGCTCCTCGATGGCGCTCTCGGCCCGCCGCATCCTGCGCTCGATGCGCGCCAGGGCCTTGCCCGCCTCGCGCCGCAGCGCCCCGGGCGCCGCACCGCTCCCGGCCGCAGTGGCCGGGGCGCCGTCAGCGGTACCGGTGGTGCCCTGGACGCCGGTGGAGCCCGTCGCGCCGGTGCCACCAGCTCGGCTCCGACCCGCTGCCGGCGCCTGCGCGCCGAAGCCGGCCTGCCTGCGCAGCTCCAGGTACTGCTCGACGCCCCCGGGCAGGGCGCGCAGGTCGCCGTCGCCCAGCAGGGCCATCTGGTGGTCGGTGACCCGCTCCAGCAGGTAGCGGTCGTGGGAGACCACGACGAGCGTGCCGGGGAAGGAGTCCAGGATGTCCTCCACGGCGGCCAGGGTGTCGGTGTCCAGGTCATTGGTGGGCTCATCCAGGAGCAGCACATTGGGCTCGGTCATCAGCAGGCGCAGCAGCTGGAGGCGGCGGCGCTCCCCGCCGCTGATCTCCCCCACGCGCGTCCAGGCGCGCTGGCGGGTGAAGCCCAGGCGCTCGACGAGCTGGGCGGCGGTGAGCTCCTGGCCGCCCACGCTCACCCGCTCCCCCACCATGGACACCGCCTCGACCACGCGCTTGTCGGCCAGGGCGTCGAGCTCGTGGGTGGACTGGGACAGGGCGGCCACCGCCACGGTCGCCCCGCGGCGCACCTGCCCCTGGCTGGGCTCCTGGGTGCCCTCCAGCAGCCGCAGCAGGGTGGTCTTGCCGGCGCCGTTGACCCCGACGATGCCCACCCGCTGCCCCGGTGCCGTGCGCCAGGTCACGCGGCGCAGCACCTCGCGCTCGCCGCCGTCGGCCTGCGGGTAGCGCACGGTGACGTCCTCCAGGTCGATGACCCTCTTGCCCAGGCGCGCGGTGGCCATGGCGGTGAGCCTGACCGTGTCGCGCGGGGGCGGGACATCGGCGATGAGGGCCTCGGCGGCGGCGATGCGGAAGCGGGGCTTGGAGGTGCGGGCGGGGGCGCCGCGCCGCAGCCAGGCCAGCTCCTTGCGCAGGAGGTTGTCCCGCTTGGCGGCGGCCACGGCCGCCTGGCGGGCCCTCTCGGCCCGGGCCAGGACGTAGGCGGCGTACCCGCCGTCGTAGGTCTCGATCCTGCCCGGCACCTGGGGACGCCCGCCCCCGGGGTCGACGCCGGGGACGACCTCCCACACATGGGTGCACACGGCGTCGAGGAACCAGCGGTCATGGGTGACGGCCACCAGCGCCCCGGCCTGGCGCGGGCCGCTGAAGCGGCGGCCGAGGTGGCCGGCGAGCCAGTCCACCGCCTCGACGTCGAGGTGGTTGGTGGGCTCATCGAGGATGAGGATGTCGGCCGGGGCGGTGAGCACGGCGGCCAGGGCGACGCGGCGGCGCTGGCCGCCGGAGAGGGACCCCACCGGGGCGTCGAGGTCCAGATCGGCCAGCAGTCCTGCGTGGATGTCGCGCACGGCCGCCTGGGAGGCCCACTCGTGCTCCGCGGCCCGGCCATGGACGGCGCTGCGCACCGTGGCGGAGGGGTCGATGCTGTCGGCCTGGTCGAGCATGGCCACGCCCGCCCCGCCGGCGCGGGTGATGCGACCGCCGTCGGGCTCGCGACGGGCGGCCAGGGCGGACAGGAGGGTGGACTTGCCGGCGCCGTTGGGGCCCAGCACCCCCACCCGGGTGCCGTCCTCGATGCCCAGGGTCACGCCGTCGAGCAGGATCCGGGAGCCCACGACGATGCGCAGGCCCTCCACGCCGAGCAGGTGGGCCATCAGCCCACCACCCGGGCACCGGCGACGGGGGCGTCGACCCTCAGCGTCCGGGAGCACAGCCCGCCCGCCTCCAGGGCGCGGCGCACGCGCTGGGCGCCGGCCGCGTCCTCGACCAGGGCCACGACGGTGGGCCCCGAGCCCGAGACGATGGCCCGCAGGGCGCCGGCCTGCTCGGCCAGGGCGATGACCTCGGCCAGCTCGGGGCGCAGGTCGAGGGCGGCGGCCTGGAGGTCGTTGTGCAGGTGGGGGGCCAGCGCCCGGGGGTCCCCGGCGCGCAGGGCGGCGGTCATGGCCTCGGGGACCTCCTGGGCGATGGGCGCCGGGCCCTGGCCGCTGAGCTCATCGAAGCGGCGGAAGACCTCGGGGGTGGACAGCCCCCGCTCCTGGAGGGCGATGACCCACTGGTAGGAGCCGCGAGTCATCAGGGGGGTGACCAGGTCGCCGCGGCCGTGGCCCACCGCCGTGCTGCCGATCAGGGGAAAGGGCACGTCGGCGCCCAACTGGGCGGCCAGGGCGGCCAGCTCGCCGGGACCCAGGCCCGTGCCCCACAGGGTGTTGCAGGCCACGAGGGCGGCGGCGGCGTCGGCCGAGCCCCCGGCCATGCCCCCGGCCACCGGGACCCGCTTGCGCAGCAGCAGGTCCACCCCCTCGCTCACGCCGGTGGCCTGGGCCAGGAGGCGGGCGGCGCGCACCGCGAGGTTGGTCTCATCGGTGGGGACGGCGTCGTCGGGCTCCTCCAGGGTCAGGGTGATGTCCTGCCGGGACTGGGAGGGCTGGCGGCGCGCGGTGACGGTCTCGATGAGGCGCACCGCCTGGAAGACGGTGGTCAGGGGGTGGTAGCCATCGGGGCCGGGGGCGCCCACGGACAGGAAGAGGTTGACCTTGCCCGGCGCCTCCACGCGCACCGAGGCCGCCGAGCCGGAGCGGGGCGGGACGGGCTCCGGCCCGCAGGGGACCGAGCGCAGATGGCTCATCGGGGCTCCTCTCCGGCCCGGGGGCCCTCCTGGGCGCCCCGGGCGGGGCTCTGGTCGGGCTGGTGGATGGGCGGGCAGGCCGGCTCCTGGGCGGGCGGCCCCTGGGACCCGCCGGGAGCGAGGTCGTTGAGGGCCTCGGCCAGGACGGCGAAGGCCTCGACGTCGAGCCTCTCGCCCCGCTGGGCGGGATCGATGCCCGCGGCGCGCAGCGCCGCCTCGGCCCGATCCGTCCCGCCGGCCAGGGCGGCCAGGGCCTTGCGCAGGGTCTTGCGGCGCTGGGAGAAGGCGGCGTCGATGACGGCGAAGACCTGCTCGCGCGAGGCGGTGGTCGCCGGGGGCAGGCGCCGGGTGAGCTCGACCAGGGCGGAGTCCACGTGGGGCACGGGCCAGAAGACGTGCCGGGAGATGGTCAGGGTGCGGCGGGCCTGGGCGTACCAGGCGGCCTTGGCGCTGGGCACACCGTAGGTGCGCGAGCCCGGCGGGGCGGCGAGGCGGTCGGCCACCTCGGCCTGGACCATGACAGTCAGCCGCTCCAGGCTCGGCAGGGCCTCCAGGGCGGTGAGCACGAGGGGCACGGCCACGTTGTAGGGCAGGTTGGCGACCATGAGCGTGGGCCGGGCCCCGCCCAGGTCGGCGGGGCCGCTGATGCCCAGGGCGTCGGCCTCGATGAGCCGGAGGCGCCCGGCGGCCTGCGGCATGCGATCGGCCACGGTCACGGGCAGGGCCCGGGCCAGGGCGGGGTCGATCTCGACGGCGACGACACGGGCGCCGGTCTCCAGCAGGGCCAGGGTCAGGGAGCCCAGGCCCGGGCCGACCTCCAGCACGCAGTGCTGGGGCCCCACCCCGGCGCTGCGCACGATGCGGCGCACCGCTGCGGCGTCGTGGACGAAGTTCTGCCCCAGGGTCTTGGTGGGGCGGATGCCCAGGGCCCGGGCCAGCCCCCGCACCTGAGTGGGCCCCAGGAGCCCGCTTCCCACGGTGGAGCCCTCCTCGGGGGCGCCCTGGGGGGAGGGTCCGCTCATGACGATGCCTGCCTCGATACCTGCTCGGTGGGTGCTGTGTGCTCAGCCTTCTGCGCTAGGGCCGCGCATGCGCGCGCGGCCCCGCAGTCGCGCCAGGAGCACGGTAGCACTGACCCCTGAGGCCATCCCCTGCCCGGTGGGGCGGCCGGGGTGTCGGGGCGGGCGCGGCGGCGGGCTCAGAGCAGGCCGAGCTTGGCAGCGCAGTGGGGCCACTGCCCCCATCCGGCGCGCTGCTGGAGCATCTGGGCGCGCATGGTCTGCTCCTCGGCGCTGGCGTCGGAGGGCAGGCCGGTGCCGCCCACCGACTGCCAGGTGGACAGGGAGAACTGGTAGAGGCCGTAGTAGCCGTTGCCGGTGTTGGTGCTCGGGTTGCCGCCCGACTCGCACTGGGCGAGCTGGGCCCAGACCCCCGAGTCATCCGCCGAGGCGCCACCGGAGCCGCCGCTGGAGGAGCCGGAGTCCGAGGAGCCCGAGTCCTGGGAGGGCGCCTGGGGGGACGGCTCGGCCTCGCCCTTGGAGGTGGTGGCCCCGGAGTCGGGGGCCGCAGTGCTGGGGGCGGGGGTGGACTGGGCCTTGCCGGTGCCCACCAGGACGACCTCGTCGACCCTCTGGGTCAGGACCACGGTGGAGACCGGGGTGCGGGAGACCTCCTGGCCGTCGACGGTGGTGACCTCGTAGACGGTGCGGGTCACGCCGTCGACGCCCTGGGTCTCGACCCGGGTCTCGCCCGTGGGGAGCTCGTCGGTCTCCTTCTCCACGGTGGTGTGGGCCTCGGTGACGTCCTCGGTGACCATGGTCACCGAGGAGGAGGGGGCCTCAACGGTGAGGGCCTGGCCGGTGGGAGCGGCCTCGGCCTCCCCGCCCAGGGCCGCGCCCGCCAGGGTGGCCTGCTCGGAGGAGTCCCCGCCAGCCACCTGGACGGCGGCGTAGGCGCCCCCGGAGACGATGAGGGACAGGCCGGCGGCCATGAGGGCGGAACGGGTGAGCATGGAGGTGCGGCGCGGCTCGCGCACCGCCTCGCCGGCGCCGCTGGGGGCCTCGGCCTCGGTGGGGAAGGGGGTGGGAGGCTGGGGGGCGGTGTTGTCCATGGGGGCCACGGGGTCTCGTCCTTCTGGTCGGCAGTGGCGCCCACCGTAACGGACATGTCTCAACCCGGGCAATGCCGCCCATCACACGCCCTGGGCGGCCTCAGGCGGCCCTGGGCGCCCCGGGCCGCCCAGGCGCGAGACCCGTGCCGGCGGGTCGCCGGCACGGGCCTCGCGATGTCAGTCGCTGCGACGGCAGTCGCTCAGCGGCTCAGTACCAGCCCACGGCCTCGGAGTGGGCCCAGGCGCCGCAGGGGCTGCCGTAGCGCTCGGAGATGTAGCCCAGCCCCCAGGTGATCTGGGTGGTGGGGTTGGTCTGCCAGTCGGCCCCGGCAGCCGCCATCTTGTTGCCGGGCAGGGACTGGGGGATGCCGTAGGCGCCCGAGGAGGGGTTCTCGGCCTGGTAGTTCCAGTTGGACTCCCGCTCCCACAGGCTCACCAGGCAGGAGAACTCCGAGTCGTTCCAGCCGTAGCCGGCCATCATCGACTTGGCGATGGCCTGGGCCCCGGCCGCGTCGGTGCCCGCCTCGGCGACGGGGGCGGGGGCGGGTGCGGCCTCGGCGGGCGCCTCAGCGGCGGGAGCCTCCGCCGGGGCCTCAGGGGTGGCCTGCTGCTGGGCGCCGGTGCCCTTGAGAACGACCTCATCGACCTTCTGGGCGACCACGACGGTGGACACGGCCTCGCGGGAGACCTCCTGACCGCCCACACTGGCCACCTGGTAGGTGGTGCGCGTCACGCCGTCGACGCCCTCGGTCTCGACCTTGGTCTCACCCGCGGGCAGGGAGTCGGTCTCCTTCTCCACCGTGCCGTGGGCCTCGGTGACATCCTCGGTGACGGTGGAGAACTGGGTGCTCTCGCCCTCGACGGGGGCCGGGGCGCCCGCCTCGCTGCCGCCGCCCTGGACCTCGCCCCGGGCCTCGCCGCCCAGCGCGGTCAGCGAGCCGGCGCTCACGCCGCCCTCGCCCTCGTCCTGGGCGAGCACGGCGGCGTAGGCGCCACCGGAGACCGCCAGGGACAGCACGGCGGCCGCACCCCCGGCGCGGAAGAGCATGGGGCTCAGCGGGGTCTTGGCCGGCCCCTCGGCGCGACGGCGCCCGTGCCCCCCGGTGGCGGTGCCCCGGGACAGGGACCGCGAGGCCAGGGAGCCGAGCTCCACCAGGGTGGTGTTCAGCGAACTGGTCTGGGAGTGTCGACCCACGATGTCATTCCTTCGGTAGACGGCTCGTGCCACCGTAACGGATCGTTCGGGGATCTGACTATGCGTCCCCTCACAGCGTTGACGGCTTGTGACTGAACCGTGCAGATCTCAACTGACTCCCACCTGGTGCGAACCTGAGATCATGCTGAGGGTTGATGATCGCGGTGCCGCTCTCCGCCCGCGGGCGGCCACCACCCGTAGACCTCCTGGGTGGTGGCCTGGAGCCTGGCGCACAGGCCCTCCAGGTCCCGCCCCCTGAGCTCGGCCAGGAATCCCACGGTGGCGCCCATGAGGTAGGAGGCGTTGGGCCGCCCCCGCCAGGGCTTGGGCGGCAGGTAGGGGGCGTCGGTCTCCACCAGGAGGAGCTCCTCGGGCAGGCGGCGCACGGCGGCGCGCAGCCCCTCATTGGCGGGGTAGGTCACAGGACCGGCGATGGAGGCGTACCAGCCGTGCTCGGCGCAGGCCCGCGCCAGCTCCTCCCCTCCGGAGAAGCAGTGGAAGACGGTGCGGGCCGGGGCGCCGTCGGCCTCCAGCACCTCCACGCAGGCGGCGTGGGCGTCGCGGTCGTGGATCTGCAGGGGCAGGTCGAGCTCCTTGGCCAGGGCGATATGGGCGCGGAAGGACTCGCGCTGGACCCGGGCGCCGCGCTCACCGGTGCGGAAGAGGTCCATGCCGGTCTCCCCCACGGCCACCACGACCTCGCGGTTGGCGGCGATGGTGGCCTCCAGGCGGGACAGGGCCTCGTCCAGGCCAGTGGCGTGGTGGTCCTCGAGGCGCGGCTCCAGGCCGTCGGGGCCCACCTCGCGCACCCCCGCGTGGCTGACAGCCTCATTGGGGTGGATGGCCAGGGCCACGCGCACACCCTCCAGGGCGCGGGCCAGGGCCAGGCTGGGCTCCCAGGCGGGCAGCTCGCAGGCCGAGGTGAGGATCCGGGTCACCCCAGCGGCCCGGGCCCGCTCGACCAGCTCGGCGGCGCCGAGCGGGTCATGGGAGCCCGGCCCCGCCGACTCCCCGGGATAGGGCAGGTGGGCGTGGTTGTCGGTGACCGGCCCGGGCAGGGGGGCGACGGCGTCGGCGGGCGGCCAGGAGCGGTCGCGCCGGGAGCGGCTCACCGCGCCCTCCCCTCTGTCGTGCCTCCAGTGCCTCCGGGCCCCATCAACGCTCTCCTCATCGTGCCCGGGCACCTCAGGCCCCGGCGTCGGGCAGGGTGGCGGCGTAGCGGGCCAGCTCCTCCTCCACGATGGACTCCTCCAGCTTGGTGAACACGGGGGCCGGCTTGGCCACCGCGGCGCCCACGGTCACCGGGTGGCGCCGCCAGGCGGGGGCGTCGGAGTAGTCCCCAGTGATGATGGGGTAGCCGCTGCGGCCCTCGAAGGCCTCGGGCAGGGCCTGGTGGTCCAGCTCCTCGGCCTCCTCGATGCGGGGCATGGGCGCGATCCGGCCCTCCCCGCCCAGGATGCGGTCCACGGCATTGGCCGAGTGGGGCAGGAAGGGCGAGAGCAGGAGGTTGAGGTCGGACACCGCCTGGGCCAGGGTGTGCAGGATCGTGGACAGCCGCAGCCAGGCCTCGGAGCCCTCCTCGCCCTTGAGCTTGAACGGCTGGGTGTCGGCCACGTACTTGTTGGCCTCCCCCACCAGGCGCATGGCCTCACCCAGGGCCGCCTTCTGGCGGTGGCGGGCGATGAGGCCCCCCACGGTGGTGAAGCCGGCCTCGATGGCCTCCAGCAGGGCCCGGTCCTCCTCCTGGAGCTCATCGGGGGCGGGGATGGCGCCGAAGCGCTTGTGGATCATGGAGGCGGTGCGGTTGACCAGGTTGCCCCAGCCCGCAACGAGCTCGCCGTTGGTGCGGCGCACGAACTCCGCCCAGGTGAAGTCGGCGTCGGCGGTCTCGGGGCCGGCGGCGCAGATGAAGTAGCGCAGGGCGTCGGCCTGGTAGCGCTGGAGGAAGTCGCGCACGTAGATGACGATGCCATGGGAGGAGGAGAACTTCCTGCCCTCCATGGTCAGGAACTCGCTGGAGACCACCTCGGTGGGCAGGTTGAGCACGCCCAGCTCGCCGGGGGCTCCCCCGCGCTCGCCCTGACCATTGTGGCCCAGGAGCTCGGCGGGCCAGATCTGGGAGTGGAAGACGATGTTGTCCTTGCCCATGAAGTAGTAGGACAGGGCCTCGGGGTCGTTCCACCAGGCGCGCCAGGCCTCGGGGTCCCCGCTGCGCCGCGCCCACTCGATGGAGGCCGACAGGTAGCCGATGACGGCGTCGAACCAGACGTAGAGGCGCTTGGTGGGCCGGTCCTCCCAGCCCGGCACCGGGATGCCCCAGTCGATGTCGCGGGTCATGGCGCGCGGGCGGATGTCGTCCAGGAGGTTCTGGGAGAACTTGATGACATTGGGGCGCCAGGTGCCCGAGGACTCGCGCTCATCGAGCCAGGCGCCCAGGGCGGCGGCCAGGGCCGGCAGGTCGAGGAACCAGTGGGTGGACTCCACGAACTCGGGGGCCTCGCCATTGATGCGCGAGCGCGGGTCGATGAGGTCGGTGGGGTCGAGCTGGTTGCCGCAGGTGTCGCACTGGTCCCCGCGGGCACCGGCGGCGCCGCAGATGGGGCAGGTGCCCTCGATATAGCGGTCGGGCAGGGTGCGGCCGGTGGAGGGGGAGATGGCCGAGCGGGTGACCTGCTGGACCATGTAGCCGTTGTCCCGCACGGTGCGGAACATCTCCTGGACCACGGCGTAGTGGTTGCCGGCCGTGGTGCGGGTGAACAGGTCGTAGGACAGGCCCAGGGCAACGAGGTCCTCGACGATGAGGCGGTTGTTGCGGTCGGCGAGCTCGCGGGCGCTGATCCCCTCCTCGTCGGCGGCCACGAGGATCGGGGTGCCGTGCTCGTCGGTGCCCGAGACCATGAGGACGTCGTGGCCCGCCATGCGCATGTAGCGGGAGAAGACGTCCGAGGGGACGCCGAATCCGGCGACGTGACCGATGTGGCGGGGGCCGTTGGCGTAGGGCCAGGCGACCGCGGAGAGGATGTGCGTCATGGGCCATAGCCTATCCGCTCGGCACTCGGGGTCCGTATGGTGTCCTCAGCGGCACCGCCCACGGGCCGCCGCCCCGCCGGCGGGTCCGGCCCTCCTGCACGGGCCCGGCCCAGCCCGCAGCCGTGAAGCACAGCGTCAAGGAAGGTCGTGCCGATGACTGATCCCCACCACGACGTCCAGTCGGGCCATGTCCCGGGCACTCCCGTGCACGACCAGTACGCCGCCACAGCCGCCTACCCCCAGGGGCATGTCGGCTCCCTGGGCGGGCCCTTCCAGGAGGGGGCGCCCCCGGCGGGCTCCGCGAGCGCGCCGGAGGGGGCCAGCGCGCCGATTCCGATGGGCTCGCCGGTCCCGGCTGCAGCACCGGCCGCATCTCAGCAGCCTGCGGCACCGGCAGTGCCGCAGGCACCGGCGGCCTCGAGCGCCCCTCCTGCCGGCGCACCGGGGCTGGCCCAGCCCCCGGGGGCGCCGGGCTCGCCGTGGCTGCAGGGGCAGCAGGCCCCACAGGCCCAGCCCAGTGGCGGCGTCGGGTACCCGCAGGTGGGCTATCCGGGTGACGCCTCCGCGCCGGCCGTGGGCCGGCCGGCCGGCCACCCCGCCACGGGGGGATCGCCGTCGGGGCACCCCTCGGGCTA
This sequence comes from Actinomyces capricornis, assembly GCF_019974135.1. NCBI lineage: Bacteria > Bacillati > Actinomycetota > Actinomycetes > Actinomycetales > Actinomycetaceae > Actinomyces > Actinomyces capricornis. The sequence goes on from NZ_AP025017.1 coordinate 996,799, forward strand.
CCACCAGACCTCCCCCTACACCTCTTATCCGGGGCATCCCCAGGGCGCCGGGCCCGCGCAGCCCGCCTACCAGCCCTCGGCCGTCTCGGCGCAGCAGCCCTCCGCCTACCAGGCGGTGCCGGCCTCGCCCTACCAGGCGGCCCCGGCCTACCAGCCGGCGCTCCAGCCCTCAGCAGCTTCGGCGCAGCTGCCCCCCTACCAGGGCGCGGCCCTCCCGGCCGCGGGCACCGGGCAGCCGTGGGCCGCACCGCCGGCCCAGGCGCCCCAGCCCTCCCACCCGACCCCCGCACCGGCGGCGCGGCGCACCAGGGGCCCATCGATCGTCATGGGGGTCGGGGTGCTGCTGATCCTCGCGGGCCTGGTGATCATGACGTGGTCCTACTGGACGTACTTCAGCGCGGAGAGCGCTTTCACCGAGATCAGCGCCACGGGCGCGGTGCGGGCCGAGCTGAGCGCCGGGGAGGAGTACGGGCTGTACCACACCTCGGGGGAGCCGCCGCAGTGCACGGTGAGCGACCCCGATGGCCAGGAGGTCAGGATCATCGATCGGCACGACGTCAAAGTCCATGACTACCTGCATTTCGCCACCTTCAAGGCCGAGGCCTCGGGCTCCCATGTCATCTCCTGCGAGAGCAGCCCCGGCGACTCGGTATGGGCGAGCATGCTGATCAACCGGGGCGACATCGAGCACACCCCGATGATCTTCTTCTTTGGGGCAGCGCTGGCATTGGTGGGCTTCGTCCCGGTGATCGTCGGCTCGGTGGTGCGCATGCGCCGCAACAGGGCCTTCCTGCGGGCCCTGGCCGCCTCCTCCGCCCCTGGCGGCCCGGGCCAGTTCCACCCCGGCCCCTAACCCCTTCTTTTCGACAATTTGCATGAGATCGTACTTCTCCGGGCCTGGAGAAGTACGATCTCATGCAAATTGTCGAAAGGTTCAGGGGGAGGTGGTGAGCTCGACCCCGGCCTGCGCCAGGGCGGCGCGGGCGGCGGCCCCCTGCTCGGGCGTCACGGGCGCCGTCAGGTCGGTCATCACCCGCACCCGATAACCACGGGCGGCACCGTCCAGGGCGGTGTCCTTGACGCAGTGCGACTCGGCCAGGCCGATGACATCCAGATCGGTGATCCCCTCAGCCGCCAGGATCCGCTGCAGGCTGGTGCCGCTGTCGTCCACACCCTCGAAGCCCGAGTAGGCGGCCGAGTACTGGCCCTTCTTCACCGCCACATCCACCTCCACCTCGGCCAGTGCCTCGTGAAGATCGGCCTCCCGAGTGCCCGCCACCCCGTGCGGGGGCCAGGTGTCCACATAGTCCGGTTCCTCGGAGAAGTGGCGGCCCGGGTCGATATGCCAGTCCTGGGTGGTCACCACCATGTCGTAGTCCTCACGGTGGGCGGTGGCATAGGCGGCCACCCTCCGGGCGACGTCGTTGCCCCCGTTCACGGGCAGGGCACCGCCCTCGCAGAAGGTGGGCTGAACATCGACGATGACGAGGGCGCGGCGGCGAGGCTGTGCGGTCATGCCCCGAGCCTAACGGTGCGGCCGCCTCGGCGCGCCCCGATCAGCCCCGGGGTGCCCCCGACTGATCCGCCTGATCCGCGCCTACTCCTGGCGCAGCGCCAGCGCCTCGCGGTAGACCTCATTGGGGCGCAGCCCCGCCTCCCGGGCGGCGCGCCCCGCCGCATCCTTGAGCCGCAGGCCCTGGTCGGCCAGGGCCAGGGCCGCGCGCGCCGCCTCCCGGGGGTCGGCCGCCTCAGGCCGGGCCCCGGCGACGACGAGGACCACCTCCCCCAGCACACCGGCCTCGGTGGAGCGGGCCAGCTCCCCCAGGGTGGCGCGGCGGACCTCCTCATGGGTCTTGGTCAGCTCCCGGCACAGGGCCGCGGGGCGGTCCTGGCCCAGGATCTGCGCCATCATCGTGACCGTCTCATGCACGCGGCGGGGGGACTCGAAGAGCACCATGGTGCGCTCCTCGGCGCTCAGGGCCGTGATCGCCCGACGGCGCTCCCCCGCACGGCGCGGAAGGAAGCCCTCGAAGCAGAAGCGGTCCGAGGCCAGGCCGGACAGGGCCAGCGCGCTCAGTACCGCCGAGGGCCCGGGGGCCACGCTCACCTCCACCCCGGCCTCCACCGCCGCCCGCACCAGGCGGTACCCGGGGTCGGAGACCGAGGGCATGCCGGCGTCGCTGACCACCAGGACGCCCTGGCCCGCGCGCGCCGCCTCGATGAGCTCACCGGCGCGCTGGCGCTCATTGTGCTCATGGAGGGAGACCACACGGCCGGTGATCTCCACCCCGAGCCGCTGGGCCAGGGCCCGCAGGCGGCGGGTGTCCTCGGCCGCGATGAGCCCAGCGCCGCCCAGCGCCGCCCGCAGGCGGGCACTGGCGTCGGCCGCATTCCCGATGGGGGTGGCCGCCAAGGTGATGACGCCGGGCCGCAGGCTGTCGGGAGAGCGGTCGGCAGCGCCGTCGTACCCGCCGTCGGAGGCCCTGTCAGAGGCGCTGTCAGGAGCGCTGTTCAGGACCCGGGCCCCGCCAGTAGCGCCGTCGGGAGGGCCGTCGGTGTCACTGCCGCGCCCCCGGGGAGGAACGCTGGCAGCGGATGGAGCGGCATCATTCATGGGATCAGTATGGCGCTGCCCCTAGACTCGCAGCGTGACAAACCCCAGTGCGCTGTCCCCCGATACGCCCGCTCAGGCCCAGGCCCCCGCCCAGCTGCAGGAGGAGGAGCAGGACCCGTACCCATCGAAGGAACCGGTCACGGCCCGGGAACCGGACCCGCAGGAGCCCGCCCCCACCCGCACCGAGAACGAGCTGCGCCGGCGGCTGGGACTCGACCCCCTGGAGTGGGCCCTGCCGCGGGCGGTGAGGATCCGGGGCTGGGTGGCCACCGGCGTCGTGGGTCTCATCGCGGCCCTGACCCGGCTCATCGGCCTGAGTCATCCCAGCACACTCATGTTCGACGAGATCTACTACGTCAAGGACGCCTACGCGCTGTGGACGGTGGGCTATGAGGCGCAGTGGGCCGAGGGCTCCGACGCGCTCTTCGCCGCGGGCGATTTCTCGGGGATGTCCGCCGAGCCCAGCTATGTGGTCCACCCCCAGTTCGGCAAGTGGCTCATCGGCCTGGGCATGCAGGTCCTGGGGGCCGACTCGCCCTGGGGGTGGCGGATCGTGCCGGCCATCGCCGGCATTGCCACGGTGGTGCTGCTGGCGCGACTGACCATGCGCCTGACCCGCTCCCCCCTGCTGGCGGGGCTCGCCGGGCTGCTGCTGGCCATCGACGGCGTGGGGATCACCGAGTCGCGCATCGGTCTGCTGGATGTCCTCATCGGGTTCTTCGCCACCCTGACCCTGTACTGCCTGGTACGCGACCGGGAGTGGTCGCGGGCCAGGCTCGCCCGCGACCTGAGTGGCACCGCCGCCAACCACCTGGCCCCCGGCGCGCATCTGCGCCCCTGGTTGTGGGCCACCGGCGTCAGCCTGGGCCTGACCTGCTCGATCAAGTGGTCGGGCCTCTATCTTCTGGCGGTGGTGGGCATCCTGGTGGTGGTGTGGGATACGACGGCGCTGCGCCAGGTCCGCACCAAGGCGTGGCTGCTGGAGGGGGTCGTCTCGCGCGGCTTCGGCGATTTCATCCGCCTGGTGCCCACGGCCCTGGTGGTCTACGTGGCCCTGTGGTGGTCCTGGTTCGTGCACGACAAGGCCTATAAGCACGGGTGGGCCGCCGAGCAGCGGGCCAGTGGCTCCCCGATGCGCTCCTGGCTGCCGGACTCCCTCAACGACCTGCTGGAGTACCACCAGTCCATGTACAGCTTCCATGTGGGCCTGGACTCCAAGCACCCCTATGAGTCCACGCCCGCGGGCTGGCTGCTGCAATGGCGGCCGACCTCCTTCTACTGGCCCTCGGAGGAGGAGATGGCCGGCGCCTCCTGCGGCGCCTCGCGCTGCGTGCAGGCCATCACCTCCATCGGCAATATCCCCATCTGGTGGGCGGCGATCCTGGGCCTGGTGGTGGTCCTGGTCATGGGCATCGCGGGCCGCGACTGGCGCGCCTGGGTGCCACTGGCCGGCTACCTGGGCCTGTACGTCCCCTGGTTCCAGTACCCCGACCGCACGATCTTCACCTTCTACACCGTCGCCTTCGTGCCCTTCGTAGTGCTCACCCTGACCCTGGCCCTGGGGCAGGCGACGGGGATGCTGCGACCCGTTCCCGGCTCCCGGGAGGACCGGCAGGAGGAGGCCGCCCTGGCGGCCGGATGGGTGGGCCCGGGACGACCGGCCCCGCGCGGGATCATCGCCCGTTTCCTCGGCTTCGGCCCGCAGGCCACTGCAGCCGGCAGCCGGCTGCCCGACGACGGCGCCCCCACCGACGGAGAGCGCACCGACGACGAGCGCACCGACGATGCCGACTCGGCCCCCGACGGCGTCGCAGTGCGGGAGTCCTCCGCTCAGGCCCCCGCTGATGGCTCTGCTGATGCCCCCACTGATGCTATGGACGGCTACCCCACGGCGGGCGCGTCCCTGGAGGCCGAGGAGGTCAAGGAGCCTGAGGGCGCCGATGAGGCCGAGGCCGACAACGACCGGCAGGACGGCTCGGGCGCGGCCCGGGTGCCAGGGGTGACAGGCAGGATCCTGCGGGCCCTGTCCCCCCAGTGGACAGGCGTGCCCACCTGGCGCCTGCGCCCCGAGGGACTGCTGCTCACCGCCGTCGTCGTTGCTCTCGCCGTGGTCTTCGCCGTGCTGTGGTGGCCCCTGTGGACCGGCCAGACGGTGTCCTACGACTTCTGGCGCATGCACATGCTCCTGGAGTCCTGGATCTAGATCATGGGTCCTCAGATGGGTGTCGAGGGCTCCTATGACGGCTGCGCAGTGCCGTCCCGCGACGCCCGCCCCTGCCCTACCCCAGCATCACAGAGAGGAGTCCCCCTCCCATGACACTCCGGGCAGAACGCTCGGCCCAGGGCTGTGAGGCCGATGCGCTGGAGCGCGCCCTGCGCCGTCAGGCGCGGCGCAGCCAGGCGCTTCTGGTGCTCTCGGCCCTGCTCTCATGCCTCCTGGTGGCGGCAGCGGCGCTGGTCATCGTCATCGATCCACTGGATGAGCCGCTGCTGCGCGCCGCCGCCTCGGCCTTCTTCTTCCCCTTCGCCGCGGTCATCCTGCACCGGTACAAGGCGGCGGCGGATCGCATGCACCTGGCGCCGATCACCCGTAACCAGCTCCCCGAGGTCCACCGGATCCTGGAGGAGCTCTGCCGGGAGGCGGGCCTGAGCCGCACCCCACGGCTCTTCCTGACCAAGGATCCCAGCATCGACCCATGCACGATGACCCCGGGCCTGCGCCCCCACCTCGTCCTGGGCACCGACTTCCTGGCGGGCTGCCGTGAGAACGGCACGCCCGAGGCGCTGCGCTTCATGCTCGCCCACCAGGTGGGCCATATGGTCCTGAACCATCACACGAGGCGCTGGCTGTGGCTGTCCACCGCGATCCTGGGCACGCCGGTGCTCCGGGGCGTGTTCATCCGCCTCCTTGAGTTCAACGCCGATCTGTGGGCGGCCAGGGCCGTGCCCGAGGGCGCGGAGCGGGCCCTGGCCCTGTGCGCCGTCGGCAAGGACAACTACCCCTACCTCCATGGCGCTGAGCAGGCCGAGCACTGGGAGACCCGTCGGGACGTCCTGGGTCAGGTGGCCTACCTCTCGGCCACGCAGGTCTCAGCCGCCGAGCGAGTGAGCCAGCTGCACCGCCACGGGCTGCGCCTGCGCACCTCGCTGCACTGATCGGGGCGCACGGGTGCACCGGCCCGCCGCCGGCACCTGGGCCGCTGGCGCGGTGCGCCTTCCTACGGCGCGGTGGAGCCTGGCCCGCACGGGCGGGTCGGCCCCGAGCACGTAGGCCGGGCAGCGCTTCTCGGTGGAGCCTGGCCCGCACGGGCGGGTCAGTGGGAGGCGCGGAGGCGGGCGGCCTGCCGCTCCTCCTTTCGGAAGCGCTCCCACTGCTGGCAGGCGCGGGCCGACATCGCCAGGAGTGCCAGGACGTTGAGCGCCGTGGAGACGATGAGCCCCCAGGAGGCCTGACGCACCCCGATGGCGAGGACCTGCGTCATCATGTTGGTCATGTTCAGGGTCAGGAGCACCATGAGTGCGATGCGGCACCGCGGGTGCCCCAGCCAGGTGGCGATCGCCAGGATGATGGTGACGATCATGATGACCCCCGCGAGGACGACCATGGCTGCGGCGAAGGCCTCCCCGGTCTGCGTACCGTCGGAGGCCCTCACCTCGCCGATGGCCTGGGAGAACGCACCGCCCAGGAAGAAGGTCACGAAGTCGTTGATGACCATGAGCGCCAGCAGCACGATGGCCCCGATGAGCTCGGGCGGGCGGCTCCGGCGCGCCCCGGCCTCCTCCTGGCGGGCTCTGGCGAGCTCGGCATCGTGCCGGGGGCTCTGCGGGCCCGGGACCACCTCGCTGAGGTCGAGGACGTAGAGGTCGCCGTCGGTGATGATGCGGTCACCGCCGCCGTTCTTGTCGTGGTAGGCGGTGAAGTAGTCGTTCCAGATCTCGAGCTCGGCCGCACTGCTGGCCCAGCGCACGTCGTCGACGACGTAGTCGCGCTCGATATCGATATCGGCGTCGATCTTGTGGGTGACTTGGAAGGTGAGGGCGGAGAAGCCCACGGAGCGGTCGTAGGTGGCGCCCGCCAGCCAGTCGACCTGCTGGCCTCCGGGGAGCAGCCAGTTGTCCGGGGTGCGCCAGAAGCGGATGTGGTGGCGCTGGGCGGGGTTGCCCTCGACCTCCTTCTGGTAGGCGAAGTCCTGCTTGCGGCCGAAGAGCATGAGGTCGGAGACCGGCGCTGCGGGATAGGAGCGGCGCATGACGGAGGAGACGATGATGCCCCAGGAGGAGCGCAGCGTGATGGGGTCGGCGCGCACCCAGCCCGCTGCGGTCATCGCCTCATGGATGTCCTCCTCCTCGCCCCGCAGGGCGAGGTTGACGGGGTCCCCAAGGAGGCCGTCGGCGGTCCGGGTACGGCCGATGAAGTAGTCGGGCACGTAGAGCCAGGTGAGAACCTGGTGCATGCGGGGCAGGGCCAGGTAGGCCAGGACTGCCCAGAAGCAGATGACGCCGACGACGAAGCGGGCGCTGAGGTGCCATCCTGAGCCGAGCAGCAGCCACGCCAGCCACAATGTGCCCAGAGCGGCGATAGCGAAGAACACGGCGTCGATGACATCGTCGATGCTCCAGGGCCGGGCGTCGGACATGGAGAGTTTGTCCGAGCTGGTCCGGTAGACGGGCCTAGTGGAGGGCCGGGGCCGAGTGGTGGGCCTGGCCTGCGAGACGCCGGGAGAGCCGCTTTGCGAGGATGCCATCATGCGCCCAATCTATAACTCCGGTGCTGGCACCGGCATGATGACGGCGCCGGTGGACCGGGAGCACCAGACGCTACAGCATCCTGCCGTGCACGTCCCATTGCCCCTGGGAGGCGGCACGGAGGGCCTCCATACGGCGGAATCCCACGGCGTGGCTAGACAGGAGGTTGACGATGCGCAGCCAGATGCCATCCTTGTGGGTGGTCATGGAATGCATGTACTCATCGAGGTCCATGCGCGCACCCATGTGCTTACCCGCGTAGAGGATACGGGCCACCTCCAGGGCTCCATGCGGACTGACGAATGCCGCCGTCCGATCGGCGGTGTACTCCTGGGCGCGGGTCAGGGAGGTATCGAGCCTGAGCAGTGCCAGCGCCGGGTGCAGAATCGTGCGCCAGATACTGACGTGCCCGCACTTGATGTGAGCGAGCTCGTGGGCGAGCACGAATCTCAGGCCCTCGATGTTCCCGTGATCGTAGGCGGTATCGACCAGATCACTATGAAGGACGACGTAGCCCCTCGTGACAGCGCATTTGCTGGCGAAGGCGTTCATGACCCCGTTACCGTTGACGAGGTAGACGCGGGGGATGCGGTCGTTCGCGCGGGGTGCGTCCGCGGTGAATCCCATGACGGGGAAGAGCTCCTGGAGCAGGCCCCAGATCTCGGGGAACTGCTTGCTGGTGACCTCCACACCGTTGGCGATGGTGCTCCAGTACTGGAAGCGGATGAGGATGAACGCCGCGAATGGCGCCAGGAAGAGGGCAGGAATGACCCCGCTGAGGTATCCCGGCAGCTCCTGGCGATGAAGCAGGAGGACGATCGCTGCCACGATGAGGGCGACGTTGAGGAGCAGCGCGAGCACGATCATCGGTACTTCAGCGCGGTGCCTGAGCGCTGAGACCGAGGGCAGCCGCCTCGCTGTTGACGGCGGTTCGCTCTCACTCCTGGACGCGGGCATGGCCCCGTCATGCCCGGCGCCGACGCGCCGCGCAGCCTGATCGTCAGCCGCGCTCTGAGAGCCTGGCATCGTTGCTCCATTCGCAGACAGTGTGGGATGGCGAAGGGTGGGGATGATACCGGCCCCGCACGCCCCTTTTTTTTGTGGTGGGGTGTGCGGGGCCGTTGTGGTGTGTGCTCGGTGGTGTCCTACTCTCCCGCACCCTGGCGGGTGCAGTACCATCGGCGCTGGCTGGCTTAGCTTCCGGGTTCGGGATGGGTCCGGGCGTTTCCCTGCCGCTGTGACCACCGAGACGTCTATAGGGTGGGCCGCTGTGTGGTGGGTGGGCCCTTGGGTCACCCTCCCTGCCTTTTTGGTGTGCCTTGTGTGGGCGGCGGGGGGTGGTGGTTGGTCGTCTATAGTGTTATGTGGTGTGATCCGGGTGTTGTCCCGGGGGGTGTGCCCCCACACACGCACTCGCATTCTCTTGCGCGGGTGTGTGTGGGTGGTTGGGTTGGTTGTGGACCGTATAGTGGGCGCTTGGTGTGTGTGGTGCTCGCGTGCTCTCACCCGCCCCATGAGTCTTGGGTGGGTGTGTGTTTTGTGTTGGCCGATTAGTACCAGTCAGCTTGTACCATTACTGGTTGTACACTTCTGGCCTATCCACCCAGTGGTCTACTGGGGGCCTTCCACCCCACTGGGGGGTGTGGAGACCTGGTCTTGGAGATGGTTTCCCGCTTAGATGCTTTCAGCGGTTACCCGTCCCGAACGTAGCCAACCAGCCGTGCCCCTGGCGGGACAACTGGCACACCAGAGGTTCGTCCGTCCCGGTCCTCTCGTACTAGGGACAGGCCTCCTCAAGTCTCCTGCGCGCGCAGAGGATAGGGACCGAACTGTCTCACGACGTTCTAAACCCAGCTCGCGTACCGCTTTAATGGGCGAACAGCCCAACCCTTGGGACCTGCTCCAGCCCCAGGATGCGACGAGCCGACATCGAGGTGCCAAACCATGCCGTCGATATGGACTCTTGGGCAGGATCAGCCTGTTATCCCCGGGGTACCTTTTATCCGTTGAGCGACGACCCACCCACACGGGATCGCCGGATCACTAGTTCCTACTTTCGTACCTGCTCGACCCGTCGGTCTCGCAGTCAAGCTCCCTTGTGCACTTGCACTCAACACCTGGTTGCCGACCAGGCTGAGGGAACCTTTGAGCGCCTCCGTTACTCTTTAGGAGGCAACCGCCCCAGTTAAACTACCCACCAGGCACTGTCCCTGACCCGGATCACGGGCCCAGGTTCAGGCGCGCACCATAACCAGAGTGGTATCTCAAGGCCGACTCCACCACCGCTGACGCGATGGTCTCATTGTCTCCCACCTATCCTGCACAAGCTATGAGGCACGCCAATACCAAGCTGTAGTAAAGGTCCCGGGGTCTTTCCGTCCTTCTGCGCGAAACGAGCATCTTTACTCGTAGTGCAATTTCGCCGAGCTCATGGTTGAGACAGCGGAGAAGTCGTTACGCCATTCGTGCAGGTCGGAACTTACCCGACAAGGAATTTCGCTACCTTAGGATGGTTATAGTTACCACCGCCGTTTACTGGGGCTTAAATTCACCCCTTCACCACCACGAAGGGTGGTTGAGGGCTCCTCTTAACCTTCCAGCACCGGGCAGGCGTCAGTCCGTATACATCGCCTTACGGCTTCGCACGGACCTGTGTTTTTAGTAAACAGTCGCTTCTCCCTGGCCTCTGCGACCCTCACCCCTAGCCCGCAACGGGGCTTCAGGGCTCGGGCCCCCCTTCTCCCGAAGTTACGGGGGCATTTTGCCGAGTTCCTTAACCATGATTCACTCGTGCGCCTAGGCATACTCTGCCCGACCACCTGTGTCGGTTTAGGGTACGGGCGGCTGGCACCATCGCGTCGAGGCTTTTCTCGGCACCCCAGGATCACCCTGCTATCCCCCACCACCGGTGGGGTCACCATCACGCCTCACCCCTGCCACCAACTGGCGGCTGGCCCCCGGATTTGCCTGGGGACCGGGCTGCGCGCTTGAACGGGCCAAGCCATCAGGCCCGCGGAGGCTACCACTGTGCGTCACCCCTGTTAATACGCTTGCCTACCTGCACGGAGGGTCCCCAGACCCCGGCCCCCCACCACAGCCCCACCACCCCGAAGGGCAGCAGCAGCCATGGCACACAGGAGACCCGGGCGTGGGTCAGCACCCGCGCGTCAGCATGGGCGGTGCTTCGCCGGTACGGGAATATCAACCCGTCATCCATCGACTACGCCTGTCGGCCTCGCCTTAGGTCCCGACTCACCCAGGGCGGACTAGCCTGGCCCTGGAACCCTTGGTCATTCGGCGCTAGGGCTTCTCACCCTAGTATCGCTACTCATGCCTGCATTCTCACTCCCACGCAGTCCACCCACGATCACTCCCGGGCTTCACCCCACGCAGGACGCTCCCCTACCACCCCCGGCCCCTGAACACCCCACAACAGGTGGGACGCTGGGGAACACGCCGGGGATCCGCGGCTTCGGCGGTGTGCTTGAGCCCCGCTACATTGTCGGCGCACGACCACTTGACCAGTGAGCTATTACGCACTCTTTCAAGGATGGCTGCTTCTAAGCCAACCTCCTGGTTGTCTGCGCGACCGCACATCCTTTCCCACTTAGCACACGCTTAGGGGCCTTAGCCGGCGATCTGGGCTGTTTCCCTCTCGACCACGGAGCTTATCCCCCGCGGTCTCACTGCCGCGCTCATACCCGACGGCATTCGGAGTTTGGCTGACGTCAGTAACCCTGTGGGGCCCATCAGCCACCCAGTAGCTCTACCTCCGCCGGGCAACACACGACGCTGCACCTAAATGCATTTCGGGGAGAACCAGCTATCACGGAGTTTGATTGGCCTTTCACCCCTACCCACAGCTCATCCCCCCAGTTTTCAACCTAGGTGGGTTCGGTCCTCCACACGCTCTTACACGTGCTTCAACCTGGCCATGGGTAGATCACCCCGCTTCGGGTCCAGAACGCGCCACTACACTCGCCCATTTCGGACTCGCTCTCGCTACGGCTACCCCCCACGGGTTAACCTCGCGACACGCCACTGACTCGCAGGCTCATTCTTCAAAAGGCACGCCACCACCCCACACCCCCAAAAATGAGGACACGAGGCTCTGACGGCTTGCAAGCGCCCGGTTTCAGGTACTATTTCACTCCCCTCCCGGGGTACTTTTCACCATTCCCTCACGGTACTATCCACTATCGGTCATCAGGAGGTATTCAGGCAGCCAAGTGGTCTTGGCAGATTCACACAGGATTCCACGAGCCCCGTGCTACTCGGGCACCCCACCCGCACACACACGCACCAGTTCAACCTACGGGGGTCTCACCCACTACGCCACGCCATCCCAGACGCTTCGGCTACCAGCACACGCACGCACCGCCCTCCGGCAGAAGAGCAACAGCAGAGCCCCACAACACCACGCACGCAACCCCTGCCGAGTATCACACGCACACGGTTTAGCCATCATCCGCTTTCGCTCGCCACTACTCACGGAATATCTTCTCCTACGGGTACTGAGATGTTTCACTTCCCCGCGTCACCCCCCACGCCCTATACAATTCAGACGCAGGTGACACGACATAACTCGTGCCGGGTCCCCCCATTCGGAAACCCTCGGATCACAGCCCGCCAGCCGGCTCCCCGAGGCTTATCGCAGGCCACCACGTCCTTCATCGGCCCCTGATGCCAAGGCATCCACCGAACGCTCAAAAAAACAAAACACAAACAAAACACAAACAGAACACCAAAAACACATACAGCACTACCAACAAGAACCCCACACCACACCAGGCAACACCAGATGCACGCGCGGGGCCCTCATCAGATGCTCGCGCCCACTATACAGTTCACAACCAACCCACCCACACCACCAACCACACCCCCCTCAGGATGCGGCCAGCGGCCAGGCCACCCAGGGCACGATTGCCCCAGAACCCGACAGCATGCCACCAGCCCCACCCCACGACCACCCCCCACAAGGAAGGGCACCCCCAGGACCAGGCCGCACCACCACCCACCACACCCCCACCCCCCCAAACAAGAAGGAGCCAAGGAGCGCACCAGACAGCAGCAGTTCCCTACACCACGCCAACACTCCAGGCCCACCAGCCCCAGACCCAGCACCAGGCCCGCACCCACACAGGGCTACGGCAACAAACCCAGCACCAGACCCCACCAGGCCAGCACACCAAGAAAGAAACTCCCTAGAAAGGAGGTGATCCAGCCGCACCTTCCGGTACGGCTACCTTGTTACGACTTCGTCCCAATCACCAGCCCCACCTTCGACCGCTCCCCATAGGGCCACGGGCTTCGGGTGTTGCCAGCTTTCATGACGTGACGGGCGGTGTGTACAAGGCCCGAGAACGTATTCACCGCAGCGTTGCTGATCTGCGATTACTAGCGACTCCAACTTCACGGTGTCGAGTTGCAGACACCGATCCGAACTGAGACCGGCTTTAAGGGATTCGCTCCGCCTCACAGCATCGCAGCCCTCTGTACCGGCCATTGTAGCATGCGTGAAGCCCAAGACATAAGGGGCATGATGATTTGACGTCATCCCCACCTTCCTCCGAGTTGACCCCGGCAGTCTCCCGCGAGTCCCCACCACAACGTGCTGGCAACACAGGACAAGGGTTGCGCTCGTTGCGGGACTTAACCCAACATCTCACGACACGAGCTGACGACAACCATGCACCACCTGTAAGAGCGCCAAAAAATGGAAGCCCCGTCTCCGGGACGATCGCCCTCATGTCAAGCCTTGGTAAGGTTCTTCGCGTTGCATCGAATTAATCCGCATGCTCCGCCGCTTGTGCGGGCCCCCGTCAATTCCTTTGAGTTTTAGCCTTGCGGCCGTACTCCCCAGGCGGGGCACTTAATGCGTTAGCTACGGCGCGGAAGAACCCGGAAAAGGCCCCCCACACCTAGTGCCCAACGTTTACGGCGTGGACTACCAGGGTATCTAATCCTGTTCGCTCCCCACGCTTTCGCTCCTCAGCGTCAGTAACGGCCCAGAGACCCGCCTTCGCCACCGGTGTTCCTCCTGATATCTGCGCATTCCACCGCTACACCAGGAATTCCAGTCTCCCCTACCGCACTCAAGCCGGCCCGTACCCACCGCAAGCCCCCAGTTAAGCCAGAGGATTTCACGACAGACGCGACCAGCCGCCTACGAGCTCTTTACGCCCAATAATTCCGGACAACGCTCGCGCCCTACGTATTACCGCGGCTGCTGGCACGTAGTTAGCCGGCGCTTCTTATCCAGCTACCGTCAACCCACCCACAAAGAGATGAGCCTGCTTCACTGGCGAAAGAGGTTCACAACCCGAAGGCCTCCATCCCTCACGCGGCGTCGCTGCATCAGGCTTGCGCCCATTGTGCAATATTCCCCACTGCTGCCTCCCGTAGGAGTCTGGGCCGTGTCTCAGTCCCAGTGTGGCCGTCCACCCTCTCAGGCCGGCTACCCGTCACCGCCTTGGTAGGCCATCACCCCACCAACAAGCTGATAGGCCGCGAGCCCATCCCCCACCAGAAAAAAACCTTTCCCAACCCATGCATGCGCACAGACCAGAATATCCCGTATTAGCCCCACTTTCATGAGGTTATCCAGAAGAAGGGGGCAGGTTACTCACGTGTTACTCACCCGTTCGCCACTCATCCACCCAAAAAAGGGCTTCACCGTTCGACTTGCATGTGTTAAGCACGCCGCCAGCGTTCGTCCTGAGCCAGGATCAAACTCTCCAAACAAAACAATCAGAGAAAACTATCCCCATGGCCCAACCCACCCCACAAAAAACAAGGCAGGCAAACCAAAAACAAAACAGACCCAACAACAACCCCACACACCACACAAAACATGCAGCACACAGAACCATCATCAAGCCCAACATGGCATAAAAAACATGACACACTATCGAGATCTCAAACAACACACCCAGCGGGCTTTTCAGAAGAAACTCTCCTGAAGCCTCCCGAAGGCGACCGGACTAGTTTATGCGAGTTGCGACTTTGAAATCAAATCAGAATCTCGTGACCCTGGTCTCGAAGTCGCGCCCCGCCCTCCTGATCGGAATTCAGCGATGCTGAATCCTTATCGGTCAAGGAGCCTCGTCCGAACTGCTTGGAGGCCTTGCCGGCCCCTGGCAGCGGAGAGAACTCTAACCCTGAGGCGGGCCCGACTGTCAAACAGATTCTGCGTGACCTGCAACACGAGAGCCCCGAGGGCTGTTTCCCGTTCCCTCTCGGCCCTCCCCACCACTGCCCTCATCCCCTGAATCCACAGTCGGCGCCCGCGCAGCCCGCAGAAGCCAGTCGGGCCCAGCCCTGCTCGCCCCTGTCAGTCCTCCCCGGCGGCCTCACCCGTCGACGCGGCCGGTGAGCCCGCGGTCGCCGGCACTGCGGCACCGCCGTCGGGCACCTGGGCGCCGCCGGTGCGGGCCATGCGGTACAGCGCCCACACCACCGCGAGGAACAGCGCAGTCCCCAGCCAGGTGGCGATGCCCGTGAAGCTCTCGGGCACCACCGCCAGCGGCTCCTCCTCACCGGTACCGGCAACGATCCCGGCGAAGACCACCCCGTAGAGGCTCTCCCCCACGATGAGGCCGGTGGCCATGAGCGTGCCCAGGCGCTTGACCTTCTCGGGGTTGGCGGAGCGATCGGCCCAGCGGTCGTGGATGAGCCCCAGGAGCGCGCCGATGGGGATGATGAGCGTCACGGCCGCCGGCAGGTACATGCCCATGCCCACCGCCAGCGGGGGCAGGACCTTGTTCGACGTCGTGCGCCGAAGCACCTCGTCGATGACGATGACCCCAACGCCGATCGCAGCCCCCAGCCCCAGGAGGCCCCAGTCGATGGAGCCGCCGAAGACCCCGGAGACCAGGGAGGAGATGAGGGAGGCCTGAGGGGCCGCCAGGGCCTTGTCCCCCGCACCGGGCGCCCCGGCGAAGCCGAAGGCGGCCTGCATGAGGTCGAGCACCGGCGGGATGACCACCGCGCCGAAGAGCACACCGATGATCAGGGCGACCTGCTGCTTCCAAGGCGTGGCGCCCACCAGCTGACCGGTCTTGAGGTCCTGGAGGTTGTCATTGGAGATGGTGGCGACCCCGAAGACGATGGCCGTGGTGAACAGCGTGTAGGCGATGAGCGCATCGGTCTGATCGCCGTCGGCGGCCCCCGCCACCGCCCGGATGAGCAGGGCGGCGGTGATCGCGGCCAGGATGCCCACACCGGAGATCGGCGAGTTCGAGGCGCCGATGAGCCCGGCCATGTAGCCGCAGACCGAGGCCACGGCCAGGCCGGTGAGGAAGACGTAGAGGACCGCCACGATGACCAGGCCCCAGGCGCTGCCCGTGAGCATGGTGTCCTTGACGAAGAGCCACAGCAGAACCCCGATGGGGAGCATGGCGGCCACGGTGGTGCCCGCCACCACCTTGATGGACAGGTCCTGCTCGGTCAGGGGCACCTCCTGGCCGCTGGCGCGCCGGGCACTGGAGGCCATGGACTCGCGGATACCGCCCACGATGGGGCCCAGGATCTTCAGGAAGGTCCAGATGGCGGCCACGGCGATCGCGCCGGCACCGATGAAGCGCACATCCTGGGCGAAGATCGTGCTGGCCAGCTCGGCCAGGCCCTCCTTGCCGTCCACGCCGGCCGCCTGCCCACTGGTGCGCAGGGGCAGGAGGATGAGGTAGGAGATGACCAGGCCCACGATCATGGCGATACCCACCCCGATGCCCACCAGGTGCCCGACGCCGATGAGCGCCAGGGACAGGGAGGTGCCGATCGCCGTCGCCCCGCTGCCGACGCGGAAGACGGCGTTGAGACTGGTCCCGATCGCCTTGAGCGAGGTGAGCAGGGACATCCCGGCCGAGGCCAGGGCGCCCCACAGGATGATCCTCAGCCCCTGCTGGGACTCCTGGGTGCCCTCGTGGGTATCGCCCGCGCGCAGCACCTCGGCCCCGGCCACGCCCTCGGGGTAGGGCAGGTCGGAGTGGGTGACCAGGGCGCGGCGCAGGGGGATGGAGTACATGACGCCGAGGGTGCCGCCCAGGGCGATGATGAAGACCGTCGTCCAGTAGGGGAAGCCGGTCCACCAGCCGATGATCACCAGGCCGGGGAGGACGAAGATGATCGCCGACAGGGTGCCGGCCGCTGAGGCGATCGTCTGGACGATGTTGTTCTCCTGGATCGTGTGATCCGCGAAGTGGCGCAGGATCGCCATGGAGATGACGGCGGCCGGGATGGAGGTGGCGAAGGTCAGCCCCACCTTGAGCCCCAGGTAGACGTTGGCGGCGGTGAAGACCAGGGTGATGACACCGCCGATGACGATGCCGCGCAGGGTCAGCTCCTTGATGGCGGCACCGGTCCCAGCGGACGGCGCCCGGCCTGCGCCGGTGGAGGGTGATGAGGACATCATGCTTACTTTCGCATTCAATCGGATGTCAGGGTCATCGGCAGACTAGCACCGCGCCGCCGCGCCGCCTCCAGTCCGGGCGCCGGCTCCCGGCCCAGCAGGCCCGCCAGGTCGCCATGGTGACGGGCCAGGAGGCCGTGGCGGATCGAGCTGGCGATGCTGACCAGCATGGGCCCCTGGAAGGGCGCCAGCCCCGGGGTGGCCGCCAGCCGCGCCCGGTAGGCCTCCAGGCCGAGGTCGCGCACGGGTACCGCCATGGTGGCACCGAGCTGGACGGCGGTGAAGGCCGGACCGGTCAGCTCGTAGACGCGCCCACGGTGCGCCCCCGGGCTGAGGGCGACCTCGACGGCGCAGCGCGCCAGATCCTCGCGGGTGGGCGCCGCCACGGCCCCCTCGCCGAAGGGGGAGCACAGGGCGCCGTCCTCCCAGGTCAGCAGGCCGCCCACCAGCTCGGCGTACAGGCCGTTGCGCAGGATCGTCCACTGCGGGCCGCCAGTGGGGTCGGTGAGCATCCGCTCGGTGACCCGGTGGGCCAGGGCGAAGCCCAGGTGGTCGCCCTCGCCTATGAGGCTGAGGTAGATGACATGGCCCACGCCGTCGCGGCGGGCGGCCTCCAGGACCGCGCGGTGGCGGGCGATGACGACGTCGTCCTCCGCGTAGCCCGCCGAGATGAGGACCAGGGTGTCGACGCCGGTGAGGTCGATGCTCGCAGGCCGGTCGAAATCCATGGCGCGATCGCCGGCGCGCGGCGTGCGGCTGGCGCCGAGGACCGGGGCGCCCCGATGGGTGAGATGGTCGAGGATGAGGGTGGCGAGCTGACCGCTCGCGCCGGTGACCAGGATCATGTGCTGTCTCTCCGTTCAAGGACTGCTGGGGTGCGGTGCGGCCGGAGGCAGCCGGAGGGCTGGCAGAGGGCGTCCGACGTCGTCGCCGGATCGGCGGCTGCGACTGTGCCAAGGTTGTCCCAGGGCCTCCGGCTGCCGGAGGGGACCGGAGTGCCCGGGAGCCCTGCCTGCGGCCGGGCCCGCTGGACGGCATCCTCAAGGCCGGTCGTCACGCGCACAAGGAGGCACATCAATGTCAGTGACGAACACGGGGGTAACCCCGCAGGCCAGTGGCGGGGCGGCGCCGCTGGCTCCCTGCGGGAGGCGCGACCACCCCGACTGCGGCATACGCGACGTGCTCGATCGACTGGGGGACCGGTGGTCGGTGCTGGTCATCGTGGAGCTGGCCTCGGGGCCGCGGCGCTTCCGCGAGCTGGAGCGGGCGATCGAGGGCGTCTCCCAGCGCATGCTCACCGTGACGCTGCGCCGCCTGGAGCGCGATGGGCTGGTACAGCGCACGGTCTACCCGACGGTCCCCGCCCAGGTGGACTACCGGCTCACTGCGATGGGCACCGGCCTCACGCACCTGGTTCAGGCGCTGACCGACTGGTCGGCGGCCAACCGCGAGTCCATTACCCGGGCCCGCGCCGCCTACGACGCCCGCGCCTGCTGAGCGATGAGCACCTGGGAGGCGCAGGTCGCGGCGTACTGGGAGGTGGTCGAGGCCTCTGCGAGCGCCCTGGGGACGAGCCCCCACCAGTGAATGGCATGGGCCCCGTGCGAGGGGCTGACGCGCAGATGGACGTCACGTCGCGGCAAAGGCGTCACTTCGCGGAAAGGGCGACACCTGGAGGGTACGTCCATTCAGCGAAGTGACGCCCAAGTCGCGAAACGACGTCGTTCTTGGAGAGCCCCGCGCCCCGCCCACCGGGCTCACGCCCCCGGTGAGGCCGGGCCCGCCTTCGCCAAGGTCCCCATCCCCGAGGCCTGACATGGCACGCTCCGCCTAAGGGCCTCCGCTCGCTACAGGAGATGGATCGCCTCACGCGAGGCATCGTCGCTGGGCGTGTAGAGCTCCAGGCGATGGTCGGGGCTGTCCGGCTGCAGCCACACCTGGTAGTCGACGTTCACCGCACCGATGGTGGGGTGCTGGAGGCGCATCGGGCCGCTGGTGCAGTCGGCGACGTCGCCGGTGGCCCAGATCCTGGCGAACTCGCGGCTGTGCATCGCGAGCTCGCCGATCAGTCCGGCGAGCTTCGCATCCTCCGGGTAGCGGCCGGAGGTGAGGCGGAGGTAGCCGATGTGGATGCGGGCCAGCTCGTCCCAGTTGCGGTAGAGGTCGCGGTGCAGCGGGTCGAGGAAGAACATGAGAGGGATCGAGGGGCGCGTCTCCGGATCCGCCGGAGCATCGTGGTCGAGGTGCTCGGCCATGAGCGCATGACCAGTGCGGTTCCAGGCGAGTACGTCGCCGAGCCTGCCGAGCACGATCGCGGGCACGCTCTCACCCAGCGAGGACAGCAGTGCCGAGACCCGTGGGGCGAGGACCTCCGGTTCCGGCCTACTGAGCCGGGAGAGGCCGCAGCGGTGTGCGAGATTGTGCAGATGGGTCGTCTCCGCCTCATCCAGGCTGAGAACGCGGGCGAGCGCGTCGAGCACCTGCGGGGAGACGGTGCCCGATTGATCCTGTTCCAGTCGCGTGTAGTACCCGACGGACATGCCGGCCAGCTGTGCAAGCTCTTCACGCCGCAGACCGGTGACCCGGCGCGTAGTTCCGTAGGAATGCAGGCCGGCGTCTCCAGGGGTGACGCGGCCGCGACGGGTTTTGAGGAACACGCCCAAGGTCTCGGTCAAGATCTCGGTCGGCATGCCCCCGAGGATAACCAGCGATCCTTCCGGTTGCCTGCACCTGTCAGGTGTACCCATCGCGGGGATCTGGCTGCACTCCGCCCTCCCTCCGAGGGTCAGAGGCATGAACGACGCAACGTGCAGCACTCCGCCCCCCGATGCTTCTGCCCCGGCTTCGCCGAGGCCGGCACGCGCGGATCGGCGGGCCTGGTTCGGACTGCTGGTCGTGCTCGGCCCGGTATTGCTCGTGTCGATGGATGGCTCGATCCTATTCCTGACAATGCCGACGATCACGCACGCACTCGCGCCGACCGCCGACCAATCTCTCTGGATCCTCGACATCTACGGTTTCGTCGTCGGCTCCCTGCTGATCGCCTTCGGCAACCTGGGTGACCGCTTCGGCAGACTCAGGCTCCTCATGATCGGCGCGACGGTGTTCGGCCTCGGCTCGGCCGGAGCAGCGCTCTCGGCATCGCCGGAATGGCTGATCGGCTTCCGTGCCCTCATGGGTCTGGGCGGGGCCACCCTGCTCCCGTCCGGCCTTGCGGTGCTCAGCGAGTTGTTCGAGAATCCGCGGCAGCGATCCCAGGCCATCGGGATCTTCGCAGCGACCTTCGCCACTGGATTCGCCATCGGCCCGATCATCGGCGGGCTTCTACTGAGCCGGTTCGACTGGGGATCGGTGTTCCTCGCCAACCTTCCCGTCGTTGCGCTCTTCCTGACAGCGGCTCCGTTTGTTCTCCGTGAAGTCAGGGCCACCCGGCCCGGCAGGGTCGATGTGACGAGCATCCTCCTATCCGCCGGAGGGCTGCTCGCGACCGTGTACACGGTCAAGAGATTCGCCGCCTACGGCCCCACTCGGCCAGTCGCCGTGCTGGGGATCATCGGGGGGCTCGTGCTGGCCTGGTTCGTCCTACGGCAGCGCAAGCTCGAGTATCCGTTGCTGGACGTGACCCTGTTCCGCGAGAAGATCTTCAGCGTCGCGATCATCACGGGCGTGCTCTCGCTGTTCGCATGGTCGGCCACCGCCTACCTGACCGGCATCTACCTCCAGTCCGTGCTCGGTCTGCCCGTGCTCACCGCGGCCCTGCTCGCCCTTCCCGGCGCAGCCGTGCTCACGACAGTGTGCATCGTCACGCCGAGGATCACCGAGCGGATCGGCGGGCGCGCCGCTCTCGTACTGTCCCACTTCTCGATGGCAGCAGGCCTCGCACTGCTGCTGGCCACCACGATCACCGGCGGGATCGGCTGGTTCATCGCCTCCACCGTTGTCGCAGGTATCGGCTATGGCATCTCGTTCGCCCTCGTCGCAGACACCGCTGTTGCCGCCGTCCCCGCGAATCGGGCAGGATCGGCCGCTGCCATCGCCGAGACCTCGAACGAGATCGGCAACGCTCTTGGCATCGCACTCCTCGGCTCGGCCGCGGCCCTGATCTTCCGGCTCGCGGGTCCCGATCTCGCGCCCACCCTCGACGAGACGCTCGATCTGAATCCCGCACCAGGGGTGCTTGTGCAAGCCAAGTCGGCGTTCCTCAACGGCTTGCACGTCGCCGTGAGCATCGCTGCGATTCTCAGTATCGCCCTCGGGGTGCTCGCGCTGCGCTGGATACCGAAGGCTGAAAGAGCACGCTGAACGCCGCGGTGGTTGAGCTGAGAACGTCGCCCAGTGATCGGGGTTCGTGAGCAGATCGGATGCCACTCAGCTGGAGTGTTCGGCAGTTCCCCACCTCACCGGAGTTCGCCGAGGCTGTGCGCGCGGCACGCGAGCAGAGCCTGTCGTGGCGCGGGGTGGGCGAGGCGATCGGCACGAGCTGCGAGACCGGCCGCACACTCGTCATCAAGCATGCGCAGTGACGCTTGGCGATCCCCTGTGCGGCAAGTAGCCTTGCGAGATGGGGCAGGAGCCGATCATCCTCGACAGTGCCCACCGGCACAGCGTCACCGATGCAGCGATGCTCCACGCGCTCCGTTTCCCTGTCCGCCATTTCGTACAAGACGACTCGATGACGATGTTCATCGGCCCAGATGAGACCGGCACCCTCGTGGAGGTCGGGGTGATCGAGTGGCACGGTGTCATCGCCATCGCCCACGCCATGCGTCCGGCTCGAACCAAGTATCTGAGGTGAACCATCATGACTCGACGCTCGCTTGCAGACATCGAGGCCCGTGCTGAGGAGCTTGCCGACGCCTTCGAGGACTACGACCCGAAGCCTGGGGACCAGGATGCACCCCTCCCCTCCACGATGGCGGTCAGGCTGGCCGCCTGGCGACGTGACGTCGCCGAGAAGGAGCTCGCCGAGGCTGTGCGCGCGGCACGCGAGCAGAGCCTGTCGTGGCGCGAGGTGGGCGAGGCGATCGGCACGAGCGGCGAGGCCGCCCGCCAGCGGTACGGCACCAGCGCCTGATGATCGATGCGCGCCGGAGAGGCGGGCGAGGACCTTCCCCGTTTGATCCGGTCGGGCGGACCGCGTTGCCTCAAAGGAAAGTGGCCGCCACCTGATGGTGACGGCCACGTATCCGTGGAGCTAGGGGGATTCGAACCCCCGACCTTCTCATTGCGAACGAGACGCGCTACCAACTGCGCCATAGCCCCTTGAGCCCCCTGATCGTAGCACCGCCCCGGGGGCGCGGAGCAAGTCGGACGACGGTGAGCCGGCCCACCTGCCCTTCCCGCGGTCCGACCCGCCATGCTCCTCCGGCCCGCGCTCGGCGGCCCTGAGTGCGCGGCTCGCGTCCCGGTGGGCTTACTCCCCGGCGGCGCGGCGCCGCTCCAGGATCGCATCCAGGTCGATGGGGTGGAAGTCCTGCTCGCTGAAGTCCGGCGCCGTGAAGGTCCGCACCGCCTGGGGGCGGGCGGGCACCGGCGCCGAGGCGCCCTCATCGACCACCGGGTCGGCGAAGACGCGCTTGGGGGCGCGCGCCGCCAGCGTGTAGGTGGGGGCAGGCACCTTGATCGGGCGCCAGCCCTGGGGCGGCGTCGAGGTCGTCGGCTCCTTGACCACGCTCTTGTCGGGGAAGGCCGCCAGGGCCTCCTTCTTGATGCTCTTGCGCGTGGACCCCGCGCCGCTGCCGGAGCCTCGCGCCTCATCGGTGGAGCGCCCGCTCGGGGCCTCCTCGCCCGACCGCGCACGCTCCTCATCCTCGGTGCGCGCCCTGATCGCGGCACGCGCTGCCACCGACTCGGCCGATTCGGCCGACAGGCTCCAGCGCCCCTCCCCCGAGGCCGGGGCGGCCTGCCGCCGGGAGACACCCGCGGAGGAGTCCGCACGACGGCGCTCAGCCGTCGAATCGGAGGCCACCGGGGAGGCTGTGATGCGGGATGCCGCAGAACTGGAGGCGGTGGAGTGGCGGGGGCCCGAGCGCTCCGCCGGGGACGCGCCCTCGATCGCACCGTCCTGCTCGCCATCGGGCACGATCTGGGACCAGGCGGGGCTGACGGCCTCGAAGGAGCCGACGGCGCTGTGGAACTCGCTGCCACCGCCCGCCCGCTCGGGGCTGTCCACCGAGGTCGCCGTCTCCACCGGCGTCGCGGCTCCCACCGGCACTGCCGCCTCCACCGGCTCAGGAGTCCTCGCGCCGTCGGCGCGCTGAGCAGCCTCGGCCCGCTCGCGCTCGGCGCGCTCGCGCCGCTCCTCCTGACTCCGACGGCGCCGGTGCTCCTCGCGCTCAGCGGCCCGGCGCTCGGCGGACTGCGCGCGGTCCTCCCGGCCGGCGGAACGGGCAGCCCCGTCCCTGGCGGCCCCGGCCTCGTCGGCAGCCTCGGCGCGCTCAGCGGCCCGGGCCCGCTCCTTCTCGGCGTTCTCAGCCCGCAGCTCCTGGAGGATCTCCGGCAGGCTGGCGCGCACTGAGGAGACCGTGGCGCCGTGGGAGCCCGCCGCCGACTCCGCATTGGAGGCGCTCTCGACGGCGGAGGCGCTCTCGTGCGCGGCGCCCTCGGCACGGGAGGAGGCCACGACCGGCACGGCCGGACGGCGGCCGGTCAGCCCCATGAGCTCGCGCTCCAGCTCGGCGATCCGGCGCCGCTCGCGCTTATCGGCGGCCGCGGAGACCATCGCCGCTCGCCGACCGGCGGCCATGGAGACCCCCAGCAGGGCCGTGGGCACCAGCGCCGGCCACCAGGGCAGAGCCGTGAGCAGGCCGAGCACCCAGGCGCCCAGGGCAACACCGAGCAGGATGGAGGCCACGACGGCGCGATGGGAGGCCGCCACCCGGCGGCGCTCCCGGGCCTGGGCGTGCGTCTTGCGGACGTGGATGAGCTCGCGCTCAGCGCGCAGGGCGCGCACGTTCCTGACAGCGGGCCTGTTCATCGCCCTCACCTTTGGTCGACGTCGGAAGAGCTCCGCATGCCCACTGCTCTCACAGGTGCCGTCGCGCTCGGGCGCTGCTACTCCAGTGGCCAGGACGCGGAGCTCGGCGGAGTAGCGGTCCTGGACATTGGCGCGTCCCGTCATCTCACGACGCCGCACCAGGAAGGGCAGGAGGTACACGGCGAGAATCACGATGAGGGCCGTAAACGCCCAGACCTCGATTCCCACAGTCCAACCGTATGCGCGACGATCCGCCTCTCAGCGAACTGACACTCCGTGTCGGCTGCGAACTACCTGGGATTATCGGCGGAATCACGCCATTTTCAGCCACACTGGCCACGCCATCCCCTCAGGCCTCTCACGTCACATCCGTTTCAGCGCTGCTGGCGGATGAGCTCCTGCACGAAGGCACCGCCGCCCGACCGCTCCCCCGACCGCTCCTCAGCCACCACCGCGAAGGACACATGATCAGCCCAGGCCCCGTTGATATGCATGTAGTGGTGGCGCTCCCCCTCCTGGCGCAGTCCCAGGCTGCGGCACAGCCTCAGGCTGCGCTCATTCTCCGGGCGCACATTGATCTCCACGCGGTGCAGCCCCACGCCCGGGCCCAGGAGATGGTCGAGGATCATGGCCACGGCCAGGCGCATGACCCCCCGGCCCTCGTGATCGGCCCCCACCCAGTAGCCCACCTGGGCGCTGCGCAGCGAGCCCCACTGGATGGGGTCGACGCACAGCTGCCCGGCCAGCACGCCGTCGACCTCCACGGCGAGGATCATGGCCTCGCCTCGGCGCGCCCGGCGGTCCTGGGTGCGCACATAGCGGCGGAAGCCGGCGAGCTCCTCACCCCCTCCGGGCGGGACGGTCGCCTCCCAGGGCCGCAGGCGGGCGTCGTCGGCCAGCCGCAGCGCGCTCCAGCGGGGCTCATCCTCCACTCGCAGCGGGCGCAGGACCACCATGGCGGCCCCGCGCACCAGCCCCCATCGGCCCGCCTCCAGGCTCAGGTGCACGGGCCAGGCGAAGCGCGAGGGCGCCCGAGCCCCCAGGAGGCGGCCGAGCACCCCACCGCCCCGACCCTGCACTGTCTCGGGCACAGCCGGGCCTCAGGCGTCCAGGACGAGGCAGTGCAGGGTATCGCCCGCGACCACCGTATGGGTCTCCTCCGGCACGACGGCGATGCCGTTGGCCTGGGCCAGGCCGTGCAGGCTGCGTCGACCGGGCTGGGCGGTCGGCTCGGCCGTGTACCCCCGCGCGGGGGAGCCGCTGAGCCTCACCGGCACGAACTCGCGCCTGCCCGCCGGGGAGTGCCATCCGGTGGCGACCCGCGCGGGCAGCGAGGAGCGGTGGAGGCTGTGGCGGCCGGCGATCTGGCGCAGGACGGGGCGCACGAAGGTCTCGAAGGCGATCTGGGCGCTGACCGGGTCACCGGGCAGGCAGAAGATCGGGGTGCCCTCGATGAGGCCCAGGCCCAACTGGCGCCCCGGGCTCATGGCCACGGTGTCGAAGCGCACGCCGCCCAGGGGCGCGAGCACCTCCTTGACGGTGTCGCCCTGCCCCGCCGACAGGCCGCCGGTGGTCAGGAGCATGTCGGCGCGCACCAGCTGGTCCTCGATGGTCTCGGCCAGGGCCCGCAGCTCATCGGGCACCGCGGACACCCGGAAGGCCTGGCCGCCCGCGTCGGTGACCGCCGAGGCCAGGGCGTGACCGTTGGCGTCGAAGACGTCGCCGGCCTCACGGGCCTGGCCGGGCTCGATGAGCTCATCCCCGATCGAGATGACCACGACCCTCGGCGCCGGGTGGACCCGCACGCGGTGCAGCCCCAGGCCCGCCAGCAGGGCGATCTGGCGGGCGGAGATGCGCGAGCCCCGGGTCAGGACAGTGGCCCCCGCCCGCACGTCCTGCCCGCGGCGGCGCACATGGTCGCCCGGGCCGACGGCGCGGCTGAGCGCCACCCGGGACTCGCCCCGGTCGGAGTCCTGCCAGGGCACGACGGCGTCGGCCCCCAGGGGCAGGGGGGCGCCGGAGTCGATGAGGATGGCCGCGCCGGGGACCAGCCGCATGGGGCGCATATCGCCGGCGCGGACCGTATCGATGACCTCCAGGGCGACTGGGGCGCCCGGCGAGGCGCCCGCGAGCTGGGCCGAGCCGACCGCGTAGCCGTCCAGGCCGGCCAGGTCCACAGCGGGCAGGTCGATGGGGGCCACCACATCCTGGGCCAGCACGCAGCCCACGGCGTCGGACAGGACCACATCCAGTGGGGGCGCCGCCTGGGCGATCTCAAGGCATGCGGCCAGGTGCTCGGCGACGGTTCTCATAGGGGCCAGGCTACCGGGACGCCAGCGCGACCAGGCGAGCCCCGCCGGCGCGAGGGCGCCACTCAGGCCCCCGGGCCCACGGCCCGCCGCGCCTGGCGAGCACGCCGCTGCCGGCGCCACTGGGGGTGGAGCGCTCACGCGGGCAGCATCCGCCGGTGCTCGCGTTCCCACACGCGCGACGAACCTGGGAGACTAGGACCATGAGCGACGGCGCCCGCATCCTTCCCGACACCAGCCGGCTGTCCGCCGATGATGCCAAGGAGACGCTGCGCCCCCTCCTGCGCGCCCATCGCCGGTCCCACCACCCCCATCCCGAGCAGGGCCACACCCGCATCTGCCAGGAGCTGACCGAGCACGCCCTCCAGGCGGTGGAGGGCTCGCGGTCGGTGGCGGCCTTCGTGTCCACCGGCACCGAGCCCTGCACCCGCCTGCTGCTCGAGCGCCTCCATGAGCGGGAGGTGGAGGTGCTGCTGCCCGCCCTGGGCCCCCAGTTGGCCCGCTGCTGGGCGGTGTTCCACGGGGGAGAGGATCTGTGCACGCGCGCCCCGGGGCGGCCCCCCGAGCCCAGCGGCTCCCCCCTGCCCGCCCAGGCGGTCGCCGAGGTCGACGCCCTCATCGTCCCCGCCCTGGCGGTGGACCGGGGCGGTCGGCGCCTGGGGCAGGGCGGCGGCTGGTACGACCGCATGCTGCCCCTGCGCCGCGACGGCGTGCTGGCCTTCGCCCTGCTCCACCCCGATGAACTGGTCGAGGGCCCCCTGCCCACCGAGGAGCACGACGAGCGGGTCGATGCCGTCATCACCGCCCAGGAGTGGTTCCTCCTGGAGGGCTCCCGCTTCGCCGCCGGTGCCTGAGGCCCCCTGAGCGGCGGCGCCGGCCGGGGTAGGGCGCAAAAGGCACGGGGCCGGGATCGCGGGAGGCCCCGGCCCGCCTCGCTCGTTCGACGCTGTTCAGCGCCATTGCGCGCCGGGCCGTGCTCCACAGGGCCCGCGGATGCAGCCGTCCTCCACAGGGCCGGCACTCACCGGTGCAGCCCGGGCCGGGACGGCGCAGCCTGGAGGCATGACGCTTCTTCACCGCCTGGCCCGCGCCGGCTCCTGGGACCGCTCCCCCGCCCCAGCCGACTCCGCCCACCCGACCGGTGGCCCTGACCGGCGGCGTGCCTCCCGGCGGCTCCGGCCCTCTCTCCTGCTGTGGCGCTACCGCCACGTCGTGGTGGCCCTGTGCCTGGGCGGGGCCGTGCTCATGGTCCTCAGCGTGCTGCACCCGGCGGCGCCGCCGGGTCAGGAGGCTCTGGTGGTCACCCGCACCCTGGAGGCCGGCCATGTCCTGGGCCACGAGGATGTGGAGCGGCGCGGCCTGCCCGGCGAGGCGCTGCCCGCCTCGGGACTGGCCGGGCAGGAGGTCATCGGCCGGCGCACGGCTATCGCCCTGGAGCCGGGCACGGTGCTGACCACCTCCATGACCAGTGCCGCCCTCACCCGGGGGCTGAGCGACCAGGAGCGGGTGGTGCAGGTACCGGTCGAGGTGGGCGCCGAGCTCGCCGAGCCCGGCGCCCGTGTGGATCTGGTCGGCCAGGCCCCGGCGGCCTCAGAGACAGGGACCGGCGTCCCGGCGCAGGCGGCGGCCGGGCAGACCGGGGCGGAGGGGGATTGGCCGGATCCGGGCGGAGTCAGCGGCGGCAGTGGAGGCGGTCAGGGCACAGGCACCACGGACGACAGTAAAGCCGAGGCGGAGGAGAAGCGCGAGATTCCGCCCCCGGCCGGGGCTCCAGGAGTATTCGCCCCACCCTCTCATCGCGTCCTCAGCAGCGGTGCCCGAGTCATTTCCGTGCAGTCCGTGGGGCAGGCCGATCAATGGACCTCAGGGAGAAAGGTCACACTTGTGACTCTTGCCGTCCCGGTGAGTGACGCTACTCTGGTAGTTGGTGCGGCCACGAATGGTGAGCTCGGTATCGTACTGAGCCCGTGACGCCGCCGCGGCCGCGCAGTCCGAGCGCGTCTGTTCCGTTCCCCCGATGGCGCATGAGACGCGAGATTCGTGTCTGCGCCGCTACGAAAGGATCGCCATGATCAAGGGCTTCAAGGAGTTCATCTCACAGGGCAACGCTCTCGAGTTGGCCGTTGCGGTCATCATCGGTGCCGCCTTCAAGCCGATCGTCGACAACATCACCAAGGTCATCCTGGATATCCTGGGCCAGATCATCGGCTCGCCGAACTTCGACTCTCTCGGCCAGTTCAAGATCGACTCCGCCGGCGACTACATCCAGCCCGGCACGATCCTCACCGCCGCCATCAACTTCTTCCTCGTCGCCCTGGCCGTCTACTTCTGCATCGTCATGCCGATGAACAAGCTCAAGGAGCGTACCAAGAAGGCCGAGGCCGAGGCTCCCGCCGAGCCCACCGACGTCGAGCTGCTCTCCGAGATCCGCGACCTGCTCGCCGCCAAGAACTGATAGCGCGCCGGCCCTCCGGCCGCCCGCTGACCACCAGGGCCCCGGCAGCACCCCACGGTGCTGCCGGGGCCCTGCCCATCCCCGCTGCTCCTCGGGCAGTGCCTCCCTACTGCCAGTGGGGAGGGACATCAGCCAGGAGCCGCGCATCATTGGCCGCCCCTCCCCCGCGCTCCGATCCGCGCGCCGTGGTCAGGGCATCGCTGTCGTAGTCCGCCCGGGCCAGATCCTCGGGCTCCAGGCCCTGCGCCACCCGCCGCCGGTCGCGCTGTGAGAGGGCCACCACACGCCGACGACGGCGCCGGCCACTCGTGGGCCTCGAATCCTCACCGATGCCGGCCCCAGTGCCATCGCCGGCCGGGGCCTGGGAGCCCCCGCCCCGGCCGCGCCCGGCCCCGGGGCCCGTCTCGCCTGTGGACGGACCGCTCACCGGGCCCGCCGCACGGCGTTGGCCAGGACGGCGTCGATACCGGCACCGCGGCGACGCAGCGCCAGCGTGGCGCGCAGCTCCTCGACCTCCTGGGCCTCCTCGCGCACCAGCCCGTCGGAGCGGATCCAGGCGACGAGCTCGTCGAGCTGGTCATCGGAGTAGGCCTGCAGGGGCAGGCCCTGAGCGATCGGGGGGCGCTGCGTGCGCGGGACGGCCTCGACGACGACCGCCTCGGGGGCAGGCGCCTGACCGGCGCCCCTGCCAGGGTCAGCAGCGGCACTGCCGTCCATCGAGGCCCCCTCCGCGGGCGGCGGGGGCACGCTCGGCAGGCGGTCGGCGTCCTCCAGGCGCTCGGGCAGCGCCTCGACTCCCTGGTCGCCCACCCCCTCCTGGCGCGCGATGAGCTCCTCGATGACGAGCTCCTCCACCGCGGCCGCCTCGGCCTCGGGGTCCACGAAGACCCCCACGGAGAAGGCCATGTGGACGCGCCAGCCGCGCCGCTCCAGGCGCTCCACGCGGTGGCGGTCGCGCCGACGCAGGCTCGGCTCGGCCACATAGTCGGCGTCGTCGGTCAGCACGGCCACCAGCAGCTCATCGGGGAAGTCGGGATGGCCGATGGCCAGGGGGATGCGCTCCCCGCCCTCGACGCCGTAGCGGGGCACCACCGACAGGCCCTTGCGCCACAGCCGCTCGGCCAGGTCCACCAGGAGGCGGTCGGGCATCCTGCCGGCCGAGGTGGCCGCCTCCGAGGAGTGCTCGGCGCGGGCCAGGACCTCGCGCAGCAGGCGGGCCCCGGGGGCATGGAGCCGCTCGGGATCGATATCCCCCGCCGCCAGGCAGGAGATCACCTCGGTGCGCCCCCGCGAGGCGCACATGGCCTCCACCAGCCCCACCATGCCGGCATGATCCGCCACGGAGGCGAAGCTGTGGATGGTGCGGCCGTGGGGGGTCTTGGCGTAGCCGACGGTCAGGATGATGTGGTCGCGGTTGAGGGAGCGGGCCTGGGACAGGTCCACCACCATGAAGGGCTCGGGGGCGTTGGGGGAGAAGAACTCCTCCAGGGCGGCCGAGCCCTCGGCGGCATGCGTGATCGCCGAGCGCACGGCATCGGCGTGCCGGGCGTTGAGGGCGATGACCCCCAGGGACTCCTCGGGGTGGGTCAGGGCCCGGTCGATGACCAGGTCCACCACCCGCTCGACCTCCTCCGAGACCGTCTCGACGGCGGTCTGCCCCGGGGCGGGCATGCCCCGCCCGTCGACGACCTCCAGGCTGAGCCGGCCCACCCCCGGCGGGGCCGGGACCGCCTCGACCACGCCCTCATAGCCGTGCTGGGCCAGGAAGGCGGCAATGCCGGCGTCCAGGGCGTTGCGGGAGGTCGGCAGGGTCACGGTGGGCAGCAGCGGCCCGAGCTCGGCCGCCAGGCCGCTCTGGCCGCGGCGCGGGTCGCCCACCACCAGGACCTGCTCGGCGCGCACCAGGGCGGGCAGCACCTGGGCCACGGGCATGTGCGCACTGGCATCCAGCACCGCCAGGTCCACCAGCGCCAGGGGGTCGAAGACCTGGGGCACCAGGGTGGGCGGGACGATCCACACCGGCTTGGCCACCAGGGCCATGGGGTGGGCGGCGATGATGTCCCGCAGGGGCACCCCATCGCCCCGGGCCAGGGCGATGTACAGGGCGCGGGCGTCCTCCTTGTCCTGATCCACCGCCAGGCGCACGCGGCGTGCGTAGGCCTGCGCCACCGGCCCGGGCAGGGACTGGGACTGGGCGGCGTCCAGCTCGCGCAGGGCGGCGGCCAGGCGGGTCAGGGCGCGGGCGTCCAGGCCGCCCATGGCCGGGTCGTCGCGCATGGTCCGGGCCAGGACCGAGGACCACCAGCAGTAGGTGAGCTCGTCGTCGATCCGCTCCTCGGGCACGTCCCGGGCGGCGATATCGGCCACGAAGTCCCCCAGGCCCAGCTCCTCGAGCTCGGTGCGCAGGCGGTTGACCTCGGGCAGCTTCTGTGCGGTGAGGTCGTCACTGGCCAGGGCGCGCAGGCGCTGCCTCATCTCATCCATGGGCTGGTCGACCAGGGGCGCCTCCCGGCCGCTGCGGCTGAGGATCGGCTGGATGGCGTCGATGGCGCTGCGTGCCCGCGCGGCGGTGCGCGCCATCTCATCGAGCCCCTGGGGCAGGCGGGGCCAGCCCCCCTCGGGGTCGTGGCGGCGCCAGACCTCACGGCAGTGCTGGACCGCGACCAGCTCCTCGTGCAGGTCGTCGACCACCCGGCCCGGGCGCACCAGATCCTTGGCCTGGCGGGTGAAGCGGCGGCGGCTAGAGCCGTCCATGTACACCCCGTGGGCCTCGCGCCACCGCTTGGTGGCCGTGGCCACCACCATGTCGGCGGCCGAGCGCTCGAAGACCTCGGGCAGGAAGACGTCGAGCGACTCGCGCACGCCGTCGAGCATCTCCAGCTGCTCGAGCCACTGGGACACGGTGGCGGCCCGGGCCAGGCCGGTCGAGGCGTGGGTGGCCTCCACCTGCTCGATCATCGCCGGCAGCAGGTCATTGCCCAGGGCCCGCATATGCCCCAGGGCATCGGTGGCCTCATCCATGTCGGCCACCGCGATGCCGTTCCAGGCGCTGGAGGCCACCTCCGGGGTGAAGACGCCCAGGGCGTGGCCGCGGTGGAGCAGCGCCTTGGCCCGGTCCAGTCCCGCCTCATCCAGCTTCTCCAGCCTGCCCGGGGCCACCCGGGCCTTGGTGGTGGCATGCGAGCGGCGGCTGGTGAGGTCGGCCAGGGTCTGGAGTGCCTCGTAGGCCGACACGCCCCACGGCTCGCGCCTCTCATGCAGGGCGGCGACGTACCGGCCCAGCCGGGAGCGCACCTGCTCCAGGCGCTCGCGCATCTCCACGATGCCCACGACGTCGAGCTCGGGCGGCTGGGCGCCCAGGGCCTCGCGGATGCCCTCCGAGGCGTGCTGGCGCCAGGCCACGTCCTCCGTGAGGTCCAGGACCAGGGAGCCCAGGCCCGCCTCGCGCAGGGCCGCGGCCACGGCGTGCCCATCGGCGCTCGTAGCCGGCACGTGCAGCACCGTGCGGCCCGAGGCTGCGGCGTCGGCGAAGACGGCGGCCAGGGTGGCGGCGACATCGGAGCCGGGGGGTGCGTCGATGAGCAGGCTCGCCCCCGTGCCCACGGCCTCGATGACCGCCAGCTGGGCGGGGTCCAGGTCCCCGATGCCCCGCTCGGCCTCGGTGGGCCGATCGAATGGGTCGGCGGCGGGCAGGGCGACGTCCAAGGCGGTGCGGGCGCCCTCGTCACCGGCCAGGGCCGCCACCAGGGCGGAGGTGCGGCAGCGCTCGATGACGGCGTCGAAGTCCTCCACGAGGGCCTGGCCGGGGTGGACGAAGGCGCCGACGACGAGCCGCTCGTGGATCTCGAATCCGGGCAGGTACTGGCGGCCCAGCGCCCCGATGCGGGCCAGGGCGGCGCGGGGGGTGAAGCCCTCGGCGGACAGCGAGGCCCGGGCGATGCCCTCGACGTCGCTGCGGCACTGGTACTGGCGCAGGGCGCGGGTCAGGACGGGGTTGACCTCGATGGTGGGGTCCAGGGTGAGGGTGGCGTCGGCGGTGGCACTGGTCAGCCGCACGGGCCGCAGCAGCACCGGGGCGTTGACGGTGCGCACCCGCGGGCCGGTGTCCTCAGGCGCATGGAAGCCGGCGGCGGCCATCGCGGCCTGTGCGGCATGCTCGGCGGCGATGCGCTCGACATCGGGGATCTGGGCGGTGGGCGCGGTGTCCGGGCTGGAGTCGGATTCCAGGGCCTCGAAGGAGGCGCCCTCGTGCTCCTCATCCCTGACCGTCTCGTTCCAGCTGGCCACCCCGATGGCCAGGTAGACGGGGGCCACTCCGAAGCGCCGGGCGAGCATCTCGGTGCGGGCGGCCACCTCCCGCAGGGACTGGCGGGCCACCCCCAGGGCGCCGCGCTCGCGCACCAGGCTGGACAGGTGGGTGGAGCGGCCGGCGTAGAGCTGGGCCAGGCCCGAGGGGTGGGCGGCGGTCAGGTCGACGACGCCTTCGAGGATGGTGATGTCGTCCAGGCTGGCCACACCACCGAGATCCACCAGCTCACCGCGCCACACCTCCAGGGCGGCGTCGATGCGCTCGCGGCGGGCCTCATCCCGCTCGGTGATGGGGGGCTCGGGGGCGGGCCTGGGCGGCTCGGGCGGTGGCGCCGGCCGGGACTCAGGCATGAGGGGCTCCCTGAGCGGCTCGACCGAGGGGGCCTGTGGGCGCCTGACCCGCGCTGCGTCTCCACGTTCATTCGTCGCGGTGGCGGCGCGGCGCCGCTTGCGGCCGAAGGAGAACAGTGAAGGCGTCATAGCGCACAAGATAACGGGCGTGGCGCTCCATGCCGGTAGGACGCGGCGGAGCGGAGCCACTTCTCCCGCGTCTCACAGCCGGGGAGCAGGAGAATCCGGGGCGGCCCAACGGTGCTCTGCCCGCACGGGCCGCCCCAGTCGTGGGGCCGGCCGCCCCCGGTTCGGCGCCCTCGATTGGATTCGAACCAACGACACCCGCTTTAGGAGAGCGGTGCTCTATCCCCTGAGCTACGAGGGCCTGCGGACAAGCCTACCAGTGCTCGGGGGCGGTACCGGACACCGGGTCCGGTAGCGGGCCGATACCCTGCCGACGCCGTGCCGGGACCGCGCCGGCCCTGTGCGGGCTATGCCCGGCCCCAGGGCGTGGAGGTCCGCGAGACGGCCTCCTTCTTGGAGCGCGAGGGCACCACCATGACCGGGCAGGAGGCGTGGGAGAGCACGGCCTGGCTCGTGGAGCCCAGGAGCAGGCCGGAGAAGCCTCCTCGACCGCGGGAGCCCACCACGATGAGGTCCACGGCGGTGGAGAACTCGGCCATGAGCTCGGCGGGGTTGCCGTCCAGGGCGTGGCGACGCACCTCGATGCCTGCGCGTCCCTCCAGGGCCTCGGCCACGGCGTGGTCCAGGCCGGAGCGCACGTCGGCCAGCACCTGGTCGCGGTCGACGGCGGCGGGCAGCCAGGCCAGGGCACCGGCGCCCGAGGCCATGGGGACGGCGGCCACGGCGGTCAGCTCCGCATCCCAGGCCTCGGCCTCCTGCACGGCCCACTGCAGGGCCCTGCGCGCCGAGGAGGAGCCGTCCACACCCACGACGATCCGGCGCACCGGGGTGTACTCGGCCCCCTGGGTGCGGTCGGGCACCACCACGGTGGGGCAGTGGCTGTGGGCGGGCAGGGCCGAGGAGACGGTTCCCAGCAGGCGGTCGGTGAATCCGCCCCCGCCCCGAGTGCCCACCACGGAGATGGTGGCCTCATCGGAGAGGTCCACGAGCACTCCTGCGGGGTCCCCGGTCTCCAGGGAGCTGGTGACCGTGACCCCGGAGCCCTCCGCCCGGGCCACGGCCTCATCGACCACCGCCTGGGCCCCGGCCCGGATGGCGAAGTCGTCCAGGGCCGCATATCCGCCGTCGAGGGAGGCGGCGGTGAAGGAGGGCAGGGAGTAGGCGCACAGCACGTGGACGCGCCAGCCCTGGCGGGCAGCCCGGGCCACGGCCCAGTCCATGGCGGCCAGGGACTCGGGTGAGCCATCCACGCCAACGAGGACGACCTTGTCTTCAGTCATGGGATCTGCACCTTTCCTAGGAGCTCGGGCTGTCACCTGGGACTATTCTGCCCCCCACACCCCTGTGGTGACCACCACAGAAGCGGGCGTCGCCTTCCCCCTCAGTGAAACTCCTCACGTCCACCGCTCCGGCGTTCGCGCAGGCCCCGCCGACCATCCACGCAGGTCAGCGCCGGCACGCAAGAAGGGGTGGGCACATGCGTGCCCACCCCTTCTCAGCGAGTGCTGTATGAACCTCAGCCCACGCGGACGTAGCTGGGGGAGCCCCAGATCTCGCGGTAGACGACACCGGTGGACTCGTTGCCGGCCTCAACCAGCATGCCGTCACCGGCGTAGATGGCAACGTGGCCGGGCCACACGAGCAGATCACCGGGCTGGGCCTCCGCAGCGGAGACCTGGTAGCCGGCAGCGGCCTGGGCACCGGAGGTGCGGGGCAGGTTGATGCCGACCTGGGCGTACACGTAGGAGGTGAAGCCGGAGCAGTCGAAGCCGGAGGGGCTGGAGCCGCCCCAGACGTAGGGGGTGCCCACGTACTGCATGGCGATGGCCACCACCGAGGAGTTGGCGGCGGAGGAGGGCGCGGCCGGAGCCGGGGCGGCCTCCTGAACCGGGGCGGCCGGGGCCTGGGCGGGGGTCGCCTGGGTCTCGGTCTCGGCCTGGACGTCGGCGGTAGCGTCCTGAGCGGGGGCGGCCTCCTGGACCGGGGCGGCCTCCTCGACCACCGGAGCGGCCTCGACGACGGGGGCAACAGCCTGAACCTCGGGGGCCGCCTCAACAGTCCACTGGGCGTCCTGGTCCACGGCAACCGCGGCGTTGGTGGTGACGGCAGCGCGGGCGTCGGCGGCAAGCGCGCCCACACCCGAGGCCTCGAGGGAGCCGGCGGAGGCGCCGACCTCAGTGGCGGCCCCGGCAGCAGCAGCGCTGGCGCCGGAGGCGATCATGGTCAGTGCGAGACCGGAGGACGCAGCGACGGCGAAACCGCGGCGTGCGGTGGGAGCCAGGTCGTCCAGCGGTGTGAGGGCGCGGGTTGCCTTGCGGTGACGTGCGGTGGTTCGTGTGGACATGAATGCTTTCTCCTGGATGAGCCGACGAGGTGAGCTGTCGGGTTCGGACTGGAGACGCCCGGCCCGCGGATGCGGGCTTCACCCCAAGGCCACTCGAGCGGATGCCCGGGCGACCGAGATTGGTTCCCCCGTTCCTGCCACTTGTTGGTTTCACTGGCCCCGGATCGAGCGGCAGGACTAAGCCCCGGTCCGGAACGCTGCCAGAGAGGTTGTCCCCGGCAACGCCGAGAACGCTACATGACGTTCGCCCCGGCGTCACGATCGGGTGACACACACCGTTGTGAGGAGTGCCACCCTCCTGGAGGAGGAGATCTTGTCCTGGTTTGTCCAGGGGACTTTCGTTCGCTCTGACCTTGACACAAGGGCCGATGACGCCCTAAAGGGCCTACCCGTCTGGGGCCGTGTGACATCACCCGCACGGCCTTGGCCCGGCTCGGCCCACCCGGCAGGCCCGGCCATCA
Organism: Actinomyces capricornis; assembly: GCF_019974135.1. NCBI lineage: Bacteria > Bacillati > Actinomycetota > Actinomycetes > Actinomycetales > Actinomycetaceae > Actinomyces > Actinomyces capricornis. The sequence goes on from NZ_AP025017.1 coordinate 1,032,898, forward strand.
GATCACTGACCCGGATCGCTGGGCCGGATCGTCGAGCGGTGGACCCGGGGCGCACCATCGCCCCTCGTGCCCTACGGACCGGCCATCCGCTGGGCCCGGGAGGGCCGGGGCTCTGGGAGAGTCTGGCCGGGAGGGCAGCTGAGGGTCACGCCCGGCGTCGTTTCGCGGAAGAATCGTCACTTGGCGGAATGGACGTACCTTGTAGGTGTCGTCCATTCCGCGAAGTGACGCCTCTGCCGCCAAGTGACGTCCAATCGCCTCCTTCACCGCCGGCCCCGTCCCGCCACCGGCCCGGGCTATAGCCCCCCACCATCGAGCCGCACCAGCCCGCGGCCCCCATCCCTGTGCGAGCCTCCGGCCAGGCCTGCCACCAGCAAGACCCGGCACGAGGCTGCCCACCACGACCGGAACCACCACAGCACTCGACTCACCACGGACGCCGCACCGGCGTCGAAGGCTCCGCACCGGCGACCGCATCCGCACCTCCACGGGGCGGGACGGCCGGCCGCCCCTGCCTGGGAGCTCAAGGGCCGGAGCTCAAGGGCCGGAGCTCAGGGGCCGGGGGCTCCGGAGGCTGGCGGCAAGCGGCAAGCGGGGGCGTCAGCGGTTGAGGAACAGGTGCTTGGCCACGGCCTCGCCCAGGACCACCGGTTCACCGGAGTCGGCGACCACCCGGATACCGCCGGAGCAGGTGCGCAGCTCGACCTCGGCCCCGGCACGGATCCCCGCCTCCTCGACGGCGGCGATGAGCTCGACGTCGGCCTGGATGGGCTCGCCCACCCGGCGGACCACCGCGCGCACCGCCTCCCCACCCGCCAGGCGCTCCGCACTGACCTCATCCCCGGCAGGGGCGGGGTGCTCGGCCCCCGCCCCGGGAATGCGGTTGCCGAAGGGGTCGGTGGCGACGTCGTCGAGGATCGCCGCCAGGCGCGCCTCGACCTGCTCGCTCATCACGTGCTCCCAGCGGCAGGCCTCCTCGTGGACCAGGCTGCGGTCCATCCCGATGACGTCGAGCAGCAGCCTTTCAGCAAGACGGTGCTTGCGGATCACCTCGGTGGCCCGCTGACGGCCGGCCTCGGTCAGCTCCAGGGAACGGTCCTCGGCGACCCTGATGAGGCCGTCGCGCTCCATGCGGGCCACCGTCTGGGAGACCGTGGGGCCCGAGTGGTCGAGGCGCTCGACGATGCGGGCGCGCAGTGGGGGAACGCCGTCCTCCTCAAGCTCGTAGACGGTCTTGAGGTACATCTCGGTGGTGTCGATGAGCTCGCTCATGGGGTGGGTCTCCTGCCTGGCCAACGTCGGGTCCCGCACGGCGCGCCAGGCGGGGCTCCGGGGCGCCTCGCGACCGGCCGTGCGACTGCTCACAGGATACGTGCCCGGGTCGGCGCGGTGGCGCCGCACCGGGCGCGCCCGGCTCAGGAGCCGGCCTCCTGCGAGCGCTCCCGCGGCCCGCGCGTGGACAGGTAGGGCCGGGTGGCGGAGTAGTGCACGGAGACCTCCCAGTGGCTCCGGGCCCACAGGCCCGCCCCCAGCGCCATGAGCAGGGCGGCCGCGCCACCGGCCGCGATGCTCACCCGAGGCCCCCAGGTATCCGAGATCCAGCCCATGAGCGGGGCCCCGACGGGTGTGGAGCCCAGGAAGCACATCATGTAGATGCTCAGCACCCGCCCGCGCATGGCCGGCTCCGTGGTCATCTGGATGGTCTGGTTGGCGCTGGTCAGGAGGGTCAGAACGCACAGGCCCACCGGCACGGTCATGAGGGTGAAGCCGGCGTAGGTGGGCATGAGGGCCAGGGCCAGGGTGCTGGCCCCCAGGCCCAGGGAGGCCACGATGACGGTGCGCACCCGGGGGCTGCGCCGTCGGGCCGCCCACAGCGCCCCGCTGAGCGAGCCGACGGCGAAGACCGAGGAGACCCACCCATAGGCGCTCGACTCCAGGTCGAAGACGCTGCGGACCATGGCCGCCATGGTCACCTGGAAGTTGAGGGTGATCATGGAGATGACGGCGATGACCACGATGATCAGGACGATGTCACTGCGGTGGCGGATGTAGGCCAGACCCTCGCGCAGCTGCCCGGCCGCCCGCGGGGCGCGCGGGACCTCCACCAGATCGGCCACCCGCATCCGGGCCAGGGCCAGGGCGGGCAGCAGGAAGGTCGCGGCGTTGAAGGCGAAGACCCAGCCCGTGCCCACCCAGGCGATGACCACGCCCGCCAGGGCCGGCCCCAGCAGCCGGGCGGCGTTGAAGGAGGCCGAGTTCAGGCCCACCGCATTGGCCAGGTTGTCCGGGGGCACCATGCGGGCCACGAAGATCTGGCGGGCCGGGGCGTCATAGGCGGCGGCCACCCCCGTGAGCAGGGCCGCGAGGTAGACGTGCCACAGCTGCACGTGCCCCAGCAGGACGTCGAGAGCCAGGAGGGCCGAGACCGCACCCATGGCGCTCTGAGTCCAGATGAGGAAGGTGCGCTGGTCCACCCGGTCGGCTACGAGCCCGGCATGCGCCGACAGCAGCAGCATGGGCAGGAACTGCAGGGCCGTGGTCAGGCCCGTGGCACTAGCCGAGTCCTCGGTCAGGACCCGCAGCACCAGCCAGTCCTGGGCCACACGCTGCATCCAGGTCCCGGTATTGGCCACCAGGGCCGCGAAGAACCAGATCCGATAGTTGTGGAAGCGCAGGGAGGCGAAGGTGCTGTTCACGGGGGTGGTCCTAGGCGATCCCCAGGATGTCCTTGATGGGGGCGAGCGTGAAGTAGACGACGAACAGCCCCGCCGTCAGCCACATGAGCGGGTGGACGCCGCGGGCCCTGCCGCGCGCGACCTGGACCACCACGTAGGTGACGAAGCCGGCGCCGATGCCGTTGGTGATGGAGTAGGAGAAGGGCATCATGATGATGGTCACAAAGGCCGGGATGGCCAGCTCCGGCACCTTCCAGTCGATCTCAGTGACCTGCATCATCATGAGGAAGCCGACGATGACCAGGGCCGGCGTGGCCGCCTCGTAGGGCACCATGGAGACCACCGGGGCAAGGAAGACCGAGAGCAGGAAGAGCGTGCCGGTGACCACATTGGCCAGGCCCGTGCGCGCCCCCTCGCCCACACCCGCGGCGGACTCCACGTAGGAGGTGTTGGAGGACACCCCGCCCAGTCCCCCGGCGATGGCCCCCAGGGAGTCCACCACGAGGATCTCACGGGTCCGGGGCGGGTTGCCCTGCTCATCGAGCAGGTCCCCCTCGGCTCCGATGGCCACCATGGTGCCCATGGTGTCGAAGAAGTCGGCGAGCATGAGGGAGAAGACCAGCAGGATCACCGAGACCGCCCCCATCTTCTCCCAGGAGCCCAGCAGGGAGAAGTGGCCCAGGCTGGACAGGTCGGGCACCGAGACCGGGCTGCCGGAGAGCTCGGGGACGCTCAGGGCCCAGCCGGTGAAGTTGAGCTCGCCGTGCTCGGGGTCGTCGTTGAAGGCGCCCAGGTGGAGGACCGCCTCGACGACGACGGCCACCACCGTGGCCGAGACGATGCCGATGAGGATCGCGCCGCGCACCTTGCGGATGTAGAGCACGATGGTCAGGAACAGCCCCAGGAGGAAGACCAGCACCGGCCACCCCTGGAGGGAGCCGCCCAGTCCCAGCTCCAGAGGCGTGCCCCCGGGGCGCACGACCTTGGAGTCCACCAGGCCGATGAGCGCGATGAACAGGCCGATGCCTACGCTGATGGCCGTGCGCAGATGGGGCGGGACGGCGCGGAAGACGGCCTCGCGGAAGCCGGTGAGCACCAGGATGAGGATGAGGATGCCCTCGATGACGATGAGGCCCATGGCGTCGGCGAAGGTCACGTCACTGGTGCCCACGATCGTGTAGGCCACCATGGCGTTGATGCCCAGCCCGGCGGCCATCGCCAGCGGGTAGTTGGCGATGAGGCCCATGAGGATCGTCATGACGCCGGCGATGAGGGCGGTGCCCGCGGCGATCGTGGCCTTGGCGCTATCGAGGTCGCCGACGCCGGTGGGCGCCAGGGGGTCGTTGGCCAGGGCCCCGGCCAGGATGAGGGGGTTGAGGACGAGGATGTAGCTCATCGTGAAGAAGGTGACGACGCCGCCACGGACCTCACGCCCAATGGTCGAGCCACGCTCGGTGATGCGGAAGAAGCGGTCCAGCGGTGAGATGCCCGCCGGAGTGGGAGCAGGGGATGTCTGTGTACTCACATACCCGGATTCTTCACGCCTCGGGGCGCCCGGGGCAACACCCCCGGGGCGGCGGGCGCCGGGTCGCCGGTGCAAGGCTCAGCGCTGCGGGAGGCTGGCCTCCAGATCCTCCAGGCTCATCGGCCCTGCGCCGGAGGCGCTGGCAGCAGGGCGCAGGGCGGCCGTCAGGCCGGCCACCGCCTCGCGGGCCGAGGCCGCGCGCTCCTCGGGCGCCTCGGCCGACGCCGACTGGGCATGCTCAGCGCACTGGGCATCCTGCGCCACCGACCCGGGATCCTGGGCCGGCCGAGACGGCAGGGACTCAGGAGCGGGCTCCCCACCCGCCTGCGACGCCGCGGCCGCCTCACCAGGGTCCTGCGGCTGGGGCGCGTTCCTCCCGGCGCTCGTGCGCCCGGTGGCCCTGCCCTGCGTGCTCCGCGCGGCGCGCCGCCTCCCGGCACGCTTCTGCGGTGCCTGGGCGGCCGCCTCTCCGCTCGCGCCAGCCGCACCGGCCTGGGCGGCTACCGGCTCGGCAGACTCGGCCGGCTCAGCCGTTGTGACGGCCTCAGCGGGCTCAGGCTCCTGGCCCTCGGCGCCGACGGCCGCCGTCGCCAAGTGCAGCAGGGGCTCGATCAGGGTGCCACCCGCGTCCTCGGCCGCATCCGGCCGGGAGGCGGCCGGCTCCGCCGCGGGCTCGGGCGCGCCGGCGCCGTCAGGAGCATCCGCCGAGCCCTCCGCAGGGGCCTCACGGCGCTCGCGGGCCGGTGGGGCGTCGTCGGCCCGCTCCTCCGGCGAGGAGGCGGTGCCACGGCGCAGGCTGGGCTCCCCGGTAGTGTCGGTACTGATGGCCTCCACGCGGTGGTCGTCGACCCGGGAGGGGGTGATGGGCCACTGGGGGCCCTGATCGGGGACATCGGTCTCCGAGTGGGCGCCGCAGCCGTGATCCAGGGAGACCACGGTGCCGTCGTCGGCGGCCCACTCATTGGCGCACACCCCGAAGACCGCTCGCATGGCCCCCGCCATGGGCAGGAAGAAGCCGCAGGTCGAGCAGGTGGCGTGGGCAGCGCGCACGCCCTCGGCCCGGGGGCCGTGGTCGCCGGCGTACCAGCGCTGGGCCGCGCGGCTGACGCCCTCGGCACTGAGCACCCGGGCCCGGCCCAGGTCCAGCTCATCGAGGGCGACGGCGTCGGCGTCCTGGCCCGTGGCCTCCCAGCCGGGCTCCAGGCGCTCGTCCTGCTCGCGCCGGGGAAGGCGGTCGGCGCGCCCCAGGTCGCCCGGCTCCAGGCGCTCGGCCCAGGGCACCCAGGCGGGCGCCAGGAGGGCATCATCACCGGGCAGCAGGCCCATCTCGCAGACGGTGGCAGTGCGACCGCGCGGCGGGCGGCTCAGGGTCACCGCCCAGTGCCAGCCCCGGTACCCGGGCATGGTACAGGCGAAGAGGTGGGTGACCAGGCGCGGCTCATCCAGTGTGGCCGCCAGGTGCTCGCCCACGCCGTCGGCCGTCACCTCCTTGAGCGCGGCCCTGGCCAGCTCCACGGCCGCGGGGGAGGTCAGGGTCTTGTCCTTGGCCGCCAGGGCCAGGTTCTGGGCTGACGGGAGGGCCCCCAGGCGGGGAACCGGTTGCGTCGCGGTGTCACTCACGCCCCCAGTGTAGGGGCCGATCTCAAGACCCCCGCGCGCCGGAGCGACCTCCGGCGGGTGGACCGCCCTCCGGCAGTCTCGGCGCCGGCCCGCCGACGCGTGCCGGCCTCCCCACCGCCCCCTACCGCCCGGGGACCCGCTCCTGCCCCGCCGCCCCAGCCTCCTCCTCCGCGACGGAGATGATGCGGTGGACGGCCACGGTCAGCTCGGTCTCGCGCACCGCATCGCGCAGGCGCACACGTCCCGGCTCGATGGCCAGCACGCGCACCCGGCGCTCCTGGGCGGCGCCGTCGGGCCCCGCCAGTCGCAGCATCAGCGGTGCGCGGGCGGCCTGGGCCTGGCGCAGAGCGGCCAGGACGTGGGCGGGGTCGGTGACCGGCTCGGCGAGGCCGGCGCCCCGCAGGGCCTCCCCCTGGCGCATGCGCGTCACCAGGGCGGTCAGGGCCCTGGCCGCGGGAGCCTGAGGGCGGCGGGAGCGCAGGTCGGCGTAGTCCTCGCCCGGCCTGGAGGGGGCGGGGGCGCCGCGCCCGGAGGGCGCCTGGGCCAGGCGCAGCAGGCCCCCCTGGGCGTCCTCCAGGGCCGGGGCCAATCCCGCCTGGCGCAGCTCGCGCACCACCTGCCGGGGCGGGGCGGAGGAGGCCAGGATGCCGGGGGCCAGGAGGGACAGGCCCAGGGGTCTCAGGGCCGGCTCGGCCAGGAGCCCTGCGGCCACGGCCTCGTCCGCCACGCGCAGGATGCTGGCGGCGGCCCGCACCCGCACGGCGCCATGCTTGCGGGCGGCGTCCTCCACCAGGGCCCTCAGGGCGCTGGGCAGGGGCGAGGGGCTGACGGCGGCCAGCTCGTCGAGGATCTCCTCGGCGGCCCAGCCCGCATCCAGGGCACCGCGCACCGAGTCGGGGGTGAAGCGCACCCCCAGCGCGCCGCCACGCGACTCCACCTCGCTGGTGCGCGCCAGGAGCCGGGCCAGTGCCGGGTCGGGGCGCCCCGGCACGATCGCCGTGAGATCGGATTGGACGAGCAGCATCGTCACAGGTGCCGGAAGGTCGGCCGCGAGCGCCTCCTCCAGGGCGGGCAGCAGCAGGTGGCCGGGGGTGGGGCCATTGGCCGCCCCCGCTGCGGGGGCTCCGGCCGCCGTCGGCGCGGCGTCGCCGGCCGACGGCGTCCCGGTGAGCTCGCGGGCCAGGATCCGCCCGGCGGTGGACAGGGCGCCGGCGCCCAGGACGCCCAGCGCCTCGGCCTCTGCCATGACGGCGCTGACGGCACCGGGCGGCATGGTCCGGCGGGGCCGCTCATAGCTCAGGGCCGCGCGCACGAAGGCGGGGATGGTCGCCCGCCCCGGGGGCAGGGCGTCCAGGAGTAGGAGGAGTCGTCGTCGCAGGCGCCGGGCCCAGGCGGCCTCCAGGTCTGCGGCCAGCACCGGGCGCGGGGCTCCTCTGTCATCCCGGGCGCCCACGAGCCAGGGGGTGCGGGCGCTGCCCATCCAGGCGGCGGCCAGCGGCGCCCAGCGCTGCTCGACCCCCTGGGCGCGCCAGTCCTGGGCGGCCCGGGAGGGCTGCCAGTGGGCCCCGGCCTCATCGAGGCCCAGGAGCCCGGCGGCGGCGGCGGTCTCGATGATGCGGGCGGCCTGGGCGGGCTCGCAGTCGAGGGCCTCGGCGGTGCGGTGGAGGGCGCGCACCCCCACGCCTCCGGTGCGCAGGATGGGGGCGGCCTCGTGATCCCACTCCTGGAGGAGCTCCTCGACCAGGCGGACCGCCTCCTCGGCGTGGAAGGCGGCCTCGGAGGCCACGGTGGCACTGTCCACCTCCTCCAGGGCGCTGGGGTCGGGGCGGGTCAGCTCCTCGCGGGTCAGGCGTCCGCCGCGCAGCGCCAGGGCCACCTGGCGAGGCAGGACCAGGCGGGTGCGGCCCTGGGCGTCCGTGCTGCGGTGGAGCCAGCCCCGCTCGATGAGGGGCTCGGCGGCGGGCGCGGCGCCCCCGGGGCGCAGAGTGCCCACGGGCGGCCCCCAGGTCAGGACCTCCAGCAGCTCCACCGAGGCCGAGGGCAGGTCCTGGCGGTTCGACTGCAGCTCGGCCAGGGTGGGGGGCAGGGTGCCCGGGTCCTGCGCTGCGGCGGGCCCCAGGCCGAAGGGGTGGGGGCCGAAGGCCTCGACCAGCCCCTGGACGGGCCGGGCACCGACAACCAGGGCGAGGTCGGCGACGCGCTGGGCGGCTGCCGCGGCGTCGTCGACGGGCAGGCCCAGGGAGGTGGCGATCGCCTCGGCGTCCGGACCCTCGGCGTCCGGGCCCTGGCCGGCCTCGTCCTCGCCGACCACGAGGGCCTGCGCGACGGCCAGGGTGGGGGCGTCCAGGCCGGCCAGGGCCTGCTCGACGCTGGGGCGGGCGGCGGCGCGCAGGGCGAGGGCGCTCAGGGAGGGTGGGGGCGGGGTGGCCAGGTCGGGGCGGGCGCTGAGAAGCCCGGCAATGCCGCGGTCCGGCAGTGCCGTCAGGTGCGCGGCGAGGTCGCGGGGGGAGGCGGGGCTCATCGGCGTCAATCTACGCCGCCCATCCGCCGCGCGCCGCTCCGCCGCTGCACATCTTCAGCCCCGAACCCGACCCCGGACCCCCACCTTTCATTGAAACCTCGTCGCGCACCCCGCTGAAGATGTGCAACGGGGAGGGCGGGGGCCTCCCGGGCCCGGATCTGGTCTGGAATACTGCCGCGCATGTCCTCGGCTGCGTCCCAGATCCCTGACGGCCCGCTCATCGTCCAGTCCGACCGGACCGTCCTTCTGGAGGTCGCCCATCCCGACGCCGCCCAGGCGCGCCGCGACCTGGCGCCCTTCGCCGAGCTGGAGCGGGCTCCCGAGCACATCCACACCTACCGGATCACGCCCCTGGCGCTGTGGAATGCGCGCGCGGCCGGCCTGGACGCCGAGCGGGTGGTCCATGTGCTGCTGACCCACTCGCGCTTCCCGGTGCCCCACTCGCTACTGACCGAGGTGGCCGAGACCATGGGCCGCTACGGGCGCCTCCAGCTGGTCACCGACCCCGCGCACGGCCTGGTCCTGCACTCCTCCGATGCCGCCGTGCTGGAGGAGGTACTGCGCTCCAAGCGGACCACGGGGCTGCTGGGCGAGCGGATCGGGCCCGACGACGTCGTGGTCCACCCCTCCGAGCGCGGGCACCTCAAGCAGGTGCTCATCAAGCTGGGCTGGCCCGCGGAGGACCTGGCGGGCTATGTGGATGGCGAGGCCCATCCCATCGAGCTGCGCAACTCCCCGCAGACCTTCGAGCTGCGGGCCTACCAGGCCGAGGCGGTGGAGTCCTTCTGGTCGGGGGGCTCGGGGGTGGTGGTGCTGCCCTGCGGTGCGGGCAAGACCCTGGTGGGAGCGGCCTCGATGGCGCGCTCGGCGACGACGACGCTCATCCTGGTGACCAATGCGGTCTCGGCGCGGCAGTGGAAGGACGAGCTCATGCGCTTCACCACGCTGGGCGCCGAGGAGATCGGCGAGTACTCGGGGGCCCGTAAGGAGGTGCGCCCGGTGACGATCGCGACCTATCAGATCCTGACCACCAAGCGGAAGGGCGTCTACCCGCACCTGGATCTGCTGGACGCCCACGACTGGGGCCTCATCGTCTACGACGAGGTGCACCTGCTGCCCGCGCCGGTCTTCCGGATGACGGCGGAGCTCCAGGCGCGCCGGCGCCTGGGGCTGACCGCCACCCTGGTGCGCGAGGACGGGCGCGAGGAGGAGGTCTTCAGCCTCATCGGCCCCAAGCGCTACGACGCCCCGTGGAAGGACCTGGAGAACCAGGGGTGGATCGCCCCGGCGCTGTGCACGGAGGTGCGCCTGACCCTGGATGCCGGGGAGCGGATGGCCTATGCGACGGCCGAGCCGGAGGACCGCTACCGCCTGGCCGCCTGCGCCGCGGGCAAGCCGGCGGTGGTTCAGGCGCTGCTGGCGCGCCATGCGGGCGAGTCGGCCCTGGTGATCGGCAGCTATGTGGACCAGCTCGAGGAGCTGGCCGAGGGCCTGGGCGCCCCGGTCATCACCGGCTCGACGACGGTGCGCGAGCGCACGCGGCTCTATGACGCCTTCCGCGATGGGCAGGTCCCGGTGCTGGTGGTCTCCAAGGTCGCCAACTTCTCCATCGACCTGCCGGGGGCCTCGGTGGCGGTGCAGGTCTCGGGCTCCTTCGGGTCCCGCCAGGAGGAGGCCCAGCGGCTGGGGCGGATCGTGCGCCCCAAGGCCGATGGGCGCCAGGCGCACTTCTACACGGTGGTCTCGCGCGACACGGTGGATCAGGACTTCGCGGCGCACCGCCAGCGCTTCCTGGCCGAGCAGGGCTACGCCTACGAGATCATCGACGCCGCCGAGGTCACCGGCGCCCCCGGGCAGGCCCCGGGCCGGGCTGAGGGCCCAGGGGATGCGGCCGATGCCGGGGACGCAGGGGTCCGGTAGGGCGCTGCGGGGCATCGACGGTGGCATTGATGGCCCCCAGGCTCCTCCCGCAGGAGGAGTGACAGGGCACACCCCCCTGCGGGAGTATCGGGCATATCCCGGCCCTTGAGGAGGCGGCCGCGATCAGTCCTCCTGGAAGAAGGAGAGCTCCTTGCACGCAACACGACTACACCGGTGGGCCACCGCGGGACTGTGGCTGCTCGGCCTGGTCACGCTCGCACTGTCCTGCGCGCTGGCGTGGCTGGTCTCCAGCAGCCTGTCGGTGGCTCAGGAGACGACGACGCAGACCGAGATGCCCTCAACCCCGAGTACCGCCGTCATCGAGACGGGCTTCTGACGGGCTTCCGACAGCGGAGCCTTCCGACGGCGCAGCCCCGCGGGCCCGCCCTCCAGTGCTGGGGGCGGGCCCGCGGCGTGCTCCTCACACCCATGCCTCCGCCCTGCTCCACGCGGGCGCTGAGGCACTGAGCCCCTGGCGTGCGCCGGTCCTCGGCGGCGGCACGTGGGCGGCGCCTGCGCCCGGGCGCAGGAGGGAGTGGGGAGGGGAACCTGGGATGGCGGGGCCGGCACAGTGGGTGCGGATCAGGCCATGGATCGCGTCTGGCCTGCGCAAACGACCCGCTCCCCAGCGGCGGTTCCATGTGCGGCCCCGCCATCCCAGATGCTCCTAGACTGCCTGGCCCCGCCGCTGCGCGCCATGGCCTGAACTCCCCGGGGCGCACTCCCCACCCCGGGCGGCGCTGTAGGCCCTGGCCTGGCGGGCGAAGGTGCGCGCCAGGCGGCGTCCGAAGGCCTGGATGACGGGGTCGGCCTCCACGGCGGAGCGGCGGGCCCGCTCCCCCGCCTCACGGGCATGGGCGGGCATGTCGGAGTAGGCGATGGCCTCCGCCCCGGGCATGCCCTCGTGGCGCAGTGCGCTGCGGGCGCGCCAGTAGGCGACGCGCTCGGGCGTGGACTCGGGGTGGTGCTGGAGGGCCAGGAGCCTGCCCGCCCGCCAGGCCTGGATGGGCGCCCTGTGGGAGGAGGCCAGGAGGACGGCGCCGTCGGGAACGCGGGTGACGACGTCGTCGTGGGAGACGATGACGGGGATGCGGGTGCCGCCCCGAGTGGGGATGCCGGCGCGCACGGCGGCCCGCACGGCCTCGGCGATGGCCTCGGCGGTGAGGGGGTCCTCCAGAGCCGCGGGGGTGAGCTCCAGGTCGACGACGCCGCCCTCCGCCCCGTGCGGGGAGGGCACGGCGGTGGCGCCGCCCAGGGCCTCGGCCGCGACCTGCGCGCCCAGGCAGATGGCGATGGCGGGGGCCTGGGCCCCGGCGACCTGGCGCAGGAGGGCGCGCAAGTCCTCCAGCCAGGGGTGGGTGGGGTCGTCGTGGGCGCTCATGGCCCCGCCCAGGACGATGAGGCCGTCGCCGATGCCCTCCAGGGCGGGGATGGCCTGCCCCTGCCAGGGGCGGACCGTGCGCAGGGCGGCTCCCTCGGCGAAGAGCCATTCCCCCAGGCGCCCCAGGGGCGCCCCGGCCTCGGGCTCGATGACGGTGATCAATGGCCTGTCAACTGCGCGTCTCTCATTCATCGCCCCCCATTGTGGTGTCACTGGGGAGGAGTGCAAGCAGGGCGGCGCCCCGGCCCAGCGGCCGTCTCCCCTTCCTTTCGACAATTTGCATGAGATCGGCCTTTTCCAGGCCTGGAGAAGTACGATCTCATGCAAATTGTCGAAAGTTAGGGGAGGCGCGCGCCTTGGGCGAAACGGCTTGCCCGGGCCACGCCCAGCAACAACGATGTCCCCAGGAGGCGTGCGCCCACCCCCAGCGGGGGCCGGGCGCAGGACGCGGGGGCGCCACCACGGCGAGCCCCGCAGGAGGAGGAAGGACCCCATGATCTTCTCTCGCTGGATGGGCAAGGACCGGCAGGGGCAGGCACCCGGCGCAGCTGAGCCCTCCCCGATCGAGCAGCTGCGCACCCGAGCGGGCAACGCCCTGGTCCAGGCCGACAACTCCGTGCGCTCGGCCGACGAGGAGCTGTCCTACGCCCAGGCCCAGTTCGGCCTGTCGGCCACCGACCCCTTCCGCGAGGCCCTGGATCGCGCCCGCGCCCATGTGGCCCGCTCCTTCGAACTGCGCAAGCTCCTGGATGACGACATCCCCGAGACCCCGGCCCAGCAGCACCAGATGCTCACCGAGATCGAGCAGCGCTGCGAGGCCGCGGTCATGGAGATCCGCGCCCAGGAGGAGGCCTTCAGCAGGCGCCGCGGCATCGAGGCGACCCTGCCCACCTCCATCGCCGAGACCGCGCAGCGGGCCGACGAGACCGAGCAGGCCATCGTCATGGCCGATACGCTCCTGGTCACTCTGCACGCCGCCTACCCCGACTCCTCCCTGACCAGCGTCAGCCAGGCGCCCGAGCAGGCCCGGCGCCTCCTGGCCGCCGGGCGCACCGCCCTGGACCAGGCCCGCGCCAGCGCCCAGGCCGGCCAGGACGCCACCGCCGTCGAGCAGGTGCGCATCGCCCAGGGCTCCATCGCCCAGGCCGGCACCCTGGCCGCCCAGGTCACCAATGCCCGCGAGCGCCTCCAGCGGGCCGCCGCCGACCTGGAGGCCGCCATCGCCTCCATCTCCTCCGATCTGGTCGACGCCGAGCGCCTGGCCGACGCCGTTCCCGCCGCCTCCCTGGCGCCGCTCGTGGCCGACGCCGAGGCCGCCGTCGCCGAGGGGCGTGCCGCCAGTGGCCCCGCCCCCAGCGGCGACCCGCTGGCGGCCCTGGACCACCTGGCCCGGGCCGAGGCCGCCATCGACGCCGCCCTGGCCCCCGCCCGCCAGCGCGAGGAGAACGACTCGCGGGCGCGCGCCTCCCTGGGCTCGCGCCTGGCACGCCTGAACTCCCAGGTCGAGGCGGTCACCAGCTACATCACCACCCACCGCGGCGCCGTGGGCCCCTCGGCGCGCACCGCCCTGAGCGAGGCCTCCCGGCATGCAGCGGCCGCCACCTCCCTGCAGCGCACGGACGCCTCGGCCGCCCTGGCCGAGGTCGCCGCCGGCGAGCCGCTGGTCGCCCAGGCCCAGGCCATCGCGGAGGCCGATGTGCGCAACTCGGACTCCTGGATCGGCGGTGGCGGCGGCTCCCGGAGGGGGCCCGGCGGCGTGGACGTCGGCTCCCTGGTGCTGGGCGGGCTCATCCTGGGTGGCATGGCCAACTCCGGCCGCCGCTACGGGGGGTGGGGAGGTGGGCCTGACCTCCTGGGAGGGATCGCCGACGGTCTCGGCGACTTCTTCGACTAGTTGTCCCTCCTCGGGAGGTTGTCGGCGCGGTGGGGACCCGCTGCCGCCCGTGGCCCGGGTCCACTCGGCCGGATAACGGGCCGACGCCGGGGATCAGCCGGGCACGATGGGACATCACTTCGCGACAAGGGCGTCACTTGGCGGAATGGACGTACCTTGTAGGTGTCGTCCATTCCGCCAAGTGACGCGCTTTCCGCGAAACGACGCCCGACTGGGGCCCCTCGCCCCGCCCCGAGCACCTGGCCCTCCTGGGACGCCATCCCCGTCCCGGCCCCGACGCCGGGGAGCGCACGTCCGCCCCCGGAGGAACCCACGGGCAGGAAACCGCGCCGCGATTCTGGGAGCATGGCCCCGGAGCACCGACCAGATCCGCGAGCCGCCACCGGCGGCCGGGCACAACGAAAGGGACCCCATGGCTGAGAAGCAGTCGATCCTGGGCCGTATCGCCCAGCTCACCCGCGCCAACATCAATGCCCTCCTGGACCGCGCCGAGGACCCGGAGAAGATGCTCAACCAGCTCGTGCGCGACTACACCGCCTCCATCGCCGAGGCCCGCGACGCCGTGGCCCAGACCATCGGAAACCTGCGCCTGGCCGAGAAGGACCGGGACGAGGACGTGGCCGCGGCCCGCGACTGGGGCAACAAGGCGCTGGCCGCCTCCCGCAAGGCCGACCAGATGCGCGCCGCCGGCGACAGTGCTGGCGCCGACAAGTGGGACTCCCTGGCCAAGATCGCCCTGACCAAGCAGATCACCGCGGAGAACGAGGTCAAGGCCGCCGAGCCCATGATCGCCTCCCAGCGCCAGGTGGTCGACCAGCTCAAGACCGGCCTGCAGCAGATGGAGGTCAAGCTCGGCGAGCTGCAGTCCAGGCGCGACCAGCTCATCGCCCGCCAGAAGACCGCCGAGGCCCAGGTCAAGGTGCAGGGCGCCATCCGCTCGATCAATGTGATGGACCCCACCTCCGAGCTGGCCCGCTACGAGGACCAGGTGCGCCGGGTCGAGGCCCAGGCCGCAGGGCAGATGGAGCTGGCGGGCTCCTCCCTGGAGTCGCAGTTCGCCGAGCTGGAGTCCTCCAGCGCCCAGTTGGAGGCCGAGGCGCGCCTGGCCGCCCTCAAGGCGGGCTCCAGCCCCGCACTCCAGGCCGCCCCCGCCGCCCCGGCCCAGATCACCGACGGCGATGTCGATGCCGCCTTCGAGGCCCTCAAGACCCAGGGCCAGGGGGCGCCGCAGGCCAACGGCCAGGCCCAGCCCCAGGCCTGGCCGCAGCAGGATGACCAGTCCTCCTACTGAAGCCTTCTGAGCGCCTCATCCGCCGGCGCCCGGTTCGCGCACCGAGCCCTCATAACCGGTCCCAGCAGTCCGCCTCCCGTGGCATCCCGCGGGAGGCGGACTGCGCCCGTCCCCGGCGCTTCTCGCCGCCGCCTCTCCCCCGGCCCCGCCGGTCTCGACGGCGCAGGCACGCTATGCCTCCCGAGCGCCTCCCACTCCCCGCCATATTCGAGCCGACACCCACCACTCTTGCAGGATGTTCACAGAAGGAGGAACGCCCCACTCCCCCTCCTGTGCCTCAAACCGCAGGTCAGGGGCGGTACGACACGGCCGCGCCCGCTCGACGGGCTCCGCCCGATTCCCGCACGACGGCTAGCATGAGGCCATGAACGTACCGACCTACCTTCTCGTCGACGGCGAGAACATCGACGCCACCCTGGGCATGAGCGTCCTGGGCCGTCGCCCCGAACCGGAGGAGCGCCCCCGCTGGGACCGCGTCCTGTCCTACTGCGATGAGATCGCTGGTATGACGGTAAAGCCGACCCCCGGCCCGACGGCCGGCCAGGGCGCGAGGAACGCACGGGCCCTGTTCTTCCTCAACGCCACCTCGGGCCACATGCCCATGGGCTTCATCCAGGCACTGCTGGCCATGGACTACCGTCCCGTGCCCCTGGCCGGCTCGGGCTCCACCGAGGAGAAGGTGGTCGACATCGGTATCCAGCGGACCCTGGAGGCGCTGGCGCAGAAGGTGGAGTCGGGCGAGCAGGCGCAGATCCTCCTGGGCAGCCACGACGGCGACTACGTCCCCCAGGTCGAGCGGCTCCTGGACGCGGGGGCGCAGGTGGGGATCCTGTGCTTCCGGGAGTTCCTCAACGCCCAACTGGCCGCCCTGGAGACGCGGGGCCTGAGCATCCACGATCTGGAGCTGGACGTGCGCGCCTTCACCAGCCCCCTGCCGCGGGTGCGCATCATCCCGCTGTCCGAGTTCGACCCGCTCTCCTTCCTCTGAGCCCAGCCCCCGGTGCATGTGCGCGCCTGGCGCACCTGTGCCGCGGGCGGCGCCCGGGGCCGGTACCCGAATCGGCGCTCAGGCTCGAGGCACAAGGCGCCCAGCCCGCGGGAGCCGCCTCGTCTCGCACTGCCGACACCCCGGGGGCATCGATATTCCTCCGGCCTGCGGGCAGCCGGCCACAACCAGGGGAAGTGCAGCGGTGGAGCCAGGAAGGCCCCGCTGCTCACCGGCCACCACTCCGGGCAACCTCACTTTTTCCTCAGAAGCCACCCAGTTAACCTCCAGGTAGGAGTTGCATGGTGGTTTCATGGAGCGTTCCCAGCAAACCCGCACCGAAGCTCACCTGCTCGTCGTGGATGACGAACCCAACATCCGCGACCTCCTGGCCTCCTCCCTGCGCTTCGCAGGTTTCGAGGTCTCCACCGCAGGTGACGGCAACGGCGCCCTCAAGGGCACCGAGAAGACCTCTCCCGATCTCATCGTCCTGGATGTCATGCTTCCCGACATGGACGGCTTCACCGTGGCCAGGCGCCTGCGCGAGCGCGACGTCTCCACGCCCATCCTCTTCCTGACCGCGCGCGACGACATGGCCGACAAGGTCCAGGGCCTGACCGTCGGCGGGGATGACTACGTCACCAAGCCCTTCGGCCTGGAGGAGGTCATCGCCCGCATCCGCGCCATCCTGCGCCGCACCCACGCCATCGAGAATGAGGACGACGGCGTCGTGCGCGTCTCCGACCTGGTCCTGGACGAGGATGCCCACGAGGTCCACCGCGCGGGCGTGGAGGTCGAGCTCTCCCCCACCGAGTTCAAGCTCCTGCGCTACCTCATGCTCAATGCCGGCCGCGTCGTGTCCAAGGCCCAGATCCTCGACCACGTCTGGGAGTACGACTGGAACGGCGACGCCGCCATTGTCGAGTCCTACATCTCCTACCTGCGCCGGAAGGTCGATCAGATCGATGGCCGCGACGGTCAGCCCGTGGCGCCCCTCATCCAGACCCGGCGGGGCGTGGGCTACATGCTGCGCGAGCCCAAGGCCGAATGATGGCCCCTGCGCGCAGCAGCGCACGCGCCAGGGTACCCAAGGGCAAGCAGCACCGTCCGACCAAGCGGGGCCGCTGGCATCCGATCATCTCCATCCAGCGGCCCTGGCAGGCACTGCCGCTGCGCAGCCGCCTGGCCCTCATGACCACCGCCCTGCTGACCGTGGGCCTGCTCATCGTCTCCTTCGTGGTGACCTCGCTGCTCCAGAGCCACCTGTACAACCAGATCGACGAGCAGCTCAAGACCACCGCCGTGGCCTTCGGCGAGCAGGGCGTGGAGCGGATCAAGAACGGCTCGGACTTCAGCGGCATCCTGCCCTCCACCTACTACGTGCAGGCCGACTACGTCTCGGGGAGCGACGACGGCACGTGGATCCACCCCGACACCGCCGCCGAGTACGGCATCCCCCGGCTGGATGACGAGCTGGACTACTCCACCGCCGTGGCCAACTCGGGCAACCCCCGCCTGGTCTCGGTGGACTCCGATCAGCCCACCCGCCAGTGGCGCGCCATCATCATGCTCCTGCAGGACGAGACCACCGGCGAGTACGTGGGCGTGGCCGCCATCGCCCTGCCGCTGGCCAACATCACCGAGACGGTGGAGCGTACCCGCCTGGTCGTGGCCCTGGCCGATCTGGTCATCATCCTGCTGGGGGCCATCATCGCCACCTACCTGGTGCACCGCTCCTTCCGCTCCCTGCGCCAGATCGAGAGCGTGGCCGGGCGCATCGCCCGCGGGGACCTGTCCGCCCGCATCCTGGTCACCGAGCCG
The DNA here is from genome assembly GCF_019974135.1 of Actinomyces capricornis. Lineage (NCBI taxonomy): Bacteria > Bacillati > Actinomycetota > Actinomycetes > Actinomycetales > Actinomycetaceae > Actinomyces > Actinomyces capricornis. Next base: position 1,050,531 of record NZ_AP025017.1, read on the forward strand.
CCCACCACGGAGGTGGGCTCCTTGCAACGGGCACTCAACACCATGCTCTCCCAGAACGAGCACGCCTTCTCCGTCCAGGTCGTGGCCCAGGAGCGCATGACCCGATTCGTCTCCGACGCCTCACACGAGCTGCGCACCCCCCTGGCGGCCATCCGCGGCTACGGCGAGCTCTACCGCATGGGCGGGGTGCCCGGCGACCGCGTCAGCGAGGTCATGACGCGCATCGAGACCGAGTCCAACCGTATGGGGCGTCTCGTCGACGACCTCCTCCAGCTCGCGCGCATGGACGAGGGCCGCGAGATGGAGATGGAACGGGTCAGCCTCACCGAGCTGGCCGTGGGGGCACTGAGCGACATGACGGTTCTGGCCCCCGACCGGGACTGCTCCCTCATCCCCCTCGATGACGACGATCCCGAGGCCGAGGCCCCCGTCGTCGAGGTCGTGGGCGACCGGGACCGCCTCTCCCAGGTCCTGACCAACCTCCTGGGCAACGTCGTGCGCCATACCCCGGCGGGCACGCCCGTGCAGATCGCGGTGGGGGCGCGTCCGGGGCCCGCGCTGCCGCAGGGGCAGGCGGCCCCCGGGGACGGCGTCCACGGCAGCACCCAGGGAGGTGTCCATGACAGCCCGGGCATCGCCGTGGTCGAGGTGCGCGACCACGGCGGCGGAGTGCCCCCCGAGGAGGCAGAGAAGGTCTTCCAGCGCTTCTACCGCGCCGATTCCTCGCGTAACCGGGAGACCGGCGGCTCGGGCCTGGGACTGGCCATCGTCATGGGCATCATCGAGCGCCACGGGGGGACGGTGCAGATGCTCCAGACCCCGGGCGGGGGCGCTACGGTGCATATCGAGTTGCCCCTGCCTGCGCCCGAGCAGCCGGCACCGGCCGTTGAGCAGGGCGCCTGAGGCGGGCTGCAGCGGGCCGTTCGGGGACGACTCGGGGGCTCTGACGAGCACCATGGGTAGTGCTCCCCACCGCGGACACGCCTACGTGGCCCGACAGACACGGCGTTTCTTCGACTTCCACTCCCGGGAGTCCTACGATGACACGCACTCAGCACCACCGAATCCGATCCCGGAGGCCGACCGATGGGCGTCATCGACGCACCGCAGTGGCTACTGCCCGCGTTCTCACGCTCCGTGAGGGCGCTGGGCACCACGGCACCCGCCGAGCAGATCCGCGCGGCCGGGGAGCACCTGGTAGCGCTGTGGTCCACACCCGACCGTCGATTCCACAACCTGCGCCATCTCATCGACATGCTGGCGCGCGTCGATGAGCTGGCGGACGAGTCCCACCACCCGGACATCATGCGGGTGGCCACCTGGTACCACGGCTGCGTCTTCTCCGCGGAGACCGAGCAGGTCAACCGCCGCAACGGCGGGGAGGACGAGGCGGCCTCGGCGGCCTTCGCCGCTCAGGACCTGCGCGAGCTGGGGGTGCCCGAGGCGGCCGTGGAGCGCGTGTGCTGCCTCATCGTCAACCTCAAGCGCCACACGCTGTCGGCCGATGACATCGATGCCATGGCGCTCATCGACGCCGATCTGGGAACACTGGCGGTCGACCCGCAGACCTACAAGGAGTACCTGCGGCTGCTGCGCGAGGAGTACGCCCACATCCCCCAGGCCGACTACCTGCGGGCGCGCCTGGCCATCACCTCCCGGCTCCTGGAGCGCGACAGGCTCTTCCACTCCCCCCTGGGCCAGCGCTGGGAGCCGCTGGCGCGGGAGAACCTGGAGGCGGAGGCGCGGCGCGTGGCCGGCAAGCTCGCGGCACTGTGCCCGCAGGAGGCGGCCGAGTGCACACGGGCCGACGACGGCGCGGGGCCGGCTCAGCCCTCGAAGCCGGCCGGCCCGCTACCGGCCCTGAGCTCCAGTCTCAGCGACGAGCCCGACGACGGCGCCCAGTCCCGTGGGCGCGCCCCGCGGAGCCCGGATGCGGCCGGGGACTACCTCCTCGCGCCCGTGCCGGATGCGCCGGTGGCCAAGCCCTCGGCGATCTCACCCAGCAGCGTCCCTGCAGGGCAGGCGCCCAGTGCGCCCACGCCCCACACCCCGGCCCAGGGCCTTCCCACCCTTGCCCCGGCGGAGGGCCCGGCAGGGCCCGCCAGCACTCCCGGAGGCATTGATGCGCCCCTGTCCCACGCCCCGTCGATGGAGTCCTGCGCCGAGGACCTCGAACGGCTCCTGGGCTCGCCCCGCCCCGGGCAGGAGCGCTGCGCCAGCCGGCACGACCTGGCCCAGGAGGAGAGCGCCCGACTGGCCGAGAAGCTGCGCCTCAAGGCCGAGGCCGCCAAGATCGCCCGCGAGGCTCGCACCGGGGAGATCGCCCCGATCACTGAGGAGATCGTCGACGACGGCGCCGACCGGCTCTGACCCCACCGCGGGGCCCGCCCCCAGCGGGATCGGCCACTGGTGGGCTCGCGGGACCCGGAGCCTCGACCTTCAGGGGCTGGGAGCGCGGCCTTCGGCAGGATTCCGGGGCGAGCCGCGCTCCACAGGCGGGCACTTTGCAAGCGCCGTCCACAGACCCGGGGCCGGGGCGCGCGGGCGGTCCGGGGCCGGACCTACCGTGGTGACAACCGCAGCGCTGGAGGCGCTGGCTCACCGCACAGAGAGGTTCACCCATGGCCACCTTCACCGTCGATACCGTCGCTGTTGCCGACACCGCCACTCGGGCGCGCACCCGCATCGCCACGATCCAGACCGAGGTGGACGGCATGCACAGCGACATCACCACCCTGCAGGCCTCGTGGACCGGCAGCGCCTCGGACTCCATGGGGGTGTGCGCCTCGGACTGGCGGGTCACCCAGCTCCAGGTCCAGGCCAATCTCGACCAGATCAGCCTGGCCCTGGATCAGGCGGCCACCTCCTACGACGACGCCGAGACCACCAATGCCGGGCGCTTCGGCGCGGGCATGGCCTGAGGCCCGCAGCGCACACGACGGCGGGCCGCCCCCGCAGTAGGGGACGGCCCGCCGTGATGGCGCCTGTCGGCTCGCACCAGTACCGGTCACCGGGACTGGCGCACTGATCAGTCAGCGGATCAGTACATGCCGCCCATCTCGTCGCCGCCACCGGCCGGGGCGGCCGGGGGCTCGGGCTTGTCGGCCACGACGGCCTCGGTGGTCAGGAACAGACCGGCGATGGAGCCGGCGTTCTGCAGGGCGGAGCGGGTGACCTTGACCGGGTCGGCGATGCCGGCGGCCAGCAGGTTGACGTACTCGCCGGTCGCGGCGTTGAGGCCCTCACCGGTGGGCAGGTTGCGCACGCGGTCGACCACGACGCCGCCCTCGTAGCCGGCGTTGACGGCGATCTGCTTGAGCGGGGCCTCCACGGCGACCTTGACGATCGCGGCACCGGTGGCCTCGTCACCCTCGAGGGTGAGCCCGTCGAGGGCCTCGGAGGCCTGGATGAGGGCCACGCCACCACCGGCGACGATGCCCTCCTCCACGGCGGCCTTGGCGTTGCGCACGGCGTCCTCGATGCGGTGCTTGCGCTCCTTGAGCTCGACCTCCGTGGCGGCACCGGACTTCAGGACGGCGACGCCGCCGGCCAGCTTGGCCAGGCGCTCGGAGAGCTTCTCGCGGTCGTAGTCGGAGTCGGAGTTCTCGATCTCCATGCGGATCTGGGCGGTACGGGCCTCAATGGCGTCCTTGTCGCCGGCGCCCTCGACCAGGGTGGTGTCGTCCTTGGTGACGACGACCTTGCGGACCTGGCCCAGGTCCTCCAGGGTGGCGTTCTCCAGCTTCAGGCCCACGGTCTCGGAGATGACCGTGCCGCCGGTGAGGATGGCCATGTCCTGGAGCATCGCCTTGCGGCGGTCGCCGAAGCCCGGGGCCTTGACGGCCACGGACTTGAAGGTGCCGCGGATGCGGTTGACCACGAGGGTGGCCAGGGCCTCGGCCTCGACGTCCTCGGCGATGATGGCCAGGGGCTTGCCGGCCTGCATGACCTTCTCCAGCAGCGGCAGGAGGTCCTTGACGTTGGAGATCTTGGACTCCACCAGCAGGACGTAGGCGTCCTCCAGGACGGCCTCCTGGCGGTCGGGGTCGGTGACGAAGTAGGGCGAGATGAAGCCCTTGTCGAAGCGCATGCCCTCGGTAACCTCGAGCTCGAGGCCGAAGGTGTTGGACTCCTCGACGGTGACGACGCCCTCGTGGCCGACCTTCTCCAGGGCCTCGGCGATGAACTCGCCGATCTGCTCGTCGGCGGCCGAGATCGAGGCGGTGGCCGCGATCTCGTCCTTGGTCTCCACGTCCTTGGCGTCGGCCAGCAGGCGCTCGACGATGGCGGTCACGGCCTTGTCGATGCCGCGACGCAGGGCGATCGGGTTGGCACCGGCGGCCACGTTGCGCAGGCCCTCGCGGACCAGGGCCTGGGCCAGGACGGTGGCGGTGGTGGTGCCGTCGCCGGCGACGTCGTCGGTCTTCTTGGCGACCTCCTTGACCAGCTCGGCGCCGATCTTCTCGTAGGGCTCCTCCAGCTCGATCTCCTTGGCGATGGTGACGCCATCGTTGGTGATCGTGGGGGCGCCCCACTTCTTGTCGAGAACGACGTTGCGGCCCTTGGGGCCCAGGGTGACCTTGACGGTGTCGGCGAGGGTGTTCAGGCCGCGCTCCATGCCGCGGCGGGCCTCCTCGTCGAAGGCGATGATCTTGGACATGAGTCTCCTCCACTGAGTGGTGGGTGGCCGGTCCGTGCCCGCGACGGACGGATCGATGCCCTGGCGTTCACGTCACGCCCGGAACCGGTCCTCACGTCCCAGCCTAGGTCTGTTGTCACTCGAAGGCTCCGAGTGCTAACCGCAATGCTGGCACTCTCCGTCCTTGAGTGCAAGGCGCTCACCGCTGGTGGCGCGTGGAATCCTCCGACGGCGAATCGTCGGATCGCCGGTCCGGCGCCCGCCCTACTCCTGGAAGTCCTCGCGCAGGATGACGACGATCGGGCTGGACTGGGCGCTGTCGGGGTCCTCAACCACGTTGCTGATGCCCAGCTGCTCGGCGATCTGCTCAGCCGTCGCCTTGTGCTCGGGCTGGCTGTAGAGGACCGTGGAGGCGGCGGGCTCGGTCTCGCCGTAGATGCCCTGGGGCACCTCCACCGCGCTGAAGCCGGCGTTGGTGAGCCTGTCCCCGGTGCGCCCGGCCAGGCCGCTGGTCTCCGTGCCGTTGAGGACCGTGACCCCCAGGGTGAGGTCCGCCTGCCCGGAGGTGGCCGAGGAGGTGGCCCCGGCGCTGGGCTGCCCCGCGGGAGCGCTGGCATCCCCGCCGGGCTGGGCGCCGTCGCCCGAGCCGCCCCCGGCACCGCCGTCGGCGGGCTGGGAGACCGCGGGGTCCGCGCTGTCCGAGGAGGTCTGGCGGTCCAGGAGAGTCACCGCGCCCCAGGCCAGGACGGGCACGATGATGATGACCGCCAGCAGCGGCAGCCAACTGCGCCAGCGCGGGACCTGCGCCCGGTGCACGCCGACGGGAACCGGACCCTCATCCTCGCTGACGTCGAACTCGTCCTCGGGGTAGTTGTAGTCGCTCACGCTCCCAAACATACCGGCCGCCGATGGCTTTACGGGGATTGTTCACCACGGGCGCCGCGGCGCCACTCACCGCAGGCCAGCGCTAGGCACGGCGGCCTCCGGCTCATTAGTCTCATGGAATGACCGCAGCCAAGCCCCTGTCCGAGCTCGTCGATCCCTCCTGGGCCCAGGCCCTGGCGCCCGTGGAGCCCACGATCCACCAGATAGGCGAGCGCCTGCGCGCGGAGGTGGCCTCCGGCGCGGGCTACCTGCCCGCGGGCACCGATGTGCTGCGGGCCTTCACCTACCCGATGGACCGGGTGCGCGTGCTCATCGTGGGCCAGGACCCCTACCCCACACCGGGCCACCCGATGGGGCTGAGCTTCTCGGTGGCGCCCGGGGTCAGGCCGCCGCGGAGCCTGGAGAACATCTTCCGCGAGCTGGTGAGCGACCTGGGCGTGGCTCCGCCGACGTCCGGGGACCTGACCCCCTGGTGCGAGCAGGGGGTGATGCTGCTCAATCGGGTGCTCACGGTGCGCCCCGGGGCGCCCGCCTCCCACAAGGGCTGGGGCTGGGAGTCCGTCACCCAGCGGGCCATCGAGGCCCTGGTCGAGCGCGGGGGACCGCTGGTGGCGATCCTGTGGGGCCGGCCGGCCCAGTCCCTGACCCCCATGCTGGGCTCCACGCCGGTGATCGCCTCACCCCACCCCTCGCCGCTGTCGGCCTCGCGGGGCTTCTTCGGCTCGCGGCCCTTCTCCCGGGCCAACGAGATCCTCCAGTCGATGGGCGCCGCGCCCGTGGACTGGCGCCTGCCCTGAGGCGCCCCACCGGCCGGTCACCCCCGAGCCCAGCCGGGGCGGGCGCGCCGGATGCCGCTGGCGCTCAGAGCTTCACGGCGTTGATGAGCACCACGGCCAGGCCCCCGACGGCCTCGATGAGGCCGAACCACTGGATCGGGATGGAGAACAGGGTGTGGACGTTGCTGTGCGCCCGCACCAGGCCCTCGGCCTCCTGGGCGACCACTTGCTCGATCTGCTGGGCCGCCTCCTCCTGCGAGGTGGGGGCTGGCGCGCCGGGCGCCACCTGGAAGGCCCCGTGGTTGACCCGCTGCCACAGCGCGGCCCGCAGCTGATCCTGGTAGCGCCCCACCTGCTGCGGCGGGCGCGTCACGTTGAGATAACGGCCCAGGAAGTAGTTGACCACCCCCGCCCCGACGAAGCCGAGCCCGAAGAGCACCGTCGCCAGTGGCCCATCGGAGCCCGTCGACTCCCCGAGCTTGCCCATACCCGCAGCGAAGGGAATAGTGACAAGAAACGCCAGGATGCCCCAGCCGCGCCAGACGATCATGCACCGACCGTACCCGCACAATGCGGGATCTTCCGCTGCAATGACGCGCATTCCTACCCATTGACAAATCCTGGACGACCTGGGTGGCGCCCCAGTGCCCTGCCATGAGTCCCCGCACTGCCCCGCCCCGCTCCTGCCGGCGCATCAGCTCGTCATCGACACCGACATGGCATGGCCGCGCTCGGCCCTGCGGCGGCCGCTGCGGCACACTGGGGCCATGCCCATCGACTCCCGGCCCCCGGCCCCTACCGCGCTCATCCCCCGCACCGGCATCGGCACCGATGTCCACGCCTTCGCCCCCGCGGGCATGACCGCGGGCACGAGCGCCCCGCTCCATCTGGCCTGCCTGGAGTGGCCCGGGGAGCCGGCCCTGGAGGGCCACTCCGACGGCGACGTCGTCGCCCACGCCTGCTGCGATGCGCTGCTCTCAGCGGCGGGACTGGGCGACCTGGGGTCCAATTTCGGCACCGCCGAGCCGCAGTGGAAGGGGGCCGCGGGTGCCACGCTGCTGGCCGAGACCGCTCGGCGCGTGCGGGCCGCGGGCTTCGAGATCGGCAATGTGGCCGTCCAGTTCGTGGGGGCCCGCCCCCGGGTGGGCCCGCGCAGCCAGGAGGCTGCGGACGCCCTGTCCCAGGCGGCCGGAGCACCGGTGTCCTTCACCGCCACCACCACCGACCACCTGGGGTTCCTGGGCCGCCAGGAGGGCCTGGCCGCCATCGCCACCGCCCTGGTGGTCCCCCGGCCAGTCGCGGACCGCACCGACCCTACCGGACCGGCATGAGCGGGATGCATCACGTGGAGCTGTGGGTGGGCGACCTGCCCCTGGCCCGTGAGCAGTGGGGCTGGCTGCTGGAGGCGCTGGGGTGGAGGCGGGCGCAGGACTGGCCCGAGGGCAGCCTGTGGCAGGCCGGCTCCGGCCCCTACCTGGTCCTGACCACCCCGCCGCTGACTGCCGCCCAGCCGCACGACCGCCACCGTCCCGGGCTCAACCACCTGGCGCTGAGCGCCGTCGATCAGCCGACGGTGGACCGTCTCGCGCAGCAGTGCACCGATCACGGCTGGCGCCCGTTGTACGCCGAGCGCTACCCCTTCGCCGGCGGCCCCGACCACTACGCCGCGTACATGGAGGACTCACAGGGCTTCAAGGTCGAGGTGGTCGCCACTGACAGCCCCTACCTCCCCTGAGCGGCGCATCTCCACCCGCGCCCGGCGCCTCCCCGCCCCCGCCATCGGCACCACCGGCCCCACTGGCGACGCGCCACGGGCGGCGAGCCGCGCATCGTTACGGCCACTGACCGCGCAGCTCCCGGCCCGCCCGAGAGGCCCGGTACGAGAATCGGCGGAATACCGCGCCGGACTGGGCCGGGGCGGGGAAATCATGCCGGTGAGGATGTGCAGTATGTTTGTCGGGTGACAGACCTCCAGCCACCCGCGCCCTCCCTGCGCCTCTACGACTCCGCGGCGCGCGCCGTGGTGCCGCTGGCGCCCACCGTCATCCCCGGGGTCGTGTCCATCTACCTGTGCGGCGCCACCGTCCAGGGCAGCCCGCATATCGGGCATATGCGCTCAGCCATCGCCTTCGACGTGCTGCGCCGATGGCTGGAGCGCCAGGGGCAGTCCGTCGTGCTCATCCGCAACGTCACCGACATCGACGACAAGATCCTCGGCAAATCCGCGGCCGCCACGCCCCCGGTGCCCTGGTGGGCCTGGGCCCAGCGCCACGAGCGGGAGTTCGACGCCGCCTACCGGGCCCTGGGCGTGGAGGCCCCCACCTACGAGCCCCGCGCCACCGGCCACATCCCCGAGATGATCGACCTCATCCAGCGCCTGCTGGACCAGGGCCACGCCTACATCGGCGAGGCCGGCAACGTCTACTTCTCGGTGGCCTCCCTGCCCGACTACGGCAGTCTGACCAACCAGCGCGTGGAGGACCTGGCCACCACCGAGGACGAGTCCCAACTCGATGACGAGGTCGAGGCCGACAAGCACGACCCGCGGGACTTCGCCCTGTGGAAGACCGCCAAGCCCACCGAGCCCCGGGACGCCGCCTGGCAGGCCCCCTGGGGGCGGGGCCGGCCCGGCTGGCACCTGGAGTGCTCGGCGATGTCCCGGCGCTACCTGGGCGAGGAGTTCGATATCCACGGCGGGGGCATCGACCTGCGCTTCCCCCACCATGAGAACGAGCAGGCCCAGTCCCACGGGGCCGGGTGGGGATTCGCCCGCCACTGGGTGCACAACGCCTGGGTGACGATCAAGGGCGCCAAGATGAGCAAGTCCCTGGGCAACTCCCTGACGGTGGCCGGCCTCCTGGAGCGCCACGAGGGGGTCGTCCTGCGCCTGGCCCTTGGCACAGTCCACCACCGCTCCACCGTGGAGTTCTCCGAGGAGACCCTGGCCGAGGCCGCCGCCCTGTGGGAGCGCCTGTCCAGCACGGTCCTGCGCGCCTACGAGTCCGTGCAGGAGGGTGCGGGCAGTCCTGTCGATGCGCCCGCCGAGGAGCTGCGGGCACGGGGGCTGCCGCCCGATTTCACCGCCGCCATGGACGAGGACCTCAACCTCGCCGGGGCGATGGCGGTGGTCCACGCCACCCTCAAGGCCCTCAATGTGGCCCTGGCCGCCGCCGAGGCCGGCGACTCCACGGCCACCGGGGCGGCCGCCCCGCAGGATGCGCCCCACGCGGCGGCCGACGGGGGCAGCAGGGCGACGGTCACCGGCCTGGCCCTGGACCTGCGCGCCCAGCTCGACGTCCTGGGCCTGGACCCACTGGCCGAGCCCTGGCGCGCCCAGGTACTCGACGGCGCCGGCTCCTCCCAGAGCAGCACCGCCATGGAGACCCTCGGCCGTCTCATCCAGCACGACCTCGACGAGCGCGCCCGGGCCCGCGCCGACAAGGACTGGGCCCGCGCCGACGCCCTGCGCGACAAGCTGGCCGAGGCGGGAGTGGTGGTGCAGGACTCCCCCACCGGCGCGCGCTGGCACCTGGCCTGAGACACGAAGGAGAACGAGGATGCCCGGCAACGAGCAGTACCCCGGGGCCAAGCGCCGGCCCGGTTCCAAGAAGGGCGCAACGAAGGGCTCGGGCGGGCAGCGTCGTCGCGGCCTGGAGGGCAAGGGGCCCACGCCCCGGGCGGAGAACCGGGTGGGCCACCCCAAGGCCAGGGCCAAGGCCCGCGCGGAGGCGCGCGCCGCCCAGCCCAACCACGCCAAGCAGCTGGAGCGGATCCGGCGCCGCTACGACGTCGGCCCGGACCACGAGATCCTGTGCGGGCGCAACGCCGTGGCCGAGGCCGCCTACGCGGGGGTCCCCATCTCGCGGGTGTTCATGGCCGTCTCCGCGGAGTCCGATGAGCGCCTGGGCGCCGTCGTGCGCCGCGCCGCCCTGCTGGGCGCCCCGGTGCTGGAGGTCACCAAGCTCGACCTGGAGGCACTGACCCAGGGGGCCGTCCACCAGGGTGTGGCCATCGAGGTGCCCGCCTACGACTACGCCGAGGCCATCGACCTGCTGGAGCGGGCCCGCGCCCAGGGCCGCACCCCCCTGCTCGTCGCCCTGGACCAGGTCACCGACCCCCACAACCTGGGCGCCATCCTGCGCAGCGCCGGGGCCTTCGGCGCCGACGGCGTCATCATCCCCGAGCGCCGCAGCGCGGGGGTCAACGCCACCGTCTGGAAGGTCTCGGCCGGGGCGGCCGCCCGCGTGCGCGTGGCCCGCGAGACCAACCTCGTGCGCACCCTGGGCCGGCTGAAGAAGGAGGGCTGCTTCGTCGTGGGCCTCGACGGACGCGGCGAGACCCCCATCGAGGGGCTCACCGTGGCCGACGCGCCCCTGGTGCTGGTCACCGGAGCGGAGGGGGCGGGCCTGTCGCGCCTGGTGCGCGAGTCCTGCGACATGCTGGCCAGCGTTCCCATCGCCGCCGCGGTGGAGTCCCTCAACGCCGCAGTGGCCACGGGCATCAGCCTCTACGAGGTCGACCGCCTGCGGCGCCGGGCCCGCGGCGGGGCCTGAGCCCCGGACCACGGCCGCCCGCCCCATGACCGCCCCACCAGGGCGGGCCCCGCCGGGCCGCGGCCCGCACCTCTCCCCATGCCTTCCCACCCCGTCCCCACAGACACCGGCGCCCAATGCTGACACAATGGGCGTCAGCCGAACACAGGAGGTCCCCATGGCCCAGGACGCTTCCCAGCGCTGGAACCGCACCGACGGCGTGCTCATCGCCCCCGGCACCACGCCGGAGGAGGTCGCGGCCGCCTTCGCCGAGCGCGGCGTCGTCGTGCGCCTCGAGTGGTTCCCGACCACCGCCCACCTGCTGAGCCTGACCCTCATGACCGACGTCGACGGCCGGGTGGCGATCACTCCGCCCTCGCGCGGTGGCGCCGTGGCCGGGCCCGGCGTCAGCGAGCTGGTGGAGTCCCTGGCCCGCGAGTTCAGCGCCGATGTGGCCATCGGCCCCGCCATGTTCAACGCCCTGCCCCAGGACGCCGAGCTGCCCTCGGTCACGGCCCACGGGTCGGCCAGCGCCCGCACCGTGGTGGTCTCCCCCATGAGCGCCTACATGGTGCCGCTGCAGGCCACTCTCCTGGAGCGCCCCCTGGCGGTGGCCTCCGCGCCCGGCCTGGGGCGGCGCATCGTCATGTACTCCGGTGAGGGCGTGGATCTGGGCACCTTCGGCTGGGATGAGGAGTCCCTGCCGGCCCTGGTGCTGTCCTCCAACGCCGAGGACCTGTCCATCCGGGCCGTGTCCACCGGCGACCCCGACGACGACGCGGTCTTCTCCTGGGGCATGAGCTCCCTGCACGTGTGGGGCGGGGTCAGCGAGCCCGGGCCGGCTCTCAAGGCCCTGGGCGAGGAGTTCCTCTCCGACCTGACCGACGCCTCGGCCATCGTCGAGGCGGTTCCCGGTGCCGACCTGGAGGCCGCGACCGAGGCCATCACCCAACCCGGGGCCGAGGGCTTCGCCGCCATGATCGCCGCCCTGGGCCTGCCCGAGTGGGTGCTCGGTGTGCTCACCGGCCGCCTGGCGCCGGTGGAGGTGCCCGGCGTCGTCGTCCACGAGCCGCGGGGGCTGTCCAACGCGGTGGGGCGCAGCGTGGGGCTGCTGCTGTCCGACCCCTCGACGCCCGGCTCATCGGTCTGGCAGTCCTATGTGCGCACCGTCACCGACATGCCCTGGGCGGTGCGCGCCGGGACCCTGGTGGAGGCGAGCCTGGGGGGCGCGCTGGTGGGTGCGGCCGTGCGCCGCCGCAGGAGTACCGGGGCGCTGCCCGGTGGGCTGACCGCTGCCGGGATCGTGCTCATGGTCGACGCCGTCACCGAGATCTCCCTGGCCTCCTGGACCCGCCACCGCGAGCTGCGGCGCCGCGCCGATGAGGAGATGGCCCTGGTGGCCGAGGAGCTGGGCGCCTAAGGCGCCACTGCCGCGCGTCTTCACCGCTCGGCGCCCTCGCCGACCTGGTCCTCTCCGCATGATCTCGCCGGCACCCGAACTGACGATGTGCCACGACAACAGGGCCGGGCATCGTCAGGTGCCCGCCGCTGGGCAAGCGGCCGCTATGCCTGTGAATGACCCGCGTCCTCGACCTTCATGGCACTGGAGCACCGAGGCCGATGTGACTGCCGTGAGGGCTGTCGGCTGCTCCCCAGTGGGGTGTCGGAGGCGGTGCGGGGCTTCCTCCGCACCTGCGATGGACTGCTCTTAGGACAGTCGAATCTCCTCCATGGTCTTATCAAGTCCGGGAATCGGCTCATCGCCTCGACATGGCCGGCATGCCACTTCTAGGAACTCCACTCGTGTGACGGAGGGATCGACTCTTCAGGATTTGTTGTTTCATACCCTTCACCAAAAGCGTCGAAAATAAGAGTTCGAAAATCAAGCTCAGGACGTGACGGACTGGCCAACTGGCCAGCGATGCGCCGCAAGCCGTCCTGCACGTCAGCAGAATTAAGTTGCTCAGGACTCATCTCAGAAGTCAAAGGCTTCCCACTCGAATCGACAATCTTATCAACATTCTCATTAAAGCGACCAAGACCCCCGCCCGTGCGTGACGCCGCACCTTGGAGATCCTCAGCATTGTACAACCCACTGTTGAGGAGAGCCAGAGCGACCTGCTTGGAATTACTGCTCTTCGCTTCACTCTCTATATCCACCTCCTTATCCCTCGCCTCATCAAGACCATCCACCGCAAAAGGCTTCCCCTCGGAGACAGCCAGAGAGGCCACCGGACCCGCCACCGGGATAAGTCCAGCAGCAAAGGACACCACCACTGTTGGCGGAGCCCCTAATTTACCGCTACGCTCCCCGTGGACCATCAGCAGGTGACTGATAGCGCCGGCGAAGAAACCATTAGTGGTGCTCTGGGTTGTGAGAACCGCATTGACCGGCTCCACATCCCCTGTCGCCTCATAACTCGCCACGGCCTCCTGGAGCCGCTCCTCGTGGTAGCCGGTGATTGCCTCACCCAGATGCGCCGACGCCTCGGGGCTCTGCGAGATCTGGCCCACGAGATGCGTCAACGCCCGGTCGGTCAGCAAGGGGTTATATGATTTCTCCCCCGTGGCAGTATCGAACAGGCCCTCGATCGCCCCAATAGGATTTCCTGGCTTCACGGAGCGATCAACCGCCTCAGGATGGCGCGCCACAATATGGGAGACCAGTTGGCGCCCTTCCTCCGATAGCGGGGGCGCCTCATTCCCGGACCCCAGACCATTGAGGATACCGGAGACCGCGGTCGCCGCCGCAGACTTACTGAAGTTCCCCTGGTCCTCATCAGGCGGCACCAATGTCAGAGAGGAGAATCCACCATCACGGTCGATCCGATCCCCCAGGCGAGCCCAGCCGGTGGTCCACTGCTCATCCGTTAAGGCACCTTTCTCAATGAGCTGTTGAATGCGGTTGGCATACACCACCGAACTTTCCGTACTCACCGTATCCGGAGCCCCCGGCCCGGCCGGAGCAGGAATCAGCCATTCTCGGCCAGCCCCCGGATTCCCCGTCATCGCATGAATCACACCGCTCAACGGATGAAGACGTACTGGCATCGCACTGCTTCTGACCCCCAGACCGGGCCCCGACACCAGTGGAGGCTCAACGTTTTCGAGCCGCTGGGCCAAGGCCACGAGCATCATGTCGCTGTAGTCCAGCCCGACACTCTCCAGAAGTCCATCACCATCACTGTCGACCTCTCTGGAAGCGGACAGTATCGCGGTCACGGCAGCCGCCCGACCACCATCCCTCAGCACAGCATCCGCTAGACCACCCGCGAACTCCTCGGACTCATCATCCGCCCACCTCACCGACGCGCTGGACAGGATCCGCCCCATCGCCTCCGCCACATCATTTCCCGCCGCAGGCCTGGGAGACGGCACATAACTATGGGGCAGATCATTGGACGCGAACCTCCCGCTCACACCCACCACGCAGTCAACAACCCCTGCCGGTCCCAGGGCATCCACCACCCCGGTCGCATACTGAGCATCATCCCCACCAGCACGCAGAGCCCCCAGCACCTCATCCCACTGCTCACCGGAGCCGCCCCACCTCACACGATCCGCCAACCGCCCCGCATCATCCCAGCCCCGCTCCGTCACCGACGAGACCCCGTCCGGTGCACCATCCCCAGCAACCACACAGCTCCCCCCAGGCCGCCAGCCCACACCCACAACACCACCTACCACCAAAGCGACAGACAGCACCACCCACACCACGCCACGCCCACCAGAGCCCACACTCATGCCGTCATCCCGATCCTCGACACGGCCAGCATCTCACAGCCCCCACTTCGCCCGGAGATCACTCTTCTTCACTTGCTCAGGCTCCTTCGCGTGATCATCAGACGCATCATCCCTGACCGCCGAGACCTTGCTGGTGATCCTATCGATGATCCCCTTGATCTCCGTACGGTAGTTATCAGTCAACGGTGTCGTCTGCCAGATCTTGCCATCACCACCGAGGCCCTCGGTGAGCATGTTAGATTTCGGCATCATGCCACTCGTAGGACCGGCATCTAAGTCGTCACAAGCGTCATCCAGGGCATCGAGCACTTTCTTCATCGCCGGGCGCTTCAAATTGGGGACCATCTTGTCGTCGTCCCCCTCGTCCCCACTGTTCTGGGCCCAGCTCGGGCCCATGTAGCTGTATTTCGGGCTGGTATTGCTGCTGTAGTTACTACTAGTGCTGCCGCCGTAGACGCTGTAGGACATCAACGACCCCTTCCTGGATCCAGGGATACGACCGAGGCCGGCCGTGATCTGAATGTTATGTAGGCCATCCCCCCCTTATGTCAAGCGACTCAACCGCAGCAGCGAGCACCGCCCCACGCCCATCCCAGGATCACCGGCCCGACGCACCACGGGCGCCCCGCTACTCCCCCTTGAACCTCATCCCCGCGGTGAAGCCCATGGGGTTGGCCTCGTAGTCGGCCAGGGTCTGCTCATCGAGGGCCAGGAAATCGGCATCGTCGGTCAGGGGCTCGTCATTCTCCATCTCCCCCACGAGGATCGCCTCCATCTCCTGGGTGTCGCCCCCCAGGTAGGACTGCTCATCGCGGTGCTGGGGCAGGACCGTGCGGACGTAGTCGGCCACCGCCTCCTCAGTGCTCACGTCACGCTGCTGAGCCTCAGACATGTACCACCGGTGCTCCAGCACCTCGTGGAAGATCTCCGCCGGTTCCAGTTTACGGCGCAGCTCCAGGGGCACCGCCAGGATCGTGGGCTCGAAGACCTCCGCCAGCCAGGCGTGGGAGACCAGCTCGATCGGGTCGTCCTTGCGGCCCATGATCGCGCGGTAGGCCTCCAGGTCGTTGAGCATGCGCTGGCCCTGCCTCTCCTGGACATCCAGGCCCGTCAGGCGCATCACCTGCCGGTGGTAGTGGCCGGCGTCGACCACCTTGGGCTGGATCGACATGCGCGCGCCGGCGGCATCGGTACTCATGGTCAGCTCGCCGACGTCGTAGCCCAGGTTGTTGAGCTCCTCGATGCGCCGGCGCACCCTCCAGCGCTCCTCCATGGAGAAGGACTCCTCGGCGGTGAGGACCCGCCACAGCTCGGTGTAGCGGAACACGATCCTGTCCCCGACCTCGATGGTGTCCACGCTGGGCTCCAACAGCGCCCCGGCCTGGAGGTCCATGAGCTCGCCGATGATATTGGTGCGGGCGACGTCGATGTCGTAGAGGCGCTTGCCCTCCGTGAGCCCATCGGGGTGGAGCTCGCCGGTCTCGGCGTCCACCAGGTAGGCGGCGAAGGCCCCGGCATCGCGCCTGAAGAGCGTGTTGGACAGGGACACATCCCCCCAGTAGAAGCCCAGCAGGTGGAGGCGCACCAGCAGCACCGCCAGGGCGTCGATGAGGCGGGTGGCGGTCTCGGGGCGCATGTACTGGCTGAACAGGGCGCGATAGGGCAGGGAGTAGGACAGATGCTCGGTGACGAGCACGGAGTTGAGGGGCTCGCCGCTGAGATCGGTGCGCCCCGTGATGACCGCCGTGGGCTGCACGCAGGGGGCCCCCAGGCGCACCAGGTCCCGCAGGAGCTCGTACTCGCGGTGGGCCACCGACTCCCCGATCTCCTTGACGGCGATGACCCGCTCGGAGAGGTTGACGAAGCGGACGATGTGCCGCGACAGGCCGCGGGGAAGGGCGGCCAGCACCTCGGAGGGCCACTGCTCCAGGGGGATCTCCCAGGGCAGGTCGAGCAGCGCGGGGTCGATCGTCGCCGCGGTGATCTGCATGGATGGAGGCATGGCCTCATTGTCACATCTCCACCCGCCAGGCGCCCTCCGACGGCGCGGGCGATGCGCCGGGCAGCAGCCCACGGCCGCAGGCGAGCCCCGCCCGCGGCACAGGGCCGGGACGGGGCTCGCCGGAGTGTCGATCAGAACCGGGTTGCGCCGATCACACGGGCAGGCGCTGGCCGGTGGAGGCCGAGAAGATGTGCTCCTGGCCGGGGCGGATCCGCACATAGACGGTCTCGCCGGGCTCGGGGGCGGTCCGCGGGGGGACGCGCACGATGATCTGGCTGGAGTCCTCACCGGAGCCGAGCTTGGCGTCGGACTTCTCCGCGCCCACCAGCTCGCCGTAGATGTAGGCGTCCGAGCCCAGCTCCTCGACGAAGGACAGGCGCACCGGGATGGAGTGCTCGTCCTCGGCCGAGACCACGTCCAGGGACTCGGGGCGGAAGCCGATGGTCACCTTGCCGCCGTCCTCGGGCTTGATGGCGTCCAGGGTGGCGCGGGAGAGCTGGATCTTAGCCGCACCGATGGTGGCCACATCCCCCTCCACCGTGAACTGGCCCAGGTTCATGGCCGGGGAGCCGATGAAGCCCGCGACGAAGTCGTTGGCCGGCTTGTCGTACATCTCACGGGGGGTGCCGACCTGCTGGAGCAGGCCGTCCTTGAGCACCGCGATGCGGTCGCCCATGGTCAGGGCCTCGGTCTGGTCGTGGGTGACGTAGACCGTGGTGACCCCCAGGGAGCGCTGCAGGGAGGCGATCTGGGTGCGGGTCTGGACGCGCAGCTTGGCATCCAGGTTGGACAGAGGCTCGTCCATGAGGAAGACCTTGGGCTTGCGCACGATGGCGCGGCCCATGGCCACGCGCTGGCGCTGACCGCCGGAGAGCGCCTTGGGCTT
Organism: Actinomyces capricornis; assembly: GCF_019974135.1. Lineage (NCBI taxonomy): Bacteria > Bacillati > Actinomycetota > Actinomycetes > Actinomycetales > Actinomycetaceae > Actinomyces > Actinomyces capricornis. The sequence continues at coordinate 1,067,995 of NZ_AP025017.1, forward strand.
GCGGTCCAGGTACTCCGTGAGGCCCAGGATCTTGGCGGCCTCCTTGACCCGCTTGTCGATCTCGGCCTTGGGGGTGCCCGCGATCTTCAGGGCGAAGCCCATGTTGTCATGCACGGACATGTGCGGGTACAGGGCGTAGTTCTGGAAGACCATGGCGATGTCACGGTCCTTGGGCTGGACGTCGGTGACATCGCGGTCCCCGATGAGAATACGGCCGGAGTTGACGTCCTCCAGGCCCGCGAGCATGCGCAGGGAGGTCGACTTCCCGCATCCGGAGGGGCCGACCAGGACGAGGAACTCCCCATCGGCGATCTCAAGGTTGAGGGCATCCACACTGGGGCGGTCATTGCCCGGGTAGATGCGCGTGGCATTGTCAAAGGTCACTGTTGCCATGAGGCCCTTCCCTTCACCGGCAGGTACGTGCCGGACGATCCGTAGTGAAAGGTGCCGATGCGTGTCCGCACTGACACATGCCACCCGGGAAGGTCGCCCCGGGTGACGGACATATGCTGTCACACAATCGCCTCCATCACCAAGTGATCGAGGGGGCCGGCCCGCTCGATCCCGGCCCGTGCCGTCTGCCGCCGGCCAACCAGTCGCCTGCCAGCCGCCGTCGGGCCCGACGGCGCTGCGGCGCTCCTCACGGCGTCCGCCCGCCGGGCACAGCCCGCCCATCCTCGCCCCGCACCGCGCCCGGTACTACTGTGGGGGTCATGACGCAACACCCAGATGCGCGCGGCAGCGGGCTGATGATGCTCAGCGGCCTGCGTGCCGGCACCCATCTGGGTGGGTACCGACTCCTGCGCCGCCTGGGCGCCGGCGGCATGGGCGTGGTCTGGGAGGTGGTGGACGACGGCGGCAGGCATGTGGCCATGAAGATCCTCCACCCCCAGATCGCGGCGGATCCCATGGCCAGGCGCCGCCTGGAGCGCGAGGCCACCGTCCTGGCCCGCGTGCGCGACACCCGAGTGGCCCGCATCCTGGACATTGAGACCGGGGACGGCGAGGCCAGCCAGGGCGTCACCTTCGTCATCACCGAGCTCGTCGACGGCCCCACGCTCCAGCACGAGGTGGACCATGAGGGCGTCTACGACCTGGACACCGACGCCCGGGACCTGGCCGACCTGGCCCACGGGCTGGTCACCGCCCTGCACGCCGTGCACAGTGCCGGGGTCATCCACCGCGACCTCAAGCCCTCCAATGTCATGCTCGGGGCGCAGGGGCCGGTCCTCATCGACTTCGGCATCGCCCAGGTGGCCGACGACGTCCGGCTGACCCAGACCGGCCAGGTCACCGGCACACCCGGCTTCATCCCGCCCGAGATGCTCGACGGTGGTGAGCCCACCCCGGAGGTGGACTGGTACGCCTGCGCCGGGGTGCTCCTGTTCACCGTCACCGGTCGGGCGCCCTTCGGCTCAGGGCCCTGGCAGGCGGTCTTCCGCCGCGTCTATGCCGGCACCCCGGAGCTGGGCACCCTGGAGCAGGACTGCCCGGCCCTGGCCCGCGCCTTCACCGCAGCCCTGGCGCCCCAGGTGGAGGACCGCCTGGCCCCCGATGACCTCCTGGCGGTCCTCGACGAGATCGCCGAGGGCGGCGATGGCCAGGAGGCGATCCTTCAGGCGCTGGGACCCCAGGACGACAGCACCGCCACGGATGAGTCGGATCCCTACGGTGAGCCGGAACCCGCCCCGGGATACGGGTATGCCCCCGCCTCCACGGGCAGCGCCGGCACAGGTGGTACCGCAGCCACGAGCGGCCCGGCCCCCTCCACCTCCTCGGCCTCCTCTGGCGCCTACGGCTACATCGGCACCCCGAGCGCCACGGCGGGCACCGGGGAGTCCTCGGCGGCATCGGCCGCCTCCGCACCCTCAACCCAGGCGCCCGCCCCACCACCGCACGCACCGCCCACGATTCCGCCACGGATCACCCCCACCTCCCACCACGCGACCGCGCCTCCGCCCTCCATCGCTCCGCACACCGCGCAGCGCCCCACCACCCCGCCCCGGGGGCTGGTGCCGCCCCAGGTCAGCGCACCGACGTCGTCGCCGGGCGGTTTCAGCAGTGGGGCGCAGGCCTCCTACCCGGGGGCCTACTCCAGCCTCATGCCCCCGGCCTACACCCCGGCCTCCGGCGCCACCGGGGGGTATCTGGCCGCTCCGGCCATCAGCCAGCCGGTCCCGCTGCCGCCCCCGAGCGCCGCACCCCTGGAGGCGCGCCCCACCATGGCCGCCCTGCCCCAGTGGGCACAGGAGCCCAGGCGCCACCCGGGGATCATCGCCGCCGTGGGCGCCCTGCTCGTCGCCCTTGGCCACTTCGCCCCCTTCTGGATGATGATCGGGGCGACCCTGCTGGCGCTGATCGCCGGGACGGTGGGACGGGCCCAGGATGCGCGCCGCTGGAGCCGCCTGCAGCGCGGCGCCGTCTCCGCCGGCGATACCTCGCGCATGTGGGCCGCCAGCCCCTGGTACTTCCTGCGCTCACTCATCGCCACCGCCTTCGCCGCAGCGATCAGTGCCATCATCACGCTACTGGTCCTCTGGCAGTCCATCGCGATCATGGGTCTGAACGACACCCCGCCCATGATCCTGGGCACCTGGTCGTCCCCGGGGCGCACCTTCCTGGCGATCGTGCTGTGGGAGGTCGCCTACCTGCTCGCCCTCTGGTTCATCCCCTGGGGCGGGCCGACGCGCCGAGGCGGTGCGCACCTGGTCGAGTTCGTGGCGCGGGGACGCAAGTGGCGCCTCATCCTGCTCCTGACCCTCCTGGCCGTCGCAGCGATCATCGCCTTGCTGAGGTCGAGCATCCTGTACGCCTACGTCACCTTCGCTCCCTTCATCAACAGGGTGTGAATCACTCCATCCGCCGGACGGCGGGGCCCGGCGCGGGCGCAGGGTTGCAGACCTATCTCCACACCGCGAACACGAGTGATTCCCGCGGTCGCATCAGGCACAATGCTGAGCGTGGTCGCGGCTGCCAGGCGAGCGCCTGCCGGCGGGAGACGATGGGAGACCACACGAGCCTCCCTCATGGCAGAGCGACCATCACCACTGACCGAGCAGCAGAGGAGTACCGCGTGGCCCCCAATGAGCCCCGTCCCACCAAGGCGCAGCGCCGCGAGGCCGCCCGAGCCCAGGCCAAGGCACTGCGCGAGGCCGAGGAGCGCCGGGCCAGGCGCAACACGATCACGCGCCGCAGCCTCATCGGCGTCGGTGCGCTGGCCGCAGCGGGAACCGCGGGCTGGCTCGTCTACGACCATCGGCGCGACGCCGCCGAGGCCGCCGCCCGGGCCAGCGCGCTGCTGCCCGCCGGAGGGGGCATCGTGGAGGAGAAGGCGAACCAGAAGGGGGTGCCTTCCACGGTCCTGGCCGACGGCTCCTGGACGTACGGCAAGACGAGCGAACTGGACACGGTCATCAGCGGCGCCCCGGTTCTCGATGTGTACTTCGACTACTCCTGCCACTTCTGCGCCGACTTCGAGACGCGGCACTCCCAGGAGATCAGCGCACTCCTGGACGAGGGCCGGATCACCCTGGCCCTCCACCCCTCCGACATCCTCGGCCAGGCCTGGACCGATATGGTGATGAACGCCATGGGATTGGTGCTCGACGAGGCCCCGGACACCTCCCTGGCCTTCCACAACGCCGCTCTGGCGTTCTTCTCCGAGGTCTTCGCCTCCCAGGACGGCAGCCGGCTCACCATGGAGAACCTCGTGACTGCCGCCACCTCCGCCGGGGTGCCCACCGCCACCACCGACAAGTTCGAGAAGACCGCCAAGAACAACACCTACGGCCCCTGGACCATGCTCGCCCAGGAGTCCTTCCAGGGCCGTGGCCTCAAGGGCACCCCCACGGTGTTCCTCGGCGGCGAGCAGATCGACCTGTCCACGCTGACATCCCCCACCGCCCTGACCGACATGGTCGATAACCTGGGCAGCTCGGCCGCAGCGACCGAATCGGCATCGCCGGCCGCCGACACCGGTGGGGACCCGGGCTCCACGGCGCCCACCGAGTAGGAGGGCTCGGGCATCCGGCTTTCCTCGGCCGGCCGCCTATGCCACACTGTCCCACGCATGAGCCCCGTGGGCCCCGCCGCTTTAGCTCAGTTGGTAGAGCAGCTGTCTTGTAAACAGCAGGTCGTCGGTTCGAGTCCGACAAGCGGCTCCATCACTGGCCGTCCCCGCCCAGCCCCGGCCACCCCGCTGCTGGTGGGTGTGCTGTACCTCCTCACTGAGATCGACGACGCAATGCGGGCAGTTCCCGCCGAGGTCACAGGCTCGTCACAATCTGCTGCGTTCCGTGCGCATACGGACCTTGATCCCTCAGCTAGACATCGGGCGGCACGAGAATGCACCCGCGCTCACCGACGAGCGCCCCTGTCCCGGAGAAAGTCCCGATGTTCAACCGCAAGCAGAACCAGATCAACGACCTCACCTCCCGGCTCGCATGGGCCGAGGCCACCATCGCCAACCTCCAGGGCATCATCGCCCGAGCCGGAGGCCAGGGGGTGCTCGACATGCAAGGCCTCGCCTCCCAGATGGCGGCAGACCATGAGCAGGCCATGGCGAGCCTGAACCAGGCCCGGCAGGAGGCGGAGGCAGGCCACCAGCAGGCGATGGAGGCTCTGGCCAAGGCCCAGCAGGAGGCGGAGGCAGACCATCAGCGGCGTCTCAAGGCCCTGGACAAGAACCTCACCAAAGTCACCAGGAACCTGGAGCGCGCCCAGGAGCAGGAGAGAAAGACTGTCGCCCGCATCGCTGAGCAGAGGCAGGAGCTCGACGCCCTGACTCAGGAGACCAGCGATATACGCATCATGGTCGACGCCGGCTTGAACCCCTATCCACACCCGGCGCAGTCCTCGCTCGATCTCAGGGTCCGACTAGAGGATGTGCGCTCGCGCATCAAGAGCATGGTGAGGGACAAGACCGCCATCAAGGCCACCAGCTCCTTCACGTTCAACAACTCCTCGGCGAAGGGGCGCAAGTTCGTGTCGGATATGTCGAAGATGATGCTGCGCGCCTACAACTCAGAGGCCGAGAACTGCGTCCTGACAGTCAAGGCGGGCAATGGCGATGCCGCCCGCAAGCGCCTGGAGCGGACGCGGGAGCAGGCGGAGCGACTGGGCACTCTCATTGACCTGAAGGTCACTCATGAGTACCACCGGCTGCGCCTGGAGGAACTGGAGCTGGCACTGGCCTATCAGAACGCGAAGAAGGCTGAGAAGGAGGCCGAGCGCGAGGAGAGGGCCCGACTCAGGGAGGAGCGCAAGGCCCAGCAGGAGCTGGAGGCGCAGCGGGCGAAGCTCAGCAAGGAAATGGACCACTACCGCAACGTCCTGGCATCCCTGAGGGCCGAGGGGCGCGAGAACGAGGCCGCCACTATCGAGGCCCGCCTGAACCACCTCCACGAGGAGATCGACAAGGTCGACTCCCGTGCGGCCAACATCCGGGCAGGATACGTCTACGTCATCTCCAACATCGGGGCCTTCGGCGAGCGCATGGTCAAGATCGGCATGACTCGGCGACTTGAGCCCATGGATCGTGTGCGAGAGCTCGGTGACGCCTCGGTGCCTTTCGGCTTCGACGTCCATGCCCTGTTCTTCTCCGAAGACGCCGTTGGCGTGGAGAACAGGCTTCACCACCACTTCGCGGATCGTCGCGTCAACAGGGTCAATACTCGCCGAGAGTTCTTCTACGTGACACCAGCCCAGGTGCGCGATGCTCTTACCCAGGTGGCCGAGGGAAGCCTGCTGGAGTTCACTGAGGTACCTGAGGCGGAGCAGTACCGGATGAGCCTCCAGATCGCCGAGGCCGACACCCCGAGCCACGACGCCTCCGAAGCCCCGGAGCGTGTGCTCTAGGCTCCTACCCGATCGCCCATCGTCCACGAGATGCCACAGGGAGGGGGAGCGCCCATGACGGTCACCGTCACGGCCGCCCGCCCCTCCCTGTGCGCTCTTCACGACGCCGGGGCGTGCGGCTCCTGCCCCTCCCTGGGCACCGCCCTGCCCGAGCAGTTGGCGGTCAAGCAGGCGCGCGTGGCCGATGCCCTGCGCCCCCGCATCCCCACCGGCGCCTGGCTGGCGCCCTGTGCCAGCCAGCCCGTCGGCTTCCGCAACAAGGCGAAGATGGCAGTGGCCGGTACCGCCTCCCGCCCCACCCTGGGGATCCTCGACGGCGCCGGGCACGGCATCGACCTGCGCACCTGCCCGCTGCACGTCCCTGCCATCCAGAGATCCCTGCCCCACCTGGCCCGTCTCATCACCGAAGCGGGGCTCACCCCCTACGACGTTCCGGCCCGCCGGGGCGAGCTCAAGCACATCCTGGTAACGGCCTCCCCCGATGAGGACCTCATGGTGCGCTTCGTCCTGCGCTCCCATCGGCACCTGGACGACCTGCGCTCCGCCCTGCCCCGGCTCCAGGAGGACCTGCCCCAGCTGGCGGTGGCCAGCGCCAATATCCAGCCCATCCACCAGGCCGTCCTGGAGGGCGATGAGGAGATCATCCTGAGCGGCCAGGACCGGCTCCTCATGCGCCTGAGCCTGCCGCCGACGCCGTCGGGACCCGCGACCGGCCAGGACACGCCCGCGGCGGGCATCGAGCTGCCGCTTTACCTGCCCACCCGCTCCTTCTTCCAGACCAACACCCCCGTGGCCCAGTCCCTCTACGCCACGGCCCGCCACTGGGCCGGGCAGGGCCGGGCGGAGCGCGTGTGGGACCTGTTCTGCGGGGTGGGCGGATTCGCCCTGGCGCTGGCGGCGCCCGGCCGGGAGATCCTGGGGGTGGAGTCCTCCGCCCCCGCGATCACCGGGGCGCGCGACGCCGCCCGGCTCATGGGGCTGCCGGCCGAGCGGGTGCGCTTCGAGGCGGGTGACGCCCGGGTGCTGGACCCGGCGGGGGACGAGGGCCCGGATCTGCTCGTAGTCAACCCCCCGCGGCGGGGCATCGGCGAGCTGGCGCAGCGCATCGAGGCCTGCGAGGTTCCCCGCCTGCTGTACTCCTCATGCAACCCGGCGAGCCTGGCGGCGGACCTGGAGCGGATGCCGTCACTGCGGGTGGTGCGCGCCCGCCTGTTCGACATGTTCCCGCACACCGACCACGCCGAGGTCCTGGTCGAGCTTGCCCGCACCTGACCAGTCGCATCGCGCCGGCCGCGGCAACCGCCCTGAACGGCCCCGGGGGCGGCGCTCTGGAGTGCGCAGCCCCGGCGCCGGCGGCTCAGGCCCCCAGCTCGGCCAGGGCGGTGCGCACCTGGTCCAGGTGGGCGCCGGTGCGCTCAGCCTGGTAGGGGATGCTCAGCTGGCGCAGGCTGGAGGCCAGGTCAGCCAGGCTGCGGGCCTCGGGGAAGCCGTCGCGCACCAGGGAGCGGGCGGTGCGCACGGAGGTCTCCTGGGCCGCGCCCGCGTCGGCGGCCGCCCCCAGCAGCTCCATGAGGGGCGCATGGGTCAGGGTGAGGGACTCGGCCACCACGTCCAGCTCCCCGCCGACCAGCTCCCCGCGCGCCTCCAGCAGCTCGATCTGCTCGGCCAGGCGCACCGCGTCCTCCCCCAGGACCGTGCACAGCTCCTCCAGGGAGCCGACGGCGTCATTGGCCCCCACCTCGTCCTGGCCCTCGATGATCTGGACGGCGAAGGTGCCGGCGGCCAGGTTGTGCAGGCGCGTCAGGGCGATGTCGAAGCGCACCGCATCGACATCGCTGCGCAGCTCCTCGACCTGCCCGCGCAGCGGCCGCAGCTGCTCGACGCACTCCAGGATGAGGGCGTCGACCTCCTGGTAGCGCTCCTCCACCTCCTCGGCCTCCGGCCCGGCGCCCAGGGCCCGGACCTCGCCGCTGACGGCGCGCAGCGTCTGGCGCAGCCGGCCCAGGCGCTCGGACAGGCCGCTGATCTCCTCGGCCCGCCTGCCCAGCAGGCCGACCAGGCGCTTGCCCTCCTCCAGGACGCCCACCAGTCCCGAGGTGTCGGCCTCGATGGCGTGCATGGCCGCCAGGATCTGGGCCACCGGCCCCTGGGTCTGGGGGACGGCGGGGATGGCGGCGCCGGAGGCGAGCAGGGCGGCGACCTCGTCGGGCAGGACCCGGCGGGTGAAGTCGGCGGCGTCGCTGTAGCCCATCTCGGCCAGCTCGCGCAGCAGCGCCGCCTGCCCCGCGGCGGCCGCCTCCCGGCGAGAGGAGCCGGCCTGGGCCGAGCTCCGCTCCACCTCGCGCACCCGCGTATAGGCCTGCTCGACGTCGTCGCGCAGGCCGGTCATCATCGGCAGGGTGCGCACCGACAGGTAGCCGCCGCCCGAGGGGACGATCGTGGCGAAGACCCGGTAGTGGCCGCCGTCGGCGGAGCGGTTGGTGATGTAGGCGCATACGGGGGCCGCGTCCTCCATGCCCTCCCACACGGTGCGGAACAGGCCCGCGGGCATGTCGTCATGGCGCACCACGCTGTGCGCCCGCCCCACCAGGGCGCCGCGCGGGTAGCCCGACAGGCGCATGAAGGTGGAGTTGGCGCGGCGGATGCGCCCCTGGGCGTCGGTGGTGGAGAAGAAGAGCTCGCCGGAGCCGAAGAGGTGCTCGACCATGAGTGACCTTCCAAGTGGGGGGCGTGCGGCGTCGGTGCCGAGGTCCGGGACCCAGGCTACCCGTCCCGCCCGCGCCCCGGGATGCGGGACCTTCAGCACGGCAAGGCCGCCACATGCTCCTTACGATCCTTGTATGAACAACGCTCCCATCCCCTCCCGTCGCCACCTCATGGCCGCCGCCGCCCTGGCGCCCGTCGCCGCGAGCCTGCTGGGCGCCTGCGCCAGCGGGGCGGGCACGCCGCTGCGCTCCAGCGCCACCCGCCAGACGATCGCGCTGTCCGAGGTCCCCGACTCCCTGCCCGGTGCGCAGGGCGCCTGCGACGAGCTCGGCGCCGCGCTGATCGCCCACCACCTGCAGAACGAGCCCCACCGCAATGCCATGTCCTCGGGGCTGAGCCTGTCCCTGCTGCTGGCGATCCTGGCCGACGGCGCCACCGACCCCGCGGCGCAGGGCTACGACGCGCTCCTGGGCGCCTCGGGCGAGCAGCGCGACCGCACCTGGTCGGCACTGCAGACCTCCCTGAACCGCAACGACCGCAGCCTTGCCGGCTTCTCCCCCGAGGAGCCGCCCGCCAAGCCCCTGGTCCACCTGGCCAACCATGTGGTGGTCCTCGACAGCCTCGAGGTGGCGCAGTCCTACCTCGACACGGTCATGGCCTTCTTCACCACCGAGATCGAGCAGGTCCCCATGAGCGCCCTGAAGAGCAGCCTCGATACCTGGGCTTCCCGGAACACCGCGGGCCTCATCCCCAGCAGCGCCATTGAGATCCGTCCAGACCTCCGCCTGGTCGTCCAGAGCGCCCTGCTCTTCGCCGCGCGGTGGGAGAGCCCCTTCCCGCCCGAGAACTCCGCGCCCCAGCCCTTCACCCTGGCCGACTCCTCCACGGTGGAGGCCACCTTCATGCACGACACCCGCTTCCTGCGCCACGCGCAGGGCCCGGACTGGTCGGCTGTGCGCCTGCCCTACAGCGGTGGGCACGAGGACCCTGGGAGCACGGCGGGGCCTGAGGGCTCGGAGATCCCCGACCAGCCCGCCCTGGCCCTGGATGTCATCCTGCCCCAGAAAGGGACCCTGCCCGCGCAGATGGATGCGGCCTCCTGGGCCCAGGCCTCCGCGGCCCTCGATGAGGCCCCGCTCGTGGATGTCGAGCTGTCCCTGCCCAAGGCCGACCTGACCACCGGTGCCATGGATCTGGTGGAGGTCATCACCGGCCTCGGCCTGGACCCGGTGGGACTGGATCGCATCGCCCCGGATCTGAAGATCGACCAGATCGTCCAGCAGGTCCGGCTGACCATGGATGAGGAGGGGACGGTGGCCGCGGCCCTGACCGAGGCGGGGGTCGCCGTGCTCTCGGCGCCGCTGCCGCCCAATGTCACCTTCACCGTGGACCGCCCCTATGTCCTGCGGCTGCGGGACCTGGTCAGCGGTATCACCCTCCTGGAGGCGGCCGTCATGAATCCCGCGGACAGCGAGGGCTGAGGCCCGCGGGACGCAAGCCGCCGCGGCCGGGACGGCAGGCCACCGCGACGGCGAGCCCCACCGGCCGGCGGGGGGTACGGTGGTGGCACGAATCCACACGACCCAGGAGGGATCCCATGACCGTTGAGCTCCTCACCGCCTCCAGCCCGGAGGTCGTCGAGGCGATGGAGCGCCTCATCCCCCAGCTCTCCCGCAGCGCCCCGGCCCTGACAGCGGAGCAGTGCGAGGCGCTCATCTCCCAGGAGGGCGTCTACCTCTTCGTCTTCCGGCCCGATGCGCCCGACGGCGGGCCCGCCCCGATCCTGGGCATGCTCACCCTGGCGACCTTCACGATCCCCACCGGCCTGCGCGCCTGGGTGGAGGACGTCGTCGTCGACGCCGAGGCCCGTGGGCACGGCGCGGGCCAGGCGCTGGTGGAGGCGGCGGTGGAGCACGCCGCCCAGATGGGGGCCCGCACCGTGGACCTGACCTCGCGCCCCTCCCGGGAGGCCGCCAACAGGCTCTACCAGCGGGCGGGCTTCAAGCTGAGGGAGACCAACGTCTACCGCTACGCCCAGGACTAAGCCTCAGGCGGGCACCGGGCACGCGGCCCCGGGAAGCCCGGGCCGCGTGCCCGGCGGGCTCCCCGGGGACGCGGCCGCAGGACTCACTCACAGGAGGCGGTCCACCAGCTCGGCCAGGCCGCCCACGGTCCCCTCGCAGCACTGCGCGACCTCCGGCGGGGCCCAGGGCAGGGCGTAGGCGTGGTCGGTGGCCCGGTGCATGGGGATGTCGTTCCAGGAGTCGCCGATGGAGAAGGTCTCGATCCGGCCGCCCGCATAGGGGCCCTGCGGCCCCTGGAGCCGCTCCAGCAGGCTGCGCAGGCTCCCGCCCTTGGAGGCCCCGGCGGGAACGACGTCGATGAAGTCCTGGTTGCGGAAGCCCACGGCCCGCTCCGCCCAGCTCCGCTCGAGGTGGTCCATGGTGCGGGCCGCCAAGCCCTCGTCGGTGAAGCGCAGCGGCACGCCGATGAGCTGCTGCCCCTGGAGATCCTCACGGCGGGCGGGGGTGTAGAGGTTGAGGATCGCGGTGCCCGAGCCGATGGTGTCGTACAGGAGCAGGTCGCCCTCCAGGGTGGTGGCGAAGACCGTGACCCCCTGCTGCCCATCCAGGTGGTCCAGGAGGTCGTCGACCACCCCGTGGGGCAGGGTGGCCGCCTCCATCACCTCGAGCCGGGAATTGGTGACGACCGCCCCGGTGTACAGGATCATGTAGTCGAAGACGGCTCCTACCGGCGCGGCCACCTGCGTGAACGCACTCCGGGAGCGCCCCGTGTTGGCAACCAGGATATTGCCCGCAGCACGCCAGCGCTCCATGGCCTCCAAGTCGCGCTCGCCGATGCGCCCATCGAACACGATGGTTCCATCCATATCGCAGGAGATGAGTCGAGCAGTCACCTATGCACCTCCATTTCTTCCATGATGCCGCGGCCGTGGGCCTGTGGCGCTGCACTCCGCCCGATCCTGTCAGACGCGCCCCGCCACCGTCTCGCGATTGCCGCGCGATCCTCGGCGCGCCATGGCCAGGGCCGGGCCCCGGGGCGGCCGGGCGGGGCGGCCGGGCCTCACTGCCGCGGGACGTTGCGCTCCAGCTCGGCCAGCCAGGCGGCGCCCGAGGCGTCGGAGGGCATGCGCCAGTCCCCGCGGGGGGACAGCGATCCGCCGGCCACCACCTTGGGCCCGTTGGGCAGGGTGGAGCGCTTGAACTGGTTGGTGAAGAACCTGCGGTGGAAGACCTCCATCCAGTGGCGGATCTCGGGCAGCCGGTAGGCCACGCGCTCGGCGGCCGGCAGCCCCTGCGGCCACAGCCCCACCGAGGCGTCCGACCAGGCCTTCTCGGCCAGGAAGGCGATCCGGGAGGGGCGCGCGCCGCGGCGCAGCACATGCCACAGGGTGAAGTCCTGCAGGGCGTAGGGGCCGATGCGCGCCTGGGTGGACTGGATGGGCTCGCCCTCGGTGGCGGGCACCAGCTCGGGGCTGATCTCGGTGCCGAGGATGGACAGCAGGGTCTCCCCCACCGCCTCGCCGAACAGGTCCTCGGCCACCACCCAGCGGATGAGGTGGGAGATGAGGGTCTTGGGGATCCCGGCATTGACGCCGTAGTGGGACATCTGGTCGCCCACCCCGAAGGTGCACCAGCCCAGGGCCAGCTCGGACAGGTCCCCGGTGCCCAGGACGATGCCGCCGCGCTGGCCCGCGATGCGGAAGAGGAAATCGGTGCGCAGCCCGGCCTGGACGTTCTCGAAGGTGACGTCGTAGACCTCGGGGCCGCGCTCCCCCCGCCCGTAGGGGTGGCGCATCTGGGCGAGCATCTGGGTGGCGGCGGGCCGGATATCCACCTCCTCGAAGGTGCAGCCCAGTCCCACGGCCAGGGCCTCGGCGTTGGCGCGGGTGGTGGCACTGGTGGCGAATCCCGGCATGGTGATGGCGTGGATGTCGCTGCGGGGGCGCCCGGCCCGGTCCATGGCCCGGGCGGCCACGATGAGGGCGTGGGTGGAGTCCAGCCCCCCGGAGACACCGATGATGAGCCTGGGGCCGCCGATGGCCTCCATGCGCTGGACCAGGGCGGCGACCTGGATGCTGTAGGCCTCGTAGCAGTCCTGGGCCAGGCGGGCGGGGTCGTCGGGGACGAAGGGGAAGCGGTCGATCTCGCGGCGCAGCCCGATGTCAGTGCGGGGCACGTGAAGGTCCTGCCGGCCGACCGTGGTGGTCATGAAGCCGTGGGGGTGGGAGGCGGCGTCGTCGTCCCCGATGCCCAGGGCGAGGCGGTTGTCGTCGAAGCTGCCCTGGCGCAGCCGCTCCGCCACGAGCCCCTCGATGTCGACGTCGACGACGGTGGCGCGCGGGCCGTCCGGGAAGCGCTCGGTCTGGCCCAGCAGGGCGCCGTTGTCGTAGACGAAGGTCTGGCCGTCCCAGGCCAGGTCCGTGGAGGACTCGCCCTGGCCGGCCGCGGCGAAGACGTAGGCGGCGAGATTGCGCGCGGAGGAGGCGCGCGCCAGGGCCATGCGGTCCTCGGCCCTGCCCACCGTGATCGGTGAGCCTGAGAGGTTGACGAGCACGGTGGCACCGGCCAGGGCCGCCAGGGAGGAGGGGGGCACGGGCACCCACATGTCCTCGCAGACCTCGACGTGCACCACCATCCCGGGCACGTCCTCGACATCGAGCAGGAGGCGCGTGCTGAAGGGGACGCAGGCGGGGCGGCCGGGCCGGGGACAGCCCTCGGAGTGCTCCGCGGGATCCGCCGCCCCATCCGCCACGCCCGCCAGCTCGATCCAGGTGTGCACGTCGGCACCGGAGGCGAAGTACCGCTTCTCGTAGAACTCCCGGTAGGTGGGCAGGTAGGTCTTGGGCGCCACGCCGCGCACGGCCCCGCCCTGGATGACGACGGCGCAGTTGTACAGGCGGTTGCGGTGCCGCAGGGGCGCGCCGACCACGATCATGGGCAGCAGGTCCGCCGAAGCCGCCCGGATGGTCTCGATGGCGGCCAGGACCTCGGCGAGCAGGACGTCGGCCAGGAGGAGGTCGTCGATGGAGTAGCCGGTCAGGCTCAGCTCGGGGAAGACGGCCAGGGCCACGCCCTGCTCGGACAGATCCCGGGCCTGGGCGATGATCGCCCGGGCGTTGGCGGCCGGGTCGGCCAGGGCCACGGGCAGGGTGGCGGCGGCCACCCGTGCGAAGCCCTGGTCGTAGGCGGAGTGGAAGCTGATGGTGGAGCCGGGGGCACCGGGGGCCGCCCCGGCGGGCGCAGGGCTGGTAGCGGTCGTGGGGCTCGGCATGCTCTCGGTGCGCGCGGCGGTGGTCGACATGCCCCCGATCCTCCCATGCCTCCTGGCACCCTCCCACGCCCAGGCATGCCGCGCCCCGGATCCGGACACGGGCGGGGCGGGCCCGGGACGCCTGCCGGCCCGCGCGCGAAGGGCCGGGGAGGGCGCGCACCCGGCAGGTGCCGCGCCCTCGCCAGCCGTCCACGGCTCGGCCCGGGGCCGGCCCGCCCCGAGTGCCGGCCGGCCCCGGGGCGCCGCCCGGCTCAGCGCTGGTTGATCCAGGCCTGGCGGTCGCCCGACCAGGAGAAGACCGGCTTGTACAACAGGACGTACTCCCCCGATCCCAGCTGCCCGTCGAAGCAGACATCCGCCGTCAGGGAGCCGCCGTCGATGATGCTCGAGGCGCTCAGGATGCTGTCCGATCCGAGGAAGCCCACATCGTTGATGACGCCGTTGGGGTCCTGGAGGGACCAGTCGAAGGCGTTGACATCGATGGCGGACCCCGAGTTGTTGCTGATGGTGATGGTGGAGCAGGCGGTGGGGCCCAGGGTGGCGTCGCCGGGGGTCAGCGGGGTGGCGGTGATGGTCACGCCGTCGGCCGTCAGGGACTCCCCGGCCTGGACCGCTTTGTCCTTCGCCTGCTTGCCCGCGAAGGCCGGCCCCTCACCGGCCTGGTCGGCCTGAGCGGGCTCGCCCGCCTGGGGCTCCGGCTGCCCGCCCTCCGACGCGGCCCGCGCCTCCTGGGACCGGGTGACGGAGGGCGTGTCCGAGCCGGCCTGGGGCGATTCGTCACCCGAGCCGCCGCCGAGGGCCTGGACCACCACGACGAGGGCCACCAGGGCGCCCAGTCCGGTGAGGATCTTGTGCCGGGCGAACCAGGAGCGCCGCGAGGGCTGCGCCGGGGGTCCGTAGGGTGCGGGCCCGACCGGGCCGTAGGGCTGCTGAGGTACCGGGCCGCCCGCCGCCTGGGCACTGGCGGCGTCGGGCTGGAGGGGGCCGTGGGGCATCTGGGAGGTCATGGGGTGTCCTTTACTTCTCTGGGGCTCCGGGTGGCGCCCTTGACAGGCACAACCGTCCCGCGCCGGGCCACGGCCGGGCATCGGCCATCGCGGCACTGCGCGACGCCGATCGGGTACGGTGCCCTGGCCGAACGGCCGATGCGGCCCCGCAGAGGGGCCGTTAACGTACGGCCATGCCTCACTCCTCCCCTGCACCCTCCTCCCCGCAGGGGCAGGGCCCTGCCCTCCCATCAGGCGCGCCGATGCGCCGTCCCCTGCGGCCACCGGCGCATCCACCGGCGCATCCACCGGCGCATCCACCGGCCCAGCCGGGCAGCCCGGGGCCCCTGTCGCAACCGGGGTATCAGGGGTACGCCCCGTACCCGGGCGCGCCAGCGCCCCTGGCCTACGGCCCGCCCGGGCCCCGGCCCGCCGCCTGGCCCCCCACCGCCGTCCACCCCGCGGGGTGGACGGCGGGTCAGCGGCCCGCCTCCCCGCATGCGCCCCTGGCCCAGGCGCCCCTCCAGGCGGTCCGTCCCGGCCCGTACCCCGGCGCACCCGTCGTCCTCCATCCCGGGCATCCCGGGGCCTGGTACCAGGGGGCGCCCCGGGGGAATCCGCTGAGCACGCGGACCGGGCGCATCCTGACCACCGCCGGCCTCATCCTGCTGGCCCTCCTGGCCAGCATGATGTCCCTGGGCTCGCAGTGGAACGATGCCACGGCCCTGGGCGTGGAGAGCCAGCCGCTGCAGATGCTCCAGTTCGTCGTCTCCATGGGGCTCGTGGCGTCCCTGGGCGTGCGGCGACGCTTCCCGACGGTCCTGACGGCCTGCTCCGGCCTGGCGGGGGCGCTCCTGGCCCTGGACACCACGGTGGGCCTCATCGCCTCGACCACGCTCCTGGCCGGCGCCCCCTCCTGGCGCACCGGGCGGCGTCGGGCCCTGACGGCCTATGGGGCGCTGGCGGTCCTGGCCGTGGGCACGCTCCTGGCCGTTCGCCATGACGCCCTGATGGCGCCCCGGGGCAACTCCGTGCTCGGCATCTTCCTGTTCCCCCGTCCCGACGGCGCCGCCCCGCAGGGCGTCATCGGCTGGCCGGCCCAGGTCCTGGCCACTGCCCTGATCCTGGCGATCCCCTTCATCGTGGGCACGATCCTGGCTGCGCGCAGGCGCGAGGTGCTGGCCGCGACGCAGGCGGCCGACGCCAGGGCCCAGCGGGCGCGCGCCGAGGAGGAGGCGGCGCAGGCCGCCCGGACCTCCGAGGTGCTCATGGACCAGGTGGAGCTGCGTGAGGAGCGCGAGCGCATCGCCCATGAGGTCCACGATGGGCTGGGGCACCGCCTCTCAGTGCTGGCGATGCAGGCCGGTCTTCTGGAGCGGAGCGCCGATGAGGGAACGGCACAGGCCGCCCGGCGGGTGCGCCAGAGCTCGCAGGAGGCGATGGGCGAGCTGCGCAGCCTCCTGGAGGTGCTGCGCGACCCGGGCGGGAGCGCCGGGCAGCCCGCCCCCAGGCTGGAGGAGCTGGCCGCAGTGGTCGACTCCATGGTGGAGGCGGGCACGCCCCTGAGCTCCTCCATCGTCCTGGACCGCCCCGCCCAGGCGGGCTCCGTGCTGTCCCACGCGGTCTACCGCATCGTCCAGGAGTGCCTGACCAATGCCTCCAAGCACTCCCCGAGCGAGCCCATCCGCCTGCGCGTGGAGGGCTCGCCGGAGACGGGCATCCACCTGCGCTGCTCCAACCGCCTCGTCCCGGCCGAGGACCGGCCCGAGGAGCCGGGCTCGGGCACCGGACTGCGAGGGATGGCCCACCGGGTGCAGATCTGCGGGGGCCGCCTGCGGGCGGGCCCCGCACCGGAGGGGGAGTTCATCGTGGAGGTCGACCTGCCCTGGCTGCCGGGGCCCTCGCCGCAGCAGTGAGGGCCGGGCCGCGAGTGGCGCCCCGGGCGCCCCATCCTCCCCGCGGGGCGCGGCGCCCTGGAGGGGCCCCGCTTGAGCACTGGCGCACCCGCCGTCTTCTACGCTGTGCACATGCCCGACTCCCTGCGCGTCCTGCTCGTCGACGACGACCCCCTGGTGCGCCAGCTCCTGCGCTCCCTGCTGGAGGACGATGCCGGCCAGCCGCCGATCACCGTCGTCGGCGAGGCCGGTGACGGCGGCGAGGTCGGCCCGCTGGTGGCGGGCCTGAGCCCGGAGGTCGTGCTCATGGACCTGGGCATGCCCCGTGTTGACGGGATCGAGGCAACGCGGCGCCTCCGCTCCCTGCCCGGGGCGCCGCATGTCATCGCCATGACCACCTGGGACCTGGACGACGCCGTGGCGCGGATGGTGGATGCCGGCGCGGAGGGCTACATCCTCAAGGCCGAGGCGCCGCAGGATGCGGCCCGGGCGGTGCGGGCCGTGGCCGCCGGGGAGATCGCCATGTCACCCCAGGCCCTGCGCAGCCTGGTGCGGCGCATGCGGGGCGACAGGGGCGAGGGCGACCGGCGCCGCGCGGCGATCGAGGCCGTGGGGCGCCTGACCCAGGCGGAGCGGGAGGCAGTGGTCCAGGCGGCCTTGGGGCTGTCCAATGCGGAGATCGGGGAGCTGCTGTTCCGCTCGGCCTCCACGGTCAAGGCCCAGCTCGCCAGCGCCCAGCAGCGCCTGGGGCTGAAGAACCGCACCCAGTTGGCGGTGCTGGCCGAGCGCGCCGGCCTCCTGCCCTAGATGGTTGATCGCGGGGGTTGTGATCAGTGCGGGACGGGGCCGGCCGCATCGGCCTCCCCACCGACCGGGCCTCCATGAGCGGGGGCCCCGTAGGCGGGCCCGGAGTGGAGGGGCTCCAGAGGCATGGCCGCCCAGGCCAGTGCGTAGGCCACCCACATGGGGCCTGGCAGGAGCGCGAGGGCGATGGTGGCCAGCCTCACGAGTCCGGGCGAGCGCCCCCACTGCCGGGCCAGGCCGCCGCACACCCCGCCCAGGATGCGGTCGTGGCGGGAGCGGGCGGGCAGCCCGTTGAGGAAGGACTTCACGGAGCCGTCTGCCTGGGCGGTGTGGTCGGGGTCTGAGGGGTGCTGCTGTGTCATGGCGCCAGTGTGCGGGGCCTGGACCCGCCGGGGCTATCGGGGAGTGCCCTGAGGCGCCCCTGATCTCGTCTGGTTCCAGATTGCAGGGCCGGTCGGCAGGCCGCAGGGCCTGTCGGCACTCTGCACCCCTGGGACCCCGGCGACGTGCAGACGAGGCGTGCATCCCGCAGGTATCCCCTGCGGAGGGCGCCCATGGCGCGGATATCTCATCGCGGCACGCCCTCCAGGCACGTGTCATCGGTTGCCGACGCCGCCGAGCAGCAGCCCGGCGCGGAGCAGTGGCGCCCCGCCGTCGCCCCCGGGTCTCAGGCGGAGTGGCGCCTGACCAGGCGCCCGGGCAGGAGGGTGCGCGCGGGGACCTCCTCGCCGGCGATGAGGGCCAGCAGGTGCGCGACCCCTACCCGGCCCATGTCCTCGAAGGGCAGGGCCACGGTGGTCAGTGCGGGGTGGAGCTGGTCGGCGATGAGCTCCTGGTCGTCGATGCCGATGACGGCGACGTCGTCGCGCACCCGCAGGCCGCGCTCGAGCAGCGCGTCGTAGGCGCCCATGGCCATGCGGTCGTTACCGCACAGCAGCGCCGTCAGCCGGGGGGCGGCATCCATGAGGGCGCTGGCCGCCGCGTACCCGCCACGGGTAGTGCCATCACCTACCGCCGAACGCACCGTCTCCCCGGGGATGCCCGCCCGGGCCAGGCAGTCCTGGCAGCCGGCGCGCCGCCCGGGGGCCGCCTCGCCGTCATCGGGCAGCTCGATGACGCCGATATCCCGATGGTGGCCCTCCAGGAGGGCCTCGGCCGACAGTCGCCCCAGGGAGTACTCATCAGGACGGACCTCGGGCAGGTCCGATGAGGTGTCGGTGCAGTGCACGAGGACGGTGGGGACCTCCTGGGCCTGGGGCGGCATCGCGACCCTGCAGTGCCGTCCCGTGGCGTAGAGGATCCCGTCGACGCCGGCCTTGAGGAGGGTCTCGAAGGCCTCGGGATCCTCCTGTCCGCTGGCGGAGGTGGGCACGATGAACAGGGAGTAGCCCGCCTGCCGGGCGGCCTCCTGGATCCCGCGGATGGTGGCCGACCCCAGGGGGCCGGTGACGATCTCGGAGACCAGGCCCAGCTGCCCGGTGCGCTGGGAGGACAGGGCCCGGGAGCCGCTGTGGGGCCGGTAGCCCAGCTCTCGGGCGGCCCGCTTGACCCGCTCCCGGGTGGAGGCGGGGATGCGCACATCGGGGCGGTCGTTGAGGACGAAGGACACCGTGGTCCGCGACAGCCCCACCGCACGGGCCACGTCCTCCATGGTGGTCTTCCGGGAGTTCTTCACCGCTCTCCTTGCGCATCGTTGCTGTGGTGGGCCTGGCGTGTGGGGAGGGTGCAGGGCCCCGCGGGATGGGTGAGCCAGTAACCATACAACCATCGCCCCGGCCCGCAGGGCACCAAGGTCCCTGGCCGCCCCTCCGCCCCGGTACCCTGGGCGGGCTTCTGCGGCACCACGGTGCCCGTCGTCGTCGAGCACCGTGGGCAGGGACGTGAGCCGGCTGCCGGCCACCGCGGCCGCAGCCGCGCGCAGACCAACCGCGAGCCGGAGCGAGCCGGCCACGGACGGGCTTGGCCCACAGGGCCCTGCCGCCGGCGCGGGGCACGGGCTAATCTGCCGGCGTGACACCCCGTGCCCCCTCCTCGCCACGCTCCACCGACTTCACCATCCGCGCCGTGCTGTGGGACATGGACGGCACCCTCATGGACTCCCAGCCGCTGTGGGACGCCGCCTTCATCCGCTGCTGCACCGAGTTGGGGGGCACGGCCTCCCCCGAGATCGTCGCCGAGCTCACCGGCGCCTCGATCCGCCGCGCGCGAGAGCTCATCGCCGCCACCGGCGTGGCCGGCTCCTGGGAGGATGCTCTGGCCGAGCGGGTCTTCGAGGCCATGGCCCGCCAGGTGCGCGAGGCGGTGACCGCCGAGCCCCCGCTGCTTCCCGGCGCACGGGAGATCACCTCGGCGCTGGCGGAGGTGGGGCTGGCCCAGGCCATCGTCTCGGCCTCGCCCCGCCCGATCGTGGAGCGGGTGGCGCAGGAGCTCGGCGACGTCTTCGTCACCCTGGTCACCGGTGACGACGGAGTGGGGGCCAAGCCCGATCCGCTGCCCTATGCCACCGCGGTGGAGCGCCTGGGGCTGACGCCGGAGGAGTGCGTGGTGGTGGAGGACTCCCCCACGGGGGCGGCCTCGGCGCGCAGCAACGGGCTGCATGTGGTCCAGATCGGGCAGCGCAAGCACTTCCCGGCGGATCCGGGGCTCGTCGTCGTGCCCGACCTGGCCTCGATCACCCCGCATATGCTCCTGTGGGAGGAGCGCTGAGCCCGGCGGAGGCGCGGGCGGTGGTGGGGCCGACGCCGTCGGACGGGGGCCGAGGAGGGCACGGGCTCAGGCGGGGGCGGGCTCCTGGACGGGCGTCGCGCCGTGGGCACGTTTCCACTGGCTCTTGAGGCCCTGCACGTAGAGGCGGATCTCCTCGGTGATGCTGGTCTCCAGGCGGGCTGAGACTGCGGCGCCGGGCGTGGTGGCGCACAGCCACTGGAGCTGCAGGCCGTCGCACAGGGCGACGAGGGTGCGCGCCACCAGCCGTGAGGGCATGCCGGGGTCGACGACTCCGGAGGCCTTGCCGGCCTCGAAGCTGGTCTCGAAGCTCTCCACGGCCCGGTCCATGCGCTCGGCCATCCACTGGTGGGCGGGGTGCTGGACGTCGAGGACGGATACGGAGGTGGCCGCGTAGATCGCCACGAGCTCGCGGCGCTGGACACTGGTCTCCAGGCACTCGACGTAGCGCTCCAGGTGCTCCCAGGGGTCGAGCCCCTCCTGGTCCCCGTGGTGCGCGGCGAGCGTCGCCTCCTGGTCCCGGCGCTCCAGCACCTTGGCGAACAGGGCGTCCTTGGAGGAGAAGTGGTGGAGCAGACCGGCCTTGGAGATGTCGGCGGCGGCCGCGATGTCCGCCAGGGAGGTGCCGGCGTATCCGCGCGCTCCGAACAGCGACACCGCCTCGTTGAGGATGCGCTCGCGCTTGTCCTCACTTCCCGCCCGGGGGCGTCCGGGGCCACGACGCCGGGGCGCGGCGGCCGTGGCGGGGGCATCAGTGCTGCTCATAGCCGCATTGTGTCATCCCTATGCAAAGTTGCTGCAATATCCGGCATCCGAGATGACGAGAATCTGAGCGGAGATGCGCGCACGGTGAGTGCGGGGCGGGGCCTGGCGTGGTGATGGGGGGTTGCGGCAGGCCGGGCCTGGCCGCGCTCGCCGGACGCGGCCTCGACGCCGCCCTCTTCCGCACGACGGAGGCCGGAACCGGCCATGGCGGAGGCCGACCCCGCACAGGTCTGCACCGCACACCCCCAGGTCCTCCGCAAACCCTCACGTTGTCCGCAATACGACAGGGTTGTCTGCACATCGGAAGGGTCCCAGGGGTGCAGTCCACCGACAACACCTGCAGACCACAGACAGCCCCCGCAATCCCCGCAATCCCCGCAATCTACAGCCGGTCCCTCCATGACGGGAGCCGGGCCCGCGGACGGTGGCGGCCCGCACGCACGCTCCGGGATCGACGCCGGTGCCGGCCCGTGGCCCGCGAGCGTCGGGGCCCGGCTGGGCCGGCTCGGGCAGGGGCGCTCGTCCTTTGGTATTGCCGGCGCCCGGATGAGCTGGCGGCCGCGAGTCCCGCGCATTCGGTGCCCTCCGACCATCCACACACAGGAAGACGCTCTTTCGTGACTGATCGCACTACCAGCAGCCCCTTCGTCCCGGTGGCCCGCCGCCTCCTCTCCCTGGACCGCCTATCCCTGGCGCTCCTGCGCATCGGCGTCATCGTCGTCTTCCTGTGGATCGGCGGGCTCAAGTGGTTCAAGTACGAGGCCGACGGCATCATCCCCTTCATCGCCAACTCGCCGCTCATGCGCTGGATGATCGGGGACCCGGCCGGCTACAAGCCGCACATGAACCCCGAGGGCGTCCTCAATAAGACCAACCGGGCCTGGCATGAGGCCAACTCCACCTATGCGGTGGCGATCTTCATGGGCACCACGATCGTGGCCATCGGCCTGCTGCTGGCCGCGCACTGGATCCGCCCCGAGCTGGGCATGCTCGGGGCGATGGGCGTCATCTTCTTCTCCTGCGTGACGCTGTCCTTCCTCATCACCACCCCCGAGGTGTGGGTCTCGGCCCCCGCCCAGGGCGCGGCCGACGCCGACCTGGGCTTCCCCTACCTGTCGGGGCGCGGGCGCCTGGTGGTCAAGGACTGCATCCAGATGGGCGCCGGCTTCGTGCTGCTGGTGGACTCCGCCCGCGCCACCCTGCGCCGCGCCGGCCAGGACGCCGGCTGAGCGCTCCTCAGAGCTTCGTGATCTGACGCTGCAGATCGCCTCTCACGTCGCATGCGGGGCTTGCAGGCGCCGACCGATCCTGGCGCCCGCAAACCCCGCACTACGGTGATCATCGTCGAGACGCATAGCTTGTCGCCCGCCGAACACGGCGGCGTCAGTCGTCTTCCGCTGGGCGATCCGCATCCCGCCCGCTGATATCCACCCTCTGGCCCAGCGAAGCACGGTTGACCCAGCAGGATGCGACTCAGCCAGCGAACCCCGGCAGGCCGATTCAACACTCTTAAGGTGGACACGAACCGCTGGACAATCCGCTGGACAATGCGGTAGGCGCATGTCACCCTCGGCGAGACACTCATGGCGAGCCGCCGTGACCATCACGTGATGACAGCACGTGGCCCCATTCGCGGGATTCCAGGGGCAGCCGGGCTCCACAGGCGTGGTTTTCGCGCCCGCTGTCCACAGGGCCAGTGGCCGGGCGCGCACTCCGGGACACTCATGGGCGAGTCTACCGGCATGAGCACCGCGCCGATTCCACCGCTCGACCCTAGCCTGGTGCCGCACCTCATTCGCAGCTCGCGCCTCGCCCCGGTCACCGACCTGCAGGGCCGCTCGGCCATCCGCCTGTCCCGGGGCATCTACTGGGAGCCCGACCCCCGGGCCCAGGGCTGGCAGCACCGCCACACCCTCTGCCTGGCGCGGGCCAAGGCGGCACACCTGTCCCACACAGGCTCCTACCTCAGCCACACCTCGGCGGCGCTCTGGCTCGGGCTGGCCCAGTACAGCCAGCAGCCCGACGTCTACCTGGCGGTCGGCTCCAGGCCGACCCACATGCCCCTGCCAGTCGTGGAGTTCACCGCCTCGGGAGAGCCCTTCGCCTCCGCCCATCCGCGCTTCGACCGGCAGCTCACGCTCTGGCGCCGCGGCCTCGACCTGCACAGGGACGAGCTCGTCGTTGCCAACGGCCTGCCCATGACCAGTCCCCTGCGCACCGCCTTCGACTGCGCCTGCGACGAGCCCGCGCTCAACGCCCTGAGCATCGCCGACTCCGCGCTGCGGCTCGTGTGCCGGCCCGACCGGCGCCACCCCACCGACGCTACGGCTCCCTGGGCCCAGGCCATCCGCGTCTGGGACGAGCTCATCGCACGCCACCCCCGGCGTCGGGGAATCGCGCAGGCCCGCGCCATCCTGGCCGCCGCCAGCCCCTGGGCGGAGTCGGTCCTGGAGAGCGCCACTCGATGGCTGCTGCACGCCATCGGCGCGGAGCCACCGCACCTCCAGCACCAGATCAGCCTGGGCACCGGGCCCGCATGGGTGGATCTGTGCTGGCCCCAGTACCAGCTCATCATCGAGGTCGACGGCCGGGTCAAGTACGCCTCCCGCCAGGACGCCTGGAAGGAGAAGCACCGCCAGGACGCCATCCACGAGCTGGGCTGGACCTTCCTGCGCCTCAGCAGCAGCGACCTTGCCAGGCCCGAGGCCCTGGCGATGAGGATCCGCCAGGCCTTCCCGCCGACCGCCGTCGCCTCCTTCGCCCCGCGCCCGGAGTTCCTGCGGCCGGGGGCCGCACTGGCCGATGGCCTCGACGCCGCCTCCGCCCTCTCCCGGCCCCGGTCACAGCCCCGGTCCCGGTCACAACCCCAGCGCGCATAATGCGGGGTTGTCTGCAGTTCGCAGGGGATGTCTGCACATCGGAGAGGTCCCAGAGGTGCATTCCACCGACAACACCGGCAAACCACAGACAACCCCGCGAAGCGCACCCGCCCCCGCACCACGCAGGACCGAACCGGGCCACCGCAAGAGCCGGGCCCGCACCGCCCACACACGTGGGCCCGCGCAGGCCCGGCTCCCGCCACCCCACCGGGGAGAAGCCTCAGCCCTATTGGGCGGAGGCCGCCGAGGGGGCGCTGACCGGCCGGCCCTCGACTCTCAGGCTCAGGCCCGACTCGCCCTCGACGCGGTCGACCACCACGCTCTGCCCATCGGCCACCTCCCCGGCCAGGATCATCCGGGCCAGCACGTCGCCGATCTCGCGCTGCACCAGGCGGCGCAGGGGCCGGGCCCCGTAGGCGGGGTCATAGCCCTCGTCGGACAGCCAGGCACGGGCCGCATCGGTCACGCTCAGGGTCAGGCGCCGCCCGGCCAGGCGCGCCCCCATCCGGGCGAGCTGGATATCCACGATCCGGCCCAGTTCGTCCTTGGTCAGCGCCTCGAAGACGATGACGTCGTCGAGCCGGTTGAGGAACTCGGGCTTGAAGGAGGCCTGGACCACGCTCATCACCTCATTGCGCTTCTCCTCGGGGCCGGTCAGCGGGTCGATGAGGAACTGCGAGCCCAGGTTGGAGGTGAGCACCAGGATGGTGTTGCGGAAGTCCACGGTGCGGCCCTGGCCATCGGTCAGGCGCCCGTCGTCGAGGACCTGCAGGAGGATGTCGAAGACCTCGGGATGGGCCTTCTCGATCTCGTCGAGCAGGATCACCGCGTAGGGGCGGCGGCGCACCGCCTCGGTGAGCTGGCCGCCCTCCTCGTAGCCCACGTAGCCGGGGGGAGCTCCCACGAGGCGGGCCACCGAGTGCTTCTCGGCGTACTCGGACATGTCGATGCGCACGATGGCGCGCTCGTCGTCGAAGAGGAACTCGGCCAGCGACTTGGCCAGCTCGGTCTTGCCCACGCCCGTGGGGCCCAGGAAGAGGAAGGAACCCGAGGGGCGATCAGGGTCGGAGATTCCGGCCCGCGAGCGCCGCACCGCGTCGGCCACGGCGCTCACGGCAGCGGACTGGCCGATGAGGCGCTCGCCGATGGCCTCCTCCATGGTCAGCAGCTTCTCGGTCTCGCCCTGGAGCAGCCGCCCCACGGGGATACCGGTCCAGGAGCCCACGACCTCGGCGATCTCACCGGCGCCGACCTTCTCGGCGATCATGGGCTCGCCGGAGCGCCCGGCGGCCTCCAGGGCGGCGTCGTCGGCCTCGGCCTCGCGGATCTGGCGCTCCAGCGCGGGCATCTCGCCGTAGCGCAGGCGGCCGGCCTCCTCGAAGTCGCCCTCGCGCTCGGCCAGGTCGGCGCGGGTGCGCATCTCGTCCAGGGCGGCGCGCAGCTCCCCGACGCGGTTGTGCCCGGCCTTCTCGGCCTCCCAGCGGGCGCTGAGAGCGGCCAGCTCCTCGGAGGCGTCGGCCAGCTCGGCGCGCAGGCGCTCCAGGCGCTCGACGGAGGCGGGGTCGGCCTCGCCCTCGCCGACGGACTCATCGAGGTAGGACTCCTCCATGCGCATGCGGTCCACGCGGCGGCGCAGCTCGTCGATCTCCACGGGGCTGGAGTCCAGCTCCATGCGCAGGCGGGAGGCGGCCTCGTCGACCAGGTCGATGGCCTTGTCCGGCAGCTGGCGGCCGGTGATGTAGCGGTCGGAGAGGGTGGCGGCGGCCACCAGGGCGCCGTCGGAGATGGTCACCTGGTGGTGGGCCTCGTACTTGGGGGCGATGCCGCGCAGGATGGCGACGGTGTCCTCCACGCTGGGCTCGCCGACGAAGACCTGCTGGAAGCGGCGCTCCAGGGCGGGGTCCTTCTCGATGTGCTCGCGGTACTCGTCCAGGGTGGTGGCGCCCACCATGCGCAGCTCGCCGCGGGCGAGCATGGGCTTGAGCATGTTGCCGGCGTCCATCGCGCCCTCGCTGCCGCCACCGGCACCGACGACGGTGTGGAGCTCGTCGATGAAGGTGATGACCTCGCCGTCGGAGTCCTTGATCTCGGCCAGGACGGCCTTGAGGCGCTCCTCGAACTCGCCGCGGTACTTGGCACCGGCGACCATCCCGGACAGGTCGAGGGCGACCAGGCGCTTGCCGGCCAGGGAGTCGGGCACGTCCCCGGCGACGATGCGCTGGGCCAGGCCCTCGACGACGGCGGTCTTGCCCACACCGGGCTCGCCGATGAGGACGGGGTTGTTCTTGGTGCGCCGGGACAGGACCTGGATGACGCGGCGGATCTCGGAGTCGCGCCCGATAACGGGGTCGAGGCGGCCGGAGCGGGCGGCCTCGGTCAGGTCGGTGCCGTACTTCTCCAGGGTCTTGTAGGTGCCCTCGGGGTTGGGGGAGGTGACGCGGGCCGAGCCGCGCACCTGGGGCAGGGCCTGGGTCAGGCGCTCGGGGGTGGCGCCGGCCTCGGACAGGGCGGCGGCGACGGTGCCGGTGGTGGCCGCGCCGGAGGCCAGGCCGATGAGCAGGTGCTCGGTGGAGATGTACTCATCCCCCAGGTCCTTGGCGCTGGTGGAGGCCGCCTCGAGGGCGGCCAGGAGGGCGCGGGAGGGCTGGGGCTGGGTCATGGTGGAGCCCGAGGAGGCCGGCAGCTGGGTGAGCAGGCGCCGGGCGGTGGCACCCACGCCCTGGCGGGCGGTGGCGTCGGGGACGACGGCGGCGAGCAGGGCGGCGGCCACGCCCCCCTCCTGGGAGAGCAGCTCGACGAGCAGGTGGGCGGGCTCGATCTGGGGGTTGCCGGCCGCTGCTGCGGCCTGCATGGCCCCGGAGATCGCCTCCTGGGACTTGGTGGTGTAGTTGGTGTCCATACGGATCTCCTTGTGGATCTGCGGGGTTCTGTCGACGGCGCGGGGCATGGGCCCCGGTGTCTTCCGCTGAGTCCAACCGCAGCAGGGTTGAGTCTATTCCACTCAACCTTGGGGTTCACTCCTTGTTTCCCATGTCACACTCATGGCGTATCGCACTCCATCCCGGCCATGGCTCGCGGAGCCGCCCCACCGGGCCAGCCTCCGCCCCGCAGCAGGCCGCACCCAGAACCGCGGACCACCGTCCGGCAGGCCCATGGCATGACATGCCCTCCCGGCGCACGGTATTGTCACAGCCAGGTCACACCCCTGCCTTGAGGAGTCCTCCATGACACGAATGACCACCATGGCGCGCGCCACGCGCTCCACCCTGGCCGTGATCGCGATGGCCAGCACCGCCCTGACCCTGAGCGCCTGCAACATCCTCGGGGGCGGAGACTCCTCCGCGGCCGGCACCGCCTCATCGGCATCGGCCGCGACCGATGCCGGGGACAGCGCCCCGACCGACGGCAACGGCAATGGGGTGCGCTCCAAGCCCTCCTCCGATGCCACCACCCCCGCCGCGACCAAGAGCCCGAAGGCCAGCGCCAGCCCCAGTGCGAGCGCCAGCGCCGGGGCCTCCGCCGAGCTCGCCGAGCCCGCCACTCCCCCGGAGGGCTACCAGACGGCCACGGCCGAGAAGGCCGGCATCACCTTCGCCCTGCCCGCGGACTGGTCCATCTACTCCACCCTGGACGACGCCGAGATCGCTGAGATCGCGGCACGGCTGGAGACCGACACCTCCACCGTGAGCTCCTCGACCCGGCTTCAGGACCTCCTGGCCATTGCCGGCAGCCGCGACAGCAATGGCCTGCTGGAGCACGCCACCTGCATATCGGTCGCCCTCCCCCTGGGCCTGGTCAGTGAGGAGACCATGACCAACAACGTGACCGAGGACGGCAGCACGGTCGAGAAGTACTCCACGGTCGACACGGCCAACGGCACCGGCTCCTACCTCATCTACAACGATGCCACCTACGACGGCACCGTGAAGACCGCCGACCTCTACCTGCCCAACCCAGCGGGCTCGATGGTGCTCCTGCGGGTCTCCAGCAGCTCGACCGAGCGCACCCAGCAGCTCGTGGACACCGTCACAGCCACCCTGCGCTGAGCGGCCGCCAGGAACGAGGCGACTCCCCCGGGCCCCGGGCCGGACACACTCCGGCCCGGGGCCCGCCAGTTCAATGGGCCTCCTTCAATGGGCCTCGGTCGGGGGCGGTCGGGCCTTGCGCGCGGATCGCGTTTCGGCGTCGAACCTGGCAGCATTCCCCCTGAGGCCGACGTCGCCCGACGCCGCGCCACCCGAGGGAAGGAGAAGACACATGGGACTTGGTGACCTGACGAAGAAGGCCAGCGAGGCTCTCGGCTCCGACAAGGGCGAGGAGATCAGCGACAAGGCGCTCGACGCCGCTGCCGACGCCGCGAAGAAGGCCACCGGCGGCAAGTTCGACGACAAGATCGACTCCGCGCGCGAGGCTGCCGACGGAAAGCTCGGCAACGCCTGAGCTGCGAGCCACCCACCGCGGTCCTTCTGATCGCAGGAGGAGCCCCGCACCCGATACGGGTGCGGGGCTCCCTTCATCTCCCCCTCATCCCCGCCCCCCGGCTCAGAGCCGGCGCTGCGCCCCTGGCGATCCCCACCCAGGCCCGCCGCGCGTGATCCAATGGGGTCATGCACGACCACGCCCCCGACGTCGATCCCGCCCCCGCTCAGGTCACAGCCCCCGACGTCGATCCCCGGCAGGCCGCAGGCGCACCCGCCGCAGGGGATCGCGCCGCGGGCGAGGCCCTGCCCCCGGTGCCGGACTGGCTCGATGAGGTCGAGGGGGAGCGGGCGCTGGCCTGGGTCGAGCAGCGCAACGAGGAGACGCGGGCCGCCTATGCCGACGATCCCGGCTTCACCGGCCTGGCGGAGTCCATCGAGTCGATCCTGGACTCCCCCGACCGCATCCCCATGGTCTCCGAGCGCGCCGGCATGCTCTACAACTTCTGGACCGATGCGGAGCATCCGCGCGGGCTGTGGCGGCGCACCACCTGGCTGGACTACGCCTCCGGCGCCCCCGGCGGGGGCGGGGAGGCCCCCGAGCCGCAGTGGGAGGTGCTCCTGGACCTCGATGCGCTGGGGCGCGAGGAGGGCCGCACCTGGGTATGGCATGGCGCGCAGGTCCTGGACACCGGCCCCCGCGCGGGGCGGCGGGCGCTGGTGACCCTCTCGGAGGGAGGCTCGGATGCGGACATCACCCGGGAGTTCGACCTGGAGAAGCGCCGCTTCATCCCCGCCCAGGAGGGCGGATTCCTCCGCCCGTCCTCCAAGGGGTC
This sequence comes from Actinomyces capricornis, assembly GCF_019974135.1. Taxonomy (NCBI): domain Bacteria; kingdom Bacillati; phylum Actinomycetota; class Actinomycetes; order Actinomycetales; family Actinomycetaceae; genus Actinomyces; species Actinomyces capricornis. The sequence goes on from NZ_AP025017.1 coordinate 1,097,159, forward strand.
GATGAGCTGGGCCGATGAGGAGGGCGAGTCGGTGCTGCTGGTCACCGACCTGGGCGAGGGCTCTCTGACCCACTCGGGCTATCCGCGCCAGGTCCGCCGCATGCGCCGCGACCAGTGCCCCGAGCAGGCCGAGGTCCTGGGCACCGCCGCCACCGCCGCGGTGGCCGCCTCCGCCTTCTACGACCACTGGGGCCGCACCTGGCTGGCCACGGCCCCCGACTTCTACTCCACCCGCATCTGGCTGGTCGACGACGGCACCGGTGACGGGCAGGACGGAGCGCCGCAGGGCGGAGGGGACGGAGGGGGCGATGGCGCCCGGGCAGGCGCCCCGCGGGCGGGGGCCGCCGCCCCGGGCGGCCTGGGCAGTGAGGAGGAGAGCGTGCCCCGCGGGGTGCGCCTGGAGGTGCCCGAGTCCGCGCAGGTGGGGATGAGCCGGGACTGGCTGACGGTCGAGCTGCGCGAGCCCTGGCGGGTCGGGGGCCGCACCTACGCCCAGGGCAGCCTCCTGGCTGCCCCGCTCCAGGACTTCCTCCGGGGCGAGCGCCACCTGACGGTCCTGTTCGAGCCCACGGCGAGCACCTCACTGGCGGGCGCCTCGTGGAGCCGCAGCCACCTCATCCTCACGGTGCTCGACGACGTCGTCCCCCGCCTGGAGATCCTCACCCCACCGCCCATGGATGCCGACCATCAGCCCTGGGACCGCCACGGGCTGGACCCGGCGGCGCTGGGCCAGGTGCCGCGCTCCCCCGTCTCGGGCTCCGCCCAGCTGCGGCCGGGGCGGGCCCTGGTGACGCTCTCGGCGAGCCCGGTCAATGCGCGCCACGGCGATGAGCTGTGGCTGAGCCTGTCGGGGTGGACCACCCCGGCCACCCTGGCCGTGGCCCGCATCGGCGACTCGGGCCGGGTCGAGGGGTGCGCGGTGCTGCGCCGGGCGCCCGCGCGCTTCGATGCCCAGGACGTGGAGGTCAGCCAGCATGTGGCGGTCAGCCGGGATGGCACGCCGATCCCCTACTTCCAGGTGGGTAGGCCCGCACCGGAGGGCTCACCCGCCCCGACGATCCTCTACGGCTACGGGGGCTTCGAGCACTCGCTCCTGCCCCACTACCAGCCGGTCATGGGCAGGGCCTGGTTGGAGCGGGGCGGGATGTACGCGGTGGCCAATATCAGGGGCGGCGGGGAGTACGGGCCCGCCTGGCACCAGGCGGCGCTCCGGGACCGGCGGCTGCGCGCCTACGAGGACTTCGCGGCGGTGGCCCAGAGCCTGAGCGAGCGCGGGGTGACCTCCCCCGAGCGCCTGGCGGTGCACGGCGGCTCCAACGGGGGCCTGCTGACCGGGGTGATGCTCACCCGCTACCCCCGGCTCATCGGGGCGGTGGTCTGCGAGGTCCCGCTGCTGGACATGAGCCGCTACCACCGCCTCCTGGCGGGGCACTCGTGGATGGCGGAGTACGGGGACCCCGACGACCCTGCCCAGTGGGAGTTCATCCGGGAGTTCTCCCCCTTCCACCTTCTGCGCGCCGGACGGCGCTACCCGCCGCTGCTGCTGGTGACCTCCACCCGCGATGACCGGGTGCACCCGGCCCATGCCCGCTCCATGGCCCACCGGATGCGCCAGCTGGGGCAGGAGGTCACCTACTTCGAGAACTCCGAGGGCGGGCACGGGGCGGCCTCGACCAATGCGCAACGGGCCTTCATGAGCGCCCTGACCTACGAGTTCTGCTGGCGCACCCTGAGCGCGGCCCCCGGCGATTCAGTCCCCGGGGCGGCGCATGCGCGAGATGCCCACCACGGTGACGGCCAGGCCCGCGATGCCGCAGAGGAAGGCGCCCACGATCATCAGTGAGGCGGTCATGAGTCGGCTGGGGCGCACCGGCGGGCCGACGATCATGCCCTCAGTGCCGTTGGGGCAGCTGACGGTGTAGGTGCCTGTGCTGGAGGCGGTGAAGGAGGCGTAGGGGAGTGACTCGTGCCCGGTGTCCTTGAGCACTGCCGCACCATCGGGGTTGGTGATGGTGCAGTCGATGGTGGGCTGCCCCGAGCCCGAGTAGAGCATGGCGTGCGCGCCCTCATCGAGGTAGACGGCGCCGGAGTCGCCCACGACCGCGGAGCGGGTGCCCGACCAGTCCACGGAGATGTTGATGGCCCCCACGATGAGCAGGGCGGGGACCAGGAGCATGAGGATCATGCCCACGGCGAAGGTGCGCCACCTGCGGGCGGGCCGCGCCTGCCGGCCCCAAGCGGCCGGCAGGCGGCGTCGTCGGCTCCGGGCGGAGGGATTGGTCCACCGCTCCAGGCTCACCCCTCCCTCGGGGGCCTTCCAGCCACTGCTGGGCCCCTCGGGCAGCCTCCTGGGAGGCGCCGAGGGGGCTGGTCCGGGAGCCGGGTCGAGCCCCTGCTCGGCGCGCACGGCGGCGAGCTCCTCGGGACTCACGCGCCGGCCGTAGCGGGGCTGACCGTCAGTCTCGTAGGAGCTCGCCATCGTGGGTCCTGTGGTGGTGTTCCGAGGCCGTCGGGGGAGGCCTCAGCCCTGGGTGCGCTTGGCCGAGTTGGCCACCAGCTCGACGAAGAGCCGCACCAGGCCGATCTGAGCGAAAGCCCAGGGGGCGTTGAACAGGAGGTTGACGAGGAACTCGCCGAAGGCGAAGGACCTGCTGCCCGTCTCCACGTTGTACTCCCCGGCGTAGTCACCGGCCTTGTAGGCGGCGTAGAGCCAGCTCAGGACGAAGGCGACGGTGGCGACGATGAAGATGACCTTGCCGAACTTCTCCGCGAAGGCCTTGGAGGTGTCGAACAGGTTGCTGAAGAAGGAGTCGCCGGCCGGGGCCTGGGGCGGGTAGGGCTGACCGGGGGCGGCGCCTGCCCCGGGCGCGACTGGGACCTGCTGGCCAGGAGCCTGGGCCGGGTAGGGCTGCCCGGGGATCGGGGCGGAGGGCGCCGAGGGCTGCTGGGGGTAGTAGGGCTGGCCGGGAGGCTGGGGCTGTGTCATCAGGATGTCTCTTCCATCAGGGTCCGGGACGCCGGAAGACTACAGGGCGCGCCTTGCCGATGTCATCGTCGCGGGCTATGAGCGAGAAGTCCCACAGGCACTGCCCAAGGCCCGCCCCGGGCCGCGCCCGCCCATGGGACGTGGCGGGCCGCGGCGGCCTCTCGGACAACCGTCCCGCAGGACTCAGCGGCGCTCGGCGAGCGCGCGGGTGTTCATCTCGGTGCGGATGATGGCCACCACGAACTCCAGGAGCATCCGCCCGGCGATCACCTGGAGCAGGGCGGGGACGATGCCGACGATGAGGGCGAAGAGGAAGGCCGCCCCGTCGAACTCGCCGCGGTAGGTGTTGGCGCCAGAGATGCTCCCGAAGCCGTAGGAGCCGAAGAGCCAGGTCAGACCCACTCCGATGAGCCAGAGGATGTAGATGACCTTGGCCCAGGTGATGGTGATGTACTTGGTGAAGCTCATGTCGAACAGAGCGCCGAAGAAGTTCCCCGTGGCCGGGGTGGACATCTGCCCCATCGCCTGGCCGGGGTAGGGCTGGGCGGGGTAGACCGGGGCGGGCTGGGGGGCAGCAGGGTCGGGATATGCCGGCGGCGCGGCGTAGGAGGCCGTGCCCGGGGTGCCTGAGACGTAGGCCTGCGACGGTGGAGCGGGCGGGGCAGGCGGCACTTGGTTCTGATCAGGGCTCATCGGCTGGGACATCGTGATGCTCCTCCTTGGCATTGGGGACGCCCACAGCCTACTGGCCCCCACCGTTGGGCCCCGCAGGCGCCATCGCGGCTCGCGCCGGGTCCTATGCCGCTGCGGGCGCGCCCTGGATGGGCGCCGACGGCGGGGCTGGGATGCGCCGCCGCCTGGCGCTGCGGGCCACGGCTGTGCGCAGAAGCGTCTCGAAGGGGCCGGGATCGCCGCGCCGCTCCAGGGCCGCGCACAGCACGACAGTGACCAGCCACACCCCGACGGCGATGACCGCGGCCACCGCGTCGCCCGGGCGCAGCTCGGTGCCCACCAACCAGGGGATGACGGCGAAGATGAGGCCGAAGAGGATCGTCTGGGACAGGTAGGCCGTCATCGAGCGCCGCCCCACGGCCGAGGCCACCCACCGCAGGCCGGTCAGCTCGCCGTCGGGCCGCGGGCCACCGGCGTACAGGGCCAGCAGCGCCAGCCAGCCGCAGGCGCCCAGGGGGCCGGTGAGCTCGGAGACCATCACATCGGTGACCGCCGGCTGAGCCCAGCCCCCGTAGGCCAGCCCCGCGTGCAGGCCCCCCAGCGCCCCCAGGCCAAGGCCGCCCACGGCCACGGCCACCAGGAGGCGGCGGTGGCGCTCGGGGTGGGAGAGCAGATCGGTGTCGGCCAGGCGCGCACCGATGAACATCGCCGGGATCGCCATGCTGGAGGTCAGGACGATCAGGGTGATGAAGACCCAGACGAGGTGGTTGTGAAGCATCCAGGGAAGGGCCCCGCCGCCGGTCACCTGCTCGGCGTACTGCCCCTGCTGCTGCCCCTGGGCGTAGGTGGACATGACCACCCACAGCAGGACGACGAGGCAGGCGGCGATGGCGCGCTTGCGGTGCTTGCGGGCCAGCCAGCCGGCGAAGATGACGGCCATGAGCCCGTAGGTGCCGATGATGTCCCCGTAGAAGAACACCCCGTGCACCGCGCCGAACAGCACCATCCACCAGCCCCGGCGACGCACCAGGCGGCGGGCATCCACCGTGGCCTGCTCCCGGGCCCAAGCCCGCAACTCGGGAGCCGCCTGATCCGCGCCGCCCCCGGTGACCGACTCCAGATACGCCCGCTCCCCCGAGGCGACGCGCCGGTTGATCATGGTCACCAACCCGAAGCCGAAGAGCATCGCGAACAGCGGGTAGGCACGGCGGTCCACCAGCACGGTGCGGATGAGCACCCACACCGAATCGGCGTCGGACATCCGCTCATAATCCGGCAGCGCACCCCCCGCCAGCGAGGTGTCCGTCCACACGGGGACATTGGCCAGGGCGATGAGCAGGAGCATGAATCCGCGGGCAACATCGGGAGCGGGGAACCGAACTCCACGGGTGAAGGAGGTCACGAGGCGCATTACCCCATTGTATGGAGCACGCCACACTCTGGGTGTCGCCTGAATGGCTGACACCGTTCGGCCCCCGCCGTTGGGCCCCCGCAGGCGCCATCGCGGCTCGCGCCGGGGCCTATGCCGCTGCGGGCTCGCTCCGCAAGGGCATCGAGGGCGGGGCCGGGATGCGCCGACGCCTGGCGCTGCGGGCCACGGCGGTGCGCAGGAGCGTCTCGAAGGGGCCGGGATCGCCGCGCCGCCCCAGGATGAGGCAGATGACGACAGTGGCCAGCCACACCCCGGTCGCGATGGCGGCGGCCGCAGCCTCCCCCACCGTGAGCTCAGCACCCAGGAGCCAGGGGATGACGGCGAAGATGAGGCCGAAGAGAATCGTCTGGGACAGGTAGGCCGTCATCGAGCGCCGCCCCACGGCCGAGGCGAGGCGGCGCAGGCCGTGCAGCTCGCCGCCCGGCCGCGGGCCACCGGCGTAGAGGGCCAGCAGGGCGAGCCAGCCGCAGGCGGCCAGCAGTCCCGACCACTCCGAGATCATGAAGTCGGCGACGGACAGGTCGGCCCAGCCCCCGTGCACCAGACCGATATGCAGGCCCCCCAGCGCTCCCAGGCCCAGGCCGCCGACGGCCACGGCCACCAGCAGGCCACGGTGGCGCTCGGGGTGGGAGAGCAGGTCGGTGTCGGCCAGGCGCGCACCGATGAAGACCGAGGGGACCACCATGGACAGCAGGACGGTCCCAGGGGTGCCCATGAGCCACTGCCCGGGGTTCATCAGGAACCAGGGCAGGCCCGACCCTGCGGTGGGATCCTCGGCACCGACCACCCCCATGCCCTGCGCAGTGCCCGAGGTCACGACCCAGCCCATGCTCAGCATCGTCAGCCCCGCCATCAGGGTGATGAGCACACTGACGGCGATCGCCCGTTTGCGGTGCTTGCGGGCCAGCCAGCCGGCGAAGATAACGGCGACGAGCCCGTAGGTGCCGATGATGTCCCCGTAGAAGAACACCCCGTGCACCGCGCCGAACAGCACCATCCACCAGCCCCGGCGACGCACCAGGCGGCGGGCGTCCACCGTGGCCTGCTCCCGGGCCCAGGCCCGCAGCGCAGGAGCCGCCTGATCCGCACTGCCCCCGGTGACCGACTCCAGATACGCCCGCTCCCCCGAGGCGATGCGCCGGTTGATCATGGTCACCAGCCCGAAGCCGAAGAGCAGGGCGAACAGCGGGTAGGCGCGGTGGTCCACCAGCATGGCGCGGATGAGGACCCATCCGCGGTCGGCCGGGGACAGTCCCTCGACTGCTCCGATGCTGAGGGGGGAGACAGCGCTGCGGATCCAGACGGGGACGTTGGCCACAGCGATGAGCAGGAGCATGAAGCCGCGGGCGACATCCGGTGCGGGGTAGCGCACACCGCGGGTGAAAGATGTGACGAAGCGCATGCATAGACGCTATGAGTCATGCCACTCACGCGGTACCTCCCGGAGAAGGAACTGATGCCACCCCTCCCGCTCCTCACCAAGGAGGAGGAGGCTCCCCCACGAGGCGCACTCCCCGGCGCGCGGCGCGAAGCGCGGGGCGGCGCCGGGGCCTCAGGACCGGCGCAGGATGATCGCCGTACCCGGGCCGACCACCGGGCCTCTCGGACCACTGGCGGGCCCCGCGGCGGGCCTGACAGCGCCGCCCACCGAACCGCCCCCCGATCCGCGGCCGGCCGGGGCCGCCTCCCCCTGGCGACCGGAGCGACCGGCACGCGCGGGGACCACCTGGACCTCGCCGTCGGCGGCCGCCGCGAAGATCCGCTGCACGGCGGCCTCGCGGGCCCGCAGCCCCGCATTGGCCGCCTCCAGCTCGGCCACGCGGGCCTCCAGGTCCAGGATGCGGCGGATGCCCTCGAGGTTGACGCCCTCCTGGCTCAGGGCCTGGATGCGGCGCAGGCGCTCGACATCCCGGTGGGAGTAGCGCCGCCCCCGGCTGCGGGTGCGGGCGGGCCGCACCAGCCCCAGGCGGTCGTACTGGCGCAGGGTCTGGGGGTGCATCCCGGCCAGCTCAGCGGCCACCGAGACGACGTAGACCGCCCGCTCCCCGGCGTCCTCCGCCAGGAAGCCCAGGCCCTGGCCGGCACGACGGCGCGCACTCATCTGCCGGCCTCCTCCATGAGCGAGGCGCGCGGATCGGTCTCACCCATGGCCTCATCGAAGGCCTCCAGGGCCTGCCTGGCCGCCTTCGACAGCCTCTTGGGCACGGCCACCTGCACCGTGACCAGCAGGTCACCGGTCTTCTTGGAGGTGGTCACGCCCTTGCCGCGCAGGCGCATGACGGTGCCCGAGGGGGTGCCGGGCTTGATGCGAACTTTGGAGGTGCCGCCGTCGAGCAGGGGGACCTCGACGGTGGCGCCCATGGCGGCCTCCTTGAGGGTCACGGGCAGGTCCATGCGCAGGTTGGCGCCGTCGGCGGGGTCGATGGAGTACACGGGGTGCTTGGCCACGGTGATGGTCACCACCATGTCCCCGCTCTCCCCGCCGTCCCGGCCGGGGCGGCCCTTGCCTCGCAGGCGGATCTTCTGGCCCGAGTGGACCCCTGCGGGGATGCGCACGTTCATGGTGCGCCCGTCGGCGGTCAGCTCCACGGTGGTGCCCGCCGCGGCATCGCGCAGATCGAGGGTGGCCGAGGTGACGACGTCGGGTCCCTTGACGGGCTGGGGCCCGAAGCCGCCGCCGAAGCCGAAGGGCCCGGGGCGCCCGCCGGAGCGGGTGGGACTGGGCGCGCCGCCGAACATGCGCAGCAGGTCGTCGAGGTCGGGCTCGCCCGCACCCCCGGAGGTCTGGAAGCGGACCGATCCGCCCTGACCGCCGAACATGGAGGAGAACAGGTCCTCGAAGCCCGCGGCGCCCGCGCCGCCACCGGGGCCGCCGGCCGTGAAGCGGGGACCGCCCCCGGCCATGGACCGGATGGCGTCGTACTGCTGGCGCTCGGTCTCGTCGGACAGGACCGCGTAGGCCTCACCGATGTCTTTGAACCTCTCGGCCGCGGCCTTGTCATCGGGGTTGCGGTCGGGGTGGTACTTCTTCGCCAGTGTGCGATACGCCTTCTTGATCGCGGCGGCGTCGGCGCTCTTGTCAACGCCGAGGACCGCGTAGAAGTCCTTGGTCATCCAGTCCTGGCTGGCCATGTATCACCGCCTCCTTATCGTTGTGATCGTTGGTGTGTCCTTGAATAGTGCTGATTGGTATCGGTCGATGTCGAGAGTCCCCTCAGGGTCGGGTGGCCGGGGCGGTGCCGATGAGGGCGGGCCGCCCCGGCCCGCGGTCCCGGCCTCAGGCCGGGTTGGCCACCTGGACGCGGGCGGCGCGCACCACGCGCTCGCCGAGCCGGTAGCCGGGCTGGAGGACCAGGGCGATGGTGGGCTCGCTGACCTCCTGCGACTCCGTGGCCATGAGGGCCTCGTGGATCGTGGGGTCGAAGGGCTCGCCCTCGGCGCCGAAGCGATCCAGGGCGAACTTCTCGCTCAGGAGGGCCTCGAGCTTGCCGGCCGTGGTGGCGAAGGGCCCGGTGAGGTCGCCGTGCTGGCGGGCCAGCTCGATCTCGTCCAGGACCGGGATGAGGGCCTCCACGACACCGGCGGCGCCGTCGGAGCGGTGCCCGGCCGCCGCCTCGCGGGAGCGGCGCACGAAGCCCTGGTACTCCTGCTGGAGGTTGTACAGGTCGGCGCGGGCCCGGGCCAGGTCGTCCTGGGCCTGGGCGGCCTGGGCCCTGGCCTGGGCCAGGGGGTCCTCCTCCGAGGACGGGGCCCCCTGGCCGGCCGGGCCCGCCGAGTCCTGGGCCTCGGCCCCACCGGCCGCCCCCTCGCCCTGGGCCAGCTCCTCGCGGACCTCCGGCGGGACGTCGTCGAAGGCCGACTCGACGGCGGCCGCGAGCTCGGGGTCGACGCCCTCGTCGCCGGGGACCTGTCCGGCGGCACTCACTTGGAGTCCTCGTCGTCGACGATCTCGGCGTCGACGATGTCCTCGTCGTCCGAGGCGCCCGCGGTGGCAGACTCCCCGCCCGGGGTGGAGCCGGCGGCCTCGGAGGCCTGGTCGGCGGCGTAGAGGGCCTCCCCGACCTTCTGGGCCACGGAGTTGAGCTTCTCCTGAGCGGTCTTGACCGGCTCGATGTCCTCACCCTCCAGGGCCTTCTTGAGGTCGGCGACGGCCTCGGAGACCTCGGAGTGGACGTCCTGGGGGAGCTTGTCCTTGTTGTCCTTGAGGAGCTTGTCGATGGAGTAGGCCTGCTGCTCGGCGGCGTTGCGGGTCTCGGCGTCCTCGCGGCGCTTCCTGTCCTCCTCGGCGTGGGCCTCGGCGTCCTTGACCATGCGGTCGATGTCCTCCTTGGGCAGGGCCGAGCCGCCGGAGATCGTCATGGACTGCTCCTTGCCGGTGCCGCGGTCCTTGGCCGAGACGTGCACGATGCCGTTGGCGTCGATGTCGAAGGAGACCTCGATCTGCGGGATGCCGCGGGGGGCCGGGGCGATGCCGGTGAGCTCGAAGGTGCCCAGCGGCTTGTTGTCCCGGGCGAACTCGCGCTCGCCCTGGTAGACCTGGATGAGCACGGAGGGCTGGTTGTCCTCGGCGGTGGAGAAGACCTCGGAGCGCTTGGTGGGGATGGCCGTGTTGCGCTCGATGAGCTTGGTCATCACCCCGCCCTTGGTCTCGATGCCCAGCGACAGGGGTGTGACGTCGATGAGCAGGACGTCCTTGCGGTCGCCCTGGATGACGCCGGCCTGCAGGGAGGCGCCCACGGCCACGACCTCATCGGGGTTGACGCCCTTGTTGGGCTCCTTGCCGGTCAGCTCGCGCACGACCTCGGTGACCGCGGGCATGCGGGTCGAGCCGCCCACGAGGATGACGTGGTCGATGTCCTTGAGGGACACGCCCGCGTCCTTGATGACGTTGTGGAAGGGGACCTTGGTGCGCTCGAGCAGGTCCTTGGTCATGTCCTCGAACTGGGCGCGGGTGAGCTTCTCGTCCAGGTGGATGGGGCCGGACTCGCTCATGGACAGGTACTGCAGGTTGATGTTGGTGGAGGTCGCGGAGGACAGCTCCTTCTTGGCCTGCTCGGCGGCGTCCTTGAGGCGCTGCATGGCGATCTTGTCCTTGGACAGGTCCACGCCGTCCTTGCTCTTGACCTGCTTGACCAGCCAGTCGACGATGCGGGCGTCCCAGTCGTCCCCGCCCAGGCGGTTGTCGCCGTTGGTGGCGCGCACCTGGATGGTGGAGAAGCCGTCCTCGTCCTTGCCGACCTCCAGCAGGGAGACGTCGAAGGTGCCCCCACCCAGGTCGAACACGAGGATGAGCTCGTCCTCCTTGCCCTTGTCCAGGCCGTAGGCCAGGGCGGCGGCGGTGGGCTCGTTGACGATGCGGTCCACGGTCAGGCCCGCGATGGTGCCGGCCTCCTTGGTGGCCTGGCGCTCGGCGTCGTTGAAGTAGGCCGGCACGGTGATGACGGCGTTGGTGACGGGCTCGCCGAGGTAGGACTCGGCGTCGGCCTTGAGCTTGGCCAGGATGCGGGCGCTGATCTCCTGGGCGGTGTACTTCTTGCCGTCGATGTCGACGGACCAGTCGGTGCCCATGTGGCGCTTGACCGAGGAGATGGTGCGGTCCACGTTGGTCACGGCCTGGCGCTTGGCGATCTCGCCGACCAGGACCTCGCCGGACTTGGAGAAGGCGACGACGGAGGGGGTGGTACGGCCTCCCTCGGCGTTGGGGATGATGGTGGGCTCGCCGCCCTCCAGGACGGCGATGGCGGAGTTGGTGGTTCCGAGGTCGATACCGACGGCGCGTGCCATGCGATGTGCTCCTTCGTAGTGGGTGGCGCCGCGGTGGCGCCGGGTGGTTGTCATGTCTTGCGTCTGTGCTGTCTGTGGTGACCGCGCCTGGCCCGAGGTCAGCGGACGGGGCCGGCCGGTTGAGTCATGCAGGCTCAGGATTGTGGTTGAGCCTGATCTTGTCAACTTCAACCTTGAGTCTGATCCACTCAACCCTACTGGAGTGGGGTTCATTCCGGGGGATCTGCGTGACCCCACTCACTGCCGGGACTGCCAGGCCCGCATTCCTGCTGGGTCACCCTCTTTCTCGCTGGGTCACCCTCTCTCCCGCTGGGTGAGCCGCATCCCGCTCGGCCAGCAGGCGGGGCACGAGCCAGCGGGCAGCGAGTCACCCAGCAGGACGCGCATGAGCCCGCGCAGGCCCGCGAGAATGCCGACCCTGCAGCCTCACCGCGAGGCTGAGAGGCGCTAGGTGCACCGAGGAGGGAGAGCTCCATGCGCACCCTTCCGGCAATCTGCCGTACGCGGTAGAGTGAGGCCATGACTGCTCCGACATCAACCCCGACGGCGCGGCTCGAGCTGCGCCTGCCCGCGCAGGAGAAGGCGGACATCGAGGAGGCCGCCCGGATCTCGGGGCGCACGGTCACGGAGTACGTCCGCAGCGCGGCAAGAGAGGCCGCCCGGATGGACCTCGCCCGTTCGATCCAGGTGTCGGCCGAGGTCTTCGATGCCCTCCTGGAGGCCCTCGACTCCACGCCGCCCGCGAACCCGGCGATGGCGCGGGCGCACGCGCGCGCAGCAGATCTGGGCCTGTGATGCCGCAGCCCGCGGATCCGCACTGGTCGATACGCCCCCTTCGGCGCAGCGACGACGCCACCGCCTTCTCCAGCGGCCAGGACTCACTGGACCTGTGGATCGCACAGCACGCCTGGGCCTGCCAGCAGCGCCGGACCGCCGCCACGCAGGTGCTGGTGAGCGCGCAGCCCGCTCCCGTTGAGCCGGATTCCGGGCGCGTGCTGGGCTACTACTCACTGGCCTCCACCTCGATCCACACCGAGGGCCTGCCTCGCCGTCTCAGCCGGGGGCAGCCGGCACTCCTGCCCGCATTCCTCCTGGCGCGGCTGGCCCTGGACCGCACCCTTCAGGGGCAGGGCCTCGGCAGTGTCCTGCTCTCCCATGCCGTCCGCTCAGCGGACCATGCCAGTCGCATCGTCGCTGCCAGGATGCTCGTCGTCGACGCCATCGATGAGCGCGCCGCCTCCTTCTACCGGCACTACGGGTTCACGCCGCTGGCTGCCGATCACCGCCGTCAGCGGCTCGTCGCCGTCATCAAGCATCTCGTCCCGCCCGAGGACTGAGCGCCCTTCCCCCTCCCAAGGCCTCAGGCTCGCAAGCCGCTTTCGCCGGGTGACGCGCATTCCGCCCGGTCAGCAGGCGGGGAATGGGCCAGCGGGCGGCGGGTCGCCCAGCGGGAAGCGCGTGCACCCGCAAGGCTGCCGGACCTGTAGCCTCGCAGGCATGAGCGCCCCGCACCCGTCGCCGACCGGCCGCCCCGCGCCCGAGGACGTCTTCGACCACGTGCGCAGCGAGGACGGTGAGCACGTGGGCTATATCGAGATGAGCAGCGAGGACCGGTTCATCCCCTACGACCGCTTGTGGGTTCGCAGGGGTGAGGCGATGGATCTCGATGAGGCCGAGACCGTGCTGGATGCGATCGGCCTGCGGCTCCTGGCGGAGGATTGGCTCTTGCAGGAGGAGGACGAACGCACGGGTGAGGAGGTATGGACGCGGGTGAGGATCCGCGAGCTCCACCGGGACCGCGTCGTCGTCGCCAGGGCGGTGGAGGACCTGTCCGGCGGCGTCGCCAAGTCCATGGACCTCATCGGCGGCATCGAGCTGCCCCTGCCGACGACGCGGCTGCGCGCCGCGCCCTGACCGGCGGGCCCGGGCGGGCGCCCCGCCCTGCCGCAGTCCCGACCTGACCCCGCGGGGCGGGCAGGCGGGCGGTGCGGGCTGGACTCGGCCAGCCCGGTGCGGGTGACCCCATGGGGGAGCAGGAAGAGCAAAGAGCACCAGAAGAGCGTCGCTTGGCGACTTCGGCGTCACTTGGCGAAATGAACGTACCTTCTAGGTGTCGCCCTTTCCGCGAAGTGACGCCCTTCTGCACGCCGCACCCCAGCGGGCACCGGCACCCCACCCCCGGCACCAAGGCGTGGGCGGCCATCAGCCATCAGCCCCCGTCCGGGGGCATGGCCCGACACGTCCATCACCGACGGACGGACGGCGGCCAGCGCTTACTCCTGCTCGATCTCCGGGGCCACCATGACGTGCTCGCCGTCGGGCACGATCCGCACCCTCAGCCCGTAGACCTGCTCCAGCACCTCCGGGCGCAGCACCTCGACCGGCGGCCCCTCGGCCAGGATCCGGCCGCCCGCCAGCACGGCGAGCCGGTCGCAGAAGCGCGCCGCCAGGTTGAGGTCGTGCAGGGCGACGACGGCGAGCCGGTCGGCGTCGCGGTGGCAGATGCGCCGCACGTGGGAGAGCACCGAGACCTGGCGCCGCAGGTCCAGGGCGGAGGTCGGCTCATCAAGCAGGATGAGGCCCGGCCTGCGCACCAGCGTCTGGGCCAGGGCCACCATCTGGCGCTGCCCGCCGGAGAGCTGTCCCAGGGGCCGATCGGCCAGCTCGGCCACCCCCAACTCGTCGAGGGCTCCCCAGGCCAGGGCGATATCCGCCCGACTCGTGCGCCACGAGACCCCGCGGCGCGAGGCAGTGAGCACCGATTCCAAGGCGGTCAGCGCCGCATCCCCGGGGAGCCCCTGAGGCATGTACCCCACAACGCCGCGCAGCTCGCGCCCGCGCCGCCCCTGAAAGCTGACAGTCCCCGAGTACCGCCGCAACTGGGCCAGGCAGGTCACCAGCGTGGATTTCCCCGCACCGTTGGGACCCAGAAGCCCCACCACCTGACCGGTCCCCCAACTGGCGTCCACACCCTGGAGAACCGCCCTCCTGCCGTAGGCGAAGTGCAGGAACTCGACGTCGAGGCTCATGACCCTCCCCTCGCCAAGCTCCGACGCCGGCCCAGGATGATGCCGAGGAAGACCGGCACGCCCACCAGGGCGGTGAGGATGCCCACGGGCACGGCCACCCCAGGGATGATGATCTGGCTGACCGCGTGGGCGGCAGTCAGCAGGGTGGCGCCGGACAGGATGGAGGCCGGGACCAGGAAGCGCTGGTCCTCCCCCACCAGCCCACGGGCCACATGCGGGCCCACCAGGCCCACGAAGCCGATGATCCCCACGAAGGCCACGGCCAGGGAGGCCAGCAGCGCCACACCCACCAGGCTCCAGGAGCGCAGGCGCGAGACGTTGACACCCATGGCGGCGGCCCGCGCCTCCCCCAGGGTGATGGCGGTCAGGCGCCAGCCATTGACCCAGAACACCGGCGTGGCCAGCGACAGGGCGAGGCTCACCACGAGGACCGAGGCCCAGCTGGCGCGCATGAGGGAGCCCATGGACCAGAAGACGATCTGCTGGAGGCTCTCGGTGGAGGCCCGGTACTGCACCAGGGACAGCAGCGCCTGGCAGCTGAAGACCAGGGCGATGCCCAGCAGGATGGTCGTCTCCTTGGTCACGGCCGGCAGGCGGGAGACCCCCGCGATCGCCAAGGAGGCGCTCAGCCCCGCCGTCATGGCCGCCACGGCCAGGGTGGATCCGGGAGCTAGGGGCAGGACGAGCCCGGTGACGATCGCCAGTGCCGCCCCCAGGGCGGAGGCCGCCGAGATCCCCAGGGTGAAGGGCTCAGCCAGCGGATTGTCCAGGATGGTCTGCATCTGGACCCCGGCCAGCGCCAGGGCCCCGCCCACGAGGACCGCCATGAGCACCGGGGGCAGGCGCAGATTGACCACCACCGTGGCCACGCTCGGGTCGTAGTCCGCGTAGAGCAGTGATGAGAGGACCTGCTGGGGGCTGAAGCCCAGTGGCCCCACCATGAGCGCCGCCACGAAGGAGACCAGGAGCAGCCCCGACAGGGCCAGCAGCACCCCGATGCGGATGAGGGTTCGACGCCGGTAGGAGGCATAGGCCGCGGCTGCGTCCTGGTCCCTGCGCCCCTGCCCCTCGCGGGCCGCCTCCTGCGGGTGCATGCGGCCCATCAGATACCCGTGATGAAGACGCCCTGCGCCTTCCACGGCATGAAGGCCTCGTGGAACTCCTCCCAGGCCCCCTGGGGGTCCAGGTCCTTGAACTCCTCGGGGCTCTGCCACTTGGCGAAGGCCAGGTAGGCCACGAAGTTGTAGGGGGCGTCGTAGAACTGGTGGTAGACGCCGTAGACGCGCTTGTCGGCGAAGGCCGTGAGCTGGTCGAAGCCCGGCTGGTCCTTGAGCTGCTCCAGACTGGCCCTGGCGGAGGCCTCATCGGCCTTGTAGCCCAGGTGGACATAGCTGGTCTTGGCGGTGTCCTTGAGCTTCTGGGCGCCCCACTCCCCGCCGGTGGCGATGATGTTCTGGGGTGCGGAGGCGATGACCTGCTCGGGAGTGAGCACACCCTCCTCCCCGGGCAGCAGGTCGTCGGCGATATTCGTGCCGCCGGTGGCGGTAACCACGGCGCCCAGGTTGGCGGTGGAGTAGGTGGAGCAGGGGTCGTTGAGGCCGGGGCCGCGCCACAGGAATGTGGTGGGCCTGGTGGACAGGCCCTTGGCCTTATCCACCACCGGATCCACATGGGTGGAGTAGAACTCGAGGAACTGCTCAGCGGTGTCGCGGTAGTCCATGATCTCGCCCAGGAGCCTGACGGAGGGGACCGTGTTCTTCACCGGATCGCGCCGGAAGTCGGTGACCACGTAGCGCAGGCCCTGGGCCTCCATCTTGGAGATGAAATCGCCCTGCTGGCCCTCGTTGTAGGAGTCCAGGGTGAGCACGACGACGTCGGGCTGGTGGCTCACCAGCGACTCCACGGTCAGGTCGCCGGACTTGAGGGACCCGATCGTGGGGATGTCCTTGGCCGCGGGGGCGACCGTCTGAAGCATCTCGTAGAAGTCGGGGGCGGCCTTCTGCAGATCGGTGCCCCAGGCCACCACTTTGTCGACGGGATCGTCCTTGTTGAGGAAGGCCAGGGAGTAGGCCTGGCGCGACTCGCTCATGACAACCCTCTGCGGCTGGGCCTCGAAGGCGACCTCGCGGCCGACCACGTCGGTGACCGTGAATCCGCTTGCGCTGGAGGCCGATGCGGCACTGGCGCTGGAGCCCCCGCCCGCCCGGGAGGCGACACCGCATCCGGTCAGGACCGCGGTCAAGGGCAGGGCGAGGAGCAGGGTTCGGCGCTTCATGGCATCTCCTTTGCAGGGTGGGGGTGCTTGCATCGCGGGGTTGCTGTCGATCTGCGTGGGAGCCCGGCGGCAAGGACCCGCGGATGCGGGCCGGCGCCGCCGAAACGATACAGGAACGTTACGATATTAGGTATGCCTTACTTAAGTGAGTCTGTCAAGCATGACGGGGATCCTTCTCATCTGCTGACCAGGGATCGGGCATGGCTTCATAGGAAGCCACCAGTCGCCCCACTGACGCCGGCTTCTCGCTGGGCCACTCGCGTTCTGCCCGCTCAGATCGCGGGGAATCAGCCAGCCAGCAACGAGTGACCCAGCGAGAAGCGAGCGGGCCCGCGAAGCGCCGCTGCTCCTGAGCGGCGAGGACGGTGGCGAGGACGAGCGCCCTCGGGCACTACTCCCCATCCCAGCCCTGGGGCTCCTGCGAATCAGGCGACGATCCGGTGGCACCACCATCTAGGATGCTGGTGTGACCAATCCCCTGATCGACTCCCTGGAGCGGGCCGTCCGGGCGGCCCCCGACGACGTTCCCCTGCGCCTGCACCTGGCCGAGCAGCTCATCGGCGCCGGGCGCGGCGAGGAGGCCATCGCCCACTGCGCCATGGCCCTCCAGCACTCCCCCGGCGATCAGACCGCCCGCGACCTCATGGCCCGCGCCCTGAGTCCCGCCCCGACGGCTGTCAATGACGCCCCATCATCGGCCGGCCCCACCGCCTCCGAGACTCGCCCGCATCTCACCGAGGCCACGGCAACCGAACCCACGGCCGGCGAGCCCCCGGCACGCATCGAGCCCACCACCGCAGGAGCCACTGGCCCTGGGACGGTCAACGCAGGTGCTGCCGACGCCGAGCCTGCCCGGGCCGAGACGGGCCACGACGTTGAGCATGCAGACGCCACCCCTGCCAGCGAGGCGCCCACACCTCCCACGGCTAAGACCCCCAGCACTACCGCACCCGCCATCGACGACGCCCCCACCCCTCAGCGCCCGGGAACCCCCGGCTCCGCGCCCCAGAGCCACGGCTCCCAGGGCATCACAGTCCCACCCGCCCGCACGGATCCCACTGAGGCCACGCCCGCTGAGTCCACCGAGTCCTCCGAGTCCACCGATCCCACTGACCCCGCCGAGGCCAGCACAGCGGCAGAGTCCCCAGCAGGCACCGACTCCCCCACCGACGACCCCTCCACCGACGCCCCCTCCCCCACACCCACCGGCTCCCCCGCGGATACCGGCCCCGCCCAGAGCTTCGACTGGGCCAGGGCCGAGGAGGACCTCGGCCCCGGGCCGGCCGCCCCCTTCGTCTCGGGCACCGAGCCGCTCCCACCGGAGCGCCAGCCCGCCTACGGGCTCATGCCCTCCCCGGAGGACTGGGAGGTGGAGGCGCCCGGCCTGGCACTGGCCGATGTCGGCGGGCTCCAGGACGTCAAGGACCGGCTGGAGGCCTCCTTCCTGGCCCCCATGCGCAACCCCGAACTGCGCCGCATCTACGGCAAGTCCCTGCGCGGCGGGCTGCTCCTGTACGGCCCTCCCGGGGTGGGCAAGACCTTCATCGCCCGGGCCGTGGCCGGGGAGATGGGCGCCGGCTTCCTCAACGTCACGATCACCGACATCCTGGACCAGTTCATCGGCAACTCCGAGGCCAAGCTCCACGCCATCTTCAACAAGGCGCGTACCAGCGCCCCATGCGTGCTGTTCCTCGACGAGCTCGACGCCATCGGCATCAAGCGCTCGCTCATGCGCTCGGCGGGCATGCGCGGAGTGATCAACCAGCTCCTCCAGGAGCTCGACGGCATCGGCGCGGACAACCGGGGCATCTACGTCCTGGCGGCCACCAACGCCCCCTGGGACATCGACCCGGCCCTGCGGCGCCCCGGGCGCCTGGACCGGGCCATCCTGGTCCTGCCGCCCGATGAGCCGGCACGCAGCGCCATCCTGCGCACGCACCTGAAGGACCGGCCCATCGAGGGCATCGACCTGGCCTACCTGGCGCGGGTCACCGATGGGCTGACCGGCGCCGACCTGTCCCACGTGTGCGATACCGCCGCGGAGAAGGCCCTGCTGGACTCGGTGCGCACCGGCACGCCCCGGATGATCCAGATGCCGGACATCCTGGCCGCCCTGGCCGAGGTCCGCCCCTCCACCGGCCCCTGGTTCGATGTGGCCCGCAACGTCGTGGAGTACGCCGACCACTCCGGGGAGTACGCCGACCTGCGGGCCTGGATGAAGCGCCACAGGATGCTGTGAGCACCATGGGCTCCTCGCAGATCGACGTCGAGGCCCAGCTGGGCCGCGCCGAGCAGCTCATCGACCTGGGCAGGCACACCCAGGCCATGGAGATCCTCACCGGCCTCCTGCGGGACCACCCCGACTACGAGGGCCACACCCGCATGCTCCTGGCCTATCTCCACAGCCGGACCGGGCAGGCGCACGAGACCGTGGCGAATGCGCGCGCAGCCGTGGCCCTCCTGCCGCACCTGGCTCAGCCTCACCGGCTCCTGGGCGGCTGCCTCGCCGATGCGGGCGACCTGGCGAGCGCCGAGGCCGCCCTGCGCAGGGCGCTGGAGCTGGACCCGCAGGAGCCGGCCACGTGGATCATGCTGTCCATGACGCTGAGCAAGGCCGACCGCGATGAGGAGGCCTTCTACGTCGGCCGCCAGGCCGTGGCCCTGGCCCCTGAGAGTGCCGAGGCCCACCACGCGGTAGGCATGTCCCTGGCATCGGCCAGCCCGCAGATGGCCGAGACGGCCTTTACCGAGGCCCTCCGGGTCGACCCCATGTTCACCCCCGCTCTTCGCAGTCTCGCCTTCATGCTCCTCAGGAGCAGGAGACGAGCCCATGGGGCGCGGCTCCTGGCCTCCTACGCCTCCCTGCAGCCCCAGTCCCCGATCGTCCACTACATCGTGGACCTGGCGCTGTCCCGGATCATCTCCGCCGTCCTGCTGGTCACCCTCCTGGGCTTCCTGCCCATGGTGGTGGCCCTGGGGCTCGTGTGGGACGAGGGCGCCGCCCCGCTCATCGCCGTGGTTGCCGTACTGGCCACGGCCACCGCCGCCGGGGCCCTGTCCTGGGCCCGCGCCAGGCCCCTGCACCGGGCCCTGCCCCGCGCCGTGCACTCCCACCTGTGGGCGATGCTGCGACGACGGCGCCTCATCGTCGTGGTCACCGTGATGCTGGCACTGCTGTGGGCGGCCCTGGGGGTCGGTGTCATCCTCGCGATGATCACGGGGAGCCTGGAGGTCCTGGGGTGGGTGGTCCTGGCGATCCCGGGGGTGTGCATCACCTGCGTCATCCTGCGGGGCGTGCAGTTCCGTGCCGCAGTCCTCAAAGAGGCCTTCGACCAGGAGTCGTAGCCGGCGGCCTCGCACTCAGGGTCTCAGCAGTCGGGTTCCGATCGCTCAGGCCGCCGCATCTCGCCCAACTCGCCCCTGCCCGGCCTGCCAGCAGCGCGGCTTTCCACTAGCCTCGGACCCACCGCCCGCCGCTCCCCGACCATCCCTCGACCAACCCCTGACCAGCCCCCTGCACTGCCGCAGCACCACCGACCCGAGGGAGCCACCCGTGAGTCCTCTGCGTCCCCGCCCCTGGCAGACCGCCGCCCTCCTGCCCCTGTCACTGAGCCTGGCCCTGGCCGGAGCCGCACCCGCCCACGGGGCCGCCCCGGCCGCCTCCCCGCAGCACAGCCTCACAACCGCACGTGCCGCGAGCGCCATGAGCGCCATGGCGCAGGCCGACCGCGCCGTCGGCCCAGCGGCCGCACCGGCAGCCCCCGCCGCTCCCGCCCAGCCCGACCCCGGCGGGGAGCAGGCGCCCCCGGCCACCCAGGACCTGGAGGCCTACCTGGAGGCGCAGGGCCTGGGACAGGCCCACAGGGAGGGGCGGGTCACCGTCGTCGGCTCGCTGGAGGAGGCCCGCTCCTCCCAGGCGCGGACGAGCCACGTCGTCATCTCCGACGGCGTCTCCCACGTGGCCTTCACCCGGGACCTGAGCGCCCAGGACGGTGCGGACACCACCGTCGAGATCGGCGGGACCACCTATGGCGCCACCTTCACCGAGGTCGTGCCGCTCATCGCCCTCGATACCGGAGACGACGCCGCGCAGGCCCTCAGCCGGGCCATCGAGCTGGCCGCCGCCAAGGGCGTGGGGATCCGCCTGGGCGCCGGGCAGCGCTACGCCCTGCGTACCGGAGTGAGCCTTCCCGATGAGGTGCCCTTCCTCGATGGTGCGGGCGCGGTCCTGGATGTGGCCATCCCGGGCGGCACCAAGGAGGCCCCGGTCAATGCCCTGACCCTGGCCACCGGCTCCTCGGGCACCACCCTGACCAACCTCACCCTGGACCTGAGCGGCTCGCCCCTGACCCGCGGCGTCCACGGCGACGCGATCAGCGAGACGACCATCTCGGGCATCCGCATCCTGGGCTCGACCTACCTGGGCATCAGCCTGGCGGCCGACGCCGGGCCGCTGCACGGCGTCACCATCCGGGGCAACCGGATCCAGGGCCCTCTCGGCACCCCCGAGCTCAAGGGGCAGACCACCGCCATTCAGGTCACCTCGGCGCGCCAGGACCCGGACGACCGCTTCGCGGGCAGTACGAGCCCGATCTGGGACCGCTACACCACCGACGGCACCACGAGCCCCAACCGCTATGAGAACAGTCGGCTGACCATCACCGGCAATGTCATCGAGGGCGGGTACTACGGCATCGGCCTGTCCGGGGTCAGCGACTCCACCATCAGCCGCAACACGGTGGGCAGCACGGTGCGCTCCATCTCCATGCAGAACCGCTCCTGCCGCAACACGGTGGAGGCCAACTACCTCAGCGACTCCAAGTCCTCCTCCGTGCACTTGGCCTACGGCTCGGACTCCAACACGGTGGTGGGCAACACGGTGGTCACCCATCGGGCCACCGGCCAGGGACTCCTCCAGGCCTACCAGTCCTCGCAGTCCAACACCTTCTCCGGCAACCGGGTCAGCGTGGTGGGCCCCACCCGGCCCTCCTGGGTGCTCTACGCCGCCACCGGCTCGAGCGCGGCCACCTTCACCGGCAATGTGGTGGACGGCTCGGCCAACCACGCCTTCATCGCTGTGGAGTCCATCTGGGACGGCACCTCGGCCGCCTCCAACCTGCCCGCCGGGGTCAAGAGGAACCCGTGGTCCTACATGCACCAGGGCAAGCTGCCCAGCCCGGTGGACCGTAACCCCGTGGCCTACCACGGCGGGCGCGGGGACCTGGAGGGGGTGAGCGTCCAGGGCAACATCCTGGTGGACTCCGGCCGCTCCATGCCCCTGGTCTATGCGGGGGCCGAGGCCTCCCGCGGGCGCCACGGCAAGGAGTCGCTGGTGGGAAACATCACCGGCCTGCGCGTGAGCGGCAACAGTGTCGTGGGCGGCGCCGCCCAGCAGGTGGTCACCCACGAGGGCACGGTGGCCGGGGCGGGGACCGGTCGCGTCAGCGGCGATCTGAGCGTGGGCACCACTCACACCGGGCCCCGCGCCCTCAGCGGCGGGGAGGGCGACGACGTCTTCGCCATCGACTCCCCGCAGGACACCATCACCGACGCCGGTGGCACGGACACCGCCTACAGCACCTTCAGTACCACCGTGCCCCGGGGGATCGAGTCCCTCAGCCTGCTGGGGGACAGCCCCCTGGAGGCCACCGGTGATGAGGGGGCCAACACGCTGACGGGCAACCCGGGGGACAACACCCTGCGGGGCGGGGGCGGCGACGACGTGCTGCGCGGCCGGGAGGGCTCGGATACCCTCACCGGCGGCGCGGGGGCCGACACCTTCGCCTTCGATGCGATCCTGACCGTGGATGCGCCCAGGGCCGTGGACCGGGGCACGGACACGATCACCGACTTCACTCCCGGCCAGGACCGCATCGCCCTGAGCACCACCGTCTTCGGGGAGCTGGAGGGCCAGTGGTTCGCCCAGGCGGGGGCCGCCACGCCCGCCACCCGGGTCATCCAGGACGGGGACACCCTCCTCCTGGATCCCGACGGCTCGGGCGGGGCCTACCAGCCGGTGGCCTTCGCGCGCCTGAGCGGGGGCGGGACGCTGAGTGCCGGCGACTTCGACGTCGTGCCCTGAGGCGCCTGGGCAGCGGCGGCTCCCGCGGGGCCCAAGAAGGGCGTCACTTCGCGAATTCGACGTCGCTTCGCGGAAAAGGCGACACCTGCAGGGTACGTCCATTCCGCGAAGTGACGCCCCTTCCGCCAAGTGACGTCCAACCGGGCCCCCAGCGGGCGCCGTCGGCCACGAGCGGGCGCCCCCACCGAGCACGCCACGCCGCGAGCTTCACAGGAACCACACAAGCTCACCCTAAGGCAGGCACACACGGGCCGACCACGGTGGAGCCATGCACAGCTCCACCGCCCCCACCCGGGACCACCGCGACAACCGCCCCTCCAGCGCTCCCGCCACGGGCAGCCACGACGAGGGCGCCCACCTCGATCGCGCGCCCGGAGGCCGCCGCCGATCGCACACTCGCCGCCGCTTCCTCCTGGGAGGCGCCACCGCCCTGGGCCTGGCGGTCACCGGCACCAGCGCCTGGGCCCTCAACCGCTTCGTGGTGGACCACGTGGAGGTCTCCGACGTCGCCGCCTACGAGGCCGCCAATGCCGCCGTGACCCCCGCGGCCACGCAGGCGGCCACGGACATCCAGGTCACGGGCACCTCCTACTCCTCCTCGCGCACCACCATCACCATCGAGCAGGTCACCACCGGCTCCGGGGCCCAGGCCCTGACCTACTACACCGCCGATATCAGGCTCACCGACGCCACCGCCCTGCGCTCGGCCTTCGCCAACAACGAGTTCGGCACGAATATCACCGCCAAGCCCACCCGGATCGCCACCGAGCACGACGCCGTCCTGGCCATCAACGGCGACTACTACGGCTTCCGCAGCGATGGCATCCTCATCCGCAACGGCGTGGTCTACCGCGACCAGGGCGTGCGCGAGGGCCTGGCGATCTACGCCGACGGGCGCATGGAGGTCTACGACGAGACCACCACCAGCGCCCAGGCGCTGCTGGATGCCGGGGTGTGGAGCACCTGCTCCTTCGGGCCCGCCCTGGTCCGCGACGGCGCTGTCCTGGAGGGCATCGAGAGCGTCGAGGTGGACACCAATGTCGGCAACCACTCCATCCAGGGGGAGCAGCCGCGCACCGCGATCGGCCTCGTCGAGGACCACCACTACGTGTTCGTCGTCGTCGACGGGCGCTCGGAGGGCTACTCGCGCGGGGTCACCATGACCGAGCTGGCCCGGATCATGACCGACCTGGGATGCACCACCGCCTACAACCTCGACGGCGGGGGCTCCTCGGCCATGTACTTCAACGGCGCGATCATCAACCAGCCCTCCAATGACGGGGAGCGGGCCACCTCCGACATCCTCTACATCGCGAACGGGGCCTGAGATGAGCGCCACCGGCACCACCACCCGCTACCCGCAGGCCCACCCCACCAGGCACTCCGGCAATCCACCCGGGCCCACGGCACAGGTCATCGATGCGCCGCACGCCTCCGCCCGCAAGGCCGGACCGGCAACGCCCGCCGCATCGGCGAGCGCGGCGAGGGCAGCGTCCCCAACCTCCCGGGCGGCGTCCCTGGTGGTCCTTATCCCCGCCTACCAGCCCGACGAGCGCCTGCCCCGGCTGGTCGCGCGGCTGCGCGGGCAGGACCCCGGCTGCGCGGTGCTCGTGGTCGACGACGGCTCGGGGCCCGACTACGCGGGCGTCTTCACCGCCGCCCGGGCCCGCGGCGCTGAGATCGTCACCCGCACCGTCAATCAGGGCAAGGGCGAGGCGCTGCGCCGGGGGCTGGCCCGGGCCGTCTCCCACTGGCCGCGGGCCGACGTCGTGTGCGCCGATGCCGACGGCCAGCACACGCCGGCCGATATCGCGGCGGTGGCCGCCCGGGTGCGGGCCACTGGGCGCATGACCCTGGGGGTGCGCCGCTTCACCGGGCCGGTGCCGCTGCGCAGCCGGATCGGCAACGACGTCACCGCCCTGCTGTTCCGGGCGGCGACGGGCTGGGCGCTGGGCGACACCCAGACGGGCCTGCGCGGCTATCCCGCAGGCCGGCTGGACTGGCTCCAGGAGGTGGAGGGCGACCGCTACGAGTACGAGCTGGCCGCCCTGCTGCGCGCCCACGACCTCGGGATGGAGGTCGAGGAGGTGGAGATCGCCACCGTCTACGAACCGGGCAACACCTCCTCCCACTTCCGGCCCCTGCACGACTCCCTGCGCATCTACGCTCCGCTGCTGGCCTTCATGGGGGCCTCGCTGGCGGGCTTCGCCATCGACTGGCTGGGGGTCATGGTGATCGTCGCCCTGGGCGGCGACCTGCTGGTGGCCGCCCTGGGGGCGCGGATCCTGTCCGGGACGGCGAACTTCCTCCTCAACCGCCGGGTCTTCCGCGCCGCGCCCGGCACGGTGGGACGCACGGCCCTGCGCTACACGGCCCTGGCGCTCGCCTTGGTGGGGGCCAGTTATGCAGCACTGTGGGCCCTCACCGGCCTGGGCGTGCCCCTGGGCCTGGCCAAAATCATCGGCGATACCTCGATCTACCTGGTCAGCTACATCGTCCAGCGCCGCCTGGTCTTCCGAGAGAGGGCCTGAGGGCACCGCCCCTCCGCATATGCTCGGCCGGAGCCGATTCGCAGGCTGAGACCACCGGAGGACTGGCCTGGTGCCCCACGGGTGACAGGTGATCGGCCGCGAGGAGGAGCCTCGGTCGAGTACTCGGGCCCACCCGCCTTCGAGGAGCTCCCTCCACCAGTTCCTCGCGCCTTCATCGGGGAGAGCGCACCCGCTCCGGGGGATGCGCCGGTCTCAGGGGCCCTGTTCGGCGTGCTACACATGTGCTCATGGCAGCCCTCGGAGTGGATCGTCATCGTCCTGCGCGCCTGCGCCGGGATCCTGCCCGGCATGGAGGGGCGGGTGGTCAGCCGTGAGCGAGAGGGTCTCGTGGGATGCGCTAAAAGCCTTCGTGGCGGTAGCGCGAGCCGGCTCCTTCTCCGCCGCGGCGCAGACGCTGGGCCTGGCACAATCCTCACTCTCTGAGCAGGTAGCACGCCTGGAGCGCACCCTGGGATATCGTCTCGTGGACCGCAGTCCGACAGGGGTGCGGACCACCGGCCGAGGCCAAGCCCTCCTGGCACGCATCGAGGGTCCCGTGGAGGTGCTCGCCGAGGCCACCGCCCCTCAGGAGGCCACCCACGGCCACCGCGCCATGCTCCTGGGCGGCCCCGCAGAATTCCTCTCCGAGGTCGTCCTTCCCCGACTACCCGAGCATCTCCCACCAGGCCAGCAGGTGACCGCGAGATTCGGCGACGTGGACGATCTCACGGGGGAGCTGCGCGAGGGCCTCATCGACGTGCTGGTGAGCACCGTGCCTGTCCGCAGCCAGGCCCTCATGCTCACGCCGGTCTATGACGAGATGTTCGTCCTGGTCGCCCACCCCCGCTGGGCGCACACCGCCGCGGAATGCCTGGAGGAGATCCCCGTGCTCTCCTACGGCCCGGAACTACCGATCATTCGACGCTATTGGCGCTCCGTCTTCGGCCGTCGCCCATCAGACCTGGTTGTCAGCATGATCGCTCCCGACCTGCGATCGCTGCGCCGCCTCGCCATAGCTGGCGCCGGGATGACCGTACTTCCCCACTACCTGGCTCACCACCATCTGGAGCAGGGCGATCTCATCGAGCTTCACCGGCCCGAGACCTACCCGATCAACACCCTGTGCGTCGTGAGTCGGCGCCCCCGCCCCACCCCGGATCCGGCGGTCCGCTCGCTTCGAGAGGCGGTCCGCAAGATCTGCCGGATCGCCCAGGAGCGCAACTGAGCACCGGAGTCGGTGGCGCCCCATCGCATTGCGGTCACGGATGACCGGGCCCCCTCATCGGTATTCCGATGGCGCTCTGAGGCCGGATCCCCCCTAGCGTCGTCGGTATCAGAACCCGTCATCTCATCGAACCGAGCGAAAGGCCACGTCATGACCACTTCACCACGAGCGCTTCTCGTCCTGACCAGCCACGGCGACCTGGGCGGCCTCCGCCCTACCGGCTACTACATCTCCGAGGCCGCCGAGCCTTGGGAGATCCTGACGCGAGCTGGATGGGAGGTTCACATCACCTCCATCGCAGGTGGGCAGCCTCCCGAGGACGGACGCAACGACGCCGACCCTATCCAGAGAGCCTTCCTGAACGACCCCCACGTGGCCGAGCAGCTGAGGAGCACCACTGCTCTGAAGGACATCGACCCATCCATGTACAGGATCGTCTTCTTCGTCGGAGGGCACGGCACCATGTGGGACTTCCCTACCTCGACGGCGGTCCAGAGCGTCGGACGGGCAGTCTATGAGGCGGGTGGTGTGCTGGCCGCCGTCTGCCACGGGCCCTCGGCGCTGGTGGGCATGACTCTCAGCGATGGGTCGTCCCTGATCAGCGGCCGGCGCGTCACCGGATTCACGAATGAGGAGGAGAAGGCGGTGGGCCTGACCGAGGTCGTTCCCTTCCTGCTCGCCGATGCGCTGGAGTCCAAGGGCGCCACGCATGTTCCTGCCTCGAGCTTCACCGAGAACGTCGTGGTCGACGGCCGGATCGTCACCGGCCAGAACCCGCAGTCCGCAGCAGCGACCGCGCAAGCGGCGGTAGCGGCGGCCGCTCTGTCAGCCTGATGGGCGGCGGCGCTGGCACCAGGGCATCCGGGCTCAGCCGGGAGCGATGAGCCCGGACTCGTAGGCGGCGATGACCAGCTGGGCGCGGTCCCGGGCGCCCAGGCGCGCCAGCAGCGCGCTGATATGCGTCCGGCAGGTGGCCCGCGTGATGGACAGCTCGGCCTCGATCTGGCTGTTGGACAGGCCGCGGGCGATGAGGGTGAGAACCTCGCGCTGGCGCGGGGTGAGTCCCTGGACATCGCCGCGCAGCCCCGGGCCCGGCGCAGGCGCCGCCACCCCCTGGGCGACCAGGCGCTCAAGCACACCGGGGCTGAGCAGGGCCTGCCCGGCATGGAGCGTGCGCACGGCGTCCACGAGCGCCTGGGACTCGGCATCCTTGAGCAGGAAGCCCGAGGCGCCGGCCCGCATCGCACCCAGCACGTAGTCGTCGAACTCGAACATGGTCAGGATGAGGACGCGCGTGGCCGCGAGCGCCGGGTCGGAGCAGATGCGCGCCGTGGCCTCGATGCCGGTGAGCACCGGCATCTGGATGTCCATGATGACGACGTCGGGGCGCAGCTCGGTGCTGCGGGCCACCGCCTGGGCCCCGTCGCCGGCCGCCCCCACGACGCTCATGCCCGGCTCGCTGTCCAGGAGCGCGACCAGTGAGGCGCGCAGCATGCCCTGGTCCTCTGCGATAAGGATGCGAATCGGCTCGGCCTGCCGATCCTGCCCGTAGTGGTCGTCCTGCCCTCGGGACCGCTCGATGGTGCTCACCGCCTCGCCCCCGCCGTCGGGGCCGCCTGAGCCCCCGAGACTGCCGCCGTCCCACCCGGCTCCGCTCGGCCGGGGCCCTCCGACTCGGCACCGGCCAGGGGGAGGTGGACCTCGACGGCGAAGCCCGGCGCTCCGTCGTCGCGGGCCCCGGCTCGCAGGCGCCCGCCCAGGGCGGCGACGCGCTCGCTCAGGCCGCGCAGGCCCATCCCGGTGCCGGGCTGGGGCACCCAGGCGGGCCCGGGGCCGTCGTCGACGATCCGCAGGTGCAGTGCATCATCCAGCCGGAGGGCGGCCGTGGCCGCCGTGGGCCCCGCATGCCGGGCCGTGTTGCTCAGCGCCTCACGGACCACGGCGATCGCGGCCTCGTTGATGGCTGCGGGCAGGGAGTGGGCACGCCGGGCGAGCTCTGGAGCCAGGCTCAGCCGCACCTCCATCCCCTGTCGGCGGGCGCGCGCCACCAAGGCGTCCAGGGCCTCGGCGAGCTCCTGTCGGGCCTGCAGCCGCCCCGGTGGTTGGTGCGGGCTTGCGGCGTGGCTGCCCGGCCCACGCGTGGCGGTGCTGCTGGGGAGCGCGCCCTGCGGCGCTGCGCCGTCGGCGCAGGTGATCGGCGTCGGGCTCCCCGGGGCTGCCGCACGGCCCCGGGCGGAGCCTCCGGGGCCGGTGCCGCGGCGGGGCCCTGCGAGGGGGTTCCCCGGTGCCGACGACGGCGCAGGGGCGGTCCCGTAGGCCTGGGAACCACTCATGCGCAGGACTCCCAGCATGCTGCGCAGAGCGTCTGTGGCCTCACGGGAGGCCAGCTCGATGTCGCGCAGGACGCCCAGCAGCTCCTCGGGCCGGGAGTCCAGGCGCTGGGCAACGGCGGCACGCACGGTGATCGCCCCCAGGCCCCCTGAGATGGTGTCGTGCAGGTCCCGCACGATGGCCAGCCGGTCCTCGGCCACGGCCCGCGCTGCTGCCTCCCGCGCGAGGGATCGCTCGTAAGCCAGGCGGTCCCGGCGCCGCAGCCACATGGTGAGTACCACCAGGCACGCCAGCCCCGCCAGGACCAGCATGGGCAGGTAGTGCGGAGTGGTCGCAGGTACCGCGACAAGAGTGGAGAAGCCCACGAGCAGTGTGGTGACAGCGGCGATCGTCCAGGTCATCCCCGACCGGCGCGGGGGCGCGGAAGCAGGTTCAGGGGATCGGGGCACCCGGCCAGTGTATGGGCGCCGTCTCGGCCGGGCATCGGACCAGGGTTCGATGGAGGACGGTCCGAGGGGCGGGGCGCGGTTCCTCCTATCGGCCTCTTCGCACCACCGCTCGCGCCCTTCAGGCTCCTGCCATGAGAACTCCTCAGCTCACCCCCTCTACGATCAGCACGACCCTGCGCTCCAGAGCTGGTCGGGCTGCTGCCCGCCCCCGCGATGCCACTCCTGCGGCCACCGGCACTCCCGTAGGCCGCACAAGCCAGGAGCGCTCTGACGGCCCTGAGAATGCCGTCCCCCGCCGGGCCCCTATGGACCCCGCACAGAACGGGCGGGGCGGATGGTCGGGCCCGGCCGGCGCCGGCCGGGCCCCGAGCAGGGTTACGCGGGCCCTGCGCTGGGCCTTCGCGGTGGCCTACCTCGGCATCTTCCCGCTCCACCTGACCCGCCTCCTGCTTCCCGCGGGCCACCGCCCCGGCTTCATGATGGCGGCCTACGCCCTGCTCTTCGCCCTGGGGGTCTACGCCTGGCGCGGCGAGCTCGACGCCGGGGCCAGGCGGATCGCGGCACATCCGCTGAGGGCGGTGGGGACTCTGGCGCTGGGCGCCATCATCCTCCTCGTCCTGGAGGTGGCCGGGTCGCTGGTCGTGGGGTGGCTGGCGGGCATGGTGCCCGGCGGCCTGCAGGAGCTGGGCAATGACACGAGTATCAGCCGGGTCCTGGGGATGTACCCGGGGCCTGTCATCATCGCGGTCCTGGGCGTAATGGGGCCCTTCGTCGAGGAGTTGTTCTTCCGCCAGATCCTCATCCCCCTCATCGGGGATCGCACCCGTGCCTGGGTGGGGGTGGTGGTCTCCAGCATCGCCTTCGGCATGCTCCACATGAGCTCGCTGCAACCCTCGGAGTGGATCGGTGTCATCCCGCACACCTGCTTCGGGATCGCCATGGGGATCGTGTTCCTGCGCTCGCGCCGCAACCTCCACCTGCCGGCGGGCTTCCACATCGTCAGCAACACCACCACGTTCCTGGCCAATGCGTGAGGGGAGCGACCCGGGCACCTCTCCCCCTCCCCCTCCCGCCGAGCCCCTCAGGTCAGCGGGTCGACGACGTCGATGCCGCTGGTCCGGGCGGCGGCGGCCAGCTGTGCGTCATGGGTGAGGAGTGTCAGTGGGTCGCGCGGGTCGTTGAGGAGTTGAGCGGTTGCCAGGTGGATGGCGTCCAGGGACTTCAGCTGGCCGGTCAGGGCGCAGGCGCGCTCGACGACCTCGTCGTCGATCCTGACGAGATGGACTTCATCGAGGACCTCCTGCACCCGAGTGGTGCTGGTGCCGGTGCGCCGGGCCAGGCGGAAGAGCTCGATCTGCAGGAGCATGGAGGAGATGAGTCCGCCATGCCTCATCGCCTCGCGCAGGAGGGCATCGGCATGCGCTGCGCCCTGCTGCCCGAGCAGGGGCAGTGCGATGAAGGAGGTGTCGACGTAGTTCACCCCTCCTCCCAGCGGTCCTCGGCCAGGAGGGTCTCCAAGGTCATCCCTTCGGGCAGGTCCCACCTCTGCGGCGTGAGGTGATGACTGCGGGTGGCGGGCTGGATCCTCCCCTCACGCATGAGCCGATCGAACCGGGACTCCTGAGGGCGGATCGGGACGATCTGCGCGATAGGGCGGCCGCGATCGGTGACCGTCACCGGCTGACCGGTGGCCTCGACCTCCCGGTAGATCTGGCCGGCGCGCTGGTTGACCTCCCGCAGGCCGACCGAACGGCCCACCGGGCCGGTATCGGGGAGGGCGGACCGGGAGGGACACCCGGCAGGAGCGCCTGCGGCGGGGGTCTCAGACGTCGGCCCAGCAGCACTCACAGCACTCATGAGCCAAGCCTACCAACCATGTCCTACATGTTCTACACCCGCCTCGCCCCCTCCCCCTCCCGCCGAGCCCGACATTCCTCACCGAGCCCGACGGCGGCTCCGTCTGCCTCGGTGAGGAATGTCGGGCTCGGCGGGGCTCAGGGAGAAGAGGCGGGGCGGTAGGTGAAGTCCTCCCAGCCCAGCGCCTCGATGCGGGCGGCCAGGCGCTCGCAGGCGGCATCCCACCCCGGGGCCACCGCGATGAAGTCGGCCCGCGCGCCCTCGGACCTGGCCTGCTGCAGGGCGTAGGAGCGCGCCCCCGCCGCGTGCACGCGCCGCGCCACCTCATAGGCGTCCTCGGCGGTGACATCCCCGGGCGCCACGGTGGTGCGCACCTCGAAGTCCGGGCCCCCGCGATCGGCGGCCCCCACCAGCAGCTCCAGGCACTCCCAGGCCTTGCCACCCGAGTTGGGGCGCCCCACCACCTGACGGTAGTGCTCGGGCAGGGCCTTGATATCCAGGCCCACCCAGTCCACCAGGCCCGCGGCGACCATCTCGGCCAGGCGCCGCGGGTAGACCCCGGCGGTGTGCAGGCCCACCTCGAAGCCCAGACCCCGGGCCTCGGCGGCAGCGGCGGCACAGGCGTGCTGGCGCAGCGCCTCCCCGCCGGTGAAGACCACCGCATCGAGCAGGCCCCGGCGCCGCGAGAGCAGGTCGCGCACCTCCCGCCAGCTGACCTTGCCCGGCACCCGCACGGGGATGAGGTCCTGGTTGTGGCAGTAGTGGCAGTTCCAGGGGCAGCCCTGGGTGAAGACCGTGGCGCTCAGGCGCCCGGGCCAGTCCACCGTGGACAGCGGCACCAGGCCCGCGATGACCAGCTCGGAGGCGGGGCAGTGCACGGAAGGGGCCCCGCCCACCGGGTGGAAGGCTAAGGACTCGGCCCCCCGCTCGGGGGCGCCGGGGCCCACCTCGCCCTGCGGCCCTGCGGCCTGGGCGTCGTCGGGCCCGTCGGGATCCCCCAATTCCGGGGCCGCCCCGGGCGCGATGGGCGAGCGTCCCCCACCGGGCCGGGCCTCGGCGGGAGGAGGACCCGCCGACCCGCCCTGCCCAACCGGCCCGGGCGATTCCGGCGCCCCGCTCCTCTCCGGCTGCGGCACGCCGGGCCGCCCACCAGGCTGCTCCACGTCGTCGCCCCCGGGCAGGAGGGCGGCGCCGTAGGTGCGGCGCAGGCGGGTGCGCAGGGAGGCGCCCTCCTCAGGGCGGCCCGCCTCCCCGGCCCGTATGCCTGTGCGGTGCGCTCCGGCGAGCGCGCGATTCGTCGTCATGGGCTCTCAGCATCTCATCCGACGGCGGCCAATCGGGAGACCGCCGGGCCGTGGCCGTGCGCGGCGTCCTCGGTGAACATCCGGCGCTCGGCGTACTCACCCTTCTTGCCGATGTTGAACGAGCGCACCGGGCGGAAGTAGCCCATCACCCGCGTCCACACCTCGCACTCGACCGGCTCGGCGCCGGGGCGCTGGGCGGCGCACTTCTCGCAGGTGGGGTGCTCGCCCACGAGGTAGCCGTGGGTGGGGCAGATGGAGAAGGTGGGGGTGACGGTGATGTAGGGGGTGCGGAAGGCCGTCAGGGACCGGCGCACGAGCTCCTTGCAGGCCTCGGCCGAGGAGATGCGCTCGTTCATGTAGAGGTGCAGGACGGTGCCGCCGGTGTACTTGGTCTGGAGCTCCTCCTGCATCTCCTGGGCCTCGAAGGGGTCGTCGGTGTAGCCCACGGGCAGCTGGGAGGAGTTGGTGTAGTAGGGGTTGGCCTGGGTGCCGGCCTGGATGATGCCGGGGTAGCGGGCGCGGTCCTCCTTGGCGAAGCGGTAGGTGGTGCCCTCGGCGGGCGTGGCCTCCAGGTTGTACAGGTGCCCGGTGGACTCCTGGAAGTCCACCATGCGCTCGCGCACGTGGTCGAGGATCCGCACGCACAGGGCGTGGCCGCGCGGGTCGGTCAGGTCGTAGCCGCCGTCGTCGTGGTTCCGGGTGAAGTTGCGAACCATCTCGTTCATGCCGTTGACGCCCAGGGTGGAGAAGTGGTTGTCCAGGGAGCCCAGGTAGCGCTTGGTGAAGGGGAAGAGCCCGGCCTCGATGTGATGGCCGATGACCTCGCGCTTGAGCTCCAGGGTGTCGCGGCCGATGGCCAGGAGCCGGTCGAGGGCGGCGATGAGCCCGGCCTCGTCGTCGGGGTGCAGATAGCCCAGGCGGGCCATGTTGATGGTGACCACGCCCACGCTGCCGGTCTGCTCGGCCGAGCCGAACAGACCGTTGCCGCGCTTGAGCAGCTCGCGCAGGTCGAGCTGGAGACGGCAGCACATGGAGCGGATCATGCCGGGGTCGAGCTCGGAGTTGATGAAGTTCTGGAAGTAGGGCAGGCCGTACTTGGCGGTCATGGTGAACAGGAGCTCAGTGTTGGGGGCGTCCCAGTCGAAGTCCTTGGTGATGTTGTAGGTGGGGATGGGG
Organism: Actinomyces capricornis; assembly: GCF_019974135.1. Lineage (NCBI taxonomy): Bacteria > Bacillati > Actinomycetota > Actinomycetes > Actinomycetales > Actinomycetaceae > Actinomyces > Actinomyces capricornis. The sequence goes on from NZ_AP025017.1 coordinate 1,130,292, forward strand.
AAGGTGAAGACGCGCCCGTCGGCGTCGCCCTCGGTCATGACCTCCATGAAGGCGCGGTTGATGAGGTCCATCTCGGCCTGGAGGTCGCCGTAGGCGAAGTCGCAGAGCTCGTCGCCGATGAGGGGGTGCTCGTCGGCCAGATCGGCGGGGCAGGTCAGGTCGAAGGTGAGGTTGGTGAAGGGGGTCTGGGTGCCCCAGCGGCTGGGGACGTTGAGGTTGAAGATGAGCTCCTGCATGCACTGCTTGACCTGGTCGTAGGTCATGTCGTCCAGGCGGATGAAGGGGGCCATGTAGGTGTCGAAGGAGGAGAAGGCCTGCGCGCCGGCCCACTCGTTCTGGAGGGTGCCCAGGAAGTTGACGATCTGGCCGACGGCGGAGGAGAAGTGCTTGGCGGGACCGGCGGCGATGGCGCCGGGGACCCCGTTGAAGCCCTGGACGAGGAGGTCCTTGAGGGACCAGCCGGCGCAGTAGCCGGCGAACATGTCCAGGTCGTGGATGTGGAGGTCGGCGCTGCGGTGGGCCTGGCCGGCCTCGGCGGGGTAGACGTGGGAGAGCCAGTAGTTGGCGATGACCTTGCCGGAGGTGTTGAGCATCATCCCGCCCAGGGAGTAGCCCTGGTTGGCGTTGGCGTTGACGCGCCAGTCGGAGCGGTCGAGGTACTCGGTGATGGTGGAGATCGGGTCGACGAGCGGAGCGGAGTCGGGGCGGGCGGCGGGGGCGGGGTTCTTGTCGAGCACGGGTCTCTCCGTTGGTCGTGGGCCGATGGCGGGGCACTCTCAGGGCCTCTCCTGCGCGGGGGCGGGCCTGGCGGGCTGCCTCGTCGCCGCCCTCGCGGGTGTCCCGAAGGGCGGCGACGGCCCCGACCCTACTCCCGAACCACACTCATGCAACACATGATCTAGGGGTTTCTATTCCATCCGACCACAACATCTTGTGGTTCAGATGGGGACCTTCGTCCCGCGGCCGGGGATCTTTGCGCCTCATCGCGCGGGGAGCGGGCGTAGGCCCTCCGGGTCGGGATCGCACCCGCCCCGGCCCCCTCCGGCGTGTCGCACGCACCGCCGCCATGCCCCCAACTTTCGACAATTTGCATGAGATCGGCGTTTTCCAGGCCCGGAGAAGTACGATCTCATGCAAATTGTCGAAAGTGGGGGTCAGCGGCGCCAGCGGGCGAAGCCCCCTTCGGAGTGGATGACCTGGCCGGTGATCCAGCGCGCCTCCTCGGTGAGCAGCCAGGTGATGAGGCGCGCGGCGTCGTCGGGCTCGCCCCAGCGGCCGAAGGGGAACATGCCGGTGGTCTGCTCGATGATCTCGCGCGAGACGTAGCCGGTGTCCACCGGGCCGGGATTGACGGTGTTGACACGGATGCGGGCCTCGGCGAGCTGGTCGGCAATGGTGAGGGTGACGCCGGCCAGTGCCGCCTTGGCCGCGGCGTAGGCGACCTCCCCGGGCATCGGCCCCAGGGCCTGGCCGGAGGTGAGGAAGACGATGGAGCCTCCCGGCGAGGCCTCGGCGGCGAAGGCCGGCTGGGTGGCGAAGGCCTGGGCCAGCAGGATGGAGGCGCGCGCATCGACCCGCCAGTGCCGGTCGAGGATCTCCTCGCTCAGCTCCCCCAGGGCGCCATCGGGGGCGCTCATCGCCTGGTTGCACACCAGGGCGTCGAGGTGGCCGTGGTCCTCCACCGCGGTGCACAGGACCCGATCGGGCTCGCCGGGCTCAGCGAGGTCGGCGTGGACGGCGGTGAGCCTGGCCCCCTCGGTGAGGTGGCTGCTGATGGAGGTCAGGACCTCGGTGACATCGTCGGCGCCCCACTCCTGGGCGGCATCGTGGGGCGCGTAGTGGTGGATGGCCAGGCTGGCGCCGTAGTCGGCGGCACGGCAGGCGATGGCGTGCCCGATGCCCACGCGGCGGCTGACGCCGGTGACCAGGACGGTGCGCCCCTTCAGGGGCAGCGGGTCGCGGGCGAGGATCGGGGAGACGGCAGCGGGGGCGGAGGAGGGGCGGCTATCGGGATCGGGGGCCGTGCTTATCATCACGTCAGTCTAGGAGGCTGACCCCTTCCGCACTGGGAGTCGGGAGAATTAGGCGGGCGCCCTTCGACGGCGACCGGGGCGGCCAGGAGCGCCGGGCCGGGCGCCGGCCGGAGTCATCGCGAGGCCGGGACTTTAGTCGCGACGACGGCACTCTCCCCCGGGATCACCCCTCCAGCTCTCCTTCAAAGGCCGCGAGGGCGGGGCGGGAGAACAGCACGAAGCGGATGAGCTCAAGACTGCCGCCCTCACGCGGCTGCCCGCTCCCACGGGGTCGGCCGGCCCGCGGGCGGGGCTCTCCGGCCCTCTCGGCCAGTGCGCGGGCGGAGGCGACGGCGATGCGGGCGACCTCTTGGAGCTCCCAGCCGTAGGCGCCCGCGCCGACTGCGGGCAGGGCGAGGCTCCGGCAGCCCAGCTCCACGGCCAGCGCGAGGCTGGAGTCGAAGGCGGCGCGCAGGAGTGCGGGGTCGTCCTGGCCCGCATGCCGGTTGGGCCCCACCGTGTGGATGACCCAGCGGGCGGGAAGGTCGAAGGCGGGCGTGGCCACGGCCTGGCCGACGGACATGCCCTCGGGCAGGTCGGTGGCCCTCAGGTGGCGGCAGGCCTCCAGGAGCCGGGGCCCGGCGGCGCGGTGGATGGCGCCGTCCACGCCCCCGCCGCCCAGGAGCGTGGAGTTCGCGGCGTTGACGACGGCGTCGACCTCCTGGGTGGTGATGTCGCCGATGACGGCCTCGATGCGCATGACTGCTCCTTCGCGTGTCTCCTGAGCGGACGGGGTCCGGTGGCTGCTCGCCCACCACCCTGCCATGGTCGGGCGGTGCCCGCAGGGCCGGACGCGGCGCGCGGCCAGGGCCGGGTGCAGTGGGGGTGCGGCGGGGTGCTGGCCGACGACGTGACCGAGGACTCAGGGAGGGATTTCCCTCCCCCACCCCCTCGCGGCTATAGTTGCCGTGCTGCACACGGGGTGTGGCGCAGTTTGGTAGCGCGCTTCGTTCGGGACGAAGAGGTCGTGGGTTCAAATCCCGCCACCCCGACCATCGAGTTCATACTCAAGCCCCCAGTCCGGCCTCTGCGGACTGGGGTTGTTGCATGTTGTGGCCGTGGCAGCTTTGCCCCTGTTGTCCTGCGAGCCTCGGCCAGCCGGGCTATGGCTGTCGGCACTACCAGCCCGGCTTGACCGCCGGCTGACCCCCCGGCGCTCGCCATGGAGAAGAGCGCAACGAGCCCGCATTATTGGCGCTCACAAGGCAGAGGAGCAGCGAGCACAGAAGCGCAGGACGGCCTCCATCTCCCTCTCTTATCACCACACACAGCGCAGCAGGGGCACCGACCAGGCAGAACCCGACGAGACGGCTCTCCAGCACTGATAACGAGAACTCGGCTGGCAGCCCCGAGCCCGCACCATACGGCCATCACCGCCTACACCGCAGCCCTGGATCCCCGCATGCCCCGGGAATCGGGCGGGCATGATCGGTTCACGGCCTCCCGCGATCCCCGGACCGCCGCAGAATATGCCTGAGCGCGCTCTCAAGGGCAGGATAGGCGGGCTCGAATCCGCTCCCGCGCAGGCGCTCATCGCTGACCCGCTGATCGGTGTGGATGAGCTCATCGGCGCCCCGGGTGCCGAGCACCGCCGTCGGGCCGAGCCTGGGCACCGGGATCACCGCCGGGCGACGCAGGACCCGGCCCAGAGTCGCGGCGAGCTCCCCCGCCGTCACCGGATGCGGGGCAACAGCGTTGACAGCCCCCTCCAGCCCGGGGCTCAGAAGCGCGTGGATGTAGGCGCGCACCATGTCATCCAGCGCGATCCAGCTGACGGCGGCACTGGCGTCCGTGATCCGGCCGCCCAGCCCCACCAGGAACAGGGGCAGCTGCGGGGCCAGGGCCCCGCCGGACTCGGCCAGCACGATCCCGGTGCGCAGCGCGCACGTGCGCACGCCCCCATCAGCGGCGCGCTGCAACTGGGCCTCCCAGGCCCGGCACACCCCCGCCAGGAAGCCCCCGCCCGCGGAGGACTCCTCCGTGAGCACCTCTGCGGGGCGCCGGGGCCCGTAGTACCCGATGCCACTGGCCTGCACAATCGTGCGCGGCCCCGAGCCACCGCCCGCCAAGGCGGCGGCTGCGCGGGCGATGAGAGCCGCGGAGGAGACTCGGGAGGAGAGGATCTCCCGCCTGGCGCGGGCCGTCATCCGCGTCCCGATGCTCCTGCCCGCCAGGTTGACCACCGCATCCACGCCCTCCAGATCAGCCGGGTCGAGCCGGCCCGCGGCGGGATCCCATGCGATGTGCCCCTCCCCCGCCCTCGCCGCGCGCACCATCGGCACCACGCGGTGGCCCCCGGAGGTCAGTGCCGCGGCGAGCTGGGTCCCGATGAGCCCCGAGGCACCCGCGATAGCCACCGTGAGCCGCGGCCGGTCGGCGTAGCGGGCGTGGAAGTCCAGGTCGTCGCGCAGCTGCCTGGCCCGGTACGCCAGGAGCCGCTCGATCTGGCGGGCGATGACAGTACTGCCCACCCCCGCCACTCGGGGCGGCTCCACCTCGACGACGTCGGTCAGCTCGGTGGCGGCACCGCCGTCGACGGGGGTCATGGAGTGCGTGTGCTCCCAGCGGCGCCACGGACCGGCGACCTGCGCATCAACGAAGCCGCAGCCCTCGGCGTCCTCCCAGGAGCGCACATGCTCCAGGAGCCAGCGCGGCCTGGCGCCGCCGGCCAGCGCCGGCCAGCGCCAGCCCCAGCCGCACGCCCACCCGCCTGCCCGCCTCGATCCCGCCATGGTCGCGCCCCTCCAGCGTGGCCAGCAGCGACGGCGTGAGCCGGGTGAGCGCACCGGGCCGCGAGTGCCAGGCGGCCACCTCCGCCAGGGGGTGGGCCAGCCTCACCCGGTGCTCAATGCGCATGGCCCGACGTTATCCCAATCATGACCAGCCCACCGCCGCCGGAGGCCCCTGCCGCCACCCCGACCATCGAGTTCATGGCCTCCCCAGTCCGGTCCGCCCGGGCTGGGGTTGTTGCGCTCTGATCCCCCGCCACCACTTTCGACAATTTGCATGAGATCGTACTTCTCCGGGCCTGGAGAAGTACGATCTCATGCAAATTGTCGAAAGTGGGTGCTGGGCGCGGCACGCCGCCTCCACCTCGGCCCGGTCGTGCCATGGGGCGCACTCCCCGTCGCCACTCGACCCCGGATCGTGACCTATCCACTACCCTGGGACGGTCCTTGACCTACAGCGTCGAGAGAAGACAGTCCTCAGCACCCGGCCTCACCCGCCTACCACCGGTGAGGCCCGCCCCTACCTCAGGAGTCCCGAATGCGCACCCACCTCCGCACCACCCTTGCCGCCGTCGCCCTGGCTGGAGCCCTGGCCCTCACAGGCTGCTCCTCCACCGGCAGCGACTCAGCCGACTCCTCCGCCTCCACCGGCGCGGCCGATTCCGCCGGCTCCGCCCAGACCACCGCCGCCATGGAGGAGTCCGCCGCCAAGGAGACCACCGCAGCACCGGCAGCCCCCGAGGTCCCCGCCGGCCACAAGGAGGTCACCGCCCCCACCGCCGGCATCTCCTTCGCCGTCCCGGAGGACTGGCAGCCATTGGGGGATCTCAGCGACGAGCAGGTCGAGCTTCTCGCCTCCGGGTCCGGCATGACTGCCGACCAGTTCAGGAGCACCACGGAGCAGCTCGACATCTTCTATTTTGCGACCACTCCGGATGAGCAGGGATTCTCACCCAACATCAACGTGGCCAAGGAGACCTCGCCCGGTAGCCAGAAGCCCACGGAGGCGCAGATCCAGGCCACTATCCAGCAGCAGAGCGCCACGATGGACTCCTACGAGACCGTCCAGACGGCCAACGGAGAGGGCTACAGGGCCGCCTACACGCTGCCTGCGGCAAACGGAGACATCAAGGGCACTTTGCTTCTCCTCCCCAACGCCACCGGCAACCTGACCGTGATCTATGTCAGTGGCTCCTCGACGGAGCAGACCAAGGAGATCTCAGACAACGTCATCGCCTCGGCCCACTGAAACCCCCGGGGAGTCAGCCAGTCCCAGCTGAGGCTCCCTGATATCACCAACCGGCCACGACCGGACCTTCACGTGGGGCGGGCACCCGAGCAGGGCGCCCGCCCCACGTGCCGTCTACCAGGCGTCCCCCGACCGTCGACCCCGCCGTCCCACTTCACAGGCCCTGCCGGTAGGGTGGGCGGCTGAACAGTGTCGACGGAAGGCGAGCACTATGACCGCATCGCAGCCCTCGCAGCACAGCAGCGCGTCCCCCAGCGGGTCGCTCGGGCGCCTCAGGCCTGTGGAGGCCTCCCTGACGCTCGTCTTCGCCCTGGCCCTGATCACCTGGACCCTCCTCATGCGCGCCGGGGCCCTCAGCGGCCTGGATACCGCCCTGCACGCGCCCGAGGTCGAGCTCCGCTCCGTCACCGGCCAGGTCGCCGAGGCCTTCTCCGTACTGACCCACCCCCTGCTCATCCTGGCCAGCATCATCGGCTGGACCGCCTACTCCTACAAGAGGCGCATGCGCAGGCTCAGCCTGGCCCTGGCCATCGCCGCGGCCGGCATCCCCCTGCGCCTCCTGCTGGCCTGGTGGGTGCGCCACCCCGTCCCGGACAGCGTGTTCGCCGACTCCGTGTCCGCCCCCGCCTACGCCTACCCCTCGGCGCACGTGACCGCCATGACCCTGGCCGCCTGGGTACTGGTGACCCTGGCGCGCGCCCACCGCCGCGGCTCGGCCATCGTCGCGGCCGGGACCGTCGTGGGCTACGCGGCGGTGGCCGTCACTGCGGTGAGCCAGTGGCTCATGGGCCTGGCCGCACCCTCCGACCTCATCGGCGGCTTCCTCATGGGGGCCACGGTGGCCAACCTGGCCCTGTGGGCCGGGGGCATCGAATCGATCCTGGCGGCCTGGGTCAACCGGCCCAGCACCGCTCAGGGCAGGGGCAAGCGCGCCGCCCTCATCTACAACCCCACCAAGTTCGACGACCTGTCCCTGCTGCGCCGCCGCATCGAGGCCGAGGTGCGCTCCGCCGGCTGGAGCCCCACGATCTGGCTGGAGACCACGCCGGAGGACCCCGGGCATGACATGGCCCGCCGCGCCCTGAAGGCCGGCGCCGACCTGGTCATGGTCGCCGGCGGCGACGGCACTGTCCGGGCCGCCAGCGCCGAGCTGGCCGGCTCGGGCACCCCCATGGCGCTCATCCCCGCCGGCACCGGCAACCTGCTGGCCCGCAACCTGTCCATCCCCCTGGACACCGACGCCGCCATCCGCCTGGCCCTGCACGGCAGCCCCAGGGCCATCGATGTGGTGCGCTGCGAGCACGACGGCGGCCAGGAGCGCTTCGTGGTCATGGCCGGCATGGGCCTGGACGCCCAGATCATGGACTCCACCGACGACGGGCTGAAGAAGGTCATCCGCTCCGGGGCCTACGCGGTCGCGGCCGTCCAGAACGCCGTCCCCGACCCCTTCACCGCCACGGTCACCCTGGACGACGACGAGCCCGCCGAGCACCAGATCGTCATGGCCCTGGTGGGCAATGTCGGCACCATCACCGCGGGCATGACCCTGCTGCCCGACGCCAAGCCCGACGACGGCTACATCGACCTGCTCCTGGCCAGCCCCGACAAGGTCGCCGACTGGGCCCGCCTCGGTGCCCAGATCCTCACCGGCCAGGAGATGAAGGGCTTCACCACCGCCCGCGCCAGGACGATGAGCATCCGCACCACCGAGGCCGTGGCCTTCGAGCTCGACGGCGACCCCGCGGGCACCACCAGCGCCCTGAGCCTCGCGGTGGAGCCCGGCGCCCTGCTGGTCGTGATGCCGCAGGACGGCTGAGGCCCGGTCCCCAGTTATCCCGCCCCCGGCCGAGCACCCGACTCCTCTGCCCTAGACTGGCGCGGACCCTCCAGCCCAGACAGGAGCCCCATGCGTTCACGACTCACGGTTGCCCTCGGACATGCGGCCCGACTCGCCGCCCGGCTGCGCGGCGGAGGCAGCGGCGGCACTGCCTTCCCCGGACTGGTCATGGAGCGCACCGACCCCGGGTTCCTGGCGCGTACGCTGGGCCGGCTGCCCCACGGCGTCGTGGTGGTCTCGGGCACCAACGGCAAGACCACCACCACGAAGATGGTGGTCCAGCTGCTGCGCGAGCAGGGGCTGAGGGTCTTCACCAACCGCACCGGGTCGAACTTCGTGCGCGGAGTGCTCGCCTCCCTGCTCACCGAGGTCGACGCCGCCGGCCGCCTGGACGCCGACATCGCGGTCCTGGAGCTCGATGAGGCCCACGCCGTCCACTTCGTGGCCCAGGTGCGCCCCCGCGCCTGCCTCCTGCTCAATGTCATGCGCGACCAGCTCGACCGCTTCGGCGAGATCGACTACACCGCCTCCCTCCTGCACCGGATCGCCGCGGCCACGCGCGAGGTCGTCGTGGTCAATGCCGACGACCCCCGCCTGGCCGCCCCCTCCTTCTTCGAGGGCGTCACCGCCCGCACCGCCGCCTTCGGCGCCGGCGCCCGGCTGCGCTCGCTGTTCCTGTCCGACGACGACCTGCGCACCGGGGCCGCCTCCCCCGCCCCAGAGGCGAGTGCCGCCGGCCCGCAGGCCGGGGGCGCCCCCGCCCCCCGCACCACCCTGGAGGCCATCGAGGGCCAGCGGGCCACGGTGCGCGTCGATGGCCAGGACCACGAGGTCGACTTCACCATCCCCGGGGTCCACAACCTGCTCAATGCCTGCGCCGCCCTGGAGGTGGTCCTGGAGGTCCTGGGCGATCGCGCCGACCTGCCAGGGCTGCTGCGCACCCTGGGGCGGGTCGAGGCCGCCTTCGGCCGCGGCGAGGTCCTGACCCTGGACGGCCACCCCGTCCAGCTCTCCTTGGTCAAGAACCCCGCAGGCTTCCGCATGGGGCTGCTCTCGGCCACCGCCCAGGCCCAGGCGGGTGAGGCGGTCATGGTGGCCATCAATGACGAGTACGCCGATGGGAGGGACATGTCCTGGCTGTGGGACGTGGACTTCTCCGCCCTGCGCCAGGGCGGGGTCGCCGTCGTCACCGGGGTGCGGGCCTGGGACATGGCCCTGCGGCTGGACTACGACGAGGTGGGCGTCGGCCGCGTCGAGCCCGATCTGCGCAAGGCCCTGGCGCTGCTGCGCCAGGCGGCCCGGGAGGCCGACCGGCCCATGAGGATCTTCACCACCTACACAGCCATGCTCTCCCTGCGCTCCATCCTGGGCGAGCTCACCGAGGTCGAGGAGGTCATGTCATGAGCACCCTGTACGAGCACACCACCGACGGCCCCGCGCGCGGCAGGCTGCGCCTCCTCCAGCTCTACCCCCGGGATATGAACATCTACGGCGACTGGGGCAACACCCTGGTGCTGGCGCGCCGGGCCCAGCGCCACGGCTACGACGTCGAGCTGGACTCCTACGACCCGGGCCAGGACCTGCCCGGGGGCGTCGACCTCCTCGTGGGCGGCGGCGGCCAGGACTCCGGGCAGGACCGCATCAAGGACGACCTGCTTGAGGTGGGGCCGCAGTTGTGCGCCTGGGCGCGCGACGGTCTGCCCATGCTGGCGATCTGCGGCCTCTACCAGCTCTTCGGCCACGGCTTCACCACCGGCCAGGGGCGGGAGATCCCCGGGATCGGGCTCATCGACGCCCACACCGTGGCCGGGCAGGGGCGCCTCATCGGCAACATCACGCTGAGCACCCGGGAGTTCGGGGAGGTGGTGGGCTACGAGAACCACTCGGGCCTGACCACCCTGGGGTCGGGGGCCGAGCCCCTGGGCACCGTGCGGGTGGGCGACGGCAACAACGGCACCGATGGCACCGAGGGCGCCCGCGTCCACCACGTCGTCGGCACCTACCTGCACGGCTCCCTGCTGCCCAAGAACCCGGCCGTGGCCGACTGGCTGCTGGCCCGGGCCGTCGAGCACGCCGGGCAGGCCTGGGACCCCGAGCCCCTCGACGACGCCTGGGCCCAGCAGGCCCGCGCCGTGGCCATGTCCCGGCCCCGCTGAGCCGCCTCAGCCTCGCCGAACCCACTCCGACCTGCGCGGACACATCCAGCCCACACGGAGAACGGATCTCAGTATCACTTGCGACGAAGGTAAGGCAAACCTATTCTCTTGAGATGTTAGGGCTCCCTAACATCTCATCCTTCCATTGTCGTGAGGTTCTCATGCACCCCCTTCGCCCGTCCCGCCGTACCGCGATCCTGACCACCGCCTGTGCCGTGGGCCTGACGCTGGCCGCCTGCGCCACCGACCAGGCCGGCTCCTCGGGCTCCAGCCGGGCCGCGGGCACTCCCCTGAAGATCGTGGCCACCACCGGCTACTTGGGGGACGCGGCCGCCAACATCGCCCCCGATGCGCAGGTCACCGTGCTCGTGGGCCCCGGCGGTGACCCCCACACCCAGGAGCTGACCACGCAGGACGCCCAGAGGATCGAGGAGGCCGACGTCGTCCTGTGGACCTCCCACGACATGGAGCACAAGATGCTCGATCAGCTCGACGCCCTGGGGGATAAGCAGGTGGCGGCCGCCGAGTCCATCCCCGAGGCCGACCTGCTCCCCTGGGAGGAGGACGGCAAGGTCGAGGGGCACGACCCCCACGTGTGGAACTCTCCCGACAACTGGAAGCACGTGGTCACCGCCTGCGCGAAGAAGATCGCCGAGATCGACCCCGACCACGCCTCGACCTACACCTCCAACGCCGAGGCCTACAACCAGAGGATCGATGAGGCCAAGGCGGCGGCCAAGACGCAGTTCGACACCATCCCCAAGGAGAATCGCGTCCTCATCACCGGGCACGACGCCTTCAACTACCTGGGGAAGACCTTCGAGATCGAGATCCACGCCACCGACCTGGTCTCCTCCGAATCGGAGATCTCCGCCACTCAGATCGATGAGCTGGCCACCACCATCGCCGAGAGGAAGGTCCCCGTCATCTTCCAGGACAACCTGAAGAACCCCGAGGCCATCAACCACCTCAAGGAGGCGGTGGCCGCCAAGGGCTGGCAGGTCGAGGTCTCCGACAAGCCGCTGTTCGCCGACTCCCTGGGCGAGTCCGCGCCCACCGACACCTACCTGGGGGTCTTCGAGTACAACGCCACCACCATCACCCAGGCCCTGGCCCCCGCGAAGTGACCTGCCAGCCCCACCCGCCCCGCCACGACCACGACCGACGATGACGCCCCACGACGATATGCCCCTCCCCTGCCGGATCGAGTCACTGAGCGTGGCCTATCACGACCGCCTCGCCCTGCGATCAGTGAGCCTGGCAGTGCCGCCCGGGGAGGTCATGGCCGTCCTGGGCCCCAACGGCGCGGGCAAGTCCACGCTGGTCAAGGCGGCGATGGGGCTGGTGCCCGCACTGTCGGGCACGGTGCGCTTCTACGGTGAGGAGCTCGACCGCGCCCGACGGCGGGTGGCCTACATGCCCCAGGCGGCCCAGGTGGACTGGGACTTCCCCACCACGGTGCGCGACGTGGTGACCATGGGCACCTACGGGCGCCTGGGCTGGTGGCGCCGGCCGGGGGCGGCGCAGCGCCGCAGCGTGGAGGAGGCCCTGGAGGCGGTGGGCATCAGCGACCTGGCCGGCCGCCAGATCTCCGAGCTCTCCGGCGGCCAGAAGCAGCGCACCTTCGTGGCCCGCATCCTGGCCCAGGACCCCGACCTGTTCATCATGGACGAGCCCTTCGCCGGGGTGGACGCCGCCTCGGAGCGGGCCATCGTCGAGGTCCTGGCGGGGCTGCGCGAGGCGGGCCGGACCATCGTCATCGTCCACCACGACCTGTCCACGGTGCGCCGCTTCTGCACCTGGGCCACGCTGCTGTCCGATGGCGACCTGGTCTCCACCGGCCCCCTGGAGGAGGCCTTCACCACCGAGGCGGTCCACCGAGCCTACGGATTGCTGGACGAGGAGCTCACCGGAGGCCGCCCATGAGCCCCCTGACCGATGCCCTGGCCCCCGCCCTGGTGGACCCGGTGGCCTTCCTGTCGAGCTACACCTACCGCACGATGCTCTTGGGCACCTCCATGGTGGGGCTGACCGCCGGGGCCCTGGGCTCCTACCTGTACCTGCACAAGCAGTCCCTGGTCTCCGACGTCATCGGCCACTCGGCCATCGCCGGGGTGACCACGGCCTTCGTGACGGCAACGGCCCTGCTGGGCATCGCAGGGCGTTCCGTCCTGGTGCTGACGATCGGCGCCCTGATCGCCGCCACCGCGGCGGTGCTCGTGGCCAATGGGATCGCGCGCGCCTCCCGGGTGGGCATCGACGCCGCCATGGCGATCTGCCTGGCGCTGTTCTACGGATCCGGGGTGGTCATGCTCAATGCGATCAGCCACTCCAGCCTTCCCGAGCGCGGTGGGATCGCCGACTACGTCTTCGGCTCGGCCTCCACCCTGACCCGGGCCGATCTGACGGCCATCAGCGGCTTCGCCGCCGCTGCCCTGGTGATCACCGCCCTGCTGTGGAAGGAGTTCAAGGTCCTGACCTTCGACCCGGTCCTATGCCGCACGATGGGCCTGTCCACCCGCATCCTCAGCCCCGTGCTCCTGGGCACGGTGACGGTGGCCATCGTCATCGGCATCAAGGCGGTGGGGCTCATCCTCATGGTGGCCTTCGCGATCATGCCCGCGGCCGCGGCCCGCCAATGGACCCGCCACCTGTGGTCGATGATCGCACTGGCCGGGCTCATCGGCGCCCTGTCGGCGGCCATCGGCTCCTACCTGGCTGTCAGCCTGGGATCGATCCCCACCGGGCCGATCATCGTCCTGGTCCTGTCCGCCGTCCTGGCGGTCTCCCTCCTGGCCGCACCACGGCGCTCGCTGCTGCGACGTCGTCGGGCCCAGCGGGCACTGCGCCGCCGCCTCCTGGCCGAGGCCGCCCGCCCCCGGCAGGGCGCGGGACCGCAGCCGGCCAAGGGCGCTCCCACGGCGGGAGGGCGGATCCGATGAGCCTGGTCCTCGCCGTCGCCCTGCTGGCCGTGGTCACCGCGCTCACCTGCGCCCTGCCCGGGACCTTCCTGGTGCTGCGGCACCAGTCGATGCTGGTGGAGGCCATGTCCCACGCGGTGCTCCCGGGCATCGCCCTGGGGGCGCTCATCTCGGGCACCACGCGCTCACCGGTGATGGTGGTGGCCGCCTCCCTCATGGGCCTGGTGGTGGTGCTGGGCGCCGAGCAGCTGCGGCGCTCGGGCCTGGTGGGAGGCGACGCCGACCAGGGCCTGGTCTTCCCCGCCCTGTTCGCCGTGGGGGTCATCATGCTCTCGACCTCCCTGTCCAAGGTCCACATCTCCCAGAACACGGTCCTCACCGGGGATCTCAACCTGCTGGCGCTCACCCCTGGGCGCCTGGTGGTGGGGCGCTACGACCTGGGCCCCTCGACGATGTGGTCACTGCTGGCGGTCCTGGCCCTGACCGCGGTCTACCTCATTGCCTTCTACCCCGTTCTCAAGGTCACCACCTTCGACCCGATCACCGCCCGCACCATGGGGCTGCCGGTGCAGTGGGTGGACCTGGGGCTCATGCTCCTGGTCTCCCTGACGGTAGTGGTGGCCTTCAGCACGGCAGGAGCGATCCTGGTGGTGGCCCTCATGGTGGTGCCCCCGGCCACGGCGCTGCTGGTGGCGCGCAGCCTGCCGGGGATGATCGCCCTGAGCCTGGCGGTGGCGGCGGGCTCGGCGCTACTGGGGTTCTGGGTGGCACTGCGCCTGGATCTGGCCACCTCCTCGATGATGGCCGTGGTCGACGGCGTCGTCTTCCTGGCCGTCCTGATCCTGACGCAGGGTGGGGGACGACGGCGTGCCCGCAACAGCCTGACGGGGCAGGTTCCACAGCCGCCGGACGGCGTGGTCGCACGGCGGACGCCCGCCTCTCGGATTAGCGAAGGCTAAGCATACGTATTCAGGGCCGGCCCCACCGCCCCTCCCGCCACGAGCGCCTCGCCATCACCCGGCCGCCCTCCACCCGGCACCGACCGCCGCCCCGGCACCAACGCAGCCCCGCGATGCCCGGCATACCAGGCATCACCCGCATCGCCGAGGCAGATGGCAGGTCCAGCCAGCCCTGCCAGGACGGGCGACGACGCATGACCCGGCAGATTCCCCCGCCAACGACATGACCGGAAGGTGAGGGAAGACTATCTTTAGTAGGTGCTGAAGGGGCTCATGCCCGTCGTCGATAGATCCAGGACCGAGGCTCACCATGACCACCTCAACCCAGGCGCACGGCGCACAGGCGGGGGCCTCACCCCGCCCCCTGTCCGAGCTCGCACCGGGCTCACGCGCCATCATCACCGCCGTCGGCGCCTCCGCATCCACCACACCCAGCAGCGCCGCACAGCATCTGGCCCGCCGGATGCAGGACCTCGGCATCGTGCCGGGACGCCCCATTGAGGCCCTGAGACGCGCGCCCCTGGGCGATCCCACCGTCTTCCTCGTCGCCGACTACGAGCTGTGCCTGCGCAAGCGGGACGCCGCCCTCATCCAGGTGGCCGACCCGGCCGCCCTCCCGGGGGACGGCCCCACCACCGGCCACAACGGGCAGGAGGAGCGATGAGCACCGAGCACTGCGGCATCGGGCCCGCCAGCAGCGCGGGCCAGGGCGCCTGCCACTGCGGATCGGGCTCCAGCGCCACCCTGGTGGCCGGGGCCAGGCGCATCGCCCTGGCCGGGGCGCCCAATGCGGGCAAGACCTCCATCTACAACGCACTGACCGGCCTGCGGGCCAAGACCGGCAACTACCCCGGCGTCACCGTCTCGCGCTCCCTGGGGGCCTGCCGCATCGGCCAGACGGAGCTGACCATCGAGGACCTCCCCGGCGCCTACTCCCTGGAGCCCATCAGCCCCGACGAGCAGATCGTGCGCGACGTCCTCACCGGCAACAGCCAGGACATCGAGACCCCCGACGCCCTCATCGTCGTGGTGGACGCCACCACGCTGCGCCGCGGGATGACCTTCGTGGCCGAGGCCCTGGCCCTGGACCTGCCCACCTGCCTGGCCGTGACCATGACCGATGAGCTCGCCCGCCGCGAGGGCCGCCTCGACATCGAGGCCCTGGGCCGGGCCCTGGGCATCCCCGCGGTGCGGGTCCTGGGCCACCGGGGCATGGGCATCCCCCGGCTGCGCGAGCACCTGACGGAGACGGACGCATGGCCCCGCACCCCCGTGGCGCCGCCCACCGACCCCGGGGAGCTGGCCGCCTGGACCGACTCGATCCTGGCCGCCGCCGACTACTCCTCCCCCGCTCCCGACCCGGCCACCGGCGCGATCGACCGGATCCTCCTCCACCCGCTGTGGGGGACCCTCGTCTTCTTCTCCATCATGTACGCCTTCTTCCAGGCGATCTTCACCTGGGCGGCCCCCTTCCAGGACGCCATCGAGAGCGGCTTCGGAACGCTGGCCGACGCCGTCCACGGCTGGCTGGATCCCACCCACCCGCTGCTGGCCGGGCTGCTGGCCGACGGGATCCTGGGCGGCGTGGGCTCCGTGCTCACCTTCGTGCCCCAGATCGTCATCATGTTCCTCATCATCGCCCTCATGGAGGGCGTGGGGTACATGTCCCGCGCCGCCTTCCTCATGGACCGGGTGATGAGCCGGGCGGGCCTGGAGGGGCGCGCCTTCGTGGCACTGCTGTCCTCCTTCGCCTGCGCCATCCCCGGCATCATGGCCACCCGCACCCTGCCCAGCGCGAAGGACCGCCTGGCCACGATGCTCGCGGCGCCCCTGATGACCTGCTCGGCGCGCCTGCCCGTCTACGTCATCATGATCTCCCTGCTCGTGGACGGCGATGCCCGCATCGGCCCCTTCGGCGTCCGGGGCACCGTCATGTTCGCCCTCTACCTGCTGGGCGCCCTCTCGGCGATGCTCGCCGCCTGGGTGGTCAAGCGCCTGACCGACCGCGGCTCGGCGCTCCTTCCCTTCTACATGGAGATGCCGCCCTACCGCCTGCCGCGCCCGCGCACCGTGGCGCTCATGGTGTGGGAGGCCTGCAAGGGCTTCCTGAAGAAGGCAGGCACCATCATCACACTGACCACGATCATCCTGTGGGTGCTGCTCAATGTGCCCATGCGCTCGGATGCCGACTTCGAGGCGCACTGCGCCTCCGACGCCCAGTGCGCCGAGGTGGCGGCCGCCGTGGAGGACCCGGAATCCTCCGCCGTCGTGGGCGAGGACGGCACCACGGTCACCGATCCGGGCGAGCTGGAGGCGCTGCTGGCCGCGCAGCAGACCTCCTATGTCATGAACCACTCCTGGGCGGCGGGCCTGGGCCGCGCCGTCGAGCCGGTCTTCGAGCCCCTGGGCTTCGAGTGGCGCATCAATGTGGCCGTCCTGTCCTCCCTGGCCGCTCGCGAGACCTTCGTGGCGACCCTGGGGCAGATCGCCGCCGCCGAGAACCCCGAGGAGCCGGGCGGCCGGCTGGCCTCCATGACCTATCAGGAGGACACGCTGACCAACTGGGCCGGGGACCAGCTGTTCAACCCCGCCACCCTGGCCGCCATCCTCGTCTTCTTCGTCTACGCCCTGCAGTGCATGGCCACCGCCGGGGCGATGCGCCGCGAGACCGGGACGTGGAAGTGGCCCCTCATCGCCTACGGATACATGTTCGCCACCGCCTGGGTGATGGCGGCCCTCGTGCACGCCTTCGTGGCGGCCCACGTGCACGTCGAGGTGGCGGCGCTGCTGTGAGGCTGCCGGGCCGTCGACCTCCTGGCAGCCGGGACATGGGCGGAGGCGGTGCGCCGGTGCCCATGCACCCCCAGTCCACACCGGACCCGGCGGTCCTCAAATGGGTGGTGCCCGACAGGCTCCTGCCCTTCAGCGGGCAGGTGGCCACCGCCCCGCCGCCGCTCCAGGCCCTGCTCGACGACGCCACCCTGGAGTCTGTCCATGTGGCCGCCGGCGCGGTGCTCACGCTCCTGGGCCCTGGGCGCTCCTGGAGGGCCGAGGGCGCCCGAGTGCGAACGGCCCTGGCGGGGGCCCTGACCCGGCCGGACCTGTGGGAGCCGGCCCCCGCAGCCCGGGCCCTGGGCCCCGATGAGGCGCTGCTGGCCGCCGCCCAGGAGATCGCCGAGGGCCCGGTGGGGGAGCTGGCCCGCCGTCACGGCGGCGCCTTCCTGGTGCGCGGCGTCCAGGCGGGCGTTGTGGAGGTCGCGCTGGAGGGGGCGTGTCACGACTGCCCGGCAGCGGTCATCACCATGCACACCCGCTTCGAGCGGCTGCTGCGCCGGCGCTGCCCCTGGCTGGTGGAGGTGCGGCGCACCGCCTGAGCGCGCTCCGGCCGGCGGGCACCGGCGGCTCTTCTAGACTTCAGTGGTGGCTACTCCTGAGTTCATCCTGGCCCTGCGAGACAAGATCGGGCACGACCTGCTGTGGCTGCCCGGGGTGAGCATCGTCGTCGTCGACGACGAGGGGCGGGTGCTGCTGGGACGCCGCGCCGACACCGGGCACTGGGCCGTGGTCTCGGGGATCCCCGACCCGGGCGAGCAGCCCGCGGCGGCGGCCGTGCGCGAGTGCCTGGAGGAGACGGGTGTCCAGGCCGAGGTCCTGGGGGTGGCCAGTGTGAGCGCGGGGGCGCCCATGTCCTTCCCCAATGGGGACCGCTGCGCCTTCATGGACATGACCTTCGCGGCGCGCCCCGTGCCCGGCTCGGCCCAGCCCCATGTGGCCGACGATGAGTCCACCGAGGTCGGCTGGTTCGCGCCTGAGGCCCTGCCCGAGCCCCTGCTGGCCTCCACGCCGGGGCGCATGCGCGCGGCCCTGGACTGGCTGGCCGACCCCTCCCGCGGGGCGCGGTTCCAGTAGGGGCCGCACGCTCAGCCCATCAGGCCGCCGCATCAAATCAGCGAGCCGCTGATCGTTTCATCGACGCTGCTGGCGATCGTCATCGCTGGAGCGGGCCCGTCGGACCCGAAGGCGCTCGATTCGTCGGCACTGTCACATGCCGACCACCTACTCCCCATCAACTCCCCATTGACTCTGCTGGACGAGTGAACTAGGAGACCTTCCTCACTATGTGGCGCCACCTCTTCAATTCTCACGCCTAGGCGCATAGTTTCGACGCAAGAACCCGACCTCAAAGGCAGGGGCGAGCACGCCAGGCAACATCTTTCAGGAAATATACAAGTAACGCTCTGATTTCTTGCGGGAAACCTTGATAAAGCGCTGGTGGACCTGGGGTGACACGGGAACTCCCGGCGGGATACAACTCGCGTCATGACACAGCAGAACCCCTCCTCCAGCACCGGTTACCAGTGGCCCGCCCGTTCCAAGGACAGGGTGTGGCTCGGCATCTGCGGCGGCTTCGCCGAGCAGTGGAAGATCAACCCCTGGCTCGTGCGCATCGGCTTCTTCATCTTCGTCGTGCCGCTGGGCGCCGTCTACTACCTGGGCTCCCAGAACATGCCGGAGCCGACCGCCTGAGCCCCGGAGCCAGGTGAGCGGCACGGCCCGCAGCCGGAGCGCCATCCAGCACTGAGCACCCCATCCCTCATACCCACCGGGCCCGGGCCGCGATCGCGGTCCGGGCCCCCGACACTCCGGGACTCTCGGCGGTCACTGGCCGCGGCGCGCCGAGGGGCCACGGTCTCGCAGCCGCCGGAGCACCGCCGCCACATCGTTCCGAAGCACCTCGGGGGTGCGATCGGGGTAGATGAGCCCCTGAAGGAAGAGACCATCGAGGTCGAGGTGCAGCTCAGCCGCTGCCGCCTCGGCATCACCGGGAAGCGGGGACCCCTCGCAGGCCGCCTCCAACCAGTCCCCGCGCCGCAGAAGGACGGCGACAGCCATACGGGCGGCGCCCCGCACCACCTCCCAGGAGGTGGAGACCGCCACCTGGGGGGCGGCCTCCCGTGCGCTGCGCAGCATGAGGGCCAGCCAGAGCAGCTGCTCAGAACGGTGGCGCTCATCGATCGGAAGAGTCTCCTCGCACAGGCGCAGAGCCAGATCGAAGGCCGAGGAGTCCTCCCCCAGCGCCGCCTCGGCATCCCGGAGGATCTCGGACATGCGGGCATCGGCGTCGGCCATGAGCTGGCGCCCGGCGAAGAGGAGGAGCTCATCGCGGGTGGAGAAGTAGTACTGAACCGCTCCCAGCGACCAGCCGGCCTCGGCGGCGACGGCGCGGACCGAGGCGGACTCCACCCCGCCGCGCGAGACCACCCGCCGCAGGGCGGCAGCCAGATCCTTGCGGCGCTGCTCGTGGTCGACCTTCTTGGGCATGGCACATGCATACCAGGGCGCCCAGCCGAACCAATCTCGGTCAACCGTATTGATTTACTTCATACGATCGACTTGAATTAGTGGTCGTCGACACCCTGACCCCGCACAGAGGCCCCACCCGATGCACTTCTCAGATCTCGGAGCACTCGCACTCCTGGCCCTCATCGACTCCACGAGCACCGGCACTCTCATCATCCCTGTGGCCATGCTGCTCCAGCCCAGGGTCCGCTACAGCCGCATCCTGGGCTACCTGCTCACCATCTGCCTCTTCTACTGGGCCCTGGGGATGGCACTGGCGCTGGCGGGCACCGGGATCGCGGTGCTCCCCGGGCTGCGAGGGGCCCTGGAGTCGACCGCCGTCTACGTCGTGCAGCTGGTGATCGGCATCGGCCTCTTCGCGGGCAGCTACCTGGTGGACGGCAAGGCACAGGCCAGGCGCCGGGCCCGGCGCGGATCCCGACCCTCCCTGGTGGCGCGCATGATGGGCACGGCCCTGGGGCCGCAGGCCCGCTGGGACGCCGTCATCACCCTGGCCCTGGCGGCCGGGCTGATCGAGGCGGCCTCCATGCTCCCCTACCTGGGGGCGATCGGCCTGCTCATCCGTGCCGAGCTGCCGACGACGGCGGTCGCTGCAGTCCTGGTGGCCTATGCAGCGCTCATGGCCGCCCCGGCCCTGGCACTGACGGCGGGGCGGGCTGCCGTCGGCAACCGCGCCGAGGGGGCCCTGGAAAGGACCCACGCCTTCATCGCCAGGCACTCGGCCGATTCCCTGGCCTGGGTGATGGGGATCCTGGGCTTCCTCCTGGCCGCCGACGCCGCGAGCGCGCTGTGGCGGTGAAGGCGCACTCCGACGTCGTCGATGCCCACGTGGCACTGCGGGCCCGGCAGGCGGGGCATGCCGTGGCGACCTCCGATCCTCAGGACCTGCCCGCGCTCGCCCCAGGCCTCAGGCTGATCGAGCCTAACGCCGCAGCGCCACCGGCGACGCCCCGGCATGTCCACTATTGGGGCGGCTCCACGATGAGGGGCGCCTCGCCGGGGGCGTGCACCTCGGCGCGCGGGAGCGGGTCGAGGGACAGGCTGACGTGCAGGCGCTGGCCCTCCTGCCCCACGGCGTCGTAGGCCAGGTGCGGGTTGTCCAGGGAGACGACCTCGGTGCGGGCCCGCACCAGCCAGGGGTGGCGGCGGCGCAGGCCGATGAGGTCCTGGTGGAGGCGCATCATCCACCCGCCCATCGGGGACAGGCCCGCGGGGGCCTGCGGCAGGGCGGGGCGGACCTCGTCGTCGCCGCCGATGGTCTCGGTCTTGACCCCGCGGAAGGCCTGCTCATCGCCGTAGTAGATGGTGGGCACCCCGCCCACGGTCATGAGCAGGACGACGGCGAGGGCCGCCTTGGCCCCGCCCACGCGGCTGGCGATGCGGGTGACGTCGTGGTTGCCGATGAAGGTCGCCGGGGTGAAGGAGTCGAGCATCTCGTTGTGGCGTGTCAGGCACCAGTCGAGCTCGTAGAAGTTGACGTCGGCCAGCGAGCTCCAAGTCGCCTTCCACAGCTCGTACTGGGTGACGCTGTCCACCGTGGAGTCCTTGACGAAGGCCGGGTAGTCGCCGTGGATGACCTCCCCCAGGAACCAGGCCCCGGGGTGGCGCTCGCGCACGGCGGGCAGGACGCGCGCCCAGAAGGCGGGAGGCACGGCGTAGGCGGCGTCCAGGCGCCAGGCGGCGGCGCCCCGCTCCAGCCAGTGGGTGAGGACGCGGATGGCCAGGTCGACGACCTCCTCCGAGTCATGGTTGAGGGCGGCCAGGGAGTCGTGCCCCTCGAAGGTGGCGTAGCCGGGGCCCCGGCCATCGCCGTCGGAGTCAGTGACGGAGCCACTGAAGCGGAAGTAGGCACGCTCGGGGCCGCCGCCGTGGGCGGCGCGGAAGAGGGGGTGCTCGGTGCCCACATGGTTGAGGACGCCGTCGAGCATGAGGGCCAGGCCCCGGTCCCGGCAGGCCGCGGCGAGGCGGTCGAAGGCGGCGTCGTCCCCCAGGCGCGGGTCGATGGCGAAGTGGTCGATGGTGTCGTAGCCGTGGGTGGTCGAGGCGAAGATCGGCCCGAGGGCCAGGCCGTTGGCGCCCAGCTCGACGGCGTAGTCGAGCCACGGCTCCAGGCGGTCCAGGCGCGGGGCGCCGGAATCAGTGAGCGGCTGGCCCGGCTCGGGGCGGATGGGGGCGCCGGTGGCGCCCAGGGGGTAGACCTGCCACCAGAGGCAGTGGTCGATCCAGGAGGGGGAGGTGGGACGGCTGGCTCTGGATGCCTCAATCATGGCGCCATCATAGGCGCGTGTGATGGCGCTCTCAGGGTCTTGGCCTGCGTGACTGCCCGGGACTGCCCCGCATCGAGCCCTGCGCCGCGGCGGTCAGCGGGCCAGGACGTCCACCCTCGGGAGCCGCGAAGCCCGGCACGGGCGCCCCGCCCATGAGGGGACGGCCTACGCAGCAGAAGCTTTCCCGACCGGTGCCCCCCGAACCAGGGCGACCAGACCGACGCCCACGGGCATGAGCATGAGCCAGAGGTTGGACAGCCACAGGGAGGCCTCCCAGCTCCCCCATTGGAGGAAGAAGACAACCTCCATCAGGCCTGAGGCGTGAGTGAGGGCCAGGGCGATGATGAGCATCGGGTCGTGCAAGCGGTGGGTGCGGGGCAGGAGGAGCCACGCGACCCCCGCCAGCACCGCCAAGGCATCCAGGGGGAGGAAGGCCATATGCCAAGCGGTGAGTACATCGCCCGGGCCTGCACCGACACACCTGACCCCGGAGGCGACCATTATCCAGTACCCGACCAGGCCCAGGTCCGTGAGAAGGATGAGCGCCTTGCGCAGCACACCGGCCCCTTTCAGCAGTTCGATCGTTGCGCCACCACGCTAACAAGATGACCTTATGCCCAACCCCCACTGGGAGGACGTGCACGCGGGCGCTCGAGGCATGACAGGGCGCGCAGCAGGGGCAGGCCGCCATGCACCGATTCTCGGCCGGCCTGCAGGGCGGCCAGGTGTCCAGATCCCTGACAAAGGCCGCCCCCATCACGTCTGGGCCGTCGCGGAACCGCAGGATTCCACGGCTCCACAACAGCACCTTCGGGGCAGGCACGGCCTTTGCCAGCGATTGTTAGCAATACGGACACAGCTCTCCCCCGGCAGCGGATGACTGCTGCCGGGGGAGCATGGATGGAATCACCGAATCAGCCCCCGCGCGGGGCCGCTCGGCGGCCTCCGGATCAGCGCACGGGCTTGCGCACCTCGGCGGAGATGAACCAGGCCTGCTGCTCCAGCTTGCCGATGAGGTCCTCGACGATGCCGGAGGAGGTGGGGTCCTCGGAGTCGATGTCCTCGTCCACGCCGCGCAGGGTGGCCACGACGGCCTCGATGGCCGAGACGATGTACTCCACGCCCTCAGTGGTGAGGATCTCGCCCTCGGCGGCGGCCGGGACGGTGGTGGCGGCGGCAACGGTCGCGGGACGGCCGTCGGGGGTGGCGTTGATGGCGCGCATGCGCTCGGCGATCTCGTCGGCGCCCTCGCGAGCGATGTCGACGACCTCATCGAGGTTGAGGTGCAGGTCGCGGAAGTTGGGGCCCACGATGTTCCAGTGGGCCTGCTTACCCACCAACTCCAGGGCGATGAGGTCCACCAGCACGCGCTGGAGGTTGTCGCTCAGGGAGGCGGAGGCGGTGAAGGCGAGTCGGATGGAGGGGGCGGAAACGGTGTCAGCACTCATGGGGCTTACCTTAGCACCTCCAGTGCCAGCCTGGGTGTTACTTATGATTCATAGGCGAGGCAATCCTCAGTTCCGCAGGTCACGGCGGTTTCCGACCACGGCAGCCACACCCACCACAACGAGGGCGAGCACCAGGCACACGGCGGGTCCCGCCCACTCCCGGGCCTGGCCCAGCACGGCCCCCTCGGCCGCGGGCAGGGAGGGCAGGTGGGTCCAGGGCGAGAGGTTGAGCAGCCACTGGGGCGCCTGGGCCGCGGGCCCCAGCACGAACACCGACAGCCACAGGGCGTAGGCGCCCCAGCCCAGGGCGCGGGCCCACCGGGGCGCCACGGCGTGCACCGCCCCCATGAGCGCGCCGGCCAGGAGCACCGCGGGCAGCTGAGCGGCCAGTCCCGCCCCCAGCCCCAGGGCCAGGCGCCACGGGTCCTCCATGGCCGGGGAGTCCTGGGCGGCCAGTGCGGGCAGGGCAGTGCCGGCCAGCCCCACACCGATCCCCACCAGGACCGCCAGGGCGCCCAGGATCAGGACCTGGAGGCGTGCCAGCAGCCAGCAGCCCCGGGAGACGGGCAGGGCCAGGACGGTGGCACTCCGGCCCGAGGACTCCTCCCCCACAGCAGCGCCCATGAGGGCGACGGCGCAGGCACCGGCCAGGACGCCCCCGTAGCCGATGATGAGCGCAAGATAGACCTGGACGCTCAGCTCGCCCCCGAAGAAGGCCTGCATGGAGGGACTGCTGGCGAGCACCTCCTGGAAGGAGGACTCGATGGTGGGCGCGAACAGCCCGTAGGTGGCCCCGAAGGCCAGGCCGCCCAGGCCCCACCACCGGCGCTGGGAGGCGGTGGTGCGCCGCGCCAGGGCGTGGGCGCCGTCGGGCCCGCGGCGGTGGCGCCGTCCACCGCCCAAGGCCGGCACCAGGCCCTGCCCGAGCTGGCGCCCGCGGTGCAGTGCCAGTCCGGCGGCGGCGGTGGCCAGGGCGGCGACAGCTAGGATGACCAGCGGCTCCCAGCGCAGGTCGACGTAGAGGCGGGCCTGCTGGACCAGCCCGATGGGGCTGAGCCACGACGCCCGGGACATGGCACTGCCCGGCTCGCTGGCGTCGCCCAGGCCTCGCAGGGTGAACCAGGCCAGGACCAGCAGCAGGCCCGCCCCGCGGGCGGCGCGCGCCGAGGGCGCCAGCGCGGCCAGCACCAGGCCCGCTCCTGCGGCGCTGAGGCCCACCAGGGTCAGGGCCGCGCCCAGGAGCATGCTCTGGCCGGGCGCGAGCCCTCCGATGATGGCGGCACTGGCGCTGAGCGCCCCCATGCCCAGGCCGGCCAGGGCGGCGGCGATCAGAGAGGCCCAGGCGCTCTCGCCGCGGCGGGTCGGCGCGGCGGCGAGCAACTCCGCGGGCCCGTCGTCCTCGTCGGCGCGGGTGCGGGCGATGGCCTGGAGGACGCCCATGAGGGCGACGACGAGGGCCAGCCATCCGAGGGCCTGGGCGGCGAAGAGCGCGCCGAAGGTCGGTGCGGAGCGGTCCAGGCCGTAGCCGGGACCGGTGAACAGGGAGGCGGCGGGCGTGGTGTAGGTCAGTGCCGCGGCCTGGCGCTCCTGGGGCGTGGAGTAGGCGGCGTCGAGCATGAGGACGCAGTACAGGGCGAGGAGGCCATGCCCGGCGCTCCAGGCCAGGATGCTGCGGCGCTCGCGGCGCAGGGTGGCCCTGGTCAGCGGGGTCAGTAGGGCCGCTCCGGCGCTACCCCGGCCGCCCCGACGGCGCCCGCTGCCCTGGCCCTCCAGCCCGCCCTGGCTGCCGTGGCGGCTGCGCAGGTCCTGCGGGTCCCGGGTGCGCTGGGGGCTCATGCGGCGCCCTCCCGGGTGTAGTGGCGCAGGAAGAGCTCCTCCAGGCTGGGCGGGGCGGCGCTCAGGGAGCGCACACCCAGGGCCGCCAGGGCGCGCATGGCCTCGGGGTAGTGGGCCGAGTCGATGCTCGCCTCGATCCTCCACCCCGACTGCGGCCCCCGGCCGCCCCCATCCTGGAGCCCCGGCGCCTGCCGGTCAGCCCGGCCCTCCTGGGACTCCGGGGCGGCCCGGTCCTGCTGGCCGGCGGGCTCGATACTCAGCTCGTGGACTCCCTGCATGGCGCGCAGCGCCTGGGGGTCGGCCTCGACGACGGCGCGGATGCGGGTGCGCAGCAGGCCGCGGATGCGCTCCAGGGGGCCGCGCTCGACGGTGCGCCCCGAGCGGATGATGGTCACGTCGGTGCACAGCCGCTCGACCTCGGACAGGATGTGACTGGAGAGCAGGACGGCGGTGCCGCTGTGGGCGGCCTCGGCCACGCACTGGGTGAAGACCTCCTCCATGAGGGGGTCGAGCCCGGAGGTGGGCTCATCGAGGATGAGGAGCTCCACCGGCTCGCTCAGGGCGGCGATGAGGGCGACCTTCTGCCGGTTGCCCTTGGAGTAGGCGCGGATCCTCTTGCCCGGGTCCAGCTCGAAGCGCTCGATGAGCTCGGCGCGCCTCCTGGCCACCTGCCGCCCCCGGTCGGCGGGCCGACGGCGCAGGGCGGCCAGCGCCTCCAGGGTCTGGCCACCGGTGAGTCCCGGCCACAGGGCCACGTCCCCCGGGACGTAGGCGAGGCGGGCGTGCACCTGGGTGGCCTCGCGCCAGGGGTCTGCGCCGAAGAGGCGGGCGCGTCCGCCGTCGGCCCGGATCATGCCGAGCAGGATGCGCAGGGCGGTGGTCTTGCCGGCGCCGTTGGGACCCAGGAAGCCGACCACTTGCCCGGGCTCGACGCGCAGGTCCAGGCCGTCCAGGGCACGGGTGGTAGTGCGGCCCCGGCCGAAGGTCTTGACCAGGCCCTCGACGTCGACAACGGGGGCGGGGCCGCCTGGGACGCCGGCCGCGAGGGCGGTCGGCGACCCCTGAGGGCCGATGGTGTGCGCGCGCGTCGTGGGCGCGGAGGGGGTCGGGGTCACGATTCCTCCTGAGGTGATTCGGCGTGGGCGGCCCGCCCCGTCGCGGGGGCCGGGCCGATCGTGGGCCCGGTAGCGCGGGCCCGCGGCTCGCCCTGGGCCGCCAAGGCCCCAGTGGCGGGAGCGGCCCGGAGGTAGTCCTCGAGAAGGGCCGGGTCGGTGAACAGGGGCTGGGAGTGGAGCTCCGCGGTGACGGGGCCGTAGCGCTCGACGAACTCCCGGGTGACCACCTCGATGTCCGCAGGATCGGAGGCCTCGTAGCGGGCGAAGAGCAGCATGGCCCCGAATCCGGAGTAGAGCAGGTAGCGGGCCCGGGCGGCGCCGTCCCGGGAGGGTGTCATGGTTCCGGCCCGCACCGCCTGGTTCGTGTAGTCGATGGTCTCGGCGACGAAGGAGTCCATGAGCTGCGTGGCCAGCTCGCCGCCCTCCTGGATGGAGCGCAGGGCGTAGGAGGTGGCCGGGAGGTAGTCCTCGATCTGGGCCATCTGGGCCAGCAGGTCGGTGGGACCGCCGAAGTAGACCGAGTCCTTCTTCGCCTCGATGGTGATTCTCAGGACCTCGGCGTCGCAGGCCCGGCGCAGCCCCTGCTTGGAGCCGAAGTGATGGGTGATGAGGCCGGCGGTGACGCCCGCCTGGGCCGCGATGACCCGCAGGCCCACGCCGAAGCCCTCACGTGCGAAGCACGCGATGGCGGCATGGCGGATGCGGGCCGCGGTGGTGAGATCGGGGTCACGGGACGACGGTACTGAACGCATGTTCAATATGCTATACGTTCGTTCAATCTGCGTCAAGGCCCCGCCCCCACCCAGGCGCGCTCGACGCCCCCGACCCCCGCCACAGCCCCCGCCGACGCGGGCGTGACCATTTTGAGCCGTCACAATTCGGCCTCTTTCCTTGAGGGGGGAATAAAACCGCTGATACTGTGCTGGCAACCTGCGGAAAGGTACATGACCGGAATCTATTCCTGTGGCACATCTCCAATACCTCTCCGCATATCCCTACCCCATCGAGAGGACCCCCGGTGTCTTTAACCTCGCATGTGCGCACGCACGGCAGAGTGGTGGCGGCCGTTCTTGTGGCTGCACTAGTCCTGACCGCCTCCGTGCTCACGTTCTTCCACTCCACCGCCCAAGCGGCGATCAATCCGCGGATCACGATCTCCAACATGTCCCTGATACTCAGCTCGCCGACAGGGCAGGACGATCCCAATGATCACAGCTCGCGGGTCGATGACATCATGAGGCTGTCATTCGATTGGGATGCATCCAATGCCAATGCCTCGGCCGGGGACTCCTTCCGCATCGGCCTTCCCGAACTCTTCCGCAACCGCGAGCAGCTCACCCAAGACCTCAAGGTCAGCCACGGCGGCCGGGAGGTGTCCATCGGTCAGTGCGTCCTTAGCGAGCAGGACATCACCTGCACCTTCAACGCCGAGTTCGACACCCTCAAGGGCCAGGGATTCAACAACCCCAAGGGATCGGGATCCGCACTACTCCAGGCCATCAGGGCAACCGATCAGGCCAACGCAGATATTGACGCCAACGGCATCGTCACAGCGGTTCCGATCCCCGGCGGCTCCATCGCCGACAACACCGGGCTGAACTACGAGCCCGAGCGCCTGCGCAAGTACAGCGAGGGCGTAAAGCTCGGCGACAGCTCCATCAGCTGGGAGGTGTCCTTCGGCTTCCCCGGCCTCAACGACGCCCTGCAGGCCGAGGGCAAGAGCGTCATCGCGGACGGGAATACCCGTTCCACCGTCGTCCTGACCGATGAGCTGACCCCGAGCCACTCCTACTCCACGGACAAGAAGGACTGGACCCTGGTCATCGGCACCTCAACGACACGCAATGCCCTCATTGGCACCGTGACGAACGCCGCGGGCGAGGACACCAACACCGATCACGGCGACTTCGACCTGACCGTGGACATCACCGGCGACCGCGCGACGATCACGGCCACCGGGCCCTTCGCAGCAGACACCAACTACCACGTCTACTACCGCACCAATCCGACCTCTGAGAACCAGACGGTCCAGCCCGGCGTCGTGTACTCCAACAACATCCGCGTCCAGGACACCGGCATCCAGACCAGCTACAGCACCTACTACGTGCGATCCTTCAACATCAACGTCGAGCTCAAGCCCGGCTTCGGCGGCTTCACCGCCACCAAGCTGCTCAGCGGCGCCGGCGCTGGACT
Source organism: Actinomyces capricornis (assembly GCF_019974135.1). Taxonomy (NCBI): domain Bacteria; kingdom Bacillati; phylum Actinomycetota; class Actinomycetes; order Actinomycetales; family Actinomycetaceae; genus Actinomyces; species Actinomyces capricornis. Next base: position 1,158,435 of record NZ_AP025017.1, read on the forward strand.
GGTCTCGGACGGTACCACCTTCGACCTGACCGTGGACTACGTCCTGCCCGGCGGCGCCACCACGGACACCTACCAGGGATGGAACGCTCCGGGAACCGTCAACCCGGACAAGACCGGCGGCCGTACCACCCTCAAGCTCACCGCGGGCAGCAGCGCCACCTACAACGGCACGTTCCCCACCGGCACCGTCCTGACCCTCAGTGAGGATCCGACGACCGCCTCGACCACTCCCCAGGGCTTCGCCTGGGGCGAGCCGACCTTCATGGTCGGGGACCAGGCCACCAACACCCTGACGATCCAGGAGCAGGCCTCCACCGCCGTCTCAGTGACCAACACGGCAGACTTCACCCAGGCCATCAATGGGGTCTTCACCCTGTCCAAGCAGGTCACGGGTGATGGCCAGTTCTCCGACTCCACCTTCACCTTCTCCTACACCTGCGACAACGGCGCCAAGGGCGACCTTGAGGTTCCAGGCGATGGGACGATCGTCCCCAGCCCGGAGCTGCCCGCGGGCACGTCCTGCACCATCACTGAGGACGTCGACGCCGCGGCCAAGCCCGGCTTCACCCTGGTACCGAGCCTGTCGACCAACTCAGTGACCATCAAGGCCGGCGGCTCCGTCCCCGTCAATGCCACCAACACCTACTCCAACAACACCGGCACCTTCCAGGTGACCAAGGCCGTGACCGGCGCCGATGCCTTCTCGCAGGACGCCTTCGAGATCGGTTACACCTGCACTCCGCCCGCCGGCGCCGGCAGCCCCCAGACGGCGACCCTCCAGGTGACCGCCGGAGGTCCGGCCCAGCAGGGCCCGACCCTGCCCGAGGGCACCGTCTGCGTCATCAGCGAGACGGACGCCACCAAGGCCCGCGAGGGCCACTCGGTGGCCACCACCATCACAGTGGACGGCACCGCCACCAGCACCGTCACGATCGCCCGGGGCAAGACCGCCGAGGTCGCCGTGACCAACACCTACACCCCGCTGGCCGGCTCCTTCCAGGTCACCAAGACCGTCGACGGCGCCGCCGCCGCCAAGGCGCCCTCCTCCTTCTCCTTCGACTACACCTGCGTCAAGGACGGCAAGGAGACCGCCAAGGACACCCTTGCGCTGGCCGCCGGCGAGTCCAAGTCCGTGGCCGGAGTGCCCGCCGGCTCGACGTGCACCGTCACGGAGAAGGACGCCTCGGTCGAGGGCCTGGCCCTGACCACCGCGCTGAGCGTGGACGACACCAAGGTCGAGGGCTCCAAGGCCACCTTCGACATCGCCGACGGTGTCACTGTGACAGTGGCGGCCACGAACACCTATGAGCCCACCACCGGCACCTTCATCGTGGCCAAGGGCATCGTGGATGGTCGTATCGAGCCCGCCCGTGCGCCCGAGACCGATGGGGCCGCCGCGGGCGGCGACGACGCCTCCACCAAGACCGACCCGGCCACCGAGGGGGGCGAGGCCGCCGAGGCCGACGGCACCAAGCCCCCGGTGTCCAACGAGGAGGTCCTGGCCGCCAGGCTCTGGGAGAAGGAGTTCACCTTCACCTACACCTGCGACGACCCCGCCACGACCACGGGCACCATCAAGGTCAAGGGCGAGGGCGAGGCCGAGGCCGGCGTCCAGCTCCCCGTGGGCACCACCTGCACCATCACCGAGGACGAGGCCAGCGCGCAGGCCATGGGCTACACCCTCACCCCGCCCGGCCCCGAGAAGGTGACCATCAGCGGTGCGGCGAAGCCCGAGCGCGCCGTCATCTGGAACGCCTACGAGCGGGCCACCGGCACCTTCAGCGTGGCCAAGGCGATCACCGAGGAGCCGGCTCTGCCCGAGGGTGCGGAACCCCTACCGAGCGATTCCTCGGCCGCCGCGCTGCGGGAGAAGGAGTTCACCTTCACCTACACCTGCGACGACCCCGCCACGACCACGGGCACCATCAAGGTCAAGGGCGAGGGCGAGGCCGAGGCCGGCGTCCAGCTCCCCGTGGGCACCACCTGCACCATCACCGAGGACGAGACCAGCGCGCAGGCCGAGGGCTACACCCTCACCCCGCCCGGTCCCGAGAAGGTGACCATCAAGGCCGGAGTGCCCGCCGTGAAGGCCTCCTTCGTGAACAGGTACCACCAGGAGAAGCCCGCGCCGAGCCCCACGCCCTCGGTCACGCCGAGCACCACCCCGGAGCCCGGACCGGCGCCGTCGCAGGACCCCACCCCCGGCATGCCCGGCCCCGAGCCGAGCCCGTCGCACACCTGCCTGACCCCGGCCCCGTCGCCGTCGGGCACCCCGGGCCAGCCCGGAGCCGACCCGAGTGCCTCGGGCACGCCGGAGGCGGGCATGACCAGCCCGGCCAGCGACCCGAGCAGCAGCCCCAGCGCTGACCCCTGCGCGCCCCCGGTCTCCCCCGATCCGGGCGGCTCCAGCCTGGCGCGCACCGGCGCCAGCCTGGGCGCAGTGCTCGTGGCGCTCATCGGCCTGGTCGGCGGAGCGGCCGTCCTGTCCCACCGCCGTCGGATCTGATCCGAGCGCAACCACGGCCTGAGGCGGGCACGAGCCCGCACCACGCCCCATGAGGCCGGGTGGCCACCTCCCAGGGAAGTACACCGAGGGAGGCGGCCACCCGGCCCTCTCCATGCTCTCCACTGATCACCTGATCACCGCCGCGATAGACGTGGGTGCCGCGCTCCGCACCCGGGGCTGTTGCACATCCTCAGGCGCCCGCGGGCCCCATCCGGTGCGGGGAACCGCATGATTCCAGGGCTTGTGCTCACGCCAGTGAGGTGAAGATGTGCAACGGGGATGAACTGGCGATACCAGGCCCGGCGCTGACGCGGACCGGAGGACGATGCCGTCCCCTCAGGCCCGCGCCCCTCCGGTGCGCCGGGCCACGATGAGGAGCGCACCCCAGCACACCGCCCCCAGGGCGGCCGTCGCCACCAGCACCGGGAGCACACCACTGGCATCGAGTCTCCCGGCATCGCTCACAGCGGAGGAGCCCAGGGACAGGCAGCGCGAGACGATCCCCTGGGGGATGGCATAGACCAGCGGCGACTGGCCGGCCAGCATCCCGAAGCCCGCCACGCAGCCGCCGAAGCACAGGGCCACCGGGGCGGCGAAGGAGCGCATGAGCATGCTCAGCAGCGACTGGAGTGCGACCAGCGGCAGGCTCACCACGATGGCCAGCAGGCCGGCGAGTACGAAGCCCGCGGGGATCGCGGGCCCCAGCCCCAGCCCCACGCCCACCACCCAGGTCAGGGCGATGAGCACCGCCTGCATGGCCGCCACCGGAAGCATGGTGGCCAGGGTCTTGGCCGCCACCACCGCCGCGGCGCTGTGGACGCCGGTGCGCATGGCGCTCCAGCTGGTGCCGCGGTGCTCCACCCGCCAGGCGGCCGAGGCCAGCAGCGCCACCCCCAGGGAGAAGAACGCCATGGAGTAGAACAGCGTGACCTGCGAGGACAGGGAGACCCACCCCTGTGAGAGCACCCCGGAGTTCATCGCATAGTTGGCCGAGCCGGTGATGACGGCCAGCAGGGGCAGCAGCCCGGTCACCACCCACACCGCCGAGCGCTTGAGCTTGAGGATCTCCACGGCGATGAGGGCGCCCAGTCCCGGGCGCCGCATCCGGGCGGCCGGGCGGTCGGGGTGCGGGGCGGAGGGCGCCTGGGCCCCGGGGCGCAGGCCCGACGACGCACCCGGGACCCGCGCCCTCGTGGCCGGGAGCACCGGGGCGGCCGCCGTCGGGACCGCGAGAGCCGGCTGAGCCACCGGGGCCGTCGGGGCCGGTGCCGCGGATGCGGGAGCAGGGGTGGGAGCAGTGGATGCTGGCATGGGTCTTACCTCTCCAGGCGGTCGAGTCGGCGGGTGGCGATGGTGAAGGCGAGGGCGGCCAGGGCCAGGAAGCCCACCACCCAGCCCAGGGGAGCCGGGGAGTAGACGACGCCGAAGCGCTCGCCGTCCTGCACGAAGCGCGCGTTGGTGATGACGGCGTAGTAGCCCCAGGGCAGCAGCCGCGCCAGCCACGGGGGCGCCAGCAGCATGAAGGAGGCGACGAAGCCGCCCAGGAGGCCCGCCCCCACGCCCACCAGCTGGTTGTCCACGACGGCGGCCAGCCACACGTGGAAGGCGCACATGGCCATATCCACGCCGATGAGCATGAGCGTGTAGACCGCCCACTGCCCGGCGTCGAGGGGCACGGAGATGCCCACGGCCCGGCCCACGGCCACCAGGGCCGCGCTCTGGGCGAGCACGGCCGGGATGAGGACGAGGCCGAGGGCCGCCACCTTGACCCGGCACAGGGCGCCCGGGGTCAGGCCGGCGGTGGCCGCCAGGTTCCAGCCCGCGCCGGAGTGCTCGATCTCCGTCTGCCGGCTGGCCAGGACGGCGACCATCACCGGCCCGATCATGGCGTTGGTGAAGGCGGTGTTGAGCAGGAGCCCAGCCCAGGGTAGGGCGGTCGGGTCGGTGAACCCGGCCCGGGCGGAGGAGGAGAACAGGCCCGCGCTGCTCATGGCAACGATGGCGCCCACGAGGGCCAGGGCCACCGGCAGGGTGCGCAGGCGGCGCATCTTGGCGATCTCGATGCGCACGGAGCCCAGGGGGCCGGGGCCCGGGCGGCACCGGGCGCGGCCCGCGGGTGCGCCGGCCGCAGGGCTCAGCGGGGCGTGGTCCGGGAGGGAGGCTCCCGGCACGGCGGGGCTCGGCAGAGCGGTGACAGCCATCAGAGCACGCCTCCCCGGCCGGTGAGGTCCATGAAGACGTCCTCCAGGCTCTGGGTCTGGCGCCGCACCTCGTGCAGCGCCACCCCGGCGGTGGCCAGGCGCCCGATGAGCTCGGCGACGGCGTCATTGGACAGACCCGGCAGCAGGACCCCCTCGTCGGTGAGCCGGGGCCCGGCCTCCGGCCTGGCGCCGTCGGCGCCCTGCCCCGGGGCGAGCACGAGCCCGGCCAGGATCCGCGGGTCCAGGACGGAGCGCGGTGTGGGGGTGACCACGAGGATGTCGGGGACGGAGCGCTCCATGAGCTGGGCGCGCGTGCCCTGGAAGACCATGCGCCCGCCCGCGAGGATGCCCAGGACCGAGGCCATGCGGTCGATCTCGTCCAGCAGGTGGCTGGAGACCATGACGGTGACCCCCTCGCCGGCCAGATCCACCAGCAGGCGGCGCACCTCCTCGATGCCCGCGGGATCCAGGCCGTTGGTGGGCTCGTCCAGGATGAGCAGCTCGGGCTCGCGCACGAGGGCCAGGGCCACGCCCAGGCGCTGCTTCATGCCCAGGGAGTAGGTGCGCACGAGGCGGTCCTTGTGCTCGCTCAAGCGCACCAGGGCCAGGGCGCGGTCCACCTGGCGGTCGGTGAGCCCCAGCATGCGGGCGGCGATGCGCATGTTCTCCGCCCCGGTCAGGTGCCCGTAGCCGGGCGGGCTCTCGATCATCGAGCCGGTGCGGGCCATGATCGCGGGCCGGGTGGCGGCGTTGAAGGGCCGGCCCAGGACGGCGATCTGGCCGCGGGTGGGGGCCAGCAGTCCCAGGAGCATCTTCATCGTGGTGGACTTGCCCGACCCGTTGGGGCCCAGGAAGCCGTAGACGGCGCCGCGCGGGACCACCAGGTCCAGGCCCTCCACCACGGTGCGCCGGCCGAAGGCCTTGGTCAGGTCATGGGTGAGGATGACGGCGTCACTGTCGGCCCTCGCGGTGGGCGGGTGGAGGGCCGCGGGCGCGGGCCCGACAGGCGGATAGGCGGCTCCGGGGGCAGGGCCGGGCGGGGCCAGGAGGGTAGGTCCGGTCGTGCCGGGACCACCGGGGATGCCGGGGGCGACCTGCCTGCTGACGGGGAAGGCGTGTGCTGTGCTCATGGCCCCAGGCTCCTCGCCGCGCACCGCCGGGCGCATCAGCCCACGGTCTGTTTGTCCGCGGTTTTCCCCGTCAAGACGCACGTTCGCCCCTTGCAGACCGGCGATGATGCGTCTTGACGGGGAAAACCGCAGGAGAACGGGTCGGGGATGAGCCGGGAGCGAGCCGGCGGGCCCAGCCGATGCCGGCGCCGTCGGCCCCTGCCACTCATACCCCGGCATGACGCGGCCGGAACCGGACCTGCCATACGGTGGCAACCATGTCGACCATGGGAGACCCGCGCGGCGCGGGCAGAGGAACCGCCCGCCCGCCTCTGCGCGCCTGCCTGCCGGATCTGGTCGTGGCCCTGCTCCTGATCTGGCCGACGATCCTCAACGGTCCCAGGCCCTCGCCCCTCCTGGCCCCGCAGGCGGCCACCGCCCTCTACCTGGTGCTCCTGGCCGTGTGCTGCACGGCGATCGCGGCGCGGCGCCTAGCACCCCTGGCCGGCGTGCTGGTCATCGGCACCAGCCTGGTCGTCCACCTCGTCGCCTTCTCGGACCTGTCCATCCTCATGATCCTCGCCGGCCTCATCGCGGTGGAGACCACGCAGTCCCGGCTGGACCCGCCCTGGCGCTGGATTCTCCTGGCGGGGGCGGCCCTGGGGGCCTCGGTTGCGGTCCTGCGGGGGCTCTACCTCGTCGGCGGCGAGCCGGGCCGTGCGCCGCTCCTCCTGGCGAGCGCATGGATGGCGGTGGCCCTGGCGGCCTTCGTGGGGGCATGGCGACGGCGCGGCAGGGACCGCTTCGAGCAGGCCCTGGAGCGCGCCGCGGTGCTGGAGGCCCAGCAGGCCACCGAGCGGCGCCTGGCGGTGGCCGAGGAGCGCCAGCGCATCGCCCGCGACGTCCACGACCTGCTGGGCCACTCCCTGTCGGTCATCGCCATGCAGGCCGAGGGCGCACGCGCCATTCTCGCCGCCGATCCCGAGGCCGCCGATCGCGCCCTGGCCGTCATCGGCGAGACCTCCCGGCGCTCGGTCGATGAGGTGCACGCCCTGGTCGATGTGCTGCGCTCCGACGACGCCCCTTCCGCCTCCCCCTGCGGGACCGTGGCCGGCCTTCCGGGGCAGGCCGGCGGGACGGCCTCTGCTCAGGGTGGTGCCGGCTCGCCTGCCGCCCCCGCAGGGGACGCCGCAGGGGACGAGGCCGCGGCAGGCGGAATCGCGGCGAGCAAGGACGCGCCGGGCGAGGGCTCAGCTGGCGGAGGCGCCATCGGCACGGTGAGCAGCGCGGTGAGTGCGGTGCGGCAGCCCACCGGTCAGGAGGGCGGGACCGAGCCTCACGCCCTCATGGGGCCCGGCCCTGCGCCGTCGAGCACCGGTGCGCTGGGCGGCGCCAGCGGGACTGGTGAGGATGACGACGTCGTCGAGGCCCTGGTGCGCCTGGTGCGGCAAGCCCGCAGGGCCGGTGCGCCAGTGAGGCTGAGGCTGGATGCCGCTGAGCGCGGGGCGCCGTCGATCCCAGCGGCGGCCGGGCTGGTGCTGGAGCGGGCGGCGCAGGAGGCGCTGACCAATGCGCTGCGGCACGCGCCCGGCGCGGCGGTGCGGGTCGAGCTGGCGGTGACGGGGGAGGGCGCCGAGCTGACGGTGACCAACGCGGCCGCCAGTGGGGCCGGCCAGTCCAGGCCGGGCAGTGGGCCTCCCCCGGAGCCCGTCGCGGAGGGCCCCTCGGGTGGTGGGCGAGCGGCCGAGCACCCCCGCGGGCGGGGCGGCTTCGGCCTCATCGCCATGCGGGAGCGGGTGGTGGCCGCCGGCGGCGCCCTCAGCGCCGGGCCGACCTCCAGCGGCGGCTGGCAGGTGCGGGCGCGCCTGCCCCTGGCCGGGCCCGGCGCCCCTTCTGCGAGCCCTGCCCCGCCCGCGAGCGCCGCCCCGTCCAGCAGTGCCCGGCCTGGCACGGGCTCGGGCCGGGGTGGCCGGATAGGAGCGCTGTCATGAGCGCGACTCCCGTGATCCGCCTGGGGCTGACCGATGATGAGCCGCTCTTCGCCGCGGGACTGGCGATGCTGCTGGGGGCGCAGCCGGATATGGAGGTGGTCTGGCAGGCCGGTGACGGCCACGAGGCGCTGAGCCGGCATGCCGCCGACCCCGTGGATGTGCTGCTCCTGGATGTCCAGATGCCGGTTCTCGATGGGCTGGCCACCACCCGCGAGCTGGTGGCCCGCGGGGCGCCGGGGCGGGTGGTCATCCTCACCACCTTCGATACCGATGGCTACGTACTGGGGGCGATCGAGGCCGGTGCGGCGGGATTCCTGCTGAAGAACACCCCGCCCCAGGAGCTCATCGCGGCGGTGCGCACCGTCCACCAGGGGGATTCGGTCATCTCCCCCGGACCCACCCGCCGCCTGCTCACCGCGGTGCGCGCCGGGCAGGTGGGAGGGGGCGGCAGCCCGGGTACCGGCGTCGGCGATCCGGACTCGGCTCCCCATGGCCAGGCCGGCCTGGCTGTGGGACAGCAGGAGGCTGCGGTTGAGGCGCAGCAGGCGGTGGCGGCCCTGACCGGGCGGGAGCGGGAGATCCTGGCGCTCATCGCGCTGGGGCTGACCAATCAGGAGATCTGCGACCGGGAGTGGCTGTCCATGGCGACGGTCAAGACGCATGTGAGCCACCTGCTGGCCAAGACCGGCTGCCGCGACCGCGTCCAGCTGGTGCTGCTGGCCCTGCGGACCGGGGTCATCGACCTGGCCGAGGTCCTCACCGGACCCTGACCCCTTCTTTTCGACAATTTGCATGAGATCGTACTTTTCCAGCCCCGGAAAAAGCCGATCTCATGCAAATTGTCGAAAAGAAGGGGGTTAGAGGGGGTGGAAGACCTGGCCGTTGGTGGGCATGCCCGCCAGGGCGGTGCGCCGGGGCGGGCGCTCGGGCAGGCGCGGGTCGCGGGCCGGGCTCTCCTCTGACTCCCAGTCGAAGAGCCAGGGGACGCCCGAGGCCTCCGCGAGGCGAGGCCGGTCCATGAGGTGGATGTGCAGGTGGGGCTCGGAGCTGTTGCCCGTGCTGCCCACCTGGGCCAACTGCTGGCCCGCCTCCACCCGCTCCCCCGCGCGCACCCGCAGCGAACCCCGGCGCAGGTGGGCGTAGACGGAGAAGTAGGGGCCCTGCTCATCCTCGTGCTCGACGATGACATGGTTGCCCAGGATCCAGCCGACCCCGGCCAACTGACGAAGGAAGGCCTCGATGGTGAGCATCCCGACCAGCAGCGGCCAGGTGCTGCGGGATCGGTGATCGCGCTGGGAGTGCGAGGCCACGACCACGCGCCCCGGCGCCACGGCCAGGACCGGCTGCCCGAAGCAGGGGGAGTCCTCAGGCGGCCTGCCCCGCAGAGACCAGCCCAGACGCCGGGGGGTGCCCGGAGTGAGCTGGTAGAGATCGACGGCGTAGGCCTGCCCGTAGACCCTGGTCCCGTGAGAGGGGACGGCCTGACCGGGGCTGTTGAGGGCCGCCCAGGCCCCACGCACGGGTGCGCCCACCCTCACCGGTGAGCGCCCGCTGGCCGGCGGCCTGATGTACACCAGCACGACGCAGATGACGATCACGATGAGGCCGACGCCCGCCGGCACCTCGACGATGACGTGGCGCGAGAGGAGCACGAGGAGCATGGCGATGAGAAGCAGGCGGAACCACCAGTCGGTCCACCGGCTGATGCCTCGCCGGATCGTCCCCAGGCTCCTCTGGAGCCAGCTCATCGCCGGGCTCCCAGGATGGTGGCCAGCAGGGGAATGACGCGGGCCACCGGCACCTCGTAGCGCCCGCCGCCGGCCGAGCGCAGCCACCCGGTCGCGGTGAGCTGGCGCAGGTGGTGGTAGACCTGCCCGCTCGTGCCCACCCCATCTTCCCCCACCAGCTCCTGGGCGGTGGCGGGCGTCACCAGGATGCGCCGCAGGATGCTCAGTCGCACCGGATGCCCCAGGGAGGCCAGCGCCTCGGCGCAGTCCTGCCACTCGGCCTCCAGCAGCTCGGCGCTCAGCGCCCCCTCCTGCCACTCGGCACGGGTCCCGCTGGGCAGCAGCACATGGCCCAGCAGCATGACGGCGCCGGGATCCCCGACGCGCTCATGCAGACCCTTGAGGGCCCAGAGCGCCTCGGGCTCGGGCACTGAGGCCGACGACGGCGCGGCGCCCGCCGCCCCGGCCTGCGGCCCGGATGGCTCCTGCTCCCCCACCGGCCCCGCCCCGGCGCGTCCCGGGCCGCCCGGCCGCCCCCACCCCCGGACGGCCTCCTCCAGCACGGCGACCCGCCGCTCCAGGTCCGCCCAGCGGTTCTCCTCAGTCTCCCCGGCCTGCGCACTCATGGTCCCTACGATATCACGTAAGTACGTAATCATCAACGACCTCGGACTCGGCCACCCTCGATGACGAGTAGCATGACTGCCTCCGCCCGCCCGATCCCCGCCCATGCCCCCAGGAGAGCAGCCATGAGCAGTCCCGCGCCAGTCGACAGCGGCCTGAGCATGTACACCTCCCTGCTGAGGATCCCGCACGCCGCGCGCTCAGCCGTCTTCGGCGTCGTGGGGCAGCTGCCCTTCCCGCTGCTGGGCATGGGGCTGCTCATCGGCATCCGGGACGGCTACCACTCCTACACCCTGGCGGGCGTGGTCTCCGGGGTGATGGCCCTGACCTCCGCGATCACCGCCCCCGTGGTGGGCCGGCTCGTGGATGCCCACGGCCAGCGGCGCGTGGGGCTTCCCGTGGCGCTGCTGTGGATTGCCGCGATCGCACTGATGAGCACCGCCCTGGCGCTCCACCTGCCCCCGTGGGCGATCGTGGCCTGCGGCGTCCTGCTGGGCACCTCGGTGCCCTTCTCCTCGATGCTGCGGGCGCGCTGGACCCATGTGCTGCGCACGCAGCCCGGGCGGCTGAACTCCGCACTGTCGCTGACCTCCACCTTCGAGGAGCTCATGTGGGTCATCGGCAACCCGCTGGCCACCACCCTGGCGGTGAGCGTGGCGCTCCTGTCCCCCTTCGCCGGAGCCATGGCGGCCATCGCCCTGGCCATCTGGGGCTTCCTGCTGGACAGCAGCATCGAGCCTCCCGCCTCGGGCGCCAGAAGGCCCGACGACGGCGCTCGCAGCCCCCGCACCCGTCCCGCCCCGCAGGCGGCCCGTGCGACGAGGGGCGGCCTGCTCTCCCCGGGGCTGGCAGGCCTCATGGCGATCCTGGTGGCCTACGGCGCCTTCATCGCCGCCCTCAACCTCTCCGTGGTCGCCATGACCAAGGAGATCGGCCGTCCCGGCGCCTCGGGAGCGATCATCGCCTGCTTCTCGGCGGCCTCCATGGTGGGGGCATTGGGCTATGGGGCGCGCACCTGGGCCTCCTCGCTGATGCGGCGCTTCTATGCGGGCCTGACGGTGGTGGCCCTGGCCTCGGCGGCCCTACCGCTGGTCAACGGGCTGTGGGGCACCGCCGCGATCCTCATGGTGGCCGGCCTGGCCCACGCCCCCACGGTCGTCAACGTCAACCAGCTCCTTATCCGCATGACGCCGCCGCAGCGCCTCACCGAGGCGATGGCCCTGCTGGGCTCGATGTTCGTGGTGGGCATGGCGGTCTCCAACCTGGTCACCGGCCGGGTGGTGGACGCCTGGGGCGCCCAGGCCGGTTTCGTGACACTGTCCGCCTTCGCGGTCACGGGCCTGGTCATCGGCCTGGCGGCAATGGCCCCGATCCGCACCGCCGCCTCACAGCCGGTCCTCAGGGCCGACGACGGCGCCCCGGAGCCGCTGCCGTAGGCCGGGTGTCCGGCATGTGAAGCACCCCGGACACGGCAGGGACCTTGTTCCTACGATCGAGTCACGATCTGCCCCACGCAGTAAGGAACACATCATCATGTCCCTGTACCTCTTCGAGATCGTCCCCGCTACCGAGCAGCGCGAGGCGGCCCAGTCGGTGATCTCCGCGATCGCTGAGGCCGCCTCCTCCGTATCCGCCAGCGTTCTGGAGTCCCAGGTCACCTCCGGCCACGGCCGGGTCTTCAGCGTCGTCGAGTTCGACGGCGACCCGGCCGCCCTGGGGTCCGCCGTGAGCCAGGGCCTGGAGGCCACCGAGATCACCGGCCCCGACGAGGTCCGCCTGGTCGGCGCCCAGATCGAGGACATCCGCGGTGCGCGGGGCTCGGCCGACTACCTGGTGGAGTGGGATATCCCCGCCGAGATCGACATGGAGACCTACCTGACGCGCAAGAAGGCGAACTCCCCGAAGTACGCCCAGGTGCCCGAGGTCTCCTTCCTGCGCACCTACGTGCGCGAGGACACCGTCAAGTGCCTGTGCTTCTACGACGCCCCCGATGAGGAGACCGTCGTGCGGGCCCGCGAGGTGGTCTCCACCCCGATCGACCGTCTGCACGCGCTGGAGGGCTGAGCCCCAGGCCCTTCGGCCCTTCTGCCGCGCCCCCGCGCTGAGTCCCTCCCGGGCTCACCGCGGGGGCGCGCTGGTCTCGGTGAAGACGGCAGCCGTGCGGGCCGGGACGCCCACCGCGCCGGAGCCGGGGTCGAAGACGGCGGTGCGCACGACGTCGTCGGCCCCCTCGGCCTGGACCTGGGACAGGGTGAAGCGCCGCCCCGCGACCTCCACGAGGGTCTGGCCCACCCAGGTGCCCGAGGCGTTGATCACCACGAGCACGCCGTCGAGGGCCGGGTCGATATCCGGGCCCAGGGTGTCGTCGATGAGCATGGTGATGACGCCGGCGGGCGCCCCCGGCCCGGAGCCGGGGAAGCTCAGCTTGGTGCGCACCAGCTCGGCGTCGCCCAGCCAGAACAGGGGCGTGGAGGCGCGCAGCCGCAGCAGGTCCATGGCCTGGGCCTTGGCGGCGGCGATGTGCTGGGGGCTGGGGCGCAGCCGCTCGTCCTCCAGCAGCGGGCCCTGGACCCACCAGCTCGACTCGTTGCGGGAGGCGGCCGGCAGTCCCCGGCCGAAGCCGTTGTCCTGGCCGGAGTAGTCGATGGCGTTGAACCAGTCCCCCGAGTTGTAGGAGTCGCGGTCCAGGGATTTGCTGCGCAGCAGCTCCACGCCGGCCCCCCAGAAGGAGGGGGACTGGCCCAGGGCGGTGGTGGCCAGGCACACGGTGTTCATACGCACCCGCTCGGCCATGGGCAGGCCCTGGGGGAGCTTGAGGACCAGCAGGTCGTAGAGGGTCTCGTTGTCGTGGGCGTCGACGTAGTTGACGCTCTCCTGGGGGTCGGCGGCGTACCCGGCGCCCATGCCGTTGTAGGCCAGCTCGCCGCCGGGGCGCACCGTGCCGTCAGACAGGGGCAGTCGGAAATCACGCAGGTTGCCGGCCAGGGCCACCTTGACCAGGTCGGTGCGGTGGGCGAGGTCGGCGGCCTGCTCCTGGCGGGAGCGGGGGTCGTGCCCGCTGGCCTGGGTGAGCAGCCCGGTGCCGAAGCCCTGATAGGTGCGGTGGTCGGGGTCGAAGGGCCCCCCGCCGTGGACGGCGTCGCGCAGGCGGTCGTTGAAGGTCCCGATCCCGGTGCCGCCGAGCTGGCCCTGGGTGGCCTGGATGAACAGCGCGTTGTAGGCCACCTCCCCGAAGTTCCAGCCCTCCCCGTAGAGGTAGATCGAGGCCCCGTCCACCCCGTCGTCCTCCAGGGTCAGGGCATTGAGGGCGGCGCGCACCCGCTCCATGGTGGCGCGCGAGTGGTGGCCCATGAGATCGAAGCGGAAGCCGTCGATCCGGTAGTGCCGGGCCCACCAGACCACCGAGTCGATCATGAGTCTCTCGCTCATGGCGTTCTCGGTGGCGATATTGGAGCAGCAGGTCGAGTTGGTCACCCGCCCCACGGCGTCGAGGCGGTGGTAGTAGCCGGGCACCACCCGGTCCAGGACGCTGCTGGGGTCCTGGCCGTGGGCGGCGGTGTGGTTGTAGACCTGGTCGAGGATGACCTCCAGCCCGGCCGCATGCAGTGCCCCCACCATCTGGCGGAACTGGATGGTCCGGGCGCCGCCGTCCTGGTGGCCGTCGGTGGCGTAGGAGCCCTCGGGGACCATCCAGTGCAGGGGGTCGTAGCCCCAGTTGTAGGCGTCGCGCTCGGCCACTGCGCCCACGGCCGCCTGCTGCTCGGTGGAGGCGGGGCCGGCCGCCGGGATCTGGGGGACGGCCTGCTCGGCGCGGCTCTCGGGGATGGTGGCGATGTCGAAGGTCGGCAGGAGATGGACGGAGGACAGCCCCGCCTGGGCGAGCTCGCGCAGATGGCGCATGCCGTGGGAGTCGCTGACGGTGAAGGCCTGGTAGGTGCCGCGCAGCTCGGCGGGGACGCGCTCGTCGAGGACGGAGAAGTCACGCAGGTGCAGCTCGTAGATGGCCCGGGAGGCGTCGTTGGGGGCGCGGGGGGCGGGGGTGGTGGCCCACTGGCGGGGCGCCAGCTCGGGCAGGGCGAGGTCGAGTGCCACCGATCGTGCCGAGTCCATGGTCAGGGCCGCACTGTAGGGGTCGGTGACGAGGTTGACCTCGACCCGCCCGGTGGAGGGCACGTAGACGCGGACTTCCCACAGGTACTGGCAGCCGGCGGTGATGGTGGCTGCCTCATTGGCCACCGTCCAGCACCCGTCCTCACCGCGGATCGCCGGGGTGCGCAGGCCCTGGCCCTCGACCAGAGGAGCCGAGCCGCTGGGGTCTCCGGTCTCCCAGGTCAGCAGGGCCGCCTCCTGGGCCGTGGGCGCCCACAGGCCGAAGCGTGGGCCCGCCCCGTCGAAGGTGACACCCAGGCGGGCCTCGGCCGCCGCTCCGGCGTAGAGGGCGTCCAGGACGATGGCGGTCTGCACCCCGGTGAAGGCATCCGCGCTCCAGCCCCCCTCCGGGCGGGCCACCTCCTGGAGGAGGGCGACCTGCCCGGTGAGGGCCTCGCGCACCTCCTGAGGGCTCATGGCGGGGGCACCCCCGGCGTCGGCCAGGCTCAGGGCGATGTACCCCTCCAGGTTGGGGTGCCGGGAGCGGATGGTCTCGGTGAGGTTCCCGGCGACCCTCAGGCGGGTGCGGGCCGGCTCGGGCAGGCCGTCGGCGCCGTGCAGCTCGCCGTCGATGACGGCGGCGCCTCCCTGGGCGGCGGTGACGAGGGTAAAGCGCAGATCGGAGCCCTCCACTGGCCGTCCGTCGGCGACGACGTCCTCGCGGGCCATCCCGAAGGGCAGGAGGGACAGGGGCCAGGCCAGGGTGAGGGGGTCGACCCAGTAGGCGCGCAGTTCGTCGGCGCCGGCCAGGGCGGGGTCGGCCATCGTGTGCTCCAGGGTGCGGGTCATCGTGTATGTGAAGGCCATCGGAGTCCCTTCTTGCACGGCTCTTGCACGGTGTGGGGCGTCGGTGTGGAGCGTACGCGCAGGTGCGGGCACGGCGGAGCACCTGCACCTCACAGTGTTCCGCTCCTCAGGCGCGAGCGCCACTTGGAACCCGCGGCCCGACGGCGGGCACGGCCCCACGAGCCGTCTGCCGGCGCGCCGGGGCCCGCTGCCCGGACTGACCGGCCCGCCCCGGGCGCCCAGGAGCGGGCCCGGCTTTCTCCTGGGGGCGCCGGGGCGCCCCCCGCCCGGGATTTCCCAGGTGGTTCACAGTGCCAGGAGGTGGGTTTTTCCAGGGTGGTCGCGTTACATAGTGGGCACCACCGGACGGAACCGGTCCTGAGGGTTGGGGAGCCTGATGACGGACCGGACCTCCGAGGCCGGCACCGGGTCTTAGGGAGCCCGGGGCCGCCGCTCCGGTGAAGGAGGCGACCGCCTCCCCGGGTGCATGGGAACCCGGGTGGCAGACGGTCCCTCACGAGGCTTGGACCCTCGGGCCCGCAACCGCGGGCCCGAGGGTCAAGTCTTACCCCCCACCGCCCCGCCCGCCGACGATCCGCCCCCACCGGGGCAAGAGGCGCCCACCGAGCAGATCCCCAGCAGAGCCGCACCACAGGACCACGAGGACCGCAGCGCGACGACGCGCACCCGGGCACCGCCAATCGGTGCGATACCGCGCCCCCACCAGCAGGGGCCGCCCCTATGTTTCTCACGTAGTTTTGTCTGGCACCTATGAGGAAACCCCGAGCCGTCGGCACTCCTCGGGTGTAAATCGCCTCATACGAGCGTTTCCCTGAGGTCACCACTCCCATCGAAGCCCGCCGCCACCCCTCTCCCCAGCGCGAGAACGATGAAATATAACGTTACAATCCTCTCGGTCCTGCGGCGCTCCCCGCCACCGGATCCGCCCTACCCCAGCACGGCTCCCTCCCGGCCTCCCCGGCCGGTGCAGGGCCGGCCCGCATCCGTGGCGCCCGGGCGCCACGTCCCAACCTCATCCCACCCCCATGGCGCCGCAGCCGCCTGGCTGCGGCGGTTCCGAAGGAGTATTCCGTGTCCACTCCCCTGGTCAGGCGGCTCGCCTCCCTAGCGGCCGCAGCTCTCGTCACCGCGCTGGTCCTGCCAGTGGCCCCAGCCTCGGGCGATCCAGCCTCCCCCACTCCTCCTGCGGCGCCGACACAACCCGACTCCCCGCTCCCGCAGGAGCTGGTGGCCCATGACGGCGCACTCCCGGCACCGGACCCCGATGCGCGGGTTCGGGTCATCGTCACCCTGGCCGAGCAGCCAGAGTCGCCCTCCCAGGCCCAGGAGACCGCCAACCTGGCTACCCAGGGAGACCTCATCACCGCCTGGGGCCAGAAGCACGGGCTGAGCGTGGACAGCCAGTTCGGCTACCTCATCAACGGCTTCAGCGCCGAGATCCCGGCCTCCGCCATTCCGGCCCTGGCCGCCGAGCCCGAGGTCGCCTCGGTCAAGCGCGAGCGCGTCTACTACGCCACCGAGCACACGGCGCGCGAGCACCACGGCGTCCCTGCGGCCTACGCCGCCCACGGGGCGGACGGCACCGGAACCGTCATCTCGATCATCGACTCAGGTATCGACCCCTCCCACCCGGACCTGCGGCTGGATGACTGCGGGGCGGCCAAGATCAGCGCCATCAACCCCGAGGGCGGCCTGTTCACCTGCAAGGTCCCCAACGGATACAACTACGCTGACGAGAGCTTCGAGATCAGGGACCTGACCTCCTCCCAGCACGGCCAGCACGTGGCGGGGATCGCGGCGGCCAACGGCTCACAGGGCACCGAGTCCGAGTTCGAGACCACCGGGCGGGTCGACGGCGCCGCACCGAATGCCCAGCTGCTGGCGATGAAGGTCTTCTCCAACAAGGCCGGCCGCTCCCGCACCGCCAACGACGCCGATATCGTGGCCGCCATCGAGGACTCGGTGAAGCTCGGCGCGGATGTCATCAACATGTCCCTGGGCTCGACCAACGGCATCCCTGATGCCTCCAGCGGCGCCTACCAGGCCATCACCCGGGCACGCGAGGCCGGGGTCCTCACTGTGGTGGCTGCCGGCAATGAGGGCCAGAACTACTCTCCCACCGGACTCGACACCGATGCCCTGGGACTACTGGACGATGGAACTCTGAACGACCCGGCGGCCCAGGCCCCCGCCCTGGCGGTGGCCTCCCTCGACAACAGCACCATGACCACCGCGGTGGGCCACCTGGGCGAGGGCGCCTCCCAGACCGAGTTCACCTACCTCTTGGCCACAGGCAACATCGACGACGACGCCCACCGGCTGGTGGACGTGGGCCTGGGAAGCTCCGGGAACTACCCGGAGGGAGAGGATCTGACCGGCGCCTACGTCCTGGTCGAGCGAGGCGAGTTCGCCTTCGCCGAGAAGTTCCGCAATGCCGTCGACCATGGCGCTGCGGGTATTCTCGTATTCAACTCCGAAGTGGGATCACACACCTCGATGGGCGGCGTCCAGGACTTCACGATCCTCGGTGTCGGATTGACGCGCTCCGACGGGCTGGCCCTGCGTGCGGCACTGGAGAGCAACCCCGATCTCACCGTGCGCCTGACCTCAACGCCCCGGATCGCGCAGTCGCCCGAAGGCGTGAGGCACTCCGCCTTCTCCTCCTGGGGGACCACCCCGAGCCTGGACTTCAAACCGGAGATCTCCGGTATCGGAGGCTCGGTGTACTCCACGGTGGGAGCGAACTCCTACGCCTCCAACTCGGGAACCTCCATGGCGGCGCCCAACATCGCGGGTCTGGGGGCCCTCATGCACCAGGCACTGTCCCAGCGCCATCCCGATATGACCCCCACCGAGCGGCTCGATCTGTCCACTGCCCTGCTGATGAACACCGCCCTGATCCCCACCTACGACAATGGAATCCCCTTACTGCCCCGCCAGGTGGGGGCGGGGCTGGCTCGGGTCGACGAGGCCCTGGCCTCCCCGGTGAGCGCAACCGTGGAGGGCCGAGCCGCTGCGGCGCTGCGGCAGATCACCGGCCCCACCACCTTCACCGTGACTCTGACTAACCACAGCGAGGCCGATGCCGTCTACACCGTGCCCGCCCAGCAGGTCCTCACCGAGACCAATGCCGCCTGGCGGACCACGCTGCCAGTGGTCTCCTCCGAGACGCTGACGGCCTCCGCGGAGTCGGTCACCGTCCCCGCTGGAGGCACTGCTGAGGTGGCTTTCACCCTGACGCCTCAAGTCGACACCAATCACTTCATCGAGGGCTGGGTGCGCCTACGGTCAGCCGGTGAACACCCCGACCTGGCATTGCCCTACCTGGGCTTCGCCGGGGACTGGAACGCCGAGCCCATCATCCAGGAGCCGGGCCGGCCCTGGGCCGACAACACTCACAGGGACGTCACGGCTCTCGAGGGCAGCCTGGATCGGTGGCTGTGGGACATCGGCGATCTCCCCACATCCGTGTACATGACGTACCTGGCCATGTCGCCCAACGGCGATAGGTACCTGGACCGGGTGTTCCCCTCGATGCTGCTCATGCGCAACGCCGACGAGGTCCACTACGAGATCCTCGACGCCTCGGGCGCCACCCTCGTCGATCTCGGCACGGATGAGAATCTCTCCCGCCTTACTGGAGTGGATATCGCACGGACCCCGTTCCGGCACCCTATCGTCCACACTGGCCGCTCCTTCGATGGGCGCATCTGGGATCCCGCCGCCGGCAGCTACACGACGATCCCGGACGGCACCTACACCTACCGCATCTCAGCCCGCCTGGGGGATGATTTCCCCTGGCAGACCACTGATTTCCCCCTGAGGATCGATTCCACCGCCCCGGTCATCACTGTCCTCGAGCAGTCCAAGGACTCGGTGCGCTTCTCCGTCACCGAGGAGGGCAGCGGCCTGTTGGGCGATCCTAAAGTACGCACAGCAGATGGCACAGGCGTCCAGGTCACAGCGGTGGGCGACAGCACCTACCGCGCCACCTTCAACCCCAGCACGCCCTTCGTGCACATCAAGGTCGAGGACCTGGGCCTGAATACCGTCAGCAGGTATGTCGTCCCCGGCGATCCCGATCATGCGGACATCTACCTCACACTCAATCATGACCTCGTCACCGATTCATTCGTCCCCGATCGGGCCTTCCCCTTCGTCGACATGAGGGGCTACGTCACCGGGAGGGCCGAGCGCCTGACGGTCAACGGCACCGAGGTCCCACTGTCGGGACAGGACTTCGACTTCCGCCTCGGGATCGAGGACAAGCCCTCCGAACTCGTACTGCGCGCCTACGCAGCGGACGGGTCGCTACTCAAGGAGCAGACCGTCGCGCTGACCTACGACCTGGAGGACCCCGTCATCGCCGTCACCGGCGGGGATATCGCCAACGGTGAGCTCGTGGTCAAGAATGATGGCTCAGCCACCATCTCCGGGACCGTCATCGACGATCGCGCCACCGCCCCCGAGCTGTCGCTGACAATCGAAAGCGATCAGGTGGCACTGGCGAAGGACGGCAGTTTCACCCATACCCTCACCGATATCCATCCCTCGACGACGCGCATCAGCCTGAGTGCGCGGGAGAACAAGGGGTCGAGCATTCTCACGCTGCCGATCCAAGGCAGACAGAAGCCCCCGGAGGCACCGAGAACTGAGCTGTCCCTCGATCTCGCCTGCTCCACAACCATCGCTGAGATCTGCACCATTACCAGGAGCAGCCCGAACCTGAGCGAGGACGGATCCACCGTCACACTGCAGGGCCGCCTCACACCCGGGGATGGGGCGAGCATCGAGCTCGTCCGCAGCTCACGAGCCCAGGACGGAACTATCACGGCCAACGAGCCGATCGCCGCTCCGGTCGGCCAGGACGGGGCGTTCAGCACACCCCTGCCGGTATCCCCAGGCAGAAACGACTACACGCTCATCGCGCGCGATGCGCAGGGTCGGGCCGTCATCGAGCAGAGACTCTACCTCTTCCTCGACACCGCTGCGCCCTCCATCGATATCGCGGAGCCCGGCCTGATTGGTGGAACCCTGTACACGAATAAGGACGAGGTCACCTTCCGCGGCTCGATCTCTGATGACGGCTGGGGGCATTACCTGGCACTCAACAATGCGGTGGCCAGCGATATCATCCGCCTGGAGAACCCAGGCCCCCAGGCCAACACGAGGACGTTCGAGAAGATCCTCGCCGTACGCGACGGCGATGTCATCCGCGTGTACTCCACGGACAGGGCCGGAAACTCCCTCATCGGCCTCATCCCCGTCACCGTAGACAAGTCCGCCCCCTCGGCGGGAGTGGACACGGTCGGCAACGGCGAGATCATCCGCGACGGCCGCTCCCTGAATGCCTGGGCCGAGGACGAGAACCTGGCCTCGATGAGGGTCAGCCTCAATGGCAAGGTCGTTGAGGACAAGCGCACCGCCCTGACCTCGGAGCAGATGGAGGTGGAGGACGCCCTCCAGCCCCCCGGGGACCTGGATCGGGGGCCGGCCCCGGGCTCCCAGGCCGAGGGCGTCCAGAGCGGCGAGCAGTCCGCCGCCGGAGAGGCGGCCCAGGACGGTCAGGAGGCGCCCGCAGCCCAGGACGCGCCGGCCGACCCCGCCACCACGGAGACCACGGAGGCGGAGGGCTCGCAGCCCTCAGAGCCCAGCATCGACGCCTACGGCAGCCGGACCACCACCACGCAGACCCGCCTGGAGGCCGCCGTCGAGACCGCCGACCTCACCGCGGGCCATTACACCCTGACGGTGGAGAGCACCGACCTGGCCGGGAACACCACCACCGAGATCCGCTGCTTCGTCGTCGACGATGCCGCTGTCATCACGGGCCCCGACACCGTCCAGCTCACGGTGGCGCCCGGAGACCTGGGCGATCAGGAGGCGGTCGCCGCCAAGGTGCTGGCGCTGTACTCGGTCACCGACGACGGCGCCGCCGGCACCCCGGGGGACACCTCCCTGTCCCTCCTGCCCGGCACGGTGCTGGTCGACGGCACCAACACGGTCCGCATCGTGGCCACGGACGCCGCGGGCTACCAGGTCAGCCGCTCGGTGGAGGTCACCATCACCATCAGCGCCCCCGGCGGCGGCTCCGGCGGATCCGATGGCACCGGGACCCCCAGCGCCCCTGGCACCCCGGCACCCGGCACCGACAGCACCGGCAGCACCGCGGGCGCAGGCAGTGCGGCAGGCCAGGACGGCGCCGGGGACGCCCAGGCGCCCCGGGCGCCCGCCCAGCCGGGCGAGCGCCCGGTCGATCCCCTGCCCGCGGGCACGGTCGACGACGTGCGCAGCCGGTGGGAGGCGGCCTCGCAGGGCACCAGCCACGTGAAGTCCGCGCGGGCCGAGGGCGCACTGCCCGCCACCGGCAGCGGGGCGCTGGGGCTCATGCTCCTGAGCCTCATGGCCCTGACGGCCGGAGGCGTGGTGATCCGGCTGCGCCGTCGTCGGGGCTGATCCGACGGCGTCACGGAACCACGGCGTCAGCAGACGCGGGCCCGCGCTCCCATCAGGGGGCGCGGGCCCGCGCCGTCCCCGCACCACCGCGCCCGCCTCCCCGGCACGCAGGGCGGGCACCAGTAGCCGCGGGCGCCGGGCAGGGGCTACAGTGCGGACCATGACGACCTTGACACCAGCCGCCCGTACCACGGTGCGCATGGGCATGGGTCGAATGCGCATGCGCTGACAGCGCCAGCCGTCGCTGTGTCCTCCACGTAACGGTCAGAGTCCGGGCGCCACGCCCGTCGTACTCCGCGAGCCGCCCGCCGCGCGCCCGTGTTCATCCCTCCCCCGCTCGTCAGCGCGCGGGCCTCTGCGCGCACCCACCAGGACACGCTCATGCACCCCTACGACGACGCCGCCCAGGCGACCCCGCCAGCACCGCACCACCCGAGCACGCCGCCGCGCCCAGCACCAGCGGTCTCCGACTTCGACCTCGTCCGCGAGCGCCGAGGCACCTCCAGCCTCAAGTGGGACTTCGCGGCCCAGCGGGGCCGCCCCCGCGACGCCCTGCCCCTATGGGTGGCGGATATGGACCACGCCACCCCACCGGCGGTCACCAGCGCCCTGCTGTGGCGCACCCGCCACGGCATCTTCGGCTACTCCGAGCCCGACGACGACTACCACGAGGCCCTCACCGGCTGGCTGGCCCGCCGCTACCACTGGCGGGTGGAGGCCTCCTGGAACACGGTCACCCCCGGGGTGGTGCCCGCCCTGGCCCTGGCGGTGCGGGCCTGCACCGGCCCCGGCCAGGCCGTCATCATCGAGGAGCCCGTCTACTACCCCTTCCGGGAGGTGGTGGAGGACAACGGCCGCCAGGTGGTGGCCGTGCCCCTCGTGCGGGGCCCCGAGGGGCGCTACCACCGCGACCTGGCGGCCCTGGAGGATGCGATCGTCTCCAGTGGGGCGCGCCTGCTGCTCCTGTGCAACCCGCACAATCCGGTGGGCCGGGTGTGGGAGCGCCAGGAGCTGGAGGCGCTGGCGCGGGTGACCGCCCGCCACGGCGTCGTGGTCGTCTCCGATGAGATCCACGCCGACCTGGCCCTGCCCGGCCACGCCACCACGCCCCTGGCCAGCCTGGATGAGGCGACGGCGGCGCGCACGATCACCTGCACCTCGCCGTCGAAGGCCTTCAACCTGGCGGGGCTGCAGGTGGCCAACATCCTCATCCCCGATGCGCGCCTGCGGGCCGCCTTCCGGCGGGAGCTGGGCGCGGTGGGCTACTCCCAGCCCAATGCCCTGGGGCTGGTGGCCTGCCGGGCGGCCTACACCGGGGGCCAGGAGTGGCTCGATGACCTGCGCGAGCACATCGCGGCGGCCCACCGGCACGTGGTGGCGCGCTTGGAGCGGATCCCGGGGGTGGAGGCCACTCCCTGTGAGGGGACCTACCTGGCCTGGCTGGACTGCTCGGGGCTGCTTCAGGCCACCGCTCTGGCCGCGGAGGAGCTCGACGGGTTCCTGCTGCATGAGGCGGGCCTGTGGCTCGACGACGGCCGCATCTTCGGCGCCGGCGGGCAGGGCTTCACCCGTCTCAATGTCGCCTGCCCGCGCGCCACCCTCGATGAGGCCCTCGACCGACTGGAGGCCGCAGTCGCCGCCCTGCGCGCCCGCACCGCCCACCTGGCCCTGTCCGCCTGAACGTAAGGAACCGCCCATGACCAAGCGCACTGAGCCCATCGAGTCCACCGAGCCCCCTGGGCGACGGACGAGCGCCTGCTCCTCGGGGGCCGCCGACCCCGCGGGGCCCGCAGCCCCGTCGGGCCCCGACCGCTCCTTCCCCGTCCACCACCACCCCACGTACCGGGGCGCCGAGGGGCTCCACCTCGAGACGCTCCTGGTGCGCGCGGGCACCGGCACGGACCCGACGACGGGGGCGATCACCACCCCCATCCACCTGTCCACCGCCTACGGGCACCCGGGCCTGGGGCGGTCCACGGGGTACGACTACACGCGCACCGCCAATCCCACACGCGACATCCTCCAGGACGCCCTGGCCCAGCTGGAGGGCGGGACGGCGGGCTTCGCCCTGGCCTCGGGGATGGCGGCCCTGGAGCTGACGGTACTGACCCTGGCGCCCCACGGCAGCCGGATCGTGGCCCTCCAGGACCTCTACGGGGGCTCCTTCCGCTACCTGGAGGTGCTCCATGAGGAGGGCGCCTACCAGGTCGACTTCGTCACCGGGATCGAGGGGCTGCGCGCAGCCCTGGCCTCGCCGGCCGCCCTGGTGGTCATCGAGACCCCCACCAACCCGATGATGGTGGAGATCCCCGTGCCCGAGGCCGCCCGCCTGGCCCATGCGGCCGGGGCGCGGCTGGTGGTGGACTCCACCTTCTGCACGCCGGTGATCCAGCGGCCCCTGGAGCTGGGGGCCGACGCCGTGCTGCACTCGGGCACCAAGTACCTGGGCGGGCACAACGACGTCATGGCCGGGGTGGTGGTGGTCGCCGATGAGGGCCTGGCGGCCCGTCTCAACTACCGGCTCAACACCACGGGGGCGACCCTGGGCCCCTTCGACTGCTTCCTGCTGCTGCGGGGCCTGAAGACCCTGGCCCTGCGCATGGAGCGCCACCAGGCCAATGCCCGGGCCGTGGTGGACTTCCTGCGGAGCAGTGGGCATGTGACGCGGGTGCTCTACCCCGGCTACTCGGGCATGGTGAGCTTCGACCTGGCGCCCGGGGTGGATATCGGGCGCTTCCTCGAGCAGGTGCGGGTCTTCACCTTCGCCGAGTCCCTGGGGGGCGTGGAGTCCCTGGTGACGTGTCCCGCCGTCCAGACCCATGCCGATGTGCCGCCCGAGCTGAGGGCCTCCTATGGGCTGACCGACCGCCTGCTGCGCCTGAGCGTGGGCATCGAGCATGCCCAGGACCTGGTGGAGGACCTGGCCCGGGCCCTGGAGGCGGCGTCGACCGGCACCTGAGGCGGCCATCTCGTACCCGGGCTCCCCGTCTCGCCGGCAGCAGGGACGAGAGGGGCGGGTGGGTACGAGATCGCGGTCGGACTCCGGTCAGGCCCGTGAGAGGCGGGAGGCCTCGGCGACCTGCTCGGGGGTGGGCCGCACACCCGTGTACAGGGCGAACTGCTCGGCGGCCTGGAGGGCGATGACCTCCGCCCCGCTGATGGTCGGCTTGCCCGCCGCGCGGGCGGCCCGCAGCAGCGGCGTCTCGGAGGGGAAGGCGACGACGTCGACGACGGTGCCCACGGCCTCCAGGAGGTCCCGGCCCACGGGCAGGTCATGCTCGGCGGGACCCCCGGCCATCCCCACGGGGGTGGCGTTGAGCAGGAGCGCGGGGGCGTCCTCGGCCAGCTCCTCGGGGGTGGCGACCCAGGACCATCCGTAGTGCTGGGCCAGGGCGGGGCCGGTGGTGGCGTTGCGCGCCACCACGGTGCCGGGGCCGAAGCCGGCGTCCTTGAGGGCGGCCACGCTGGCCTTGGCCATGCCGCCCGAGCCGAGCACGGCGCAGGAGGTGCGCGGGACCGCGTGGGTGTCCAGCAGGCTGCGGATGGCGATGACGTCGGTGTTGTAGGCCACTAGGCGGCCCTCGTCGTTGACGATGGTGTTGACCGACTCGATGGCGCTGGCCGAGGGGGTCATCTCATCGACCAGGGCGATGACCTCCTCCTTCCAGGGCATGGAGACGCCGCATCCCCGGATGCCCAGGCCCCGCACGCCCGCGATGGCCGCGGTGATGTCGGTGGTGGTGAAGGCCTTGTAGACGAAGTCGAGGCCGAGGACCTCATAGAGGTGGTTGTGGAATCGAGTGCCGATGTTCGTGGGGCGGGCCGACAGGGAGATGCACAGCTGCGTGTCCTTGGTGATGTCTCGCACGAGACGATCCTCCCATGCGGGCCCCAAGGGCGCCCGGGAAACACGGCCCCAGACATGGAAAACACCCCGACTCCGACTTGACAGCCGATGACGGGGTGCTGGTGCGCCCGAAGGGATTCGAACCCCCAACCTTCTGATCCGTAGTCAGATGCTCTATCCGTTGAGCTACAGGCGCCGTGTCGCTTCCGACAAGCCAGAAGGTTACTCGCCGCTCCCCCCTCCGCCAAATCGGGGGGTCGTGAGGCTGGGCACAAGCAGCGCCGGGGCCTCCCCGGGCGCGGGCAGAGGACTCCCGCCGCCGCCATCCGTGATCGGACGACGACGGCGGGAGCGGGTCGCTGCGGCAGGGACGATCCTGCGGCGCGCCTCCTGGCTGTGCGGCGGGGCTATGCGCCTTGGCTGTTCGGGACGGCCAGCAGGCTGCCACCAAGAACGATGGTCGCCACGATGCCCAGGATGGTGCCGACCACCGCCCAAAGGAGCATCGCGCGCGCCCAGGTCCTGCGGGCCGGGGACCCGCTCGAGGTGAAGCCCACCACCAGCAGGTAGATGATGCCCACCACCGGCAGGGCCGACAGGAAGGTCGCGAGGAGCCAGCTCCCCAGGGACTCGTCACTGCCCGCTGCCTCGCCGCGCACCGGGAAGGCCTCCGCGGAGGAGCCCGGCTGCGCCGGGTGGGCGGCCGGCGCCACGGGCGTCGCCTGCGGCACGGAGGGCCCGGAGGCGACGGCGTCCCGCTGGCTCACCCCCAAGTCCTGCGCACCCTGCTGGGCCGCTGCCTGCGGATGAGCCGCCGCCTGCGGAGCGCCCCCCTGCTGGGCCCGCTCCGCCTCTGCGCGCGCAGTGGCGGTGGGGAAGACGGAGGACATGCCCACCTCGCCCTCAGTGCGGCTCCCCCACGGGTGGGAGGCGCTCTGGGAGTACTGGGAGGCGGGCGCCTGCGAGCCGGCCGCGTGGGCGCCGGGGCCCTGGGCGGCATGCGCCTCATAGGTCTCGTATCCGGTGGCCTGCCCGGGGGTCCCGGGTACGGAGGGCGCACCGGGGGCCGAGTACGCGGCTGGGGCCGAGGTGGCCCCGGGGGCCGACTGGGCCGAGAAGGGCCCCTCGGGGACCGCCATCGTGGCACCCTGCTGGCCCCACGGCGACTGGGCCGGCACTTGCCCACCAGCAGCGGACGTCGCCGGGGCCGCGCCGCTCGAGCCGGGAGCGGAGTGGGCGGAGAAGGGATTGGCGGAGAAGGGCCCCTCGGGGACCGCCATCGTGGCGCCCTGCTGGCCCCACGGCGACTGGGCCGGCACCTGAGCACCAGAGGCCGGGGCACCGGCGTCGGGCGCCGCCGGGGCGGAGCTGCTGGCGGGGCCGCCCTGTACGCCCGGGGCGCCAGGGGCGGCGACAGCGCCGGAACCGCCGCCCTGCCATGCCGATTCCGGACTCGGGTGCTGATACGGGGTCACGTGGGGCGCGGCCGAACCGGCGCCGACGCCTCCCGGGACTCCAGGGCCACCGGCGCTTCTGGGACCGCGGGAGGTCAGGGCGGCGGCGGGCTGGCCGGGCTGGCTGGTCTGGAAGGGCGAGGGATCCACGGCCGGCGCAGCTGTGCCGCTCTGCGCCGGGCCGACGGAGGAGAAGGGCGAGGGGGACGGGGTGGACGGCAGGTTCGCGGAGGCCCCGGCGTCGGTGGAGTAGGCGCGGGTCTGCTCCTCGGGCGGTGGCCCCGCGGGCATGGCAGGAGGCTCGGGCCTCCATGCGGGGGCAGCGTGCTGGCCGCCGGGTGCGCCTGCACCGCCGGCGCCGGGCTGCTGGGGCGCCTGGGGCTGCGGAGCCCCTATCTGCTGGGCCTCAGCCCGGGCAGCGCCAAGGACGTCACTGTTGATCAGTACGGTGCGCGCATTGAAATCGTCCTGCTGCTCCGCATCTGCGGAGGCGGCATCCCCCGCAGGAACGGCGTTCGAGCTGTCGCGGTCTGACATGATGGAGCCTTTCACGCGTGGTTTGCGGACACGCTGCTTACGGATTGTGCCCGCTCTCATGACCGTCTTCAACCACCAGGGCGGATGCGCGCCCTCCGGGCCGCCGCGCCCCGCAGCCCCACTGCCGCCGCCCCGCCTCGGGAACAGCGTCGCGCACGGCGGACACGGCGAGTCACCGCCCTCATCTCGGGCCAGTCCCCTCCCATCGCTCCGTCGGAGCACCGTGAGGGCGCCACCGCACCCGATCGTTCCGCCACGGGCAGAACGCCCGCGCGGGCCAGAGGAGCCGCCAGCCCGCTCACGGACAGCAGGGCCCAACAGCCCCGGCAGCAGTGAGCCCCCGATGGTCCGGGAATCATCGGGGGCTCACGACTGCGCATGATGGCGGAGATGGGGAGATTCGAACTCCCGAGGGGCTTCCACCCCAACCTCCTTAGCAGGGAGGCGCACTAGGCCACTATGCGACATCTCCATCGCTTGACAAGCGTGAGGAAGCCTACCGGGCTCGGACCGCGGAGGCAAATAGGTAACGCGGCATCGCGGGCGCCTCTACCGTCCGCAGCGCCGCCTCCCGCGGGCCCCGGTGAGCAGGAGCGTCGCGGTACCCTGCGTGAGGGCGCTCAGGACCGGTGGCGGCCGGGAAGCGGGGTGAGTGATGACATGGTGGATGGTGGCGGCCGCCATCGCCTGCCCGGCGTTGGCCGGCAGCCTGGTCGCCCTGAGCCGCACCCGACGCGCCCTCCAGCGCACCCGCGGGGAGCTGCACCGACTGCGGGCCTTCCATGAGGAGCGGACACGGCGCCCCAGCGTCCTGTCCCACGAGCTGCGCACACCGCTGACCGTCGTGCGCGGCTCGGCCGAGCTGCTCCTCGATGAGACCGCCGGCCCCCTCAACCCCGACCAGCGCCGCTTCGTCCAGACGATCGCGGAGAACTCCAACCAGGTCATCGACATGGCCTCGGACCTGCTGGCCGAGGCCAGCCTGGAGTCCGACCTGTTCAACCTCCACCTGGAGTGGACCGAGATGCGCCGGCTCGTGCGCGAGTGCGTCGCCCAGCTGCGCCGGGTCCACACCGCGCCCATCCGCCTGGACAACCACGGGGCGCCGCTGCGCATCCAGGTCGATCCCCGCCTCATGGGCCAGGCCGTGACCAACCTGGTCAACAATGCCGCCCGGCACGCCGGCCAGGGCGTGTCCATCCTCGTGCGCGTCACCGAGTCGGAGGAGACCGTCTCGGTATCGGTCTCCGACGACGGGACGGGGATGAGCGAGGAGGACCGGGCCCTGCTGTTCACGCCCTTCGCCACCGGGGGCTCCCGACGCCCGGGCACGGGCCTGGGCATGATGATCACCCAGCGCATCGTCGAGCTGCATGGCGGCACAGTGCTGGTCGATACCATCTCCCGCAGGGGGACCACCATCTACCTCACCCTCCCGCGCACCTGGCGGGAGCCTGATCGCGAGGGGGCGAGCACCAGTGAATGACACCGGCCAGCCGGCAGGGGCGCCGCGAGTGCTCGTGGTCGACGACGAGCCTCAGATCCTCATGATCATGCGCTTCGCCCTGGAGACGGCGGGATTCGACGTCGTCACGGCCGCCGACGGCGCCCAGGCGTGGTCGGCCTTCAAGCAGAGCAGCTTCGACCTGGTGGTCCTGGACCTCATGATCCCCGCCGTCTCCGGGGTGGCCGTGGCCGAGCGGATCCGCGCGGTCTCGGAGGTCCCCATCATGATGATCACGGCCCTGTCCGAGGAGCCCGACCGCATCCGCGGCCTGGAGGCGGGGGCCGACGACTACCTCACCAAGCCCTTCAGCCCGCGCGAGCTGACGCTGCGGGCCCAGGCCCTGGTGCGCCGGTGGCGGGGCGGCAGGCCCGCCGTCCTGGTCAACGGGGAGCTGAGCATCGACACGGCCACCCACCGGGTGCACCTGCGCGGCAGGGCCCTGGACATGCCGGATACCGAGGCGCGCTTCCTGGAGGTCCTGGCCCGCAGTGCCGGGCAGGTGGTCACCTACCGCGACCTGCTCAACCAGGTGTGGGGCACCCAGGACCGCGCCGGCGGGAAGGACATGATCAAGACCACGGCCTACCGGGCGCGGCGCACCCTGGGCCCGGACGGTCAGGACTACATCCACTCGGTGCGGGGCTCGGGCTACCTCATGCCCCGCCTGGATGCGCCGCAGTGACAGAGGTGTTACCAACCGTTACTCTCCGACACCCCTGCCGCCTCACCGCCCGGGGATGATGGGGCGCACCCGGTGGGATGTCGGCGACCTCCTACCGCCCCGACCCCAGCTGATTCAAAGGAGAATCCCATGAGGAAGCGGCTGCTGCCCACCTTGCTCGCCGTGACCACCGCGAGCGCCCTGTCCCTGGCCGGCTGCGCCGTCGACCAGGCGCAGAGCGACTCGATCACCATCGCCTGCGGCGCCATGGAGGACCTGTGCCAGAAGTGGACCGAGTCCTTCACCGAGGCCACGGGGATCCAGGCCACCTATGTGCGCCTGTCCTCGGGGGAGACCGTGGCCCGGCTCGACTCGGCCAAGGACAGCCCTGAGTTCGACGTCTGGCACGGGGGTCCGGTCGACGGCTATGGCGCCGCCGCCTCCAAGGGGCTCATCGAGGCCTACGACTCCCCCAGTGCGGCGTCGATCCCCGACCAGTACAAGGACCCCGAGCACCACTGGACCGGGGTG
The DNA here is from genome assembly GCF_019974135.1 of Actinomyces capricornis. NCBI lineage: Bacteria > Bacillati > Actinomycetota > Actinomycetes > Actinomycetales > Actinomycetaceae > Actinomyces > Actinomyces capricornis. The sequence continues at coordinate 1,188,542 of NZ_AP025017.1, forward strand.
TACGTGGGGGTCCTGGGCTTCTGCTCCAACACCTCGGTGCTGGGCGAGCTGGGGGTGCAGACCCCCGACTCCTGGGAGGACCTGCTCGACCCCGCCCTCAAGGGGCAGGTCTCCACCGCCCACCCCTCGACCTCCGGCACCGCCTTCACCACCCTGTGGACCCAGGATGTGCGCCTGGGCGGTGAGGACCCGGCCTTCGACTACATGAAGAAGCTGCACAACAACGTCCTGCAGTACACCAAGTCAGGGACCGCCCCGGGGCAGATCGCCGGTCGCGGCGAGGTGGGCGTGGGGCTGGTCTTCTCCCACGACTGCGTGAAGTACAAGGAGGAGGGCATGTCCGACCTGGAGGTCTCCTTCCCCCAGGAGGGCACCGGCTATGAGGTCGGCGGCGTGGCCCTGGTGGCCAACTCCGCCCACGCCGAGGCGGCCAAGAAGTACATCGACTGGGCGATCTCCGCCGAGGCCCAGAACATCGGACAGACGGTGGGCTCCTACCAGGTGCCCACCAACCCAGAGGCGCAGACCAGCGACAAGATGGTCAAGCTCGACGAGGTGACGCTGGTGGACTACGACTTCGCCGCCGCTGCTGCGGCCAAGCCGGAGCTGACCGCCCGCTTCGATGAGGAGATCGCCGCCCAGCCCAAGGAGTGAGCGCCCGGCCGGGGCTGAGAAGGGGCCGCTGCCACCCCCGCGAGCGCCGGTGCCGTCAGCCCCGGCCGGCCCGGCGCCGTCGGCCCGCTGCGCGCCACCGGGCCCGACGACGTCCCCTGCGCCCCGGCCCGTCAGCGCTTCTGGCGCCGGCCATTCATCCGCCCCCGCTGGCGGTCCCACCACTTGTGAACGGAGTCCACACATGTCCTCCGCAGCCTCCATGCTGCCCGCGGCGGGCGCTTCCTCGCCCCCGCCCTCCTCACCGACGCCGTCCGCGTCGTCCCCCGGGCCGGGACGGGCTGATGCCGGTCCCGCCCGCAGCCGGGCCTCCCGCTCCACACGGGTGCGCCAGGACAAGGTGACCATCGGCATCGTCACCCTCGTGTCGGCGATCCTCGTCCTCCTGGTGCTCCTGCCCCTGGTGACGATCCTGTCCAAGGCCTTCTCCACCGGCGGCCTGGCGGTGCTCGGCGGCCTGCTGCGCTCGTCGAGCAACCGCGCCATCGTCGTCAACACGGTGGTCCTGGGCGTGGTTGTCGGGGCGGTGGGCACGCTCGTCGGCTTCTTCCTGGCCTACGTCCAGGCGCGCGTGGCGATCCCGGGCAAGCGCCTGCTCCACCTCATCTGCCTCATCCCGATCGTCTCCCCTCCCTTCGCGGTGGCCACGGCCTCGATCACCCTGTTCGGCCGCAATGGCATCGTCTCCACCCAGATGCTGGGGCAGCAGTGGAACATCTACGGCCTGCCGGGCCTGACCCTCGTGCTGTCCCTGTCCTTCTTCCCGGTGGCCTACATGAACATGCTCGGCATGCTGCGCAACCTGGACCCGGCCATGGAGGAGGCGGCCGCCTCCCTGGGGGCCTCGCCGTGGACGATCTTCCGCACGGTGACCCTGCCGATGCTCATCCCGGGCTTCGCCTCCTCCTTCCTGCTGCTCTTCGTCGAGGCGATCGCCGACCTGGCCAACCCCCTGGTCATCGGCGGGGACTTCACGGTGCTGGCCTCGCGCGCCTATATCGCCATCAATGGCGAGTACAACACGGCAGCGGGAAGCGCCTACTCCCTGGTGCTGCTGGTGCCGGCGCTGCTGGTCTTCCTGCTCCAGCGCTACTGGGCCTCGCGCAGCTCGGCGGTCAGCGTCACGGGCAAGCCGACCGGCCGCATGCGCCTGGTGCGCTCCCCCCTGCCCCGCGGGCTCCTGGGCGCATCGGCGGGGCTGCTGGCCCTGTTCATCGTCTCGATCTACGCCACCGTCATCGTGGGGGCCTTCGTCAACATCCTGGGGGTGGACAACACCCCGACGCTGAAGAACTTCCAGTACGTGCTCTCCGGGATCGGCAACGACGCCATGATCGACACCACCGTCCTGGCCCTCCTGGCCACGCCGATCGCCGGGGTGCTGGGGATGCTGGTGGCCTGGCTGGTGGTGGTGCGGCTGCGGGCGAGCGCCGGCCTCATGGACTTCCTGGGGATGCTGGGGCTGGCGGTGCCCGGGACGGTCCTGGGCATCGGCTACCTCATCACCTTCAATCGCCCGGTGATCGCGGGCAACCTCATGTTCATGCCGGCCCTGGCCGGGGGGAGCGCGGTCTTCGGGGGCGCGATCGCCATCATCATGGTCTATGTGGCCCGCTCCATGCCCTCGGGCCAGCGCTCGGGGATCGCCAGCCTCCAGCAGGTGGACAAGTCGATCGATGAGGCCTCGACGTCACTGGGGGCCTCGGGGCTGCAGACCTTCATGCGGGTGACGATGCCGCTCATCCGCCCGGCCTTCATCGCGGGGCTGACCTACGCCTTCGCCCGGTCGATGACGACCCTGTCCCCGATCGTCTTCATCACCACCCCCAAGACGAAGATCATGACCTCCCAGATCCTCGCGGAGGTCGACGCCGGCCGCTTCGGCAATGCCTTCGCCTTCTGCACCATTCTCATCGTCATCGTCATGACCGTCATCGGCCTGACCAATCTTCTCGTCCGCGACACCTCGGTGACCTCGCAGGCGCGGACGGGCCTGTGAGCCCGGCCAGAAAGGAACCCATCATGACCCGTGCGACCAGCACGAGCGCCCAGCCCGGCCCCGGGGCGGGGCCCGCCCCACAGGAGAGCGGCCGCCTGTCCCTCGTGGGGCTGACCAAGACCTTCGGCCAGGGGCAGGGGCGGGTGACCGCCGTCGACCATGTCGATCTGGATATCAGTCCCGGGGAGTTCATCACCCTGCTGGGGCCCTCGGGGTGCGGCAAGACGACGACCCTGCGCATGATCGCGGGCTTCGAGGAGGCCACCTCCGGGCAGGTGATGCTCGACGGCGACAATGTGGCGGTCGTGTCGCCCAACCGCCGGCCGATGTCCATGGTCTTCCAGTCCTATGCGCTCTTCCCCCACCTGTCTGTGCGCGACAACGTGGCCTACGGCCTCAAGCTGCAGGGGATGCCTGCGGCACAGATGAAGGAGGCCATCGAGGTGGCGCTGACCTCGATGAACCTCACGGCGATGGCCGACCGCGCCCCCTCCCAGCTCTCCGGCGGCCAGCAGCAGAGGGTGGCCCTGGCCCGGGCCATGGTGGTGCGCCCCAAGGTGCTGCTCTTCGATGAGCCGCTGTCGAACCTGGATGCGAAGCTGCGCGTGAAGATGCGCCTGGAGATCCGGCGCATGCAGAAGCGCCTGGGGATCACCTCGGTGTATGTCACGCACGACCAGTCCGAGGCGATGGCGATGTCGGACCGGATCGTGGTGATGAACTCCGGGCGGATCGAGCAGGTGGACACTCCTGCGGAGATCTACCTGCACCCCGCCTCGGTGTTCGTGGCGGACTTCGTGGGGCGCGCGAACTTCCTGTCGGCGGATGCGGTGGGCCGGGAGGCGCCGGGCGCGGATGGCCGGGAGCGGGCCCGGGTGCGGGTGCTCGGCGGGGAGACGACGGTGCCCGCCCACCCGGCGGCGCTGCGCGACCAGGAGGAGGTGGTGCTCATGGTGCGACCGGAGTCGGTGCGCCTGGAGGCCGTGGAGGATGCGCCCCAGACGGTCAGGGGATCACTGGGGCAGGTGATCACCTGCGTGTTCTACGGGGAGACCGTGGAGTACGAGGTGGAGACCGAGTACGGCTCGATCGTGTGCGTCGTATCCGACCCGCGCCAGGAGGAGATGCTCTCCGAGGGGCAGGCGGTGCGGGTGTCCATCGAGGCCGACAAGGCCTGGCTGCTTCCTGCCGGGCAGAGCGCCGCCGCCTGATCGGGGCCGCCGGACGGGGCGGGCACCCAGGACCGGGGATATGGCGTGCATCGCACTCGCCTTTGTCGGAGCACCGCATAAACTGCACGCTCGACATTCTCTGTTTCTCATGGGGCTCACAACCGGTACGCCGATGCGCCCCGGATTGGTTGCGTATCGTGTATCACGCTCATGTGTCCCGTATCGAGGGCGCCTCGATCTGGCGCCTCCTCGGCCTGCCCCTCCTGGTGTCCCTGGTGGTGCTGGTGGTGCTGCCGGCCACCGGACTCCTGCTGACCCCGATCCTGGGCGGAGGCGTGGAGGAGCCGATCAGCCTGTCCAACGGTGTCGGCATGTGGGTGGCGCTCATCGGCGGCGGCCTCCTCATGATCCGTGCCTCCAGGCTCAGCTGGTCGGGCTTGGGCTTCATCCGCCAGGGGTGGCCGCGGGCCCTGGCCACTGGGGCACTGCTCGGGGCGGGCCTTCTCACGCTCGTGGCCCTGGTGATCTGGATGCTCGGCGGGACCCGGATCGAGTATGCCTTCACAGCCTCGGCCCTGGGGCCCATCGCGGTCGCAGTATTCTTCTTCGCCGCCCAGGGGACCTGGGAGGAGCTGGTCTACCGCGGCTACCTCATGCCGCATCTCTCCAGGCTGTGGGGGGACAAGGCCTCGATCATCGTCACCTCCCTGTTCTTCACGGCCTTCCACGCGGCCAACCCGGGCCTGACCTTCATGCCGATCCTCAACCTGACCGTGTTCGGCTTCGTCTTCGCGCTGCTCTACTACCGCACGGGGAATATGTGGCTGACCGGGGCGTCCCATGCGGTGTGGAACTTCAGCCAGGGCTTCATCTTCGGCTCCGAGGTGTCGGGCAATGCGGCCTCCGCCTCCGTGCTGCGCAGCACCGGCGTCCCGGGAAGGGACCTGCTCTCGGGCGGTCCTTTCGGCTTCGAGGGCTCTATCGTCACCACCATCGCGGGGATTCTCATCATCGCGGGCCTGGTCTTCCTCTGGCCCAAGCGCACCGCCGCCGCGGCCTGAGCCGCTTCCTGACTCCTGGCGCCGCGGCGGCACCGGGCCGGCTCAGGCGTCTTCTGCGGGGTCACTCGCATCCCGCCCGCTGACATGCGGCCATCTGGCCCAGCGGAGTACGAGTGAGCCCGCGAGAATCCGGCTCACCCGGCGGAATGCGGGCGCCCCTGCAGGATGCGGGCGCGTACTTCACAGCCGGGGCGGTTCCTGGGCGGGGCCGTGGTGCAGATTGCCGGCTTGTCGGTGAATCGGAGGAGATCTCGGCAGATCGGAGAGGTCCCAGTGGTGCGAAGTACCGGCGATCTGCAGACAACCCCGGCAAACTGGGGCCGGCCCCACCGACAGCCGTGCCCGCACAGTGGCGTTCGCTCATACTCTTCGGCGATGGCGGTCAGGGAGGACGGTACCGGGGAGGTCGTGGATGAGCATCCGGCCAGATGACCTCGCCTACCGCCAGGCCCGTCAGGCGTGGAGCACCCAGCACCCCAGTTGCCCAGTGCTCGGCCGTACCGAGGTCAACCTCGCTGTCCTCCACCTCCATGGGTGGACTGCCTGGTTGTCGATGGCCAAGTCATGGGCCCACTGGTGCCGCACCCGTTGAAGAAGACCTCACTAGAAGCGAGCCGTTCCCCTGAGCATCGACCACCAGAGCCCGTAGCCGTGGATGGCTTTCGCTCCCGGATCCTTCGGTGAGGCAGGGGCACGACATCATACACACAATCCCTGCTGAGTCCCGGAGCATCCGGAACCACCAACGAGGAAGTGTCGAACTTCCGCCTATTTGCCTTTGACGTTCTCATGATATAATAAGAGCAGTTAAGTTATGCAGGACTCAAACACAGGAGGAGATCATGGATCAAAAAGTAGAAAATCTGCTGGATGACTGGCACTTCGCTAATCCCACCTTGCACGAAATCGCCAATAGTGTGCGCATGAGAATACTGCAACTGGCGAACACAGTAGACGAAGAAGTGAAATATGGCGGCATCCTGTTTGCAGCACCCGAACCGTTTTGCGGCATTTTCGTTTATAAGCAGCATGTATCTGTGGAATTTAGTCATGGCGCCGAAATAGTGGATCCACACGGTTTATTAGAAGGAAAGGGTAAAGGCCGTCGCCACTTGAAACTACGCACGCTTGAAGACGTAGAAAATAAGTATTTGACAGATTACTTACGATTGGCGCAAGAAGCAGCAGCATGAAATAACAGTCTAGTGGCTCGTTTTTAAAATCCAACATCGCAGCCAAAGCTGCAGCACTATCAGATAGGAGCGGCCAATATATCTGCAAAACCTCTCAGGAACGAGCCGTCATGGGTAGGGGTATCGCAGGCCTGAACAGAGCGCAGTTGAGCCGCCTGGTGGAATTGGTGGTGGGCGATAAGGGTATCGCCCTGGCACCAAGATTCCTCACTTTCCCTGACGGCCGTGCGGGCGACTTTGATGTATCTGCGCACCAATGCCTCTCAGGAGACGATCGCCGAGATCATGGGGGTCTCCCAGCCCACGATCTCGCGGACGATCGCGGTGTGGGGTGGGTGGTGTTTCTCGGACAGGGGAGATTTTCGTCCCCCTGTCCGAGAAACACCACCCACCCCACACCGACTTTGCCGCTCCCCTGGGACACCCCCCAGCGATACGGGACCGGCCTCCACGGGGACCGCACCAAGCGACGGGGCACTACTGCCGGGTCAGGCGTCTTCTGCGGGGTCACTCGCATCCCGCCCGCTGACATGCGGCCATCTGGCCCAGCGGAGTACGAGTGACCCCGCGAGAATCCGGCTCACCCGGCGAAGCCCGGCCCGCCAGGGCACCCACCCCACCCCAGGCACGCCAGAACCCCCGGCAGTCCGGGGACCGCCGGGGGTTCGAGTAAGCATGGGATGGCGGAGAGGGAGGGATTCGAACCCCCGGTGCGCCAGGCGCACAGCGGTTTTCAAGACCGCCACATTCGGCCGCTCTGTCACCTCTCCATGCCCCGCGATCACGGGGCGCGCCTGAGACTACCACCGTTGTGGTCCCGCCGCCCACCGGTGGGGCCGCAGCGGCTCGCCCCGGCTACTTCCGCCCGAAGAACCCCCGGCGGCGCGGCTGCTGGGCGTGCACCGGCAGGGCCGAGGCGGGGTCGTCGAGCCGCCCCTCGGCCAGCGCCTGGCCCATCGCCGGCCACACCGGCAGGCGGGGCATGAGGGTCATCTGGAGGGCGTGGTAGATGTCCGGGTGCCCCTCCCAGGTGCGGGTGGAGGGCGCGTTGCCGGCGTCGAGCTCGTGGGTCCACACGCCGGGGGCCTCGATGAGGTACTCCTCGGCGAAGTCCAGCCAGGAGCGGTAGCAGTGCTCGTACAGCTCGACGTCGATCTCGCCCCGGCCGTCGTCCAGCAGCGCCCGGCGCAGGGCCGCCGCCGCGCTGACCCCCTCGCACACCACCCAGTGCATGCGCTCGTGCACCACCGGCTTGCCCGAGAAGTCGGTGGTGTAGACGAAGCCGGGCTTGCCGTCGACCCTCCAGCCATCGCTGCGGGCGCGGTCGAACAGGGACTCGGCGGCGTCGAGCATCCACTCGGGCACGGGCAGGGCCCGGGCCACCAGGGCACCGCGGGCCTGGACGGTCAAGCGCGCCCATTCCAGGCCGTGGCCGGGGGTGACCCCGTAGGGGCGGAAGGGGTGGGCCGGCTGGTCCCGGTTGTACTCCAACTGGGGGCGCCAGGAGGTGTCGTAGTGCTCGGGCAGGCGCCAGTCGTTGCCGCGGGCCTGGACATTGACCGCGAAGTCGATGATCTGCACCGCCCGCTCCAGCCAGCGCACATCGCCCGTGACATCGGCGGTGACCAGGTAGGCCTCCACCGTGTGCATGGCCGCATTGATGCCGCGGTAGTCCTCGGGATCGGTGAAGTCGACCGCGTAGGACTCGATCGGCAGGCCGTAGCGCTCATCCCACCAGTAGCGCTCCTGGAGCGCCATGGCCTCGCGCAGCAGCTCGTGCGCCCCGGGGCGGTCCGCAGCCGTGGCGGTGGCCGCGGCCAACAGGACGAAGGCGTGCTGGTAGCACTCCTTGCGGCCCCGGGGGTCCACGGGCACACCGTGGCCCTCGGAGTCCAGCTCGTGCTCGACCGCCGAGTACCAGCCCCCGTGCTCGTGGTCGCGCAGCACCTTGCTCAGGGTCCGCACGCCGTGGTCGGCATAGCGGCGGCAGCCGGGGATGCCCATGAGGGCGCCCAGGGAGAAGCAGAAGGTCATGCGGCCGGTGATCCACAGCTCCACGGGGTGCGAGGTGTCCACGGCGCCATCGGGGCCGATCCAGCCGAATCCGGCCGGGACGGCGGCGGCACGCGCATAGCCCAGCAGGGCGTGAGTCTCCTGGGCGAGCCAACGATGATGCTCAGGAGCGCCGAACCATCCCAGTCCCATTGGTCCTCCTCGACCTCACAGATGAAGGGACGGCGGTGGCGCAAGGTGGTGGTGGAGGTCGCGCCACCGCCGTCCGTGCGCAGGCTACCAGGAAGCCCTCCCCCGGTGTCCAGCGCCACTTCTCAGGTGCTGGCAGGCATCCGACGGCGCCGCCTCACCGCCCGGGCCAGGCCTCCTCGGCCCGGCCCAGGGCCTGCTCGGAGGTCAGGGAGCCCGTCGTCCAGGCATCCAGGGAGGCCCACAGGGCATCAGTGCCCACAGCCACGGGCATGCGGTCCGAGGCGTCCATGCGCACAGCCGTCTCCCGGGACTGGAGCAGGGCGGTGGAGCGGCGGGCCACATCACTGGGGATCTGGGAGGAGTCGACCCCCCGGTGGGCGGTGGCGATCCCTCCCAGGGCAGCCCGCCCCTGGGCCCACTGGGAGGAGGTCAGGTAGGTCATCACCGCGGTCTGGGCCTCCCCCCGGGAGAAGGCCACCAGGTAATCGGCCCCCACCAGGACGGGATCGCCCCCCTGCTCATCGGTGGGCAGGATGAAGGCGGAGACGGAGCCCTTGGTGCTGATGCCGCCCATGCCATCGCCGCCGGGGGTCGCGCTGGCGGTGGCCGGGGCGCCGTCGGGCCCGGCTCCCTGCGTGCCCTCAGGCGATGCGCCCTGGGTGCTCCCGGCCGAGGGGCTGTGCGAGGCGACCGGCGCGGGGACCGCCTCGCCACCCCGGGGGTCGGTGACCATTGTGCCCGGGGGCAGTGCGGACTCGAAGGACGAGGAGGCCAGGAGCATGAGGCAGCGCCCCTCCACCAGCTGGGCGCCCGCCTCACCGGCACTGCGGGTGGCGGCCGCCTGGCCGCCACCGGGGACGTGCCCCGGGGTCATGAGCATCCGGTGGACCTCCCCCAGGGCGTTGAGTGCCGAGGGGTCGTCGAGGGGCACGCTGTGGTCGGCCCAGGCCTCATAGGCCCCCTGCCCCTGGGTGGACAGGAGGGCGGCCTCCAGCCAGTCGGTCATCACCCATCCGGAGGCCTTGCCGTCGGCCACACCCAGGCACCAGGGGGTCACCTGCCCATCGGGATGGTCGGCGGCGATCTGCGCGGTCAGGGACTCCAGCTCGGCCCAGGAGGTCGGCAGCGTGTAGCCCTCCGCTGCGAAGGCGGAGGGGGAGTACCACACCAGGGACTTGACCGAGGCCATCAGGGGGGCCGCGTAGGGGACCGAGGCGTGGATGCCGGCCTGCCCCCACTGGCGGTCCCAGCCGAGCTCGACATTGGCGTTGACCGCGTCGGGCAGGGGCTGGACGACGCCGGTGTCGACCAGCTCGGCCGCCAGTCCCGGCTGCGGGATGATCGCCAGGTCCGGCATGCCCTCATGGCTGGGGAGCGAGGCCGGGGAGGCCCCAGACTCGGTAGCGGTGTCCGCCCCCGAGGCCGCCAAGAGGTCGCCCTCCAGGGAGTCCGAGCCGGTGTGGACGATGTCGATGCCCGTGCACTGCTCGAAGGCCGCCACCGAGGCCTCGAAGCGCTCAGCCTCGGTGCCGCCCAGGGCGGAGGCCACCGTGACCTGTGCCGGGGTGACGTCGTAGTCCTCGAAGGCGGCGCAGGCATGCGCCCTCTCCCCATCGGAGCCCGCCGAGGGCGAGCAGGCGGCCAGGCCCGCGCTGGACAGTGCCAGTGCGCAGCCCACGGCCAGGAGCTGGGAGGAGGGGCGAGCCGGGAGGTGGAGCATCAGTCGTTCTGCCTTACTCGTTCCACAAGGGCGTCCAGGACGGCGGCGCATCCCTCGCGCCACACCGGTTCGGTGAGGATGTCGCCGCGCTCGCGCACCCACTGCGGTGCGCTGCCCATGACGACGCCGACCCCGGCCCACTCGATCATCTCAACATCATTGGAGCCGTCCCCCACCGCCAGGGTGCGGGCAGGATCCAGGCCCAGGCGCGCCACCAGCGCGTCCAGGGCGGAGGCCTTGGTCACGCCCTCGGGCGCGACGTCGAGCCATGCGGTCCAGCCGATGGCGTACTCCACCGAGTGCAGGCCCGCGCCGGCCACCAGCGCGGAGAACTCGTCCACGGACATGCCCGGGGCGCGCAGGACCACGCGGGTCACCGGGGTGGAGCACAGCTCGTCGAGGCCCACGACGATCTGGTCCTCGATGAGCTCGCCATTGGGGAAGGGCCGGGAGACCTTGAACCCGACCCCTGGGATCTCCACGGCCACGATCCCCTCGGGAACGGCCGCCAGGAGGGTGGAGACCGCGGTGGTGGGGTCGAAGGAGCGCTCATCGACGATCTCGAAGCCGCCGGGGGCGCCCGGGTCCAGGCGCAGGGTCAGGGCACCGTTGGCGCACACGAGCCAGCCCTCGGAGATCCCCAGGTGGCGAACCACCGGCAGGGCGGCGTCGATACCGCGCCCGGTGGAGATGACCACGGCCACCCCTCGCGCCCGCAGGCGCGCGATGGCCGCCATGGCTCGCTCCGAGACGCTGCCGTCCAGGTCCAGGATGGTGCCGTCCACGTCCAGGGCCACCAGGAGGCCCGGGCCCGGGGACAGGTGCGCGCCGCCCTGGGCCTCCAGGCGCTCCAGGTCGGCCATCCGCTCCTGGATGCGGGCGTGGTAGGCCTCGTGGCCCAGCGGGTCGCGGTGCAGGCTCGCGGTCCACTCGGAGGGCAGTCCCAGGGGCACGGTGGCGGGGCCCGAGGTGGGCCCTCCCTCACTGGCGCCGCTACCGCCCGGACCGGTGCGATCGTCGCGATCATCCTGGGCGCCCGGGCCGACGACGGCGCGGCGGCCCTCCGCGCAGGCGCCGCCTCCGGCCGGTGCGGGGGCCGCGTCGTCGAGGGGAGGGCGGACGGGTCGGTCCATCTCAGCGCCCCACGGGCTCAATGACCTCCAGGCCGCCCAGGTAGGGGCGCAGACCCTGGGGCACCCGCACGGAGCCGTCGGCCATCTGGTGGTTCTCCAGGAGGGCCACCAGCCAGCGGGTGGTGGCCAGGGTGCCATTGAGCGTGGCCACGGGGGCGGTTCCGCCCTCGCGGCGCTCGCGCACGGCCAGGCGCCGGGCCTGGTAGGTGGTGCAGTTGGAGGTGGAGGTGACCTCCATCCAACGCTCCTGGGTGGGCAGCCAGGCCTCGCAGTCGAACTTGCGGGCAGCCGAGGATCCCAGGTCCCCGGCGGCGGTGTCGATGACCCGGTAGGGCAGCTCGACCAGGGCCAGCATCTCCTCCTCCAGGGCAAGGAGCCGCTGGTGCTCGGCCTCGGCGTCCTCGGGGCGGCAGTAGGAGAACATCTCGGCCTTGTTGAACTGGTGGACGCGGATGATGCCGCGGGTGTCCTTGCCGGCGGCCCCCGCCTCGCGCCGGTAGCAGGTCGACCACCCCAGGTAGCGCCGGGGGCCGTCCGATAGGTCGAGGATCTCGTCGGTGTGGTAGCCGGCCAGCGCCACCTCGGATGTGCCGGTGAGGTAGAGGTCGTCAGCCGGCAGGTAGTAGATCTCGTCGCTGTGGGCGCCCAGGAAGCCGGTGCCGCCCATGATCTGGGGGGTCACCAGGGTGGGGGTGGTCATGGGGGTGAAGCCGTGGGCCGCGCCCTTGTCCAGGGCGGCGGTCATGAGGGCCAGCTCCAGGCGCATGCCCCAGCCCTTGAGGAAGTAGAAGCGCGCCCCGGAGACCTTGGCGCCCCGCCTGGTGTCGATGATGTCCAGGCCCTCGCCCAGGGCCAGGTGGTCGGCGGGGGTGAAGCCCTCCGCGGCGAAGTCGCGGGGACGGCCGCCCTCATGGCGCAGCACCACGTAGTCCTCCTCGCCGCCACTGGGGGCGCCGGCGATGAGGTTGGCGAACTGGCGGGTCAGCCCGTTGAGCTCCTCGGCGGCCTCGTTGGAGGCGGCCTCGGCGGCCTTGACCTGCTCGGCCAGCTCCTTGGCCCGGGCCAGGATCGCGGGGCGCTCCTCGGCGGAGGCCCGCCCCACGGACTTCGAGACGCTCTTCTGCTGGGCGCGCAGGCTCTCGAAGGCGCTCAGGGAGCTGCGGCGGGCCTCGTCGGCCGCCAGGATGCGGTCGACGAGCTCGACGTCGGCGCCACGGGCACGCTGGCTGGCGCGGAAGGGCTCGGGGTTCTCACGAAGCGCACGCAGGTCGATCATGGGGCGAGTGTAGCCAGGAAGCCGTCCCCACCCCGCCCCGAGGGCCCGGGGCAGGGGCTGGGCAGGCCGGGATGCGGCGTCGGATCGGGCATCGGATCAGGCGACTGATGAGGCGCGCTCACCGGGAGGGCGACCCCTCAGGCGGCGCCCGCGGACTCGTGGTGCTGGTCGCGGTACCTGGCCCAGGCCACCCGGATCTGCTCGGCGGTGACGGTGTTGTCCCACACATCGCCGCGCTCCAGCCATTGGATGAGATCGGCCGCCTCCTCGGCGGTGACCTCCTCCTGGGTGCTGCGCAGGATCCGGGCCACCACCTCGGCATCGATGTAGTCGGTGACCAGGCCGCAGGCCCCGTCCAGGATGCTCAGCAGGGCCCCGGCGGACAGCCGGGCGCGCTGCCTGTAGGAGTCCCACGCCTGGGCCAGCGCGGTGGTCAGCATCCAGGAGTCGTGGCGGGAGTCGTTGAGCTCCAGGCGGCGCCCCCCGGCGAGGTGGGCGGCGATAGCCCGGCGGTCGGCGTCATCGGCGCCGGCATTGTCCAGGAGGTCGTCGATGAGGTGGGCCAGGTGGGCCATGTCCACCGCGTGGCGCTCGCGCTGCGCGGCACGGGCCGCCTCCTCAGCCGCCTCATCCACCACTCCGTACAGAGCAGCCTCGTCCTCGGGCCGGCCCTGCCCATCGACCATCTCGTAGACCGACGGCGCCGCGGGGGCGCCCTGGGCGCCCGCGCCACAGCCCCCGGGGCCGGTCAGGCCGTCCGCGACCGGGCGGATGCGGGGGATGCCCCCGGTCTGGCCGAGCAGGCGATGGGTGGGCATGGGATGGGCGTGGATCATCAGTGAACTCCTTGCTGTGGCGTCCGATTCGACGTCGGCCAACGGATCGGTGCCCTCTGTCGTGGCCCGATCATGTCACTGCGATATAAAAATTTCCACTGGCGACTAACGGGACTCCGCTGGTGGGAGGCTACTCGGCGGCGCCCCCGCCTCCCGAGGCCTGAGGCCTCACAACCGGTTTCCGACAGGCTCGACCAGGGACAGTCGCCTGCGCCACTTGGTGCGTGTGGCGAACGCGACCCTGAGCTCGTAGAGATCCTTGACCGAGGAGGCGATCTCGTCGTCGGCCATGAGCGCACCGGTGCGCACCAGGAGCCTGGTGCGCAGGCTCAGGGGCCTGGGCACCACGCTCTCACCCAGGAAGTGGATGAGCAGATCCACCGTCAGCCGGGGGTCGGCGGGGTCACGCCCCTGGAGGGAGTCGGGGCTGGTGGCCGAGTCCCGGCGGATGAGGTGGAGGGCGTCATTGGTCTCCACCACCAGGCGCAGGAGCCGCTCGCGCGGGGTGAGGCGGTCCACCGGCAGCATGACGCCGGGGTGGAGCTTGACCACCTCGCGCCACAGGGGTTCGACGATGTCGGTGCCCAGGCTGGTGGTCAGGGCCTCCTGGCCCTCCACCACGATCTTGCGGATGCCGCCCACGGCGATGCCCGCCAGCAGCAGGGTGATGGTGCTCAGGAACAGGTAGTGGCGCAGCGCCGCGTACCCACCGCCCTGAGCCTGCACGAGGGTGAACCAGCCCACCAGGACGTAGCCCACGGCCGCCACCGCCGCCATCGTGCCCAGCAGCAGCGACAGCCGCGCCAGGAAGGGCTGGCGGGTGCGCAGCAGAGCCGAGGTGCTCCCGATGGCGCAGGTGGTGACCGCGGCGGCGATCGTCGTCTCGTACAGCGCGTAGTACAGGAAGACCGCCGGGGACTGGGCCGCCGCCTCATAGGTGGGCAGGGCGCCCCCGGGCCCGGCGGGCATGAGCCAGAACAGCACGCACTCGCACAGGCCGATGAGGCCGGCCGTGATCCAGATGCGCCGGGCGGCCCGCCTGGAGATCGAGGGGCGCCGGAAGGTCAGGACCAGGATGAGCACCGAGGCCAGGGTGACCAGGAAGACCAGGCGCTTGAGCAGGTCCAGCGACACCAGGCCCGCGTAGAGGTTCTGCGCCTCGCGCAGGAGCGTGGCCAGGAGCAGGGTCAGCGCCGCCTGGCGCAGCAGAATCGTGCGCGGCCCGCTCCCCTTGTGCAGCAGGGAGACGACACCGACCAGCCCGATCGCCACGCCGATCCCGACGAGGGATGTCATCGAAGTCACCATGGTTCTCACGCTTTCTGTGCGTCTCGGGAAGGGGCGGGCGCCCCGGGGTATGGGCTGCGGGGGCCGCACCCGGGGGGAGGAGGCGGTTGGCTGCGGTCGAGCGGCGTCATCAGAGGGCCGTCCTCATCCATCCGGTCGTCTCGGGTGGGAGGGCCGGGACGATCGGGGCTGAACGGCCGCGCCACTGATCGCGAACTGCGAAGGCAGCCCTCATATCGTACAAGTCCCTGATGGAGGACACGAGGGCGTCGTCGGCCCGCAGCGCCCCCAGCCTCACCAGCAGGCGCGTGCGCCGGCGCAGGGGGCCGGGCACCGCGTCCTCGCCCAGCACGTCGATGACCAGCTGGGCCATGGCCTGGGGGTCGAGCGGGTCGGGTCGGCTCTGGGAGCCGCGTCGCATGCGGTGCAGGGCGTCATTGGTCTCCACCACCAGGCGCAGGAGCCGCTCGCGGCGGGTGGGCTGGTCGACCGCCAGCCTGACGCCGGGGTAGAGCGCCACCATCTCGCGCCACAGGGGCTCGACGACGTCGGTGGCCACGCTCATGGTCACCGCCCGGCGGACCGCCACCATGAGCCGGTGGAGGCCCGAGGCGGTCATGCCCCCCAGCAGGAGTGTGATCGTGGCCAGGAACAGGCGATGGCGCAGGATGAGGAGCTCCGGGCTGGAGCCGTGGCCCACGGAGAGCCAGCCCACCCCCACGTAGCACAGCGTCGTCACGGCGGCCAGGGTCAGCAGCACCAGGGACAGGCGGGCGATGAGCGGCTGGCGGGTGCGCGCCAGGACCGCGGCGCTGCCCAGGGCGCAGAAGATGGCGGTCGCGGCGATGGTGGCCTCGTAGATGGCGTAGTAGAGGAAGGCCGCCATGGAGGTGTCGGCATGGGCGTAGAGGACGACGTCACTGGGGGCGGCCGGCATGAGCGCGAGCAGGACGCACTCGATGAGGCCGATGGTCGCCGCCCCGGCCCAGACGCGCAGGATGGTGCGCGTGGAGGCGGCGGGCCGGCGGAAGGTCAGGACCAGGGCGACCACGGCGGCCAGCGCGATGAGGAAGATGAGGCGCTTGAGCAGGTCCGCCAGGGGCTGGCCGCCGTCGGCCCCCTCCAGCTCCCGCAGGAGGGCGGAGGCCAGGAGGGTCACGGCGATGCAGCGCAGCAGGAAGGTGCGCATGCCCGTGCCCCGGTGGAGCAGGGTGACGACCACGAGGGCGGTGCACACGCCGACGATGAGGATCGATGTCATCATCGGGGCATCAGTACCGCGGAGAGTCGTCCGCGCGTCCGGACAGGAAATCGAGCAGGTCGGAGCTGTGGCAGCGGCGGTGGAGCTCGAACATGAGCCGCATGGCGGTCAGCTCGGCCCTGCGCTCCTGCGGGGTCTCGAAGGTGGTGCGGTAGCTCGTCGCGCTCTTCTCCGAGCACAGGTCGCCGTGGAGGATGTGCGCGAACTCGTGCAGGATGGTCTGGGTGCGGTTGAGCGGGGACAGCCGGGGGTCGTAGTAGACCTTGGCCGTGCTGCCCACCGAGACGGTCAGGCCGTTGACCTCGGCGCTCTGGAGCTCCTCGGGGATGGGGGTCAGGACCACGCGCATGCCGCGCACGCGCCCGATGGCCTCACCCAGGCTCTGCACGGAGGGCGCCTCGGGCCAGGAGATGCTCTCGACGTCGTCGCCGGCGGGGTCCTGGGGCCCCTGGCCGCAGCCGGGCTCGCTGCCGGCGGGCAGGAGGGCGCCGGGCTCCTCGGCGGTTCGCGGCCGGGGCTGCGAGCCGCTCCCCCCTACGAGGGGTCGCCCTGCGAGGGGTCGTCCAGCTGCTCGCTGCGGCGCGCGAGCTCCACGATCGCCCGGATGCTCTTGAGCGCCTCGTCGCTCAGCCCATGGACCCGCATGGCGACCACCCGCTCCTGGGGCGTCAGGCTCTCCTCCACCGAGCCACCCTCCTCGGAGGTGTCGATGAAGAAGGACAGCGGCACCTCGAAGGCGTCGGCCAATGCCCGCAGGTGCTGGAGCCTGGGGTTCTGGGCCTGCCCGGTGCGCAGCTGGTGCAGGTAGCTGACGGACATCGTCGAGATCCCCCGCTCCTCCATCCGACGGGTGATCTCCTGCAGTGTCACGGGTCGCCCCAACGGGCCTGTCGTCTGTGCGAACAGCTCCTCGAGCCGTTGGGCGATACTCACGATGGACTCTCTCGTTTCGGGCATAGTCAGGCGCAGGGGCGGTCTCGGCATCGGGCGCAGAAGCATCCCATACCGCCGGCGGACGGGCCAACCGGGGGGCTCGCACGCACTCCCCCGGCTCGCCGGCCTCCGCCGTCGGCTCAGCCTGCTCGACTAGCGCACCCCGCCCCCGGGGGCCACCCGGGGACAGGGCAGCGCGCAGACTCCCCAAGGCACTCATCACGGGATTCATTATCACTCCTCCGAGCAGGGAGCGCGGAAGCACTCACCGCCGGCCATACCAGGACCAAAGGCCCTGCCACTCTCCTGCACCCCGGACCATACCCAAGTAGGGGAGCAGTGAGAAAGAGGTCGTCGTCGCAGGCAGCCGGGGCGCCCGGCCTCTCCGGACAGCCGCCGGGCCCCCATCCGGGCCCTCCGGCAGCCCTTCCCGGCCAGCCGGCCGGCCGACGCCGCCCCCAGAACTGCCCCCAGATCGTTACCTGCGCTACACGGGCGTGATATCGCCTCTAAGGATGATCTGATTGATTGGAGATGACCTATAGTTCTCTTCCGTAAGAAGGACCTCCAGAGCCCTTCACTATCACTTGTCATCACGTCCCTGAATCCCACCGACCACAGGAACACACTCATGCCCACCTCCAGCCTGCCCTCCTTCTCCCAGCTCAGAGCCTTCGTGGCGCTGTGCGACCACCAGCACTTCGGCGAGGCCGCAGCGGCCCTCGGCGTCAGCCAGCCCAGCCTCTCCCAGGCCATCACCGCCCTGGAGAAGCGCGTGGGCGGCGAGCTGGTGGAGCGCACCACCCGCCGCGTCCTGGTCACCCCCTGGGGGAGACCCTGCTGCCCTACGCCCGTGAGGCGGTGCTGTCTGCCGAGGCCTTCCGCGAGGCGGTCACCAACCAGGGCGCCGCCCTGACGGGCTCCATGCGCCTGGGCATCATCCCCACCCTGGCCCCCTACCTGGCCCCCATCCTCCTGGACGGGCTCATGGACACCCTGCCCCAGATGAAGCCCGAGCTGCGCGAGCTCGTCACCGGCGACATCCTCGACCTGCTCAGCCAGGGGCGCCTGGATGCCGCCATCATCTCCCTGGAAGAGGAGGAGGTGCACCGCTCCACCGCCGTGCCGATGTTCGATGAGCCCCTGGTGGCGCTGGTGGCGGCGGACCACCCCTGGGCGGGGCGCGAGGACCTCCAGCCCGAGGAGCTCGACTCCCAGCCCCTCCTGCTCCTGGATGAGGGCAACTGCCTGCGCGAGCAGACCCTGGCCCTGTGCCAGCGCTACGGCTCCCAGCCGCCCCTGGCCGTGGCCACCACCCTGTCCACAGTCATCCGCATGGTGGCGCACGGCTCGGGCATCACCATCATCCCCGAGGGCGCGCTGCGGATGCTGCCGCCCCAGGAGGACTACGCGGTAGCGCGCTTCGCGGGCCGCGGCCCAGTGCGGCACATGAACCTGGTGCACCGCACCTCCTCCTCGCGCGGGGCCGAGTTCAAGCAGCTGGCCGAGGTCATCACCGATCTGGTGGGCAAGGCAGGCCTGCCCATGCTCCCCATCGAGGCCTGAGCGCCCCTGCGCTCGGCGCCCGCTCCCTGAGCGCCCCGCCCCGGAGCGCACGAGGGCGGGCCCGTGCGAGGACGGGCGGGAGGCCCGGCACCCAGGCGGCTAGCCTGGGCCCATGACTGCAACGCGGCGGACAGGCCGGGCCGGGCACGCCGGCTCCGAGACGAACCGGCCTCTGGCCTGCGTGGTGGTCAACCCCTCCAAGCGCAAGGCCACTCGGGCTGTCAGTGACCTGCTGGCCAGGCGCCTGCGCGAGGCCGGCTTCCGGGGCCCGATCTGGCTGGAGACCTCCGGCTCGGAGCCCGGCGCCACCCAGGCGCGCCTGGCGGTGGCCAGCGGCGCCCGCCTGGTGGTGGCCGCGGGCGGCGATGGGACCGTGCGCTCGGTGGCGGCGGGACTGGCCTCCACCTCTCTTGAGATGGGGATCATGCCCCTGGGCACGGCGAACCTGGCGGCCCGCAACCTGGGCCTGCCCACCACCGACCTGGCCCAGGCCGCCGAGGTCCTCGCCTCCGGCTCGGCCGGCCCCTACGACCTGGCCTGGGTCTCCACCGACGCCCACACCCGGACCAGCAGTGAAACCAGCCCTGGGACGGGCGGCGACGACCCCCTCCCGGGCGGCTCCGGGGCCGCCCGGGGGCAGGGCGCCGCGAGCGCCGGGCCGGGCGCCTCCCCCGCCCTGGCCAACGGCGCCTCCTGGGCGCGCCCCACACTGGGGCACGAGCACGCCTGCATGGTGGTGGCCGGGATCGGCTTCGACGCCGGACTGGTGGCGGCGACCCACCCGGCGCTCAAGGCCCGCATCGGCTGGGGGGCCTACGCACTGGCGGCGATGAGCAATCTGCGCTCCCCGCGCATGGACCTGGTCCTCAGCCTGGCCGGGGAGCCGGGGAGCGCCTCCTATGCGGCCGCCCCCTCCGCCCCGGACCGGCCCGCACCCGGTGGGGAGGCCGGGCCGTCGGGCGCCGGGCGAGGGGACGCGGCGTCGGGGACTGCTCCCAGTCATGGGGGGCGGCGCGTCGAGCGGATGACTGCCCGCAGCCTGCTGGTGGCCAATGGGGGCCGGCTGCCGGCGGGGATCACGCTCCTGCCCCGGGCCCGGCTCGACGACGGCCTGCTGGACATCGCCGCCATCGACACCGTGGCCGGACTGGTGGGGTGGGGCTCCCTGGCCAGGCAGGTGCTGCCTCCCTATGCGGCCGCCTACGCCGACCCTGAGCGCGCCACCGGCCGGGTGCTGCTGCGCCAGGGCAATGACGTCACCGTGCGCCTGGCCGCGCCCGCGCTGGTGGAGGTCGACGGCGATCTGCTGCCTCCCACCCAGGGGGTGCATGTGCGCCTGGAGGCCGGGGCCCTGCGCATCCGCCGCCCCTGAGCGCCGTCGCCCCGCATCGCCGGCCCCGGCCCCTCGGCACCGCGCCCGAGGCGCTCGCGGCGGCACCGCGCGTATCCCAACCGTGACCCGCATGGGGCTCGCGGGAGGCGCCACCCGCTCTGCTCGCAGGATTTCCCGCCCCCAGCACCGCATGCCTGTGACCTCTCCGCTACCTGCCTGCCCAGGGGCGGGTATCGTGGGGCTCCGTCAGGTCCTCCGAGCGCATCGGCGTCGTGCGCGCCCCCGCCTGCGGCGATGGGGCGCAGCGGTGTCCCGGCAGGGGCTCGACGGGGCTGATCAGCGCACGCACCACCGAGAGGGAGGAGAGGGACTCGATGAGCAGCACTGCCAATGGGTGGCCGCGGGCCGTCGTCACGATGGATGCCGCGGGCCGGGCGCATGTCAACCTCTCGGGGGTGGTCACCTCCTTCGAGGAGGGTGATGCCGAGGCGGTCCGCACCAGCGTCATCCGGTTCATCACCCAGCGGGCACTGGTGCTGGGCCGTGAGATCCCGGCCTCGATCACCGAGCCGGATGATCACTGGGAGATCATCATCCACCCCGATGGCATGGTCACCGAGAACCCCCTGGCCCCGCAGAACCCGGCTCAGTCCGATGAGGTCCCACCGCCCCAGGCCATCCAGCCGGCGTATGCCGCGCCGCCTGAGCAGGCGGTACAGGCCGTTCAGGCGCCGGTGGGGCCGCCGGCCCAGCCGGCTGCTCCTGTCACCACGGGCTACGGGTACGTTCCCGAGGCGGGGCACGGTGACCCCCCAGTCCCAGCGCCGACCGCCGACCCGTGGGGGCAGGCGCTCCCGGCGGCCCCGGGCCTGGCCCCGCCATCGATGCCGTCGTTGCCGCCCTCGATCCCTCCCTCGATTCCGCCGGCCCACCCTCAGGCCGAGTGGCCCGCCGCCCCGGACTCGCCCCAGACCCACCAGGCTCCGCCCGACGGTCCTCCCGGGGGGCAGCCCCCTCACGGTACCGCCGGAGCGGTCGAGGCGCCCCCGGCGATGACGGAGCCCGGGCTGCCCCAGGAGCCGGCCGCCCCCCAGGGCCCAGGGCTGCCCGCAGCGCCCGGCCTCCACCGGGCCGAGGCCTTCCCGTCCCCGGCGACGCACGGTCCTGGAGCCGCGGAGTACCAGGGCGGTCCGGCCCATCCGAGCAGTCCGGACCAGGTGGATAGTCCGGGCAGCCGGAGGGTCAGTGCCGACAGCGCCCATGCAGCCGACGACGCCGATGCGGTGCCGGAGCTGCCGACCTTCGACTTCCCAGGACCGGCCCCCCTCTCCCCTCCCCCGGTCCCCGCCCCGGCCTCCATGGAGTCCCCGGCTCCCGCGGGCTCCCCTGCGCTCCCGAGCCCCGCCGAGGCCGCGGGCCCCCTCTGGTCCGAGGAGCCCGCTGCGCCGGCTCAGCCCTGGGCGCCCACCGTCTCCGCAGAGCCCACAGAGTTCTCAGTGCCCTCAGTGCTCTCGGAACCCACCTGGCCCGCAGGGCCAGCCGAGGCCTCAGCACCCGTCGAGTCCAGTGAATCCACTGAGTCCGCAGGGCCCACTGAGGCCGCCGGGCCTGCTGCGAGGCCTGAGCCGTCGGCCTCCCTGCCTGCGGCGCCCTTCGAGGCCTCCGCGATCAACGAGCCCGCCCCAGCCCAGTCCGCGACCGCCCCGATGGGCGCCGTCGAGGCCACCGCTGCCCCGACCGCTGAGGGCGGGACCGCCCAGACGGCAGCGCCCACCACGTCCACCATGCCCACCACGCCCACCGCCTCCCTGCCGCCGGTCGGTGAGGCCGACCAGGGCCCCGGGCCGTCCCACCACGGCTCCGACCCGGTCTCCTGGCAGGAGGGGGTGCCGGGCACCCCCCAGACCGAGCCCGTGCCGGGCGCCGCCCGCCCTCGACCCACCGGCCCGGAGCCGGGCCCCCTGGCTGAGGACCGGGCCCCCGCCCGCACCGGCCTGCGCGGCGCGGTCAACCGGGTGGGCCTGAGGCTGCGGCCCTCCCGCAGTGAGCAGGAGGAGCGCCGCGACATCGCGGCGGTCTCGACCCACTGGAGCGGCTCGCGCACCGTCGCCGTGGTCAACGGCAAGGGCGGGTCCATGAAGACCCCCACGGCCGTCCTGCTCTCGGCGGTCTTCGCCCGCCACGGCGGGACGGGCGTGGTGGCCTTCGACAACAATCCCGCCCGAGGGACCCTGGGCTGGCGCACCGAGCCGGGTCCCCATGAGCGCACGGTCGCGGACCTGCTGGCCAGCTCCGACCGGCTCCTGTCCCCGGAGGCCGGCCCGGTGGAGATCTCCGCCTTCACCCACCACCAGGACGACGGCTTCGACGTCCTGCGCTCTCACCCCGAGACCCTGGCCGAGGACCGGCCCACCACTGCTGAGGCCCTCACCCGGGCCCATGAGGTCCTGTCCTGGTACTACCGCCTGGTCATCATCGACAGCGGTAATGATGAGGGATCCCCGGCCTGGCGGGCCATGATCGCGCGGGCCGATGCCATCGTGGTGCCCACGATCACCCGCCCCGAGCATGCCGAGTCGGCCCGCCTACTGCTGACCGAGCTCTCGCGCTGCGATGCCCACGGCGCCGACCTGGCCTCCAGGGCCCTGGTCGTGGTCTCGCAGAGCTCCGCCGCCGAGCCGAGGCCCGATGAGCTGGTCTCGCGCTTCCAGCAGGTCGCCCGCGACGCCGTCGCCATCCCCTACGACCCGATGATGGCCGGGCGCCCCCTCCGCCTAGCGTCCCTGGCACCGGCCACGCGGCGCGCGTGGCTGCAGGCCGCCGCCCGCCTGGCCGCAGGCCTGCACTGAGCCCCGGCGCCGCGTGCTACAGGGCCCTGCCCTCCAGCACGTCGGCCACCCAGGACCGGGCCACGACGAAGTCCTTGTCGCTGGTGCCGGCCAGCACCATGACGGGGCGGGCGTCCAGGCGGGGGTAGGAGCCCAGGAAGCGCACCACCGGGCAGGTGCGGTGCAGCCCGATGAGGGCGGCCTGGACGCGCTCCTCGCGCACATGGCCCTCGACGTCGATGGAGAAGCGGTAGCGCCCCAGGGAGTCGCCCACCGGGCGGGACTCGATACGCGAGAGGTTGACGCCGCGGGCGCTGAACTGCTCCAGCATGTCCAGCAGGGCCCCGGAGCGGTCGTGCGGGAGCTGGACCATGAGGGTGGTCTTGTCCGCACCGGTGGGCTCGGGGACGCGCCCGGGACGGGTGACCTTGACGAAGCGCGTGACGGCCCCGGGGTTGTCGGCCACCCCGGCAGCCAGGACCTCCAGGCCGTAGGACTGGGCGGCCAGGGGGTTGCACAGGGCGGCCTGGAAGTCGTGCTCCCCGCCGTCGGCCAGGGCCTGGGCGGGGGCCGAGGTGGAGGTCGCGGCGACATAGAGGGCCTGGGGCAGGTTGTGGTGGACCCACCCGCGGCACTGGGCCCAGGCGTGGGGGTGGGTGGAGATGGCGGTGACATCCTCCAGGCGGGTGCCGGGCCTGCCCGCCAGGACGAAGGTGATGGGCACGGCCATCTCCGCGGCGATGACCAGGGGGGTGGAGGCCACGAGGTTGTCGAGGGTGGCGTTGACCCCGCCCTCCACCGAGTTCTCGATGGGGACCACGGCGGCCTGGGAGGCGCGCGAGCGCACCCGGTCCAGGGCGGTGGGGACGTCTAGGCAGGGGTCGAGCTCGACGTCGAGGGGGGCGACCTGCCGCAGCGCCATCTCGGTGAAGGTGCCAGCGGGCCCCAGGAAGGACCAGAGGTTTTCCGTCATGGGCACAGGGTAGCGATCCGGTGGGCGGGTGCGCCGCGGCAGTCCGCGCAATGGCAACGCGGGGCGCAGCCCTGGCCGCCGGGCCTGGGGCGGGCGCACCCGATCCGGGCCCCGGCGGGGTCGACCCGGGCAGCCCTGGGCGGGCGGCATCGGCCCTGGCTGCACCGGGGGCGGTGCTGGCAGGCTGGTGCCATGTCGAGTTCCCGTCAGCGGTTCCGCAAGCACGACGACGGCCCGGTCTCCACCCGCCTGGAGGCCCAGGGCCTGGAGTGGCTGGCCCGGGCCATGCCCGAGGGCGGGGCCCACGTGGTGCCGGTGACCACCGGCCCGGGCTGGCTGGAGGAGCCGCGGCTGACGACCACGCGGGTGACGCCGGGGGCGGCCCAGGCCTTCGGGCGCGCTCTGGCGGTCACGCATGCCGCGGGCGCCCCGGCCTATGGGGCCGCGCCCCCGGGATGGGACGGCAGGGCGCGGATGGGGCGCTCGAATCTGCGCCTGCGGCCTCACGACGCCGAGCCCCCTGAGGCCGGCACCGCACCGCGGCGGTGGGGCGAGTTCTACGCCGAGGACAGGATCCTGCCCTACCTGGGGCCGTCCCGGGACAACGGCTCGATCAGCGCGACCGGGGCGGCGGTTATCGAGCGCCTGTGCTCGCGCCTGGCCGACGGCGTGCTGGACGCCGACCAGCCCGAGCTGGTGCGCCGCGCCGTCGGGGCCGGCGGGCCGGGGGCCGGTTCCACGACTGGCGCCGGAGCCCCAGCCGGGCGGGTGGAGCCGGTGGCGCGCACCCATGGGGACCTGTGGTGCGGCAACATCCTGTGGGTGCCGGCCGATGAGGTGCGCGTCTGGGCCCCGCCCCGGGCCGGTCTTGGCCCACATCCCGCGGGGCAGGCCGCCGCGGGCGAGGCGCGGGGCGGCGATCCGGTCGGGGTGCTCATCGACCCCATGGCCCACGGCGCGCACGCCGAGACCGACCTGGCGGCCCTGGGCGTCTTCGGCCAGCGCCACCTGGACCTCATCTACCGCTCCTATGACGAGGTCTCCCCCCTGGCCGAGGGCTGGCGCGAGCGCATCGGCCTGCACAGCCTGCACATCCTGATGATCCACGCCTACCTCTTCGGCGGCGGGTACGGTGCCGAGGCGGTGGGAGCGGCCCGGGCCTACGCCTAGACCGCCGGGCCGGCTGGCCGGGGTCGGGCCGGCGGTGGGCCAGGAGGAGCGCGGTACTCCGTGGTATCAGCGGGCCGGAGCAGCGGCCGGCCGGGTTCGATGGGGCGTCACTTCGCGGCAAAGGCGTCACTTGACGGAATGGACGACACCTGCGCGGTACGTCCATTCCGCCAAGTGACGCACCTGTCGCGAAACGACGCCCAACGTGAGTCCCGCGACCCTTCTGGAGCACCTGGCCCTCCCGGGGCGCCACCGCCGGCCCCGCCCACCGCGCACCAGGAAGGGCGCCATTCACCCGCCCTGCTGACGACGGCACGGGGAAAGGCACCTAGGCTGGTGGCGTGAGTCCCCCCAAGCCCCGACGCCGGCGCACGCTGGTCCGCGCGACGGCCTATGCCCTCATCCTGCTGGTGGTGGTCGGCATGGTCCTGGGCGTGGCCGGCTCGGCGCTGGCCGGCCCGGCCGCACCCGCGAGCGCCGGCGGCCCGGCGGGTTCGGATCCCGCTGCGGGTGCGGACCCCGCTGCGGGCTCGGGTGCTCACGGCGCTGCGGGTGCCCGCGCACCCGGCATGGGCCCGGCGCCCCAGGGGCCGCCCGCCTCCCCCAGTGGGAAGCCCACCCCGACGATCGTGCTGGCCACCTACAACCTCACCTGGTCCGACCTGGTGGCCCTGTCCCGCGAGCCCGATTCGGCCGAGGACGCGGCCACGGTCCTGGACTTCGCCCGGGCCAATGAGCCGGTCAACCTCGTCACCCGCAGCCTGGCGGGCAGGACGAGCCTGCAGGACGGGTGGACGACCCTGGGCGCGGGCACGCGCATGGGCTGGTACAGCCAGGGCGTGGAGCAGCGGCTCGCCCCCGCCGGGAGCACGGCGCCCGGCGCGCTGGCCCGGGCCCTGGAGGCCCGGGGGCTGAGCGCCAGCGCCATGCGCCAGAAGGCGTATCTGGCACTGGAGTCCCATCCCGAGCAGAACCAGCGATCGACCCTCACCCCGGATGCGGGTCCCAGTGCGCAGGAGGCCGTGCTCGCGGCCGACTCCGACCTCACCCTCATCGACACCACCCTCCAGGAGGGCCGGATCGGCGATGCGGGCCAGCTGGCCTCCCTGGCGCAGGCGCTGCGGGCGGCCCTGGCGCGCGCCGACAGCCGCATCCTCCTGGTCTCCGTGGCCGACGACGAGGATCCCGGCCCGCAGATCGGGGTTCTTCCCGCCGGCACCGCCGGCGCGCGGGGGAGCCAGGGGGGCCTCCTCGTCGGGGGCTCCACCCACCGGCCGGGCCTGGTCCAGCTGACCGACCTGGCCCCGACCCTGGTGGAGTCCCTCACCGGCCGGGCGGCCTCCGGCTTCGAGGGGCATGCGCTCAGCCTGCCCCCGGAGCCGACGACGCTGCCCGACGCCTCCGGCCCGGGGGGCGCACCCGATGAGGCCGGGGTGGATCCGATGGCCGACCCGCGGCTGGGCCGGCTGCTCGATGACGCCATGCACGCCCGTGCCTCTCACACGACCGTCATCCCCTCCAGCGCGCTCCTGGTGACCGCCGCCCTGGCTCTGCTGGGCGGCGCGGCCCTGGCGCTGGGCAGGGCCGGGGAGACGAGCCGCCATCGGGCTCTGGTGTGGGTGCGGGCGGGGACGCTGGTGTCCGCCGCCCTGCCGGTGGGCGCACTGCTGTCCAACCTCCTGCCGTGGTGGCGCGCCGGCTCGCAGGACGGCGATGCCTCTGCCCTGACATTGCTGTCGAGCATCGGGGCCATTCTGGTCATGGGCATGGGGGTTCTCGGGCTCCTGGCGGTGGGTCTGCTGGGCCTGCGATCGCTGCTGCGGCGCCGCGGTCTGCGCAGTGGGGCCGCCGCGAGCGCCGCCCGTGGGATCAGCCGGCCCCTGGGCCTGGCCCTGGCGGCGGTGACCTGCCTGGGCTGGCTCATCGATGGCGCCACCGGCGCCCACCTGTCCTTCAATGGCGTCGTGGGGATGAACGCGGTGGTGGCCGGGCGCTTCTACGGGATCTCCAACACCGCCTTCGCCCTCGCCGGCGGGGCGCTGATGGTGCTCATCGCCGTCGTGGCCGATGAGGCCGGGCGCAGGCGCAGGATCCTGGCCCCGGTGGTGGTGGCGGTCCTGGGCGGGGTGGCGCTGGTGCTCGACGGCGCCCCCCAGTTGGGCGCGGATGTGGGCGGCGCCCTGACCCTGGTGCCGGCGCTCGTGGCGCTGACGGCGGTCCTCATGGGCCAGCGCCTGGACTGGCGGCGGTGGCTGGTGGTCGGTGCAGTGACCTGCGGGGCAGTCGCCGGCTTCGCGGCCCTGGACCTGGCGCGCCCCGACGGGCAGCGCACGCATCTGGGGCGCTTCGCCCAGCAGGTCCTCGACGGCTCGGCGCTGGCCACGCTCCTGCGCAAGGCCAGGGCGCTCGTGGGGCCCTTCCTGACCTATCCGCCGGCGCTACTGGTTCTTCTCATCGCCCTGGCGGCCCTGGCGGCGGTGGCGCTGTGGATCGGCGTGCAGCGGCGGCAGTGGCGGGCCGGGACGAGCCGCTACGGGTGGCTGGTGCGGCATGTCGAGCTTCCGCCGCCGTGGTGGCCGGCGGCGCTGCGGGCCCTGGTGGTGCTCACGGCGGTGGCGGTCCTGGTCAACGACTCGGGGGTGATCATGGCCGGCTTCATCCTGGCGGCGGCCGCCCCCGCGGCGCTGGCCATCGCCCTGGCCCCACGCCGCAGCACGTCGTCTGCCGGGCCGAATGCCCCCGATCCGCACGCTTGAGGATCACCATGATGCGGTGCGGGAGCGCCGAGCTGCTCCTGGGCGGCTGACGGCGGGGAGCGGGGCCCGCTGGCGGCCGGCGTCGATCCGTCCCGATCGCGCCGGGCTAGTCGCCGGTGGAGGCGGTGGCCTCCTGGCGCTCCTGGGCGGGGGGCTGCGGGGCCTCAGCGGATCCTGTCGTCCCCGTGGCGGCCCAGGCCCGGTAGGCGTGGAAGGGGCTCTGCTCCTCGGCTGCCTTCTGGTAGCGGGAGGAGGCCACGTGCTGGCGGCGGAAGCGGCGGGCGGCGATGGCCCGCACGACGTCGCGGTACTGGGAGGCGCGGTGCATGATCCCGGCGCGGTCGTTGCCGGTGACCCGGTGGGTGATGTCGCAGGGGACCTCGATGACGGCCAGTCCGCGGACCAGCACGTCCAGGGTCAGGCCCACCTCGACCCCCCAACCCTCGGCCAGGGGCATCGCGGCCTCGTAGGCCTCGCGTGTGAGGCATCGCTGCCCGGACAGGGGGGCCACGGGCTCCCAGCCGGTGGCCCTGGCGATGGCCCGCCGGGCGGCCCGCACCACGCGGCCGCGCCCACCGGCGCCGGCCTGCTTGGGCGGGACGGCGATGGCCATGTCGGCCACGCCGTCGACCACGGGCGGGACGAGCTCGGCGCAGGCGGCGGCGGAGTCGCCCAGGTCGGCGTCGATGAACAGCAGGAGGCGCGCGGGGCCGTCGACGTAGTCGCGCATGCCCACCACGCTGGCCCCGGTCTCCATGGCGGAGGCCTTGCCCCGGGTCACGGAGTGGCGCACGGTGACCGCCCCGGCGGCGCGGGCGTGGTCCTGGGTGCCGTCAGTGGATCCGTCGTCGACGACGACGACGAGATCGACCCGCGGTATGGAGCGGCAGGCGCGGACGGTGGCCGCTATGCGCTTGGCCTCATCCTTGGCCGGGATGACGACGGCGACGCGCTGGTCGGGGCGCTTAGCTGAGCTCACGCCACCAGGGTAGCCAGAGCAGGCGGGCTGAGCGCTACAAAATCATCACGCTGGCAGCAGTCACCGATCTGCAACCTTGCACCTATCAGCCATTTCCCAGGCTAAGTCCGAACTTCTACCAGCCCGTCGTCACGCCAGAAGAAATCTTCTGACCAGACGAAACGGCGTCATCACAACCATATGACAGATCGGGACCTAAGTCCCCGGGGAAACGTACATCGGTTGCAGAATCGGATTCTGTCGGCGTGTCGTCTCATAGCAGTGAGTTGCTTCACACACAGGTGTTCTTTCTCGTGGCACCCTGGGATCAGGGACCCGTCAACGGCGCCGGGTTCCGCCGACCCGCTCAGGCACTGCGCGCCGGGCTCCCCGCCTCTCGACCGCCCCCGCCGCTGCTCCTGCCACGCGGCACCCGGGTGGGTCAGGGCCGATCAGGGCGCCCGCCCCGCGCAGCCCCGAGCGGGTCGGCGTCATTGCACGACCGCTGGTCGTCGCGCAGCGGCCCGCTCGGGAACGCCCCGGCCAGTGGCGGCCCGGCCGCCACCGCCGCGCTCACAGGCTGCGCTCGAGCAGATCCAGGCCCAGGGAGCCCAGGGCGATGCTGCGGTTGTGGAAGTCGCGCAGTTCCGCACGCCCCCAGGGGCGCCCCTCGGACAGGGCCCGCGCCTCGGCGGCGCGCCTGCCTGCCAGCCAGACCCGCTCCCCCAGGACGTAGGACAGGGCCTGAGCGGGCCAGCCCAGCTGCCGGGCGACCTCGAAGCGCAGGAAGCCCTCGGAGATCACGGTGTGGTGGCGCAGCAGGGCGGTCACGGTAGCGCGGTCCCAGGCCCCCGAGGCCCCGGGCAGCGCGGCGACGTGGGCGGGCACGGACAGGTGGGAGTGCACCCCCAGGTCGACCAGTGTGCGGGCCAGGCGCCAGCGGCGGGCCGCCAGCCACCCGAAGTGGTCGGCGGGGGCGCTCAGCAGCCCCATCTCACGCCCGAGGGACTCCCCGTACAGGGCCCAGCCCTCGTTGCAGCCCGGGACCCGCCCCAGGTGGCGCTGCCAGGGGCTCAGGCGGGAGTCGGCGGCGTGCCAGCCGGAGTGGGCGTGGTGGCCGGGGACGGTCTCGTGCAGGACGGTGGTGCGCTCGGCCCACGGCCACATCACCTCATCGCCCTGGGCCGGGGAGCGCAGCATCGTGCCGGGCCGGTGCCTGCCGCTGACCTCCCCGGGCTCCTCGTAGTGGACGCCGCCCCCGGGCTCGCCCAGGCGCACCACGGGGCGCCCCAGCACATCGGGCGGGTCCAGGATGGTGCCGACCACGGCGTCCCAGGCCTGATCGGCGGTCTGCTGGGCCCAGGCGATGTAGTCCTGGGGGCTCAGCCCCTGGGAGGGGTCGGAGCGCAGGTGGGCGTCCAGGTCGGCGGCCACCGCCCCGGGGCTCAGGAGGTCGGCCGCCACGGCGTCCTGCTCGGCGATGACCTCCTCCAGCTCCTGTTCGGCCCAGGCGTAGGTCTCCTCGGGGTCGACCTGGGTGCCCAGCAGTCGCCGCATCCACAGGGCGTGGCGCTGGGGGCCCACGCCCTCGGCCCTCGGGGCGCGGGGGCCGAGGTTGGCGCGCAGGTGGTCGGCGAAGTCGGTGATGGCCCTCCGGGCGAGGGCCTCGGCGTCCTGGATCCCCACGCGCAGCGTGGCCGGCAGGTCCTCGGGCGGGTGCCACCAGGTGCCCTCAGCGAGGTCGCGGGCCTGCCCGACCACGACGTCGACCTGGCTGAGCGGGGCGATGGCGCCCTGGGCGGCGGAGGCATCGAGGGAGGCACTCAGGCCCTCCAGGGTGGAGGGCAGGGCCTCGAGGCGGATGCGGTGCAGGTTCCAGGCGTCCTCCCACTTGGCCTCGGCCTCGGCCAGGTCGGCCTCCTCGGCGCCGCCGGGCTCGGGGGCGAGCCTGGGGGAGGTCAGCTCCTCGCGGATCCGCTGGAATGGCGAGGCCAGGGAGCCCAGGCTGCCGCCCTCCTCGCCGGAGTCGATGAGGTCGATGGAGGAGGCGAGCCGGTCCAGCAGCTGGTCGCGCAGGAGCCGATCGGAGGGGTCGAGGCCCTCGGTGACCGCCTCGACCCGCCCGCGCAGGCTGCGCTCGGAGGCCAAACGGGAGGCCAGGGCCTCGGGGGAGAAGTCGGGGAGGATGGCGTGGCCGGGCATGCCGGTGGCGGCGGCGGCCCGGGGGTCGTGCGCGGACAGGAGCCGGGCGTACTCATCAGCCAGATCGCGCAGGGTCTTGGCGGGCGGCCCTGATGCGGGGGGCGCCCCGGGTGGGGGGACGCCGGAGGCAGCAGGAGAGGGGGTGAGCAGTGGGCCGCCCCGGGCGGGCCGGGCCGGCGTGGGTGGGGCCGCCTCCCGGCCGGGGCGGGCGCCGTGGGTGCTGCGCGACGACGGCTCGGGCGACTCGTGACTGGGCATCGTGCTCTCCTCACACATCCGGGTGGGTGGCGGCGCGCTCGACGCCGGCTCGGTGGGCGGCCAGGATCCCGGCGGGTCCGGGGTCCAGGGCGTGGTCGGGGTCCTGGCCCGGGGCGGGCCATCGGCGCCGCTGCAGGCCGGGGACGGCGTCGGGGATGAACTCCCGGCCGCGCGTGGCCACCAGGCGCAGGTCGCGCAGGGCGGCCAGGTCCGTGCGCGGGTCGCCGGCCACGGCGATGAGGTCGGCGTCGTAGCCCGGGGCCAGGACCCCCGTGACCCCGGCCAGGCCGATGGCGGCGGCGGCCCGGGAGGTCGCGGCCAGGATCACCTCGTGGCGGGGCAGGCCCATGGCCTCCAGGGCCTCCAGGCCGCCGACGTAGGCGCGGTTGGCGACCTGGGGGATGCCGGCGTCGTGCCCGGCGACGATGCGCACGCCGCGCTCCCACAGGGCGCGCACGGGTGGGGCGAAGGAGTCGTCGCGGGCCACCATGGCGGGGATGTCGGCGGTGATCGTGCAGTCCACGTAGATGCCGGCCTGGGCGATGCGGTCGGCCAGGGCGGCGTCGAGCTCGGTGCGGCCCCGGGCGGAGACGAAGGAGGCGTGGGCGAGGTAGTCCACGCCCGCGGCCACCGCCCGCTCGATGCCCTGGGTGCCGTGGGCGTGGGCGGCGCACAGGTGGCCCAGGCGGTGGGCCTCGGTGGCGATGAGGGCGATCTCCTCGGTGGTGAACTGGGCGTTCCAGGGCACGGAGGCGTCGGTGGTGAAGCCGCCTGTGGCCATGACCTTGATGGTGTCGACCCCGCGCTTGTGGTGCTCGCGCACGCTGCGCCGGATGCTGTCGGGGCCGTCGACCTCGCTTCCGGCGTGCCAGGAGTGCCCGCCGGTGGTGGTGATCTGGGGGCCGCTGGCGCGCACGCGGGGGCCGCGCAGCTCCCCTTGGGCGATGGCGTCGCGCAGGGCGACGTCCACGTAGTGGCGGGCGCCCAGGCTCTGGACGGAGGTGACGCCGACGCTGAGCAGCTCACGGGCGCTGCGGGCAGCGTTGAGGCTGAGGCGGGCGATCTCCTGGGGCCCGTAGTCGGGGTACTCCACATCCGTGCCGGAGGTGGCCAGGTGGGCGTGGGTCTCGATGAGGCCGGGCATGAGGGTGCTGCCGGGCAGATCGACCCTGGTGGGGGGCGCGCCGGCGGGCGCGGCGGCCTCGAGCTCGGGCACGGGGCCGACGGCGGCGATGGTGGCGTCCAGGAGCAGGATGCCGACGCCGTGGAGGGGGTCGGTGAGGGCCTCGAGTCCCGCCTCGCCGCCCCTGGGGTCCCGGCGGCCGGTGAGCACGCGGTCGGCCGTGACAATGGCGGTCCCGGTTCCGGACAGGCGCTCCCTGCCCGGGGTGGGCGGGGTGATCCAGGAGGTGCTCGGGTCCGGGGACGGGTTCATGGTGGCCTTCCGAGCCTCACCAGCGGCGCTGCTCTGGGGGTCGAGGGGGCTGGTGGACTGGGGCTGAGGCCCTGATCACCCCAGCCTGCCAGGCTCGCGACGCAGGGTCCAGGCCTTTCCCGAAAGTCCCCGAAGTTCTCAGCCTGCGAGCAGGCGGTCGGGGCGCCTCGTCTCAGCCAGGGGTGGGCGGGGTCGGGCAGGGCCTGGTGCCCCGCTCCCACCCGCGAAGGGTTGATGGCGGTCCACCGGTCAGGATCCTGTGGCCCGATAGGCGGTGATCGTGCCGTTATCGGAGTGGACGAGGAGGCGGTCGTCTCCCCAGTGGAGGTAGCTCCCGTAATCGCCCAGGGGGATGGGCTCGGAGGCACGGCCCGTCGTCATCTCCACCAGGTGCAGGTCCTTCTTCCCGATCTCACCGGAGTGGAAGGTGGCGATATCACCACCGTCGCCCGAGTGGTAGACGGCCTGGATGGGGGAGGTCGCGCCGCAGGATCCGCGCTCGTCATCAGTGATGGAGTTGTCGGGACCGAGCGTGACCTCCTTGTCCTGGACCAGGATGGTCTGGCAATCGGGGTCCTGCGTATCCACGGAGTAGGTGGCGGGAGCCCATGAGGTGTCACCGTCCTGGAACCATTTCTTGCTCTCTGCGACGGTGAAGGGCTCGGGCGACCAGGGGAAGGTGGTGACATCTGGGAGCGAGGAGGAGAAGGTCTCCTGAGGAGCGCCGTTGGGCTCATAGATGCCGACGGTGGACGCGGCGCCGCGGGAGCCCGTCCCATAGATGAGCCACCCGTCGGCGAGCGGGTAGGGCGACATGCTCGTCCCCTCAGTATCGAGCGGGTGGGAGTCCCCGCTGCCCAGATCAATAGTGAAGTGCTCGGTGTCCTTTACCCGGCTATCGGTGGTTGAGGCCAGGATGTAGTTGCCCACCTTCGTGCCGATATGGGCCCTCACGGGCGCGTTGGCTTGGATGGTGGTCTCCCACTTCTTGTCCGTGGGGGAGGCCCACAGGGTGCAGGTGGTCTCCTGACAGGCGATCGCACCGTCCTGGCTGGCAGTGACCTCCGCTGTAGCGTCCCAGGGCGCGTCGGTGCGCTCGGCGGTCTCGACGTCGATGAGGGAGTCCCCGACGATGAGCCAGTTGCCCCACTCGGGCAACCAGGGCAATGAGACGTCGAACTCCTCCTCCCAGATGAGCTCGGGCGTATCGCGCTCCAGGCTGTAGACCGAGATGGTGGAGGCGTCCGGACCGCTGTTGGTGCGCACGAGCCGACCGCCGACCATGTCGACGGAGATGTCGCCGCCGAGGCCGGAGGGGGGATCCAGGGTCCAGGTCTGCTCGAATCCGTCCAGCCATGCGGCTGACCAGTCGGCGCCGGAGTCTCCCGCGCCCCCTGCGTGACGGGCGCGCAGGACGAAGAAGGTGGTTGCACCGCCGACCGCTAGAACGAGGGCGAGGACGAGAGTGACGATCAGGGCGGTCCGCTTCCTCCTGGGCTGCTGAGGCGCGACGGGCCATCCCGCGGGTTGGGGGTACTGCGCGCCGTGCGGGTACTGGGCATTCGAGGGATGCTGGTGCTGGGCCTGGTACTGGGCGGGGTAGCCCTGATGCGGGGCCTGTTGCTGCCAGTTGCCGGATGGAGCCTGGTGGGGGTGGTTGGGAACGCTCATACGCCGAGCATGGCACATGGGGGTGACGCATAGGCTGGGAGCAGGCCCGGGTGGGCAGGTGCGGTAGCGGCCAGAGGCCCTCCTGCCGGACGCCGAGCGGCGGCATGCGCACCCGTCTCGGATTTACAGGGGTCGCCCGCAGCTCGCCGGGCCCGTCGGCGCCCTGAACGCCCACCCCTTCTCGAGTACGGACAATCGCCGCGCCACCCCACCGCCCTCACGCGCTCATACATGGCGATCCCCGAAGTAGGGTGCCATGCGATTGGACGTCACTTCGCGACAACGGCGTCACTTGGCGACTTGGACGACACCTACAAGGGCCGTCCAAGTCGCCAAGTGACGCCCTTTCCGCTAAACGATGCCCAACGTGACTCCCGGGACCATCTCGAGCCTCTGGCCCTCCCGAAGGGCACGCACCCCCTGGCTCCCCGCCCCGGCACAGCCAACCGCTCGGCACGTCGGGCAGACGACCTGATAACCCAGCGTGCCGAGCAGGCATCCAGGGGTGGAGCATACGAGCCTGCGGATACGAGAGAGCTTCAGCCACATGGCAGAGCGATGCACTCTTCGTTCCATAACGACCCCCCCAGCCCCGACTGACAAGATCGAACATCAGGCGAACCAGTGATATCGTGACCCAATGCGGAGACGTGAGGCACACCAAGGCTTACAGGTAAGATGATCCCACAACCCCATAACGACCTTCAAATACCCTCGGCGAACATGCAGAACATATAGAGGAGTACAGCCCCCATGTCACCTCAACTATTGTACACAGCAGAAGAAGAACTCGACGCGCACTTGGCTGCCATGCAGTGGTTCGAGTCGCGGCGCATCGCCGGGCATGAACTCTTCACACACCAAGATCTTATGGAAGGAATGATGTGGCACGGACACCACCTTCCGCTCACCCACCAAACCCAAGGAATCTGGAAGCCTAAAGGATTCGAATCGGCACTCACCTTTAAGACGGTAGCACGATTACCCAACAAGGAGGCGCCATACGAAGATCGCATCGATGCTGATGGATTGCTCCGCTATAAGTTCGCCGATTCACCCAGTAAGAACTGGACGAATGAGGCCATGATCAATGCGGCCCAGCAGAATTACCCACTCGCATGGCTGATAGGAGTAAGGCCTGGCAACATTCTATACTACTACGCCCGCTTTCCCGTCTACATCGAGCGGGTCGATCATCGACGTCGAGAGTTCATCATCAGTATTCACGAGACGGTTCTGGAGCACACAGGAATCAGTAACCAAGAGCCACCCATGATCGAACGCAAGTACGTATCCCGTTGGACAAGAGCCCGCGTTCACCAACACGATTTTCGCGAGCACGTCATTAGCGCTTACGAGATCTCTTGCGCCATCTGCGACCTTCCGCATGCACAGTTGCTAGAAGCAGCGCATATCATTCCAGACTCAAAGGATTCCGGCATCCCCGAGGTCAGCAACGGCCTCGCACTATGCCGAACTCACCACACAGCTTACGATCGCAATCTCATCGGGATAGACCCGGACCACCGCATTCACGTAGCAGAGCGGGCTCAAAAACTAGAGAAGGATACTCGCCGCATCAGCCTCACTCCATTCAACAGGAGAGCATTAAGTCATGTTCCAAAAAACAAAAAACTGCATCCAGACCAGGGGCGGCTTCATTCCAGGTTCATCAACTTCCTAGAGATAGAGCGAACAGTAAGTAACTGAAAACCGGGGCCACGACCCCATCTGAACACCAGAGAATACCCCGAGCTTAACTCACAGAAAATTTCCTCCGATACCGAGATCAGAACGCCCTCGACAAACATCGCAGCACCATCGACAGTTCCATAGTTCAGCCAACATCGGCTGCCAGATCCGGTTCGGCACCCCTCGTTCCGTCGTGCAGGGCCCCCTCCGTGCAAGCAAGCCTTAAAACTGATCGTGCTTGCATCACAGGAATCGAAGGAACCTTACCTTAATATTATCGGCCGATTCTATGATCGCGGCCACCAGAACGTCGATACGCCCCTTCAGATTGCTCTTTACCCTTCCACTATCTCGGATTCCCGGCCGCGCCCTCACTCACGCCCAAGTGCGACACTCTTGACCCACGCCACAGGACCGCCCCGACAGCGCCCGACAGCCAAGGGGTACGCCCGAAAGTAGGACTCAAGTCCCCCTTGTGTGGTATCATCTCGCACCCACTCCGGCTGCCGACCAAGCAGGAACAGCCCCTCACCGCTGGCCGGGCGCCGGAGCCTCAGGAGTCACTCACGAGCAACCCAGCATGCTATAGTTCCGGTAACGGCCTGCCCCTTGACCGAATCGGCTCAGGAGACCCGATTCCCTCATGAGCAGGCCACCACATTGCATGACACACAGTTCTCACTAAACACCCTGAGCGCCGTCACGTATCAACCCGGCAGCCCTCATATAGATCACATATCGAGCAGTGTTTGTGTGAACAACGCAGAGGAGCAAGTATGAGCGATGTGACGAGCGCCGCGGACTATGATCTGATCACACAGAGCGTCGCTAATGGACGATTAAAGCACTTCGCCCTCACAGCCGATGGGAACGGGCGGTGGGCGACAACACAGGGCCTCAAGCGGTCCGTGGGCCACGAGGAAGGCATCCGCTCGTTCGTCGCCTGCCTCAATGTCCTGCGGGAACTGGGAGTCAAGTACTTCTCCATCCACGCCTTCTCCCCCGAGAACTGGGGACGCAACAACGCGGAGATCCAGTACATCATCGACCTCGTCCAGCGGGCACTGACCCACCTGGAGCCCTCCTTCATGCGCGATCACGTGCGGTTCACCTGGGCGGGAACCACGAACAACCTCCCCGAATCAGTCGTCGACTTCTTCCACGGGCTGGAGGAGAGGACCGCCGGCAACACCGGCCTGACCCTCCAGTTCTGCTTCAACTACGGCGGTCGGCAGGAGGTCTACGAGTGCCGCTCCCAGTTCGAGGACGACAGCATCGACTGGAACAGCCCCACCAGTAGATTCGGCTACCACCCCGACATCCCCCCTGTGGACTTCTACGTGCGCACCGGCGGAGAGCTCCGCATCTCCAACTTCCTCATCTGGCAGCTCGCGCACGCCGAGCTGTACTTCACCGAGGTCCCCTGGCCCGCGTTCCGCGAAGCCGAGCTCCTGGAATCACTGACCGAATTCTGCACCCGGGACAGGAGCTTCGGCCGAGTGCCCGCCTCTAGGCAGTAGAGGCCAGCCGCGCGGCGCTACCCCGCCACGAGGTACGCGCGGTTCCGGCTCGTCGGCGGCGCCGTGGCAACCACCAGACCATCAGCGATCAGGCCGCGGAGCAACGGTCTCAACGTGCCCGGCGTCTTGCCGGTAGCCGCGGCGATGTCACGGATCGTCCTCGGGGTCTCAGCATCAAGCAATGACAGGATCTCCCATCGAGCTCCCGTCTCCTCCGCTGTCTCATGTCCTGTCATCAAAACATATGGACCATCGCCAGCGCCGATGAGCAGGCCCTCTGCCACCAAGGCGCCCAAAACCTCCCGAGCGTCATCAGAGTCAATCCCAAGATTATCGCGAAGACCCGCAACAGACACCCGGCCATCACGACGCGCCAAGGCCAATGCAGCGCGCTCACTATCAGTTCCGCCGCCTCCGGGAAGGGAATCCAGCCAACTCAGGGCCTGCTCGTCAAGCAAGCCAGATCGTCTCAGCCGCACCACCACGTGGCCGAGATCAGATTCAGAATAATCCGGGCTCGGAAGCCCCCGCTCGCGCATGGATGAAATCATTCGAGGAACTCCTGAGCCCTGATTCTCGCACAGCACCCCATCCCCATCAGTTCGTGGCACCAGGGTCAGCAGCCGCGCCAATCCCGGATTGCGTGAATCCGAGCGCCCTTCCGCAACATTCTCCGCGCTCCGAGTTCCATAGAAGCCACCGGGACTACTCACCTCCACGCGATCGGGGAAAACATCCACCGCCACCTGGCCGCCCCGCGCCAGTTCTCCGTAATCACGATGCGTCACCGCGTTCGTGATCGCCTCCCTCAGGACCTCCTCAGGTACCTCCAGCTCATCAACACCAGCGACCCCCTCAACCCTCCTCTGCCGCCTGAGATTGCGGGACACCGCCTTCACAGCATCCTCGATCGCTATCGGCAGCGGACCATCGCATGTCTGCCGATCAATAAAACGAAGCTCTCCATGCGCCGATTTCTCTGTAGACGGGTGAACCGCAACATCAATTGTCAACTGCGGCAGGCGCTGCTGAGGATAGGTGGCGAGCGCCAGGTACCCTGCCAGCGTTGGAGTACTCTCGGAACCCAGCACGCCGATACGAGTCAAGGCGCCACTGAGATCATCCGCAGCCAGACCGTCGAGGGCATGGGAACCCCTGGCCCGGATGCTGCCCAGCATCCGCTGGACGGCGTCCGAGGACAACTCCTCCAGAGCGGCCCCCGGAACCTCCATCCGATCGGTGCCCAGGACCTGATAGGAGGTCTGGAGCATGTAGATCTCGTAGGCAGTCAGATGTCGATCCTGGTCATCAACCCGCTTATAACTGCCGCCCATCACCCCCTTAGCCTTCACATAGCACGGAAGGGGGGTATCAGCCCTACCTCGGAGGGAATCGACTTCCACCACAACCACCGGTGCATCATCGACCATCGTCCGCCACACTCGGTACGCCCCATCCGGCACGGGAACAATCTTCGGATCCTGCTGAAGCCCAGCCACCAGGGCGTTGACGATCCTACCTGCATCGAACCCCTCCACTGGGGCGAACGCCCGCTTCTCATCGAGACCGAGAATGACGATACCGCCATCAGTGTTCGCGAAGGCCGAGACGCTCTCCCACACGCTCTTCGGAAGCCCCCCTGCAGCAGCCTTCACCTCCGTCCCAGCGTCATCGCTCCCCAA
The DNA here is from genome assembly GCF_019974135.1 of Actinomyces capricornis. NCBI lineage: Bacteria > Bacillati > Actinomycetota > Actinomycetes > Actinomycetales > Actinomycetaceae > Actinomyces > Actinomyces capricornis. The sequence continues at coordinate 1,227,334 of NZ_AP025017.1, forward strand.
CTGCCGCAAGCGTGCGACGCGCTCAGCCAACTCCTCGTCAGTCACCCGCTCAGTGTAGTTCACTGAGGCCGTCACTGTATACACTGAGGCCGTCACTGTATACACTGAGACCATCAGTGGACTACAGTGAGCATCCGGCGCCGACGCTCAGCAAAGCGGGCCCCCGCCATGGCACAAGCCCGCAGGATCCCGTGCCTCAGTGGCCCAGGATCCGCGCTACCTGCGGGTGCTCCTGCATGTACCCCTCCAGAATGCGACGCGCCACCGGCACCGAGTCCACCAGCGGATGGGAGGCCAAGGCCCGCCACGCCAGGGCAGCATCCCCGTGGAGCGCCGCGTCGATGATGAGCTCCTCGCAGCCCTTGACCGTGGCCACCAGCCCCAGCTCGGCGCCGCCCAGTGGGGCCACGCGCTGGGGATGCACCCCCTCGCCGTCGACCACGCAGGGCACCTCCACCACCGCGTCCTCACGCAGCTGGGGCACCAGCAGCCCACCGCCGTCGGCGCCATGGGCGTCATCATTGGCCACATCCAGGATCATGCGGGCCGGGGCGCCCGTGGCCACCGCCGTCATGAGGTCCAGGGCCACCTGCTGATAGCCGCCACCCGCCAGATCCTCCTCGCGCCGGCCCGCGCGCTGGGAGTGCTCGCGGGTCTCCGCCATGTACGTGGCCTCCCGCTCACCGAGCACGCGCGACCACAGCTCACCGGCGCGCCCCGGCTCACGAGCGGCCGCCTCATAGAAATCGCCCTGCTGGCGGGCCAGGAACTCCCCCCGCGTGCACTCCTCCTGCAGGATGCGCTGCACCGCCTCGCGATTGAGGTAGTAGTAGAAGAGGTACTCGTTGGGCAGCATGCCCAGCGTTCGCACCCAGTCCACCCCCAGGGTGCGGGCCTCCTCCAGATGATCCAGCAGGGCGTCATCGCCCAGCAGCTCGGGCAGGCGATCGCTCCCCGCCACCTCCAGGGAGCGCAGCCACCCCAGGTGGTTGAGGCCCACATAGTCGAAGCCCACCGGCCCACCGGCCCCGCCGGCCACCCCGTCCCCGACCCGGGCCGCATCACGGGGATCGAGCCCCAGTGCCGCCGCCGCGCGCCGCACCAGCCCGATGGGGGTGTCGCAGATCCCCACCACCCTGGGTCCCAGCACCGTGCGCATCGCCTGAGTGATGACACCCGCCGGGTTGGTGAAGTTGATGACCCAGGCCTGCGGGGCCAGATCACGCACCGCACGGGCCAGCTCCATGGCCACCGGGATCGTGCGCAGCGCATAGGCGTAGCCACCCGCCCCCACCGTCTCCTGGCCCAGCACGCCCTGGGCCAGGGCCACGCGCTCATCAACCACCCTCCCGGATGCTCCCCCCACCCTCATGGCGGAGAAGACGAAGTCCGCGCCACGCACCGCCTCGCGCAGATCCGTCGTCGCGCTCACCCGCGGCGCACCCGGGTAGTCCAGGTCGGTGATGACCGAGCCCATGACATCCAGGCGCCGCCGCGAGCAGTCGTAGAGCCGGACCTCATCGACCACGAGCCCCGGGTAGGGGCCGGTGCCCGAGCGGGCCGCCGCGAGCACATCAATGATCTGGGGGACGCGGAAGCCGCCTCCCCCTGCGATAACCAGCCTCACGCGAAGAGGACCTCCGTAGCAGTGCCCTCCAGGGCGGGCAGGGGATCAGCCGTGGGGTCGGCCGTGGTGATGAGCATGTGCACGTCACTGAGCGCGCACACGGGCAGGAGCCCGGAGCCCGGGAACTTATCCGCCGTCGCCACCAGGCAGGTGCGCTGGGAGGAGGCGGCGATGGCATGCTTGACCGGGACCTCGGCCCCGGTGGAGTCCAGCACCGTGCCGTCGGGGCGCACCCCGGAGGTGCCGATGAAGGCGATATCCGCGCTCAGCTGGGCGATCGCCTGCTGCGTCAGCGCCCCCACCAGCGACAGGTAGGAGGGGCGCAGCAGCCCGCCCAGGACGATGAGCTCGACCGCGGTATCCGCGCGCAGCTCGTCAACCACCGCCAGGGAGGCGGTCACCACCGTCACCTCCCGGCCGCGCAGGTGCCGGGCCACAGCGGCGCAGGTGGTGCCGATATCCAGCAGGACGACGTCGCGCTCCCGCACCACGGCGGCCGCCCGGGCGCCCACACGGTCCTTCTCCTCGGCCCGGTGGGCGGCCACGCGCTCGAAGGGCGTCTCATCGGCCTCGACCGCGCCCCCACCGCGCACCCGCTGCAACCGGCCCTGACGGTCCAGATGGTTGAGATCACGGCGGATCGTCGAGGGGGAGACCTCCAGGCGCGCAGCCAGATCACTCACCGAGGCGCCCCCGTGCTCACGCACCAGGTCGAGGATCGCGGAGTGCCGCTGGGGAACCAACATGCTCGAAGAGTACCGCAATCTGCGCACAAGTGATCAGATGTGCGCATTTACCCTGAGATCGCCGCTACAGTGGCGTACACTTTTTCCCGTTGCACACAGGCTTCCCCCTCCGGGACCAGCACCTCGCCGACCAAGGAGACCACCGTGGCGAACACCAGTCATTCCAACGATGGAGAGCCTCCAGCCCCCATATCCCCCACTACCATCACCACCATCACCACCCCGCACCCCACCCGTGAGTTTCCCGTCTGCGTCCTGGGCCCCGTGTTCCTCGACGTCATCATGACCGGCCTGACCCAGCCCCCCGCACCCGGGGAGGAGCACTGGGTCCCCGGCTGCGAGATCATGCCCGGCGGCAACGCCAACCAGGCCGTCGCCCTGGCCCGCCTCGGCCTGCCCGTGGCCCTGTGCTGCTACCTGGGCCGGGACCGCGCAGGCTCCTTCGTGCGCACCATGCTCACCGAGGAGGGCATCGACCTGGCCTGGGCCCAGGACGCCGAGCGCCAGTCGGTCACCGTCTCCCTGGCCTACGACGGGGACCGGGCCATGATCACCCGCGGCTCCGAGGACGCCCCGCCCCTGAGCAGCGCCCCACTGGCCCCCGCGGTCCTCATCGCCAACCTCAGGACCATGGAGCGCAACCGCACCACCATCACCGCCTGGCGCCGCTCGCACACGCCCGCCACCGTCATCGGCCAGGTCGGCTGGGACCCCACCGGGCGCTGGGACCCCGACGACCTCTCCCCCCTGTCCCTGGCCGACGTCTTCGTGCCCAACGACGCCGAGGCCACCCACTACACCCGCACCACCACCGCATCCCAGGCCGCCAGGGCACTGGCCGAGCGCGTGCCACTGGCCGTGGTCACCTGCGGGGAGCGGGGCCTGGTCGCCTGCGACGGCGAGCACGAGATCATCCTGCCCGCCGCGCCGGTGCAGGCCGTGGACACCACCGGCGCCGGGGACTCCCTGACCGCCGGGCTCACCTGGGCCCTGGCCCACGGGCTGCCGCTGCGCGCCGCGCTGTCGGCCGCGTGCCTGACGGCCTCCTTCACCGTGGGCCGCCCCGGGGGCTCGACCAACGCCCCCACCGCGGCCCAGGTCGCCGCGCACGCCCGCAGCCTCGACCTGGACCCCGCTTACGACCTCAGCTTCCTGGACCTTCTCGACGACCTCGCCCAGGGCAGCACGGGACGGCCCGAGGGCGCCCCGACCTGCCACACCTCCGCCACCCCCCTGCCGCAGAGCACCACGTTGTGCCCGGACCAGTCACCAACCCATGAAGGAGCCCCACAATGACCTCTCCCGCCCCGCTACCCCTGACCTCCCTGCCCCGGACGAGCCGGCGCGGCCTGCTCCTGGGGACCGGCGCCCTGGCCGCCGCCGGCGCGCTGGCGGCCTGCGCCCCCAAGGGCTCCAGCACCTCCACCACCAGCAGCACGCCGGTCGCGGTCTCCACCGACATCGCCTCACTGCCCAAGCAGACCCTCACCGTGTGGGACCAGGAGACCCGCGGCGGGCAGAACGCCCAGATGGAGCAGCTCAACGCCGCTTTCATGGAGAAATACCCCAACATCACCATCTCCCGGAACTCCCAGTCCTTCGAGGACCTGCAGAGCACCCTGCGACTGGCCCTCAGCGGCCAGGACGCCCCCGACGTCGTCCAGGCCAACAACGGCCGCGCCACCCTGGGGCAGTTCGTCTCCGCCGGGCAGGTCATCTCCCTGGACCCGTGGATCCCCACCTACGGCTGGGACTCCGCCTACTCGCCGTCGATCCTGTCCTACTCCTCCTACTCCGCCGACGCCACGACCTTCGGCGAGGGCAGCCTGTGGGGCCTGCCGCAGGTCGGCGAGAGCGTGGGCATCTACTACTCCCCCTCGCGCCTGAGCGAGCTGGGCCTGAGCGCGCCCGCGACCTGGGAGGACCTCACCGCCCAGCTGCCCACCATCAAGGAGGCCGGCAAGGTCCCGCTCATGCTCGGCAACGTCGAGAAGTGGCCGGCCCTGCACGTCTTCGGCCCCGTCCAGGGCGCGCACGTGGACCCCGAGACCATCCGGGCCCTGGGCTTCGGCAACGCCGGCGCCTCCTGGGACACCCCCGAGAACCTCGCGGCCGCCACCGAGATCCAGGAGTGGGCCACCAAGGGCTACTTCAACGAGGGCTTCAACGGCGCCGACTACGACGCCACCTGGCAGAGCTTCTCCCAGGGCGAGGGCATCTACCTCATCGCCGGCTCCTGGCTCGCCGCCGACCTCCACAGCGCCATGGGCCAGGACGTCGCCTTCATCCTGCCGCCCAAGGCCAAGGGCATGAGCAAGACGGCCTCCACCGGGGGCACCGGCCTGCCCTTCGCCATCACCTCCGCGGCCAAGGACCCCAATGTGGCCGCCGCCTACATCGCCTTCATCACCAGCACTGAGGCCATGAAGGTCCTGGCCGACAACGGCAACGTCCCGGTCAACGACACCGCGACCTACGCCACCGGGGAGGCCGGCGTCACCAACGACGTCATGAAGGCCTTCGCCGCCCTGAGCACGGAGGGGGAGGTCCTGCCCTACCTCGACTACGCCACCCCCACCTTCGACCAGGTCATCGGCGACGCCCTCCAGGGCCTCCTGGACAACCGGACCACACCGCAGGAGTTCCTCAACACCCTCCAGGCCGCCTACACCGAGTTCACCGGCAAGTGACGGCCGCGGGGCCCGGGCGCGCGCCGCCGTCGGGCCCCGCGCAGCAGCAGCGCCCGCGGTGGTGACCGGCAGACCCCACCGGCCACCACCGCGGGCGACGCCGCCCCGACCCAGGAGCACCATGACCACCCCCGTCCACTTCCCCACCGCCGGCCCCCGCAGCCGGCCCACCGGCCGGCCCGCCGGCCGGCAGCTGTCCACACGCACCGGGCGCCGGATCGCCTCCCTGTGCCTGCTGGCACCGCCCCTGCTCGTCTACGGGCTGTTCATGCTCTACCCCCTGGGCCGCGTCCTGGTGCTGTCCCTCTACCAGTGGGACGGGCTGGGCACGGGGACCTGGGCGGGGCTGGGCAACTACGTGGAGACCTTCACCGACCCCCGGCTCCTGGAGGCCTTCGGCCACGCCCTCATCCTCATCATCTTCTACGCCGTCCTGCCCCTCGGCATCGGACTGGTGCTCGCCAGCCTCCTGACCCGGGCGCGCCTGCGCGGCATCGGCTTCTTCCGCACCGCCGTCTTCCTGCCCCAGGTCATCGCCATGGTCGTCCTGGCCGTGGCCTGGCGCCGGATCTACGCCCCCGACGGCCTGATCAACACCGCCCTGCGCGCGGTGGGCCTGGAGGCCCTGACCCGCACCTGGCTGGGCGACTTCTCCACCGCGCTCATCGCCGTCGGCCTCATCGGCACCTGGGTGAGCACCGGGCTGGTCACCGTGCTGCTCATGTCCGGGATCGCCCGCATCCCCAAGGACTACTACGAGGCCGCCATCCTGGATGGGGCCGGATGGTGGCAGCGCCTTCGGGCCGTGACCATCCCCGGGGTGCGCGCGGAGATCCTCGTATGCCTGACCCTGACCATCATCGCCGCCCTGAAGACCTTCGACCTGGTCTACGTCACCACCTCCGGGGGGCCGGGCTCGGCCACCACCGTGCCCTCCTACGAGGTCTACAACCACGCCTTCCGACTGGGGCAGGTGGGCACCGCCTCCTCCCTGGCCGTCGTGCTCACCGCCGTCATCTTCCTCATCAACCTGGCCATCAACCTCCTGGGGGAGCGCGACCGATGAGGATCTCCCGCACCGAGAGGACCATCAGCTACCTCGTCCTGGCCCTCTTCGCCCTCCAGGCGCTCCTCCCGGTGGCCTACATCATCATCCTGGCCCTGGGCTCGGAGCGGGTCGGCGACGACTCGTGGGGGCACGTGGAGAACCTCGCCACCGCCTGGGAGCGGGGGCGGTTCTCCCAGTACATGGCGAACTCCGTGACCGTGGCCCTCATCGTGGTCAGCGCCGCCCTGGTCCTGTCCCTCATGAGCGGCTACGTCCTGGGCATCCTCCGGCCCCGCGGCTCCGATGCCCTGTTCTACGTCTTCCTGGTGGGCATCATGGTGCCCTCCGAGGCGATCGTCCTGCCGCTGTTCTTCGACCTGCGCGCCGTGGGCCTCATCGACACCATCTGGGCGGTGGCGCTGCCGCAGATCGCCCAGTCCCTGGCCTTCGGCACCTTCTGGATGCGGGCCTTCTTCCGCGGCGTGGACCCCTCCATCCTGGAGGCCGCCCGTCTCGACGGCGCCGGTGACCTGCGCATCCTGTGGTCGGTGCTGCTGCCCCTGGGGCGACCCGCCGTCATGACCCAGATCGTCCTGACCTTCATGTGGACCTGGAACGACTTCCTCATCCCCCTGGTCATGTCCCCCTCGGGCACGGTGCGCACCGCGCCCCTGGGGCTGGCCTTCTTCCAGGGCCAGTACACGCAGGGCTCCACCCTCCTGGCCGCCGGAGCGGTCCTCGTGGCACTGCCCGTGGTCGTGCTCTACCTGCTCCTCCAGCGCCAGTTCATCTCCGGCATCACCGAGGGCGCCGTCAAGGGGTGAGCGGCCCGGCGGGGGGCAGGCCGCCGGGAGGACGGGACTGAGCAGCCGGGCGGGGGCCTGGCCGGCGGGCGGTTCGCGACGACGTCGTCGCCCCACCGCACCCTTGACAGATAAGTGAATGCCGTTAACCTCAATGTGTGACCCTCGTCCTGGACCGCCGCAGCACAGACACGCGTGAGCGGCTCATCGCAGCGGCCCTGGAGCTCATCGACTCCCAGGGCTGGCCAGCGGTCACCCTGGCCGGGGTGGCCCGCGCCTGCGGGGTGACCACGCCCGCCTGCTACAAGCACTTCGCCTCCAAGACCGGCCTCTTCCAGGCCGCCCTGAGGCAGCTGTCCACCAGCCTGGGCCGCCGCGCCGCGGGCTCCCTCCAGGAGGACCCCGCCGAGTCCCTGCTGGCGATCGGCCTGCTCCTGGTCGAGCTCGCCGAGGACCACCCGCACCTGTTCGAGTTCAACCAGCTCAGCCCCGTGGCCATCGCCGCCATGGCCGACCCCGACGCCCACCACCCGCTGCTGGCCACCATACGCCGCGAGGTGGAGCGCCTCGCCGCGACGAGAGGAGCCGACCCCGACCCCCTCCACCTCATCATCTGGTCCTGCCTCCAGGGCTACACCCAGCTCATCGCGGCAGGGGCCACCACCGCGGACCCGGAGTTCATGCGCCGGGCGCTGCACGCCGCCATCACGATAGGAGATCATCCATGAGCCGCAAGAACGAGCGCACCCTCATCATCTACGCCCACCCCTACGAGGGGTCCTTCAACCACGCCGTGCTGGAGGCGGCCACCACCGCCCTGGACAAGGCCGGGCGCCCCTACGACGTCATCGACCTCTACGCCGATGGCTTCGACCCCCGCTACACCACCGAGGAGCTGGCGCTGTTCGGGGAGGGCGGCACCACGGACCCGCTGGTCACCCGCTACCAGGACCTCATCGACAGCGCCACGCGCCTCATCATCATCGCCCCCATCTGGTGGAGCGAGCTGCCCGGGGTGCTCAAGGGCTTCGTGGACAAGGTGATGAAGCACAACTGGGCCTACACGGCCACCCGCACGGGCATCAAGGGGCGCCTGACGCATATCAGGGAGGTCCTGGTGCTGACCACCTCGACCGCCCCCACCTGGTTCCTCAAGCGCCTGGCGGGCAATGCCATCAACGGGGTCTTCCTGGGGTCGGTGATGAAGCAGCTGGGCATGGGCAGGCGCCGGTGGGTCAACTACGGCAAGGTCGACAAGGGCGGGGCCTCCCGCCGCAAGAAGCACCTGCGGAGGGTGGCCCGCCTGGCGCGCGGCTGACGCCGCCCCGGCCGGGCGCCGGCCAGTACCGGCCCGTTAGGCGGGCCACGCCCGCGGGCGGAGCCGTGCTACCGGGCTGAGCCGTACTGCCAGGGCGGGCCGGCTCGGCCTGACGATACGATGAGCCCATGAGCCGTGCCTCGTTGAGCCCCGACAGACTCGCGGAGCTCAACGGCGGCGGCGAGTCGCGAACCCTTGCCGAGATCCTGGCGATCAGCCACTCCCGCCTGCTGGCGGCGGTCCTGCCCGAGGCCCCGGAAGGGCTCAGGGATGCTGCTCGGGGCGCCGACTCCCTGGGGATCCTGGCGCGCATGCGCGCCATGGGGCGGGCCCTGCACGCCCACATGGGGCCGCAGGCCCTCGGGTCCCTGGCGGGGCACGCCTCGGATACGGTGCGCGGCTGGGCCGTCTTCGCGCAGGCAGCGGCCTGGGAGGAGCGGCAGGAGTCGATCACGGGGGTCCTGGCCTCGGTGCGCGGTGCAGCCGACGACCCGCACTTCGGCGTCAGGGAGTGGGCCTGGCTGGCGGCGCGCCCGCAGCTGGCCGGCAGCCTGGACGAGGCCGTGGCCGCCCTGGTCCCCTGGACCGCCGACCCCTCGGAGCGGATCCGCCGCTTCGCGAGCGAGTCCCTGCGACCACGGGGCGTCTGGGCCCCACATATCCCCGAGCTCAAGGAGGACCCGGAGCGGGGGCGGGCGCTGCTGGAGCCGCTGCGGGCAGATGCGTCCCGCTACGTCCAGGACTCGGTGGCGAACTGGATCAACGACGCCGCCAAGACCCGCCCGGACTGGGCCAGCGACCTGTGCCGGCAGTGGCTGAGCCAGGAACCGGGCCCGGCGACCCGCCGGATCGTCGCACGGGGCCAGCGCTCACTGCGCCGCTGACCACCGCCCCGCAGACCCCGGCAAGCAGAGCCGCGCCCGCCATCGGGATGCGCGCCGACTGGCACCGCCACCGGCAGGACGGACCCTCGGGGACCGCCTCAGAGGGCGTCCCGTCAGCCAGGTACCACAGGTATTCGCTGGCGTGCCATTATTTACATTTATCCAGGTCAGGAGCCATTTGCTCGATCGGCGAGTAATTCTCTCCGAGCGCTGCGCAGGTTAGATCGGGTGGGAACATCGGAGCTGGTGGCAAGCCTTGGCCAGAAAGAAGAGCGTCGCTTGGCGGACTGGGCGTCGCTTCTCGGAGAGGACGTACCTCGTAGGTGTCGCCTTGGGCGCCGTGCACAGGATCGCTAAGGAGTTACGGTGCAGCCCTGAGGCTGGGAGCTCCTGGGTCGAGAAGACCCAGGTCGATAGCGGCCTGGGCCCGGGAGCCACCATCGACGAGGCAGCCCGAATCAAGGGACTGGAGAAGGAGAGCCGAGAGCTGCGTCAGGCCAATGAGATGCTGCACAAGGCAAATGCGCACTTCGCCCAGGCTGACCTTGATCACTGGTGGAGATCATCAACTCCATCATCGACGACAACCAACAGGAGCTCGAGGCCGGGCCGACCGAGCGTGACGGGGCCGGTCAACGTCGCCCGGTGCACTGCCGAGCGGCTCATAGGCGCTCTGGGCCCGCTGCACGGCGTCAGACGCGCCGAGCCGCCCAGCACGACCCGCTCAGCATCTCAGAACCGGCGCCCGACGGACCTGGTAAGGCGCCGCTTCAAGGCCGTTGTGCCTAATGGGCGGTAGGTCGTGCACACCACCTATGTGCGTAAGAAAACTCTTAAGATAACATTATAATATATATACCTCACATCCAAAGACCTATGAATGCGATGCGTATCGAAGTATACTTAACCATCATGGTCAAAGACGCCATCTACTTGAGAGAGGCAGCCAGGTGGAAAAATGAGCGATTACATGCCCTTTCATGTTGTCTGGGCATTGACTAATGCCTGCAACGTTAAGTGCATCCACTGCTATGCAGCATCCAAAAATAGATCGCCGGACGAATTAACGACCAATGAGGTTCTTAATCACCTTGAGTTGCTTGCTCGAGACGGTCTACTTGATGTAGCATTTAGCGGCGGAGAACCCCTCCTGGTCCGCAGCCTGGAATGTATTGCCGAAAAAGCGTCAGATCTTGGGCTCACCGTCGGCGTCGGAACCAACGGATGGGCGCTTACTCCCAAGAGAGCCAAGTCGTTGGCCCAAGCCGGAGTGACGCGAATTCAAATATCTCTCGATGGGCTCGCACAAACCCACGACTCAATACGCGGACGGAAAGGCCTATTCGAAAAATCTCGCAAAGCGATCGACAATAGCAAGGATGCCGGAATAACAACGAAGGTCTGCTTCACGGTACATCGATTGAACTGGCAGGAATTAATTCCTGCATTTGAATATGCATTATCTGCAGGGGTTGACGGGTTCAATTTATCACAATTAGTTCCGACAGGCCGAGGGAACACTGAAATCGACCTGGATCCACATGAATGGCGAGAGATCTTGGAATGGTGGGATTCCGCCCGGCGTGAGCACCCGTCGATTACCATGACTACCCACCTCGCTCAGTTGGCCATGGTGGCCCCTGATCTAGCCTGCAATCCGCTCTTCCAAGGGTGTCAGGCCGCGCGAGGACAGGGCGCAATTTCTCCGACAGGTGACGTTTATCCCTGCGTCGTACTTCCGTACAGTATTGGCAACTTACGAAAGAACTCTTTCAAATACCTCTGGAACAACTCTCCCACTGCAGTTAGATTACGAGACCGGAACCAATTGCTGGGACTTTGTGGCAAGTGCGTTTTCCGCGACAAATGCGGCGGCTGCCGTGCGACAGCATATGCAGTCACCGGAAATTTGATGGCTACTGACCCTCACTGCTGGATCAATAATCAAGCAAGTTGTGAGTCTGCATCATGAAACGCTATAAATTTAGCCTACCGCACCAAGTATACTACTTGGCCGCCGCAACATTAGCCAACTCTCTCGGTACCTTCTTGCTGCCATTTCTTCCCCTATATCTTAAGTCGCTGGGAAATACTGAAGATGTAATCGGACTAACTATAGCATGTTACGGAATCGGCTGTCTTCTCTCGTCGCTCAGTGCCGGATGGATTTCTGACAGAATAGGTCGTAAGCCAATTATCTACGTCAATCTTCTTATTAGTTCCGCGTTAACGGGATGTATCGGTTTTGTAGCGAATACAGTCACACTGATTATCATTGTATTCGCTATTGGATGCTGTGCCGGGATGTCAAGACCAGCCTCCACTGCGCTAGTTGGAGACATTGTTTCAGAAGAAATGACTGCTGCTGCATACGGACTACTCTACTGGGCTGGAAATGCAGGATTCATTATCGCGTCTTTATTGGGGGGATTTATCGCTACTAAATCTTTCCTACTCCTATTCCTACTTGACTCAGCAACATGTATGACAGCCTTAATTTTGCTATTCTATGGTTTGTCATCGTTGCATGAATTACCTTCAGTTGAAAAAACGTCTACGAAGCATTCGGAGACGTCAAGGCGTGTAACGCCACTACTATTCGTTATTTTGATAGCATTCTTCTCGTGGATGGTCCAAACACAGGCATGGACGGCGCTTCCACTCACGGTTAATCGTTATGGATACAGCGCCTTTGACTGGGGAATACTCTCAGCAATAAATGGCGCTGTTGTGATCATCTGTCAGCCATGGGTCAACGTTCTCGTGAAGAATTGGGGGACTACGCTTTCGTTGGGAATCGGGTGTCTAATTCTAGGCATAGGCTTCTCGCTCACCATGGCGTTGGCTACTCTTATGGCCTTTATCCTGCAGACAATTTTCTGGTCTATAGGTGAAATACTCGTCGCAACAGCAGGTCCAGCGGCAGTATCCCAGTTGACAACCTCAGCGAATCGAGGCCGATGGATGGGATACTTAGCTGCCGCATTTTCGCTGGCTAGTTGTACTTCCTCGGGAGGTTGTGAACGGGGTGGGTGGTGAGTGAAGGCCTCCGGCAGGATGTGGGTTGACACACTCGCATCACTGACCGGAGGCCTTCATGACCCACGCTAACGCACCACTGACCCCTGAGGGGCGTCGTCGTCTTGCTGTCCTGGTGGTCGAGCAGGGATGGCCCGTGCGCCGGGCGGCTGAGCGCTTCCAGGTCTCGCCGGCCACCGCCAGCCGGTGGGTGGGCCGGTACCGGGCCGGCCAGCCCATGGAGGACCGCTCCGCCCGCCCCCACCACAGCCCAGGGCGGCTGGCAAGGCGCACTGAGCGGCGCATCATCGCCTTGAGGTTCAACCGCCGGTGGGGGCCCCACCGCATCGCCTACCACCTGGGCCTGGCACGCTCCACAGTAGGGCGGGTCCTGGAGCGCTACCGCATGCCCCGCCTGGCCGAGGTGGACCGGGCCACCGGGCTGGCGGTGCGCCGCCCTGCGCCGGTGCGTTACGAAAAGAGTGCCCCGGGCCAGTTGGTGCATGTCGATATCAAGAAGCTCGGCCGCATCCCCGACGGCGGGGGCTGGCGCGCTCACGGACGTGGCTCAGCGCCCGCCCTGGCCGCGGACCGCGCCAAGACCCGCACCCGCCGCCGGGGCGGCCCGGTCGGAGGCTACCGGTACATCCACCACGCGATAGACGACTACTCGCGTGTGGTCTACTCCGAGATCCTGGCCGACCAGACCCAGGAAAGTGCCGCGGGGTTCTTTCAGCGCGCCAAGGCGTTCTTCGAGGACCTGGGCATCACTGTCGGCGCTGTCATGACAGATAACGGGGCCTGCTACCGCTCACGGGCCTTTAACCAGGTCCTGTCCGCAGCCGGCATCAAGCACCGCTACACCCGTCCCTACCAGCCGCAGACCAACGGCAAGGTCGAGCGCTTCAACCGCACCCTGCAAGACGAGTGGGCCTACGCCCACACCTACACCAGCCAGACCCAGCGCGAGACCGCCTACCAGGCCTGGCTCCACCACTACAATCACCACCGACCCCACACCGCCATCAACGGCCAAACCCCCGCCAGCCGCGTTCACAACCTCACAGGGAAGTACAGCTAGTGTCTTATCACCAGTTACCGGCGGATTCGCATTGGAGAACAACCTCGAAATTCTCCTCTGGACAATGTGTGGAGCATTAGGTTGTCTAGGTTTTATTCTATCACTATTAACGAGGCACAGTAGTATTTTGAAGGAAGTGCAGCATCATGAACATTAGCCGATATAGTATATTTACAGCTTCACCGCCACAAGAACCGTGGCATATCTATGTGCACATACCATTCTGTCCTCGAAAATGCCGGTTCTGTATGTATTACACCATACGCTCCTATTCGGAGAGGACCAAAGAAGCGCTGTCAGAAGCGATAGTCAGCGATGTGAGAAACTATCGTGCTCTGAGCGGAACTGTTTCACACGCTGTGTCCAGCATATACTTTGGCGGTGGAACGCCCTCAGAACTTAACGCAAAAAGAATATCTCAGTTAGTGCAAGAACTTCGATATTCCTTCCCAATCGCAGATGATGTCGAGATCACTCTTGAAACGTTTCCAGACCTGGATACTGCGAGCGTACTTCGAACTTATGCCGACGCGGGAATTACGCGAATCAGTATCGGAGTACAAAGCCTCGATATTGCCGTTCTCGAGGCCAGTCGACGACCAACGACTGGTTTAAGTAGGATTTCGGAATTAGTCGATGCTTGTCACTCTACGGGACTGTGCGTGAATATTGATTTAATGTACGGTCTACCGATACAGGATAAAGCTAGTTGCTTGACCACACTGAATACTATCATCGATGCGCGGCCTGACCACATTACACATTATCGTTGCGTAAACGGCCCATATTCAGCGGCCTTCCGATTACGCGAAATAGAAGTGTTTGACCGTATGACATCAGAGGAACTGATGAAGGTTGATGATGAGGCGCGCGATTTACTAATCAATAGAGGATTCCATGAATACGCGGCGGATCATTACGCAATTAGCACTAAATCGATCACTATCCACGAATGCGGTGAATGGATGGGAGAATCAGTTTTAGGATTGGGGCCTGCTGCTATGTCATTTATGGGGAACACGCTTTTTAAGAATGCGCCAAATCTTGGTAGCTATCGCAAGAGTATGGATACTGGACGGGTTATAAAGCCAATCACGCTAAATCAGTCTGATACTGCGAGGCGGACCGCCATTCTTTGTTTAACTAAGTTACTGAAGATAGACTTGAGTATACTACAAGATAGATATGGTGAGGACGCTAAGGGAGTTTGTGAGGAGATTCTGCGATTGCATGATTTGGGACATGTTAAAAAAAACCGCCCCAAATGTATATACTCCGCATCGAAATGATATCGCGTTGATCATTTTCGAGTTGGCTTCGTTCGAAAATTCTGAGATGACGCGGCGAGTTCTTACGGGGGCATCATGAAGAGAGAAGTATCGCGTGCAAGATTTAGTCAAGAAGATATCAGACGCTGTGAGAAAGGAGGGTCCTCCAGACTAATAATTGATCGACACGTAATGCCTATGTCGATCTCGGGTGAAGGTTTAGATTTGCTGATGGAATATCGCGCATTTCCTATCTCGGAGGTTGCTGCAAGCCGCTATGAAGAACTCTTGGCGGATTACAAACCGCGTACTATTATCGATGTCGGCTCGGGACTTGGGACCAGTGTATTAAGTGCTTGTATAGTAGCAGTATCAGGAATCGCGCCAATCGAACACGTGTATTCTATCGAGATTTCGGAAATGAAGCGTAATTGGATGCGGCAGTATCTCGGGTATTGCGAAATGTCCGAATTTGTCACATCTATTTGTCAAGACAAATTCGCAGATGTATTTACGAATGTCAGCAGGGGGCCTTTGCTTATTTTCATGGATTGTTGGCCTGAGCCGGCTTTCGAGTACGCGAATATTATTACGCACACATATTCTACTGTGGATACGACCGTCGTGATCGATTGTTCGACTGTTCAAGACCAATCTACTGAGGAACTGCTGCTGCGACTGCTGGGGGGACAGCGCCAGCTGGGAAGTTCAGCGCTAGGGGATTTGCTCGTAACGACGCTGCCGAAGATACGTTGTATTGAATCTTCGTAGAATGATGAACTAGGAAAGGAGAACGCTATGCAGAACATTATCAAACCTCTATATGTCGTCTGGGAAACAACGACTCTTTGCAATTTGGGTTGTGTGCATTGCTACTCGAACTCGGATTCCCGGCACCCGCGCGAACTCACGACACAAGAAGCGAAGGACCTCATTGACCAGCTGCAAGACCTAGGCACTATCATCCTGGCTATGAGCGGAGGTGAGCCCCTTTTTCGGCGAGACTGGGAAGAAGTGTCAGAATACGCTGCCTCCGCAGGTTTGCTAGTAGGAATAGGGACCAGCGGGTGGGCGATTAATGCGGTGATGGCGAGAAGGATCAGAGATGCCGGGATCACCAGGTGCACAGTTAGCATCGACGGCGTAACCGCACCTGTTCATGAACGCATGCGACCGAGACCAGGCTCATTCGATCGGGCCGTTACAGCAGTAAAGCACCTCAAGGACGCAGGTATTCGGACTATTGTCGGCTTTACGCCGACGCTTCTGAACATCGAAGATGCGTTCCGCATGATAGATTTCGCTGCAGATCTTGGTGCTGATGCAGTTAACCTCTCAGAGTTCGTGCCTACAGGACGAGGAACTCGGACTCTTAGTCCTTCGAGAGATCAACTCAGAGACATAATTAGGTACTGGGCTACCGAGAAGAATCGACGAAGCGATATCGAGGTATTCTGGCATGACTGCCGAGTCGGTGAGTTTCTTGCACCTGAGGAGAAAGGAAAATACATCGGATGTGGCGCAGCGAGTGTATTATGTAGGATCACCGTCGATGGCAAAGTGGCACCCTGTGTTACATTGCCTATAGAGGCTGGTGATCTGAGGGAGCAGAGCTTGAAAGATATCTGGGATAATGCGCCCATTATGCGCAAACTTCGCAATCGCAGCAATATTCGCGGGAATTGCGCTGGATGTGAGTTAATCGATTCTTATGGCGGATGTAGGGCGATGGCACTAGCGTGGACCGGAGATCCGTTTCAAGGAGATCCGATGTGCTGGATCCGCCCGCCAGAGGGCCGAACACTTTTAGAGTTGATTCACTAGGTTGTGGAGAGGAAGAATCATGGAACTCGATGATTGCTACATAGCTGACAGTATCTCGGTTCGTGATCAAGAAGGTCAAAAGTTGGTTTATCAACGCAATAGCGACCACATGTACCTTATTCCCGAATTCGGAGTTAAGATTATCTATGCTTTCGCTGGAGGTAACAGTGTAAGGGCGGCGTTGGCTGAATGTGACATCCAATGGGATGGACTCTCCGTTGCGTTACAGGATAGGATTTGTGCCTTTATCGATGGCCTTCGCGATCGCCGACTACTCCTTGAGCTGTCTGTGACGGACTCGAGGGAAGAGAAGGGAGGTGATTAATCATGAGTTTCGAACTTGTTGAACAGATCGAAGAGTTGGATATCGTCGACTTGGGTGATCTGGCACTGGTTGCGTGGCAGATCATCTGACTTGCGACGCCATCCCGGAGAGAGGCTCGGCTTCCCTCCGGGATGGATCGTTCTTGGTTTGGCCTCACTCCTGACGCTTTAGACTGGTTTCGGGATCGGGTGGGAATTTTCATTGGAATGGCGTGAGGCTTTTGGTGGTGGACCGCGTCATCCAGCCACCTCTGGAGCTCAGCCTGGTGCACCTCGTTCGCCGCCGCATCGGCCACGATCCAGATGACCTGCCCACGCTCCGACCGCTGCCACGACCGCTCCCCCTGCTTGGCGGCGCGCACGAGATTGACCAGTGAGGTCTTCCATGCCCTTCCCTTGCCCCGACGCCCGAGGAACCTCGGCACGAAGATCTCCGGGTACCGGTGCTCCAGGAGCGCCCGGAGATAGCGCTCCTCCGTCAGTCCCTCGACGCAGAAGTGCACCACCTCCTTGGGCGACCGGCTTCCGGGAGCACTGCCTCCCCGACGGCCTAACGGCCTCGTCTTGCGCCTGCCCATCTCCACCCTCAGATCCTCGGCACCCCGCCGATCCGCCCCGACATGTAGAAGGACAGCAGATCAGCGTCCTTGCGCACCCCGATACCGGCGAAGTCGGAGACCCGGGTCAGCCTGGAGTCCCCATCCACCTTGTCCGCCACCCAGATCTCGTCACGTCGCAGCAGATCGGAGCGCATGAGCTGGATCTCATGGGTGGTGAAGATGAGCTGGCGCCGATCGTGCGCATCGAGCCCATCGAGGAAGGAGCGGATGAACTCCTGCGTCAGCCTCGGGTGCATGGAGTTCTCCAACTCGTCGATGACAAAGACACCACGGGCGTCCTCCTTGCGCAATTGGAAGAGAACCGGCAGGAGGTTCATGAAACGCTGGGTGCCGTCGGACTCCTCGCGCAGGTGCAGCCGGAAAGAGGCGCGCTCCTCCTCGCCGGGACCGGTCTCCACCTCATGGAGGGTCACCAGTCGCCTGGCCATCGGCTCGCCCTCCTCGGACAGGGACAGGAGCGCCCAGTCCCTATCCCCCGTGCCGATGACGACAGTGCCCCCCTCGTCCTGCAGCATCTCGATGAGGGCATCGATCTGCTCCGCCTTGAGCGAGAGCGCATTGACCCTCATGTCCTCGAGATCCAGTCTCGAGATTCCCGTATCCGCTCGCGTCAGCCCCTCATTCATCGCCTGGGCGAACATCTCATCAGCATCGAGGCGCGCCGGAAGATGGACGTACTCCGATCCCGGACGAATGATCGTCAGGCACTGCTCGAACCACCGTCGGGCGACTGCAACCGGAGTATCGCCGTCGACCCCGAGGACCCCCAGGAAGGTCTCGTTGGGCGCCACGACCGTCCGATAGGCCTGCGCCCGGCGGTTCTCCACGAGGTCGCCGTAGAGCTCGATCTCGTCCCCCTCCCGCTCAAAGACGACCTCTTCGCTCTGGGACTTCACCAAGACGAGGGACTCGCGGTGAATCCGCCTCCGATCAGCAACAACCTCGTAGAGGAAGACGTGCTCCTGAATCGAGCCGTCCGGCGCGACGAACTCGATGGTGAAGACGGTGGGCTCCTGCCTGCCCTTGATCAGGTGCGGCGTCATGCGCAGGGCTCCCCCCACCGGACGGGCATCAAGCACCAGGTTCCGCAGTGCCTCCAAACCATCGACAAGCGTGGACTTGCCAGAGGCGTTCGCCCCGTAGACCGCCGCCACAGGCAGGATGCGGGAGCGCCGCATCGCAGCCAGCCGCTCCCCATGACGCCGCTCACGCGTCGCGACCATGCTGAACTCGACCGGCTCATAGTAGGACTTCCAGTTCTCCAGGCGCAGGAACCGCAGCATCGGCGCTCCTTCCATCCAACAGGCGACCATGCGCTAGATGCAGATTCTCTACATCAAATGTAGATCGCCATATCCGAATGAGCAAGATTCATACTCATATGAGTATGACCTCACCTCCCCGCCCCGGCGAGCAGAGTCGCGCCCGCCGTCGGGGTGCTCGACGGCGGGCGCGGCTCCAGTGGTCAGGGCTCGGGAGCAGTCCCTCAGAGGTTGACCTGGCGGGAGATGATGCCGGCCTTGGCGCGGCGTGCGGCAGCATCCAGCGGCCCGCTCTCCGCGAGCGCGGCGTCCAGGCGCTGGCCCATGGCCGTCAGCGGCCCGGTCAGCTCCTCGGCCTCGGTTCCGGGCACCAGCTCCCACACGGGGATCGCCAGCCCGCAGGCGCGGAAGGCCCCGATGAAGCGGGCGCCCTCCTCCAGGTCCGACTCCCGAGCGGCATGCACACGCGCGAAGGCGTTGAAGAACTCGTCCTCATCCTCCCCGCGCACCCAGCGCACGAACTCCTTGCCGTTGATGCGGCACCAGTAGGCGTGGTCCACCCCGGGCACCGGGCGCGTGGGCGGCAGCTCCTCCTTGGAGCTCTCGATGGCGCGGGCGGTCTCCTCATCGGCAGCGGACTCGGCGTCGACCCAGAAGTCGAGGACCTCGCGCACGTCCACCACGGGCTCCACGCTCAGGTCCAGGACGTCCTGGAGGCGCGGCCCCGGCTCGGGCAGGCCCTGGCGCGCCAGCCCCCGCCCGGCCTCCAGCTCCAGGGCGTCGATGAGCGCTGCCGCCACATCGCGGGAGGCGTCCCCGGAGTGCACGGTGGTCTGCATCGCGACGAGCACCTCGCCGTCGGCCCGCCGCATCGCCTGGGCGAGCTCGGGCAGGAGGGTGACGAGCTGGACCTCGCCCCCGCCGTACTCCTGGGTCAGGCGCACGGTGGCGGTGGCGGCGGGGATGATCTGCATCATCGCCACCAGGCCCTCCTCGGCCGGGATCCCTGCGAAGGGGCGGGCGACGAACTCGATCTTCTTGGGCTTGGCGGCCTTGGGCTCAGCGGCCCGACGGCGCCCCTGGCGCTTCTTCTTCGACATGCCGGCCAGCCTACCCGTCTGCGTGCGGCGCCCAGGATCCGACGCCGCACCCGCGACCGCAGCCGTCGTTGCACATCTTCGGACCCTCCTGGCCTCAGCACCCTGCGAGATCCCGCGGAAAAGCAGGGACCAGCGGGCGGAGCAGGATCTGAAGATGTGCGACGGGCCCAGCAGGGACCGCAGGGCTGCTGTCAAGGGCTTGACAGTAGGTTGACAGCCCGCTTGACAGCAGCACCGCGCAGCCCCACTTCTCCGCAGGAATCCGCCCCTGACCCCTACCCCCACCCCCTTAGCAGTACTTTTACAGTAAGAAATGAGGACGATCAGGCGCCGAGAGCCCAGGGCGGCTCTGCCACTGGGGCAGGCGGCGGCGCGCCCCTCGGCACCGCTCAGAAGTGCGAGCTGGAACCGGCCCCCGAGAAACTGCCCCCGGAGTAGCCGCCGGAGAAGGAGGACCCGGAGAAGCCGCCCGAGGAGCCGGTGCTGGCCGGCGTGTAGCTCACCGCCGCGCTGTAGCCCGTCACCAGGCCCTCGATCGGAGAGGAGAACTGGGAGGACGAGCCGGCCCCCGTCCACCGCACCCCCGAGGCGGCCGCCCCGGGAGAGTCCGGGTTGATCCGGATCGTCGCAGCCGGGTTGTAGGAGGAGCGGTGCCCATCGAGGATCCACCAGCCCGCGTAGTGCGCGGAGCCGAAGCGCGACCTGCGGGAGTAGTCGCTCTCGTAGCGCTGCAGCCGAGTGCGCCCCACGGAGGAGGAATCCGCCTCCAGGGCCCTGCGGGCCAGGGCATCGGCGCGCACGCGCGCCTCCTGGGAGATCGCATCGAGCTCATCGAGAGCGGCCGGCGGCGTCAGGCTTCCGCTGGCGAGATCGCCTGTCATCTGCGCCAGCTGGTCGCTGCACTGGCGCGCCCAGGCGCGCTCGGGCTCGACATCGACCCTGCTGCTCTGGTGCTTCACCGACGCGCACAACGACCTCAAGGAGGCCAGGTCCTCACGCACCGGGCCTGTCTCATTGGCCCAGGCATCCTGCCAGCCATGGGAGAGGGTGAGCAGGGCAGCAGTGTTGGCGATGGCGTCGTCCATGGAGTCCAGCTCGCTGGCCCGGCCCTCCATCACCTTGGCCCTGGAGGCCAGCCCGACGGCGAACCAACCGGCGCCGCGCGGCTGCCCGAAGTCGTGGAAGGCGCGGGTCAGGCTGGCGTAGCGGTCCTCGAACCAGCCGAAGCGGGCCAGCACCTGGGCTCCATGGGCGTCGTCGGTGGGGATGAGCCCGGCGCGTATCTGGGTGGCGTCATAGTCGGCGGTCACCTGCGCGTAGTGGCGCGAGGCCCGCTTGAAGGCACGGCGGGCCTCGCCCCGCGCCCACAGCATCCACCCCAGGAGGATCGCCCCGCCACCGACCCCCAGGATGCACAGCAGGACGATCGTGGTCTCCGAGGGCACCGGCCTGCCGATCACCTGCGCACTGGAGCGCGCCATCGCCTCGATGCCTCCGGCCCAGTCGCCGGCCCGGAAGCTGCTCTTGGCCGACTCCTGGATGCGCTCCTGGGTCGCCAGATCGACCTTGACGTCCTCACCGAAGTAGCAGCCCACCCAGCGCCCCGTCGGCGAGACCGCCAGGATCACCAGGCCGTCGGCCCAGTAGTTGGGGTTGTCGTCGATCCAGCCGGGCTCCTTGGCGCGGGCGTACTCCAGGACGGCGGCGTTGAGATTCTCGTCGTACCCCACGTCGAGAGTCACCACCGCCAGCCTCACCTCCTTGCGGAAGCCGATCTCCTCCAACTGCCGGCCCACCGCCTCGGCTTGAAGCACCTGCGCCTCGTCGTGGACCTCCACCTGGGGCGTGTGACTGTCGCCGAAGGGCCACAGGGCCCACAGCGGCAGCCCCACCATCAAGACCAGGACCAGGAGGAGCCTCAGGCCCAGGGAGGCGACGGCGCGAGCACCGCCCCAGCGGACGATCAGGTCGGACATGGCACCCTCCGTTCAGAGCAGGACACGAAGCGCCACCAGGCTAGTCGCCGGCAGCGCCCCCGCGCTCAGGACCGGGCGGCGACAGCCTCGATCTCCACCCGCGCGCCCAAGGGCAGGCCGGCGACGGCGAAGGCCGCGCGGGCGGGCAGCGCCTCGCCGGTGAAGTAGCGGGCGTAGACCTCGTTGACGGCGGCGAAGTCACTGATATCGGCCAGCAGCACGGTGGTCTTGACGACGTCGCCGTAGCCCAGGCCCGCCTCGGCCAGGATCGCGCCCACATTCCTGAGCACCTGCTCGGCCTGCGCCTGCACGTCGCCCTCCACCAGGGCGCCGGTCGCAGGGTCGAGCGGCACCTGGCCGGAGACGAAGACCAGCGAGCCGGCGCCCTGCCCCGTGGAGACGCCCTGGGCGTAGGGGCCCACAGCAGCGGGGGCCTGATCAGTGGCGATGCGGGTGACGGTCATCATTCCTCCATTGGTTCTTGGGACTGTCCTGGAAGCACGCTTAGAGCGCTCACCCGGCGCGCCGCTCAAGCGTGGTCGCCGCGCTGCCGGCACTGGCACGGCGGACGGCCCGGTGTCGGGGCGCTCATACGCCCGGCTCACTCTAGCGGCGCGGCAGCAGACCGGCCCCCGACCCGCCGTCGCCCCACCCCCCTCAAGGCCGGATCCCCGAGGCGGCCCGGCCTCGATCCCACCCAGGAGGCCCGGGACCCGAGGCCCGGGCCACTGGCGTCTTGGAGCGCCGTCGTAGGCCGGCACCGCATCCGGGCCGTCCGGCAGACCGCGCCCATCGGCACTGCCGAGGCCGTCGGCCCCGACCGCTCCTCCTCCACCCCGCCCATGGCTACAGCAACTTCTCCCGAATAGTTCGGCCTACCGTCAGGTCAAATCTTCACGCTGAATGCTCCAGACCACAACCACTCATCGGAAGGATCGATCTATGACCGCTCACATCTTCGCCATCGCCACATTCCCCGAGTCCAGCAAGGCCTACGAGGCCCTCAGTGAGCTGCGCCAGGCCGCAGGAGAGGACCGCATCGGCATCGACGCCGCCGTCATCGCCAAGCGCGACACCAACGGCCACTTGAGCTTCGCCGAGGGCGAGGACAACGTCATCGGCGGCGGGGCCGTCACCGGCGGCCTGGTCGGCACGCTCATCGGCGTCCTCGGCGGCCCCCTGGGCATGCTCGTGGGGTGGGGCGCCGGGGCCCTGGTCGGCTCCTACTCCGACGCCGACCGCGCCGACCACGTGGACACCGCCCTGGGCGAGATCAGCCAGCACCTGCCCGCCGGCGCCACCGCCATCGTCGCCGAGGTCGAGGAGGTCACCCCCGAGGTGCTCGACACCATCGTGACCTCCCGGGGTGGCGCGGTGCTCCGCCGCGACGCCGAGGAGGTCGTCGACGAGCTCGAGGCCGCCGAGGCCGCCGCCGAGACCGCCGACCGCGAGGCCTCCCGGATCCTGCGCGAGGAGCGCAAGGCCGAGCGCAAGCAGAAGTGGGAGGACCGCGTCGAGGCCCTGCGCGAGAAGTTCCACCACAAGAAGGACGACTGACCACCAGCCACCGCCCGCTGGAGGGCCGTCCCACTGCACGATCCGCCGCGGCAGGGCGGCCCTCCGGCCTGCGCCCCGGCCGGGGCGCGGCAGGGCGGGCGCGCACCCTGCCCGGCAGGAGCGACGAGGATCGTTTAGGACCATTGCCCCGCCAAGGCGCCCCGCATGTCCGCGCTGCGAGATGCCGCGATGCCCGGGCAGCGAAACGGGCTGACGGCCCCAGTGGCCCGTGACACACTGCCCCCATGCACCCACGCGCAGGACAACCAGCCCAGCCCGACGACCTCATCGACGTCGATGAGGTCGTCTCCGCCTACTACGACCTCGTCCCCGACCCCGCCATCGCCACCCAGCGGGTGGTCTTCGGCACCTCCGGACACCGCGGCTCCTCCCTGGACACCGCCTTCAACGAGGCGCATATCGTGGCCACCACCGCCGCGATCGTGGAGTACCGCCGATCCCAGGGCACCGACGGCGTCCTCTACCTGGGGCGCGACACCCACGCCCTGTCCGAGCCGGCCTGGCGCACCGCCATCGAGGTGCTCTCCGGCGCCGGGGTGATGACCGCCGTCGACGCACGCGGCTCCTACACCCCCACCCCGGCCGTCTCCCACTCGATCCTCCTGGCCAACGGTGCGGGCACCGAGGCGGGCGTGCGCACCTCGGGACCAGGCCTGGCCGACGGCATCGTCGTCACCCCCTCCCACAACCCGCCCCGCGACGGCGGCTTCAAGTACAACCCGCCCACGGGCGGGCCCGCCGGGTCGGAGGCCACCGGGTGGATCGCGGCGCGCGCCAACGAGCTGCTGGCCGACGGCTGGCGCGAGGTGCCGCGCGTGCCGATCGCCGACGCCCTGGACGGCCCCTACGTGCTCAAGCACGACTACCTGGAGACCTACGTCGCCGACCTGGACAGCGTCATCGACATGGAGGCGATCCGCGAGGCGGGGGTGCGCATCGGCGCCGACCCGCTGGGCGGCGCCGCCGTCGACTACTGGGGGGCGATCGGGGAGCGCTACGGCCTGGAGCTGACGGTGGTCAACCCCGAGGTCGACCCGGCCTGGCCCTTCATGACCCTGGACTGGGACGGCAAGATCCGCATGGACTGCTCCTCGCCCAACGCCATGGCCTCCCTGCGGGGGATCATGACCCCCGACGCCGAGGGCCGCACCCCCTACGACGTCGCCACCGGGAACGACGCCGACTCCGACCGCCACGGCATCGTCACCCCCGACGGGGGGCTGATGAACCCCAACCACTACCTGGCCGTGGCCATCGACTACCTCTTCACCCACCGCCCCGGCTGGGCGCCGGACTGCGCGGTGGGCAAGACCCTGGTCTCCTCCTCGCTCATCGACCGCGTGGCCGAGGCCATCGGGCGCCCCCTGGTGGAGGTGCCGGTGGGCTTCAAGCACTTCGTGCCCGGTCTGCTCGACGGCTCCCTGGGCTTCGGCGGGGAGGAGAGCGCCGGGGCGTCCTTCCTGCGCAAGGACGGCACGGTGTGGACCACGGACAAGGACGGCATCCTCCTGGCCCTGCTGGCCAGTGAGATCATCGCCGTGACCGGCCGCTCCCCCTCCCAGCTGCATGCCGAGCTGGTGGAGCGCTTCGGCGACAGCGCCTACGCGCGCATCGACGCCGCCGCCTCCAAGGAGGAGAAGGCCAAGCTCGCCGCGCTCTCGCCCTCCGATGTCACCGCCACCGAGTTGGCCGGTGAGGAGATCACCGCGCGCCTGGTGGAGGCGCCCGGCAACGGCGAGGCGATCGGAGGGCTCAAGGTCACCACGGCCAGCGCCTGGTTCGCGGCCCGCCCCTCGGGCACCGAGGACGTCTACAAGATCTACGCCGAGTCCTTCAAGGGCGCCGATCACCTGGCCCTGGTCCAGGAGGAGGCCAAGAAGGTGGTCTCGGCGGCCCTGGGCGGCTGAGGCGGCCCCGCGAGGCCGCCCCGCGAGCCCGGCATCCCCCACCGGCGCCACCGGCCTATCCGGTCAGGCCCGCCCGGTCGGGGGTGCCGGGCTCGGTGCTGCCTGCGGGCCCGGCGGGCCGCTCAGGCCAGGAAGGGGCCGACGGCGCGCGCCACCTCGACGAAGGAGACGGCCCCGGGGTCCGGGGTGCCCAGGGATTTCTCCCCCAGGGGCCGGGCGCGCCCCACCCGGGCGACGATCCCCTCGGTGGCCCGGGCCCCCTCCTCGGCGGCGGCCACGGCCTCCTGCCAGGCCTCGGGCAGGGGCCTGTCGGAGGCGGCCAGCGCCTCCACGAAGGGCGCCATGGCATCGACCATGGTCTTGTCCCCCGGCTCGGCCCCGCCCAGGCGCCGGACGGCGTCCAGGCAGGCGCGGGCGGCCGCCACGATGCGCTCGGCCCCATAGGGGGCCTCGTCCCCCAGGGCGGCACCGAAGGCGGTGAGCACCGCGCCCCACAGCGCCCCGGAGGTGCCGCCGGCACTGGCCGACCAGGCGGCCCCGGCGGCGGTGAGGGTGGTCGAGGCGCCCGCGCCCTGCCCGGCCACGGCGGCCGCCTCACTGGCCGCGGCGGCCGAGCCGCGGGCCATGCCGATGCCGTGATCGCCGTCGCCGGCCACGGAGTCGAGGCGGCCGAGCTCGGCCTGGCGGTCGGCCAGCACCGCGCTGATGGCCTCCAGGGCCCTGACGGCGCCGGCCGCGATCCGGCGGGACTGCGGGCTGCCCTCAGCGGTCACGACCACCGCCTCGGCCTCCTGGGGCAGCTCGGTGTCATCGAGCTCGACCACGGCCACGGAGCCGCGGCGGAAGGCAGGAGTGTCGCAGGGCGCGAGCCACAGGGGCTCGATGACCTCGTCGAGCCACACGAGGGTCAGCGACAGCCCGGCCATGTCCAGGCTGGTGACGAACTCCCCGACCTGGGGGTCCACCACCTCCAGGCCCGCGTCCAGCAGGCGGGTGCGGATGTCGTTCCACACCACGAACAGCTCCTCGTACTTGGTGGCGCCCAGGCCATTGACGATGGGCACCACGCGCCTGCCGGCGTCCCGGGGCCGGTCCTCCAGCAGGCCCTCGACCAGGAGGCGGGCGACGTCGTCGGCGGTGCCCAGCTCGGCGTCGCGGATGCCGGGCTCGCCGTGGATACCCAGCCCCACCCCCATGGTCCCCGGCTCCACGCGGAACAGCGGCTCGGGGGCGCCGGGCAGGGTGCAGCCGCCGAAGGCGACCCCGAAGGAGCGGGTGCGGTCATTGACCCGGTTGAAGACCTCGATGACCTCATCGAGGCTGCGGCCCTCCTCGCAGGCGGCCGCGGTCACCTTGAACACGGGCAGGTCGCCGGCGATCCCGCGGCGCTTGAGGTGCTCCTGGGGGCCGGCGGAGGCGATGTCGTCGGTGACCAGGACGCAGCGGGTGTCAATGCCCTCACTCATGAGGCGCTCGGCCGCCTGCCCGAAGTGCAGGACGTCGCCGGCGTAGTTGCCGAATCCGATGAGGATGCCGGCGCCGCGGTCGGCGGCCTTGCACACCGAGTAGGCCTGGGCAGCCGAGGGCGAGGAGAAGATGTTGCCGCATACGGCGCCGTCGGCGAATCCCTGGCCCACCCAGCCGGCGAAGGCCGGATAGTGGCCCGAGCCGCCGCCCACCACGAGGCTGACCTTGCCCGGCGCGGTGCGGGTGGCCCGCACGACTCCGCCGAAGACCGGCTTGAGGTAGGAGGGGAAGGCACTGGCCAGGCCGGCCACGGCCTGGGCGGGGAAGTCGTCGGGGGTGTTGAGGAGTCGGGTCATGGCTGCTCAGCTCCTTCGCTGGTCGGCAGGTCGGACGGTGGTCGTCAGGCGGTCATCGGGCGGTCGCAGGATCATCAGCTGATCGACGACGGGACATGAGGCGGTCGAGGACGGGTGGGCGGGCCGTGGACCCGGGGCGCGGCGCCCCGACCTCGATGTCGGGACCAGCTGGGCCAGGCAGCGGCCATCAGTCAGTGAAGCATGAGATGTTGGTACCCACAAGACGCGGAACGCACGAGCAGGAGCCCCGAATGACGCGCCAGCACACGGATCCCCCCGCATCCGGGACGATGCCGGCCCTGACCCTGCGCGGTCCGGGCGACGCCGCCCTGACCGACAAGCCCATCCCGGTCCCCGGCCCCGGGGAGGTGCTGCTCGAGGTGGAGGCCACGACGATCTGCGGCACGGATCTGCGCATCATCTCCGGGGAGAAGACCAGCGGGGTGCGCCCCGGGGTGACCCTGGGCCATGAGATCGCCGGGCGCATCGCCGCCCTGGGCGAGGGGCTGGAGGGCCCGGGGGGCCAAGGCGGCCAGGGGAGCCCCGGCGGTGGGGGCGGGCTGGCGGTGGGCCAGCAGGCGACAGTCTCGATCGTCGTCTCCTGCGGGGTGTGCCGGGCCTGCCTGCGGGGGCGGGAGCACCTGTGCGCCTCCATGGAGCTCTTCGGCTACGGGATCGACGGCGGCCTGGCCCCCTACGTGCTGGTGCCGGCGCGGGCGGTGGCGCGCGGCAACGTCATCCCGGTGGCGCCCCACCGCGAGATGCCGGCCACGCGGCTCGCCCTGGCCGAGCCGGTGTCCTGCGTGCTCAACGGGCACCGCCGCCACGGCGGGGTCAACCCCGGGGAGACGGTGGTGATCCTGGGCGGGGGGCCGATCGGCCTGCTGCACGCCCGGCTGTGCCTGGCGGCCGGGGCGGGCAGGGTCATCGTCTCGGGGCGCAACCCGCAGCGCCGGCGGGTCGCCGAGGCGCTGGGCGCCCAGGCAGTGGCGCCCCAGGAGGCCGCCGCGGCGGTGGCTGAGGCCACCGGCGGGTGGGGGGCCGACGTCGTCATCGTGGCCATCGGGGCCGCGGAGCTGGCCGACGCCTCCCTGGAGCTGGCGGCGCCCGGTGGGCGGGTCAGCTGGTTCGCGGGCTTCCCCAAGGGTTCGCGCGCCTCGATCCAGCCCAACACCGTGCACTACGAGGAGCTCGCGGTCTCGGGGGGATCCAATGCCACGCGGGCCGATGTGCATGACGCCGTGGCGATGCTGGCCGGCGGGCTCCTCGACGAGACCGCGATCGTCACCCACACCTTCGGCCTGGACCAGTGGCGCGAGGCCGTGGAGGCGGCCCGCGAGCACGTCGGCGTCAAGATCGCCATCGATCCGCGTCGGGGCGCGGGTAGGGGCGCCGGAAGGTCGGGAGGATAGGCTGGTCGACGTGAGCCAGTCCCGCCCCTCCGGGCCCTCCCAGCGCAGGGTGGAGCGCATCAGCGACCAGGCCGATGCCCCCGAGCAGGACCCCGTGCGCGCCAGTGCGCCGTCGTCGGGCCCTGCGGTGCCTCGCTCCGCCCCCTCCCACCAGTCGAGGCCCGGCCCTGGGGACGACATCATGCTGTCCACCGGCAGGCCCCAGCCGGCGCCCCGGCCCACCCAGGAGCAGATCCGCCGCCAACCGGGCCGCAAGGCCTGGGTGCCCCACCAGCACGGCGCCTGGTCGATGCTGGTGCTGCCGCCGATCGTCGGCTGGATGGTGGGGGGCTGGTCCTGGGTGAACCTGCTGCTCCTGCCCGCCTGGTGGGGGGCCTACCTCACCTACTGGGCATGGTCGCAGTGGCTGCGCACGCGCTCGCCGCAGCGCCGCGCCCTCATCCTGGTTCCACTGCTGGCCTACACGGGCTGGACGGCGCTGCTGGGTCTGATCACGCTCCTGGCAGCCCCCTTCCTGGTGCAGTGGATGGTGCCCCTCGCCCCGCTGTTCGCCATCGCCCTGCACCAGGTGTGGCGGGGGCGGGAGCGCTCCCTCATCTCGGGGCTGGTGACGACGGCGGCCGCCTCCCTCATGGCGGCGGTCACCTACAGCCTGGCCGTGCGCGGCGCGGGCGGCTTCCTGGGCCTGGGCACCGGGGCCTCCGAGCTGCCGGGGGCCTCGCCCAACGGCGCGCTCACGGGCTGGCCCTGGATGTGGCTGGTCACGGGCATGACGACGGCCTACTTCTGCGGGACGGTGCCCTATATCAAGTCGATGATCCGCGAGCGCTTCAACTACCCGCTGCTGGCCGGCACCGTGGTGGCGCATGCGGTGGTGGCCTCGGTGACGGGCTGGCTGGCCTCGGGCGGCTACCTGCCGGTGGCGCATGCGGTCCTGTGGGTGGTGCTGGCGCTGCGCTCCCTGGTGATGCCGCTGTGGCAGTGGCGCCTGGTGCGCACCCGCCACCGGCCCCTGCGGCCCGGGGTCCTGGGGATCGTCGAGGTCGTCATGTGCGTGGCCTTCCTGCTGACCCTGCCCCTCCCCTAACCTTCGACAATTTGCATGAGATCGTACTTTTCCAGGCCCGGAGAAGTACGATCTCATGCAAATTGTCGAAAAGAAGGGGTTAGCACTCGATGACGTTGACGGCCAGGCCGCCGCGGGACGTCTCCTTGTACTTGGCGAGCATGTCCTCCCCGGTCTGGCGCATCGTCTCGATCACCGTGTCGAGGCTGACGGCGTGGCGCCCCTCCCCCCACAGGGCCATGCGCGCCGCGTTGATGGCCTTGACCGCGGCCACCGCGTTGCGCTCGATGCAGGGGATCTGCACCAGCCCACCCACCGGGTCGCAGGTCAGGCCCAGGTTGTGCTCCATGGCGATCTCGGCGGCGTTCTCCACCTGGGCGGGGCTGCCGCCCAGCGCCTCGGCCAGGCCCGCGGCCGCCATGGAGGAGGCCGACCCCACCTCCCCCTGGCAGCCCACCTCGGCCCCGGCGATGGAGGCATTGGTCTTGATCAGGCCCCCCACGGCGGTGGCGGCCAGCAGAAAGCGGCGGGCGCCGTCGTCGTCGGCCCCGGGGATGAAGCGCTCGTAGTAGGCCAGGACGGCCGGCACGATCCCGGCGGCGCCATTGGTGGGGGCGGTCACCACCCGGCGCCCCGCCGCGTTCTCCTCGTTGACGGCCAGGGCGAACAGGTCCACCCAGTCCATGCCGCGCAGCGGGTCGGCCATGGCGAAGGCCTTGCCGGGCCCGACGGCCTGGGCCTGGAGGCGCTCGTGGAGGGCCTTGGCGCGGCGCCGCACCCCCAGTCCGCCGGGCAGGGTGCCCTCGGCGTGGATACCGGCCTCGATGCAGGCGCGCATGGTCGAGCGCAGCCGGTCCAGGTAGGCGATGACCTCATGGCGGGGGCGCGCGGAGATCTCATTGGCCAGTACGACGTCGGCCACCCCCAGCTCCTCGCGCCGGCAGATCTCCAGCAGGGCGGCGGAGGTGGTGAAGGGGTAGGGGGCGGGGGTGGCGTGCACCTGGGTGGTCGAGGCCGACGACAGGGCCTGGATCGAGGGGGCGCCGGGGGTGCCCACGTCCTCCATGACGAAGCCGCCGCCCACGGAGTAGTAGGTGCGGCGCAGGATCTCACCGCCGTCGGGCCGATAGGCGGTCAGGGTCATGCCGTTGACGTGGTAGGGCAGGACCCGGCCGGGCAGGAAGTGGATGTCGGCGGCGGGGGTGAAGGGCACCGGCCCGACGCCGTGGATCACCAACTCCTCGGCCGCCCCGACCTGCTCCATGTGGGAGGCGCAGACCTCGGCGGGCACGCTCTCGGGCTCGTGGCCCGCCAGCCCCATGAGGACGGCCCGGTCGGTGGCGTGCCCGCGGCCGGTGGCGCCCAGCGACCCGTAGAGCTCGACAGTCAGGCGGCTGACGGCCGGCGCCGTGGCGCCACCATGGCCGGGGCCGACGGCGGCCAGGGCCTGGGCCAGCGCGGTGGCGTAGGCGCGGCTGGCCCGCATGGGGCCCACGGTGTGGGAGGAGGAGGGGCCGATGCCGATGCGCATGAGGTCGAAGACGCTCAGGGGGCGGGGAGCGCGCTCGGCGGGGAGCGCCCCGGCCATGAGGGCGGCGGGGGTGGTCTCCTCCAGGGCGGTGGGGACCAGGGCCTCCTCGGCCTCGACGGCGATGCCCACAGCGCTGCTCACGGCGCCGGGGCCCGTGCGGTCGGGCTCGCGGGAGGGCGGGGTGGCCGATCCGGCCGTGGGCGGCTCGACGGCGATGTCGCGAATCGTCATCCCCCCATGATGCACCACGAGCACCACACCGAGGCACCGCACCACATCCGCGGATCACCAGTTCGCTCTCGCCCCCACTCACCGCACGGCATGGGAACGGCAGGTGGCGGCGAAGTCCTTGAGACCCTCGTGCTCGAGACAACCGATCACATCGTCGACCGTCCATTTCGGCCCTTTGC
The DNA here is from genome assembly GCF_019974135.1 of Actinomyces capricornis. Taxonomy (NCBI): domain Bacteria; kingdom Bacillati; phylum Actinomycetota; class Actinomycetes; order Actinomycetales; family Actinomycetaceae; genus Actinomyces; species Actinomyces capricornis. The sequence goes on from NZ_AP025017.1 coordinate 1,258,650, forward strand.
GGCCGCTGCGAGAGGAGACCGCTCTCAGCGCCGCCATCACCAGGTCGGGGTGTAGATCCAGCAGATCCAGCAGGAAGTCATCCGGCGACTGAGAGAAAAGGCCCCCCGGAAGCGCCCCGTCCTCGAAGTCCCTGAGGTTGAAAGTGACGATCACATCGGCACGACCGGACAGAGCAGTGGCAACCACATGCCTGTCATTCGGGTCCCGCATCCCAGGGACAGCGGGAAGCAAGTCCTCCCAGTCGCCGACCCGAGCATCTGGCAACGCCCGGTTCATCTGCTTTCGCATCCGCAGGACATAGGAGCGCGACTCCTCTTCATCCTTACCGTGCCTTGCATGAATCCGGAAGATCGCGTTCTCCATCTCCTCCTCGATCCGACCGCTCCATACTGGCCTGTATACGGACATCACACCGAGTTCGATAAGGACATCACGCAGAACGCTTGGAACCAGGACACAGGCATCGAGGACCGCAGAGAATGCCACGATTCAACCTTCTGCCCGCGCATTCCTCAACTCTTGACGCACCTCTTCGGGGTCAAGGTCATAGTCTCCCATGGCCTGCGTGTCCGAGACCATGTCCGAGAGGGCCTCTCGGGCGTCACGGCGCTGGCGCCTCTGGTACTCCAGCACATCCGCGAGATACAGGCGGCGGTGCCGACGGACCCTCTCGAAGGGGATCTCCCCGGCATCCAGCAGCCTCACCAGGGTGGATCGTGAGATGCCGAGCAGCTCCGCCGCCTCCTGGGTGGTCAGGCGCATGGCCTGGGGGGCCACCGTCACCGCCATCCCCTGCCGCATCGCCTCCGCGACCTGAAGGAGCACCTCGGCGACCTCCGGGCTGAGTACCACCTCCTCACCGTCAACCACCAGGCACGGGGTGGCCGCCCGCCCATCACTGGGACTCAACTTGCTCACGATCTGAGCGAAACTCCCCGCAACCACCTCCTCGGGCAGGTACGTCCGACTCTCGACAGGCACCGCAACCACGACATTCCTCCTCTTCAACGCGTCGGCACACAACGTCGTGCCGTTGATACACCCTGAACGTTCTGCACGAGTTGAACGTTTTGCGCGAGTTGATCGTATCGCTCGACCCGACCAATGAGCAACTCCGCTCACAGGGGCCTGTTCCCAGACAGTCAGTCCGCCCGCGCACCCTTCAGTCGGTGGAGCGCACCAGCCACCAGGCCGCGTAAGGCGGCACCGGCACCCGGCCGTCGCCGGCGCCCTCCAGGGAGGCCGAGCCGAAGGGCACCGTGTCGGTCAGGACATCGCTGGCGCCCATGACGCCCAGCTCGGCCAGCCGGGCCGCCGAGACCGAGCGCCACTCCGGGGTGACGTTGTAGACGCCCACGAAGCTGCCCCGCGGGTGGTCGCGGTGGGTGACCAGCACCCCGGGATCATCCACATCCATCACCCGGGTGCGGATGCTGGCCTCCAGCTGGGGCAGCCCCGCGCGCACGCGCGCCATATGGGCCAGGTCCGTGAAGACCCTGCCCTCGGCGGTGGAGCGGTCGTGGCGGTTGGCCGCGCGGGCCTCATCGAGCCGCGGGCGCCCCGCCCACCGGGTGTCGGCCTCATGGCCCGGCTCGGTGTCCCAGTTGGGGTCATTGGGCTGGGCGAGCTCATCCCCGCTCCACAGCACCGGGATGCCGCCCCAGCCGTAGATGATGGCGTAGGCCATGCGCATGGCGTTGAGCCGCTCCTCGCGCCAGGTCCACAGCTCCTCGGCCCGGAAGCCCGGGGCGTCGTCGGGCACCCCCTGCCAGGCCTCGTCGGCGGCCTCGATGCCGATGAGGGAGGCGGCGGTGCCGGCGATGCGGCGGTCCCCCGTGGCCGGGTTGTGCTGGAAGACCAGGCCGCGCGCGTCGCTCCAGGGCCACTGCCCCCGGTACCAGTCGGCCAGAAAGGCGCGGTGGTCGAAGCCGCTGAGGCCGACGGCGGCCGCATCGCCGTCGTCGATCGCCCAGCCGATGTCGTCGTGGCAGCGCAGATAGGTGATCCACGTGGCCGACGACGGCTCCACCGGCAGGCTCTGGAGGGCCTCGACCGCCAGGGTGGTGTCTCGGGCGGCCAGCATCGACCAGATCTGGACCATGAGGGAGTTGTGGTAGGCCAGGTCGGAGACCTTGCCGGTGTACTTGCCCTGCCCCAGGTACTGGAGGAGCTCGGTGGGGGCCACGATCGCCTCGGCCTTGAGGTCCACCGCCGGGCAGGCGATGCGGGTCAGGGCGCGCAGCACCTCGGTGATCGCGTGGACCTCGGGCTGCCCCTGGCAGTCGGTGCCCAGGCGCTTGATGGTGAAGGCGATGGCGTCCAGGCGCAGCACCTCCACCCCGCGGTTGGCCAGGTCGAGCACGATCTGGGCGTACTCCTCCATGACCCGGGGGTTGCGCCAGTTGATGTCCCACTGGAAGGAGTTGAAGGTGGTCCACACCCAGCCGCCCAGCTCCTCGTCCCAGGTGAAGTTGCCCGGGGCGAAGTCGGGGAAGACCTCGGGGAGGGTCTGCTCGTAGGCGTCGGGCTCGGTGCGGTCGGGGAAGATGAGGAAGTAGTCGCGGTAGCGCTGCTCGCCGGCCCGGGCGCGCACCGCCCACTCGTGCTCGGCGGCCACATGGTTGAGCACCAGGTCCACCACCAGGGAGATGCCGGCCTCCCGCAGCTCGGCGGTCAGGGCCTCCAGGTCCGCCATGTCCCCCAGGTCCTCGCGGACGCTCCGGTAGTCGGCCACCGCGTAGCCGCCGTCGGAGTCCCCGGGGCGGGGGGTGAGCAGGGGCATGAGGTGGAGGTAGGTGACGCCCAGCTCGCGCAGGTAGTCGATGCGCTCCTCCACGCCGCGCAGGGTGCCGGCGAAGCGCTCGGTATAGGCGGCGTAGCCGATCCGGCCCGGCTCCTGGGCCCAGCCGGGGTTGAGGGTGCGGGCCAGGTCGAGGCGGCGCAGCTCGACGTCGCGCTCGGCGTAGGCGTGGGCGGCGCGCTCCACCAGGGTCATGGCGGTCTCCGCCCCCGCCTCCCCATACAGGACGGTCAGGCCGTCGAGCAGGTCGGGGTACCAGCGCTCGACGCGGGTGAGGAAGACGTCGCGCTCGGCGGCCTCCAACGGGTCCAGGGCGTGGAAGACGAGGTCGTACAGGGCTTCGGGGAGGAGGGTGGCGGCGCTCATACCTCTATCCTCCCCTGTCCGGGGCCCGGAAGGAAGCAGTCCCGGGAATGCCGCGCGATGGCGCCGTATCCCGGGGGTGCCGCAGCGCGCCGGGCTGCCGGGGCGCCACACGGGCCCGCGCACCGGGGCCGACGACGGCGCTCCCGCGGCGGGCGGCCGCACCGCCCCCGACCCCAACTGCTAATAACTGCTAATTTCGCCATGATTAGCAGTTCGGAGCACCAACCACCCCGCGCCCCCGCCCGGGCCCCTGAGACTGCCGGCATCAGCATCAACTGCTAGTTGCTGCTAATCTTGGCTGGATTAGCAGCAACTAGCAGTTGAGGGCTGAGATGAAGACACCGGTCCCGCCACCCAAGCCGTACGCCGAGCTCCTCACCACCACGACCCAGGACTCCCGCCTCCTGGCGATCCTGAGCGACCCGCGCCTCTCCTTGGACCCCAACTACCACCCTTGGGAGTGGTTCCTCCACCATGAGCCACCCGCGGGCTTCACCCGCCAGGAGTGGTGGCTGGCCGTGCGCGGCCACCGCATGCAGGCCGCCCGCACCACCCCCTTCACCCTGAGCGACGGGACCCCATTGACCTACAACCTCCCCGACCCCCTTCTCAGGCTTATCGATGACGCCTCCTCACGTGCCAGTGGCCAGATCCAGATGCCTGAGCCCATCGCCAATCCCGCCAGTCGCGACCGTTACCTCATCTCCTCACTCATCGAGGAGGCCATCACCTCCTCCCAGCTGGAGGGGGCCTCGACCTCCCGCGTGGAGGCCAAGCGAATGCTGCGCGAGAACCGCCGCCCCCGCGATCGCAGCGAGCAGATGATCCTCAACAACTACGAGGCGATGCAGAATATTCTCGCCTTGCGCGACGCCCCCCTGACGCCGGAGCTCATCTGCCAGATCCATCGCCAGGTCACCCAGGGCACCCTCGATGACCCCGACGACGCCGGGCGCATCCAGCGCCCTGGAGAGGACCGCGTGCGTATCTACGGGGGCCGGATCACCTCCCGTGGTGAGCAGGTGCTCCATGTGCCGCCACCCGCCGAGGAGCTGCCCGAGCGCATGAGGATCCTGTGCGCATTCGCCAACTCATCGGACTCCCCAGGCAGTGGGCAGCCGTACATGCCCCCGCTGCTGCGCGCCATCACACTCCACTTCATGATGGGCCACGACCACTACTTCGCCGACGGCAACGGGCGCACCTCCCGGGCGGTCTTCTACTGGTCGATGCTGCGCCAGGGGTTCTTCCTCACCGAGTACCTCTCCATCTCCAGATTGCTGCGGCGGGCTCCGGCGACGTACGCACGATCCTTCCTCCACACCGAGTACGACGAAGGAGACCTCACCCATTTCTTCCTCTACCAGGCGGAGATCATCTCCCGGTCCATCGATGAGCTCAGCGCATACCTCAGACGCAAGTCTGGGCAGGTCTCGCAGGCGAGTCGCCGACTGCGGGACCTGGAGCTCAACCACCGTCAGATCAGCCTCATCGAGTCCTTCCTGCGCGATCCCGGGGCCTCGGCGACGGTGGCTGGGCATCAGCGCACCCACGGGGTGTCCACCCAGACCGCCCGCACCGACCTCCAGGACCTTGAGGCGCGCGGGCTGCTCACCTCCGCCAAGCAGGGCCGTCGCATCGTCTGGTACCCAGTCGCCGATCTTCCCGATCGCATCGGCGCCTGACCGGCTGCACATCTTCACCGGCCCGCCCCGCCGCGCACCCGCAGGATTCCGCGGATCTGGAACCCGCCACCGCACCACGAGCGCCTGAAGATGTGCAAGGCCTACCAGGGATCGGGAGAATGGCGGGCAGGAGTTGGCCGCGGGGCCCGGGCGGGTGCACGCTAGGGGCATGACACGCATCGCACTGGCCATTGCGGGCTCCGAGGCCTCCGGCGGCGCCGGCGCCCAGACCGATCTCAAGACCTTCCACCAGCTCGGCGTCTTCGGGTGCACGACCCTGACCTGCATCGTGTCCATGGACCCCAAGAACAGCTGGGACCACCGCTTCGTGCCCGTCGACCCCCAGGTCATCGCCGACCAGATCGAGGCGGCCGCAGCCGTCCACACCAGGATCGACGCCGTCAAGATCGGCATGCTCGGCACCGCCGCCACAATCGAGGTGGTGGAGGCGGCCCTGGAGGAGCAGGGCTTCCCCATCGTGGTCCTCGACCCGGTGCTCATCTGCAAGGGCCAGGAGTTCGCCGGCGCCATGGAGGTGGACAACGCCCTGCGCTCGCGGATCCTGCCCCGTGCCACCATGACCACCCCCAACCTCTTCGAGGCGGCCACGCTGGCGGGCATGGAGGAGATCACCACGGTGGACCAGCTCAAGGACGCCGCCAAGCGCATCCACGACCAGGGCGTCCCCAACGTCCTGGCCAAGGCCGGGCCGAGCCTGGGCACGGGCACCGCCCTCGATGTCTTCTACGACGGCGCCGCCCTGGAGGTCCTGGAGGTGCCGGCCGTGGGCGAGGAGCGCGTCCACGGGGCGGGCTGCACCCTGGCCGCCGCCGTGACCGCCGAGCTCGCCAAGGGCGCCACGCCCCTGGAGGCCGCCGTGAAGGCCAAGGAGGTCGTGGCCTCCTCCATCGAGCACGGCCTGCGCGGCAACATCCCCTTCCCCTACGTCTACCAGGGCGGCTACCGCGCCTGAGGGGCGCATACCGCGTTCCCGTCGAGCGGGGCGTGTCCCTCCGATGCCAGCGGTGCCACCGCATCGGAGGGACACGCCCCGCTCGACGACTGAGGAACAGCGGAACCGGTTGTCAGCCCCTCTAGTAACCAGGTAGGCTATATACCGTGAACGCCCCAGCCGCCCGCCTCCTCCACGGATTCCTGGAGCCCTGCCTCCTGTCCCTTCTGGAGGGGCAGCCCGACTACGGACTCTCCCTGGCCCAGCGCCTGGAGGCCGCAGGCCTGGGCCCCATCCCCGGCGGCACCCTCTACCCAGCCCTGCTGCGCCTGGAGAAGCGGGGCCTGGTCACCGCCTTCCGAAAGCCCTCCACCTCCGGTCCCGCACGCAAGTACTTCGAACTGACCCCTGAGGGCGCCGTCGAGTTGACGGCACGCCGCCAGGAATGGCGCTCCTTCGCCACCACTGCGGGAGCCATCATCGAGGGCCAGCACGCACGCCAGGAGGCCCCCTCATGACCGGCACCGCACCCCATTCATCCTGGTACACCACCTTCTCCTCGGAGTTGAGCGCCCAGGGCACCGCCGACCACGAACGTCAGCGGATCCTGAAGGACACCCGAGCAGAGGCCGACGCCGCAGGCCTGGCGCCCGCGGCCATGTACGGGCCCGCCACTCTCTACGCCCGCGAGCTCGCCTGCGCCCTGCGCAGCGCAGCACCCGCGCGCACCGCCCGGGCCATGACCAGCGCCGAGTGCGCCCGCCCGCCGGGCGAGGTCGTGCTGCGCCTGAGCGGGCTGCATGCCAGGCGCGGACGGCGCCCCGTCCTGCATGGCGTGGACCTGGAGGTGCGCCGTGGCGAGGTGGTCGCCGTCGTCGGTGCCAACGGCGCTGGGAAGAGCACCCTCATGCAGGTGTGCGCCGGCCTGGTGGCCCCCAGCGGAGGGCGCGTGGAGCGCACGGGGCACTTCGGCTACGCCCCACAGCTCGAGGCCCTGGCCCCGCTGCTGACTGTGGACGAGCACCTGCGGCTCGTGGGAGCCGCCCGCGGCATCTCACCCAGCCGCGCGACGGCAACCGGCCACCGCCTCCTGTCGCTCCTGGGGTGGCGGGCGAAGGGCTCGCACACGGTGGAGGCGCTGTCGGGAGGCACCCGGCAGAAGCTCAACCTGTCCCTGGCCCAGCTCGACTCCCCCGATCTGCTGCTCCTGGACGAGCCCTATCAGGGTTTCGACGCCCTGGCCCACGAGGAGTTGTGGGAGCTCATCGAGTCCTGGCGCCCCAGCGCCGGGATCCTCATAGTCACCCACCTGCTGCACGAGATCGACCGGGTGGATCGCGTCGTCGAGCTGCCCGCACCGGAGGAGGCCGCCCGATGAGCGGCATAACCCTGCTCGTCGCCCGCGTCACGCTTCGGGAGCTGTCCCGGCGCCGAGGAGCACTCGCCCTGACCCTCATCCTCCCCCTGGCCTTCTTCCTCGTGCGCTTGGAGACGCACTGGACGGCGCTTCGACTGCTGTCCATGGGGCTGGGCTGGGCAGTGGCCACCCTGGCGCTCTTCACCCAGGTCTCCTCACGGCAGATCGACCGGCGCCTGGTGGTTGCCGGCGCCAGCCCGACGTCGATCCACGCAGGCCGCCACCTAGCCGTCCTGGCCCTGGGCTGGGCAGTGGCCGTGCCCTACAGCGCCATGGTGCACCTCACCATCGGCGGCCAGTTGGAGCGCCCGACCCTGGTCCCCATCATGCTGCTGCTCACGACGACGGTGGCTGTCCCACTGGGCTCCTTAGCAGCCGCACTCGTTCCTCGGGACCTGGAGGGGGCGCTCCTGCTCCTGGCGATCATGGCGGTTCAGGTCCTCGTGGATCCCGCCGAGTCCTGGACGCGGGTACTGCCGCTGTGGTCGACACGGGAGCTGGCCACCGTCATCGTCGACCCCCTGGGCAGCGCAACGGGGGCGGAGCACCTGCACGAGGGCATGGCGCACGGGGCCGCCTTCGCCGTCGTCCTTCTTGCGCTCGGCACCGGACTGGGGAGCCTGCGCCTGCGCACCCTCCAGGTGCGACCGCCCCTCGCGCCCCCAGCCCCGCCCGGTTGACCCCAGAGCGCCCCTGCCCGAGCCCCGCTCAGCCGCGCAGGCGCACCGACAGGCAGGTCACGCAGCCCTCGAGCTTCTCGAACTCGGAGATGTCGACCTCGGTGACTTCGTAGCCCCGGTCCCGGAAGAGCTGGGCCGATTGCGGCGCGTCGGCGGCCATGAGGATGCGATCCCCGCCCAGCAGCACCACATGCGCCCCCGACTCCTCGGGAACGGCCAGGAAGCGCTCCCACACGCCCGGGTCGTCCACGAGGGGCTCGTAGCCGATGACCGTGCCGTCGGGCAGGGCGGTGACCGCCGACTTCAGGTGGAGCACCTTGGTCAGCGGCACCCCCACCGTCCGGGCGCCCTCGGCGGCCAGGTGCTCGGCGAGCTGGCGCACCCCCTCAGCATTGGTGCGCCCGCCCTGGCCCACCCACACGGTGCCGCCGAACTTCAGCACATCCCCGCCGTCGAGCGTCCCGGGCGCCTCGATGCGCTTGACCGTGTAGCCCTGGGCGCGCACGGCCTCCTCGGCGGCCTCCACCTCGGGCTTGCGCTCGTCGGCCCCCGGGCGGGTGACGACGGCGGTGCCCCCGTAGACCACGACGGCGTCCTCAACGAACACCGCATCGGGGCAGTCGGGGGCCGGCTCGACCTCGATGGTCTCCCAGCCCGCCTCATGGAGGGCATCGACATACCCCTGCCACTGGCGCTGGGCCAGCTCCAGGTCCACCTCCGTGCGCTCGATATGAGTGACCAGGCCCTCCGCCAGCCGCGGGCCGGGCCTGCGCACCAGCGCCTTCTTCCTCTCAAAGCTCGCCATCGAGACCTCTTCCTTTCCGTTGGGCTCCTCATGGCCTTCGCGGTACCAGGCCGGGTGTGGTAGAAAACTCACCTGGTATGAATCCTCATGCAGGCCACTGCATCCTTGGATGATACCTGATGTACTCGATGAGGAGGCTCTATGAATACGCCGACCCCCACCGCCTCTGACCACGGCGCCGCGGGCTCGGGCCCCACCAGCGCCTCCCAGGAGTCCAGCTCCCTGCACCGCAACCTCAAGATCCGCCACGTCAACCTCATCGCCATCGGCGGTGCGATCGGCACGGGCCTGTTCGTGGGCACGGGCCAGTCCATCTCCGCGGCGGGCCCCGGAGGGGCGGTCCTGTCCTACGGGATCATCGGCGTGGCCATCTTCTTCATGATGGGCGCCCTGGGCGAGATGGTCACCCACCGGCCCGTGGCGGGGGCCTTCGAGACCTATGCGGGCTCCTACGTGGAGCCGGCCCTGGGCTTCACCGTGGGCTGGATGTACTGGTACTCCTGCGCCATGACGATCGCCGTCGAGCTCGTCGCCAGCGCCATCATCATGAAGTACTGGTTCCCCGACTCGCCCTCCTGGCTGTGGAGCACGCTGTTCCTGAGCATCATCCTGGTCCTCAACCTCTTCTCCGCACGCATCTTCGGGGAGTCGGAGTTCTGGTTCGCCGGGATCAAGGTCATCACCATCATCGTCTTCCTCATCGTGGGGGTGGCGATGATCGTGGGCATCATCGGGGGCCACGAGGTCGGCTACTCCAACTGGACCCGGGGTGAGGCCCCCTTCGTGGACGGCGCTGCCGGCACCTTCTCGGTGCTCATGGCCGCGGGCTTCTCCTTCATCGGCGTGGAGTCCGCCGCGGTGGCCGCCGGGGAGGCGGAGAACCCGCGCAAGACCATGCCCCGGGCGATCAACTCGGTGTTCGTGCGCATCATGCTGTTCTACATCGGCGCCATCGCCGTGGTCTCCACCCTGGTGGCCTACACCGACCCCAACCTCCTGAGCGCCTCGGAGGACAACATCGCCGCCAGCC